>PMZR01000021.1 GCA_003170135.1 Acidobacteriota bacterium
CACGCGTCGTCCGAAGTCCGACGTCCGATGTCCGAAGGTCGGAGTCCGGAGTCCGGAGTCCGGAGTCGCCCACCCGCCCCGCCAGCCTCACCTTCCCCACTCGCCCCAACAGCCTCGTCCTCGAACAACTCGCCGGCGGGGCGAATGGCGCGTTCCACCTGCCAGAGCGCTTCGCGGCGATTGAAGCCGAACGCGTTCAGCGCGCCGATCTCGGCCAGCGTGGCGACCTCCTCGCGGTTCACGCCGGTCCGCGCGATGAGATCGTCAATCGACGCGTAGCGGCCATTCCGCACGCCGGCCTTCCAGTCGTGCGCGCAGGTGTTGCAGAAGAACGTCGTGACGGGGCCGTCGACAGACGATTCGAGGAGCGACTGGTCGTCGCAGCCGCACTTGGGACACCGGTGCGCCCAGACTGGAGGCCCAGGGCGCACCCCTGTCCGTCCGGAGTCCGAAGTCCGAAGTCCGGAGTCGCCCGACGAGCCCGGTGCGAGATGCCCGACGCCGGACACCGGACTCCGGACACCGGACGCAGATGCTATCGCCTGTCCCACCTCGCGGCGGAGCCCGTTCACGTAGCACAGCCCGAGACGCACGGCGCCGTCCGCCTCGATCGTGCACAGCCAGTCGGATCGCTGCACGTCGACCGGCGCGAAGCGGACGCCGCGGCGCTGCGCGTCCTTGACGAGCGTGGCCGGATGATAGAACCCCATCGGTTGGTTGTTCAGCAGGCCGGCGGTGAACGCCGCGGGAAAATGCGCCTTCAGGTACGCGCTCGCGTAGACGAGCAGCGCGAAGCTGGCCGCGTGCGATTCGGGAAAGCCATAGAGCGCGAACGAGGTGATCGACTTGATGATGTCCTCGCAGGCCTGCCCCGTGATGCCCTTGCGCGCCATGCCCTCGCGCAGCTGCACCTCGATCTGCTGCATGCGCCGCTCGGATCGCTTGAAGCCGAACGCGCGGCGCAGTTCCTCGGCCTGGCCGCCGGTGAAGCCCGCCGCCGTCATCGCCAGCCGCAGCAACTGCTCCTGGAACAGCGGCACGCCGAGCGTGCGCTCGAGGATCGGTTCGAGCGACGGGTGCGGGTAGACGACCGGCTCGCGGCCGGCCCGGCGATTCAGATACGGATGCACCATCTGCCCGACGATCGGCCCGGGCCGGATGATGGCCACCTCGACGACGATGTCGTAGAAGCGCGCCGGCTTGAGCCGCGGCAGCGTGGCCATCTGCGCGCGCGATTCCACCTGGAAGACGCCCATCGTGTCGGCCTGCTGCAGCAGGCGGTACACCTCGGGATCGTCCGGGGGCATGTTCCATAACTCGAGACGCCGGGGCTGGTAGGGTGGGTGAGGCTGGTAAGGCTGGTGGGTATCGTCCCCAGCCCCCCTACCTGCCCCACCTGTCTTAGCTTCCCTATCGTTGATGATTTCCAGCGAATCCTGCAGCACCGCCATCATGCCGAGGCCGAGCAGATCGATCTTCACGATGCCCATGTCGGCGCAGTCGTCCTTGTCCCATTGCACGACGACGCGGCCGGGCATGCTGGCGTTCTCGAGGGGGACGACGGCGTCGAGATGCCCCTGGCAGATGACCATCCCGCCCGAGTGCTGGCCGAGATGCCGCGGCAGATCCTGGACGGCCTGCCACAGCTCGCCGAACATCCGGATGCGCGGGTGATCGCGATCGAGGCCGACGGTCTCCAGGTACCGCGCGAGGCTCTCGTCCGGATCACGGAACTCGAAGTGGTTGATCACCTTCGCGAGCCGGTCGATCTGCTCCGGCTCGAGGCCGAGGGCCTTCCCCACCTCGCGCGCCGCGCTCCGCCCGCGGTACGTGATGACGTTGGCCGTCATCGCCGCGCCGAGCCGGCCATACTTTTCGTAGACGTGCTGGATGACGCGCTCGCGGCGGTCGCCGCTCGGCAGATCGAGGTCGATGTCCGGCCACTCGCCGCGCTCCTCCGACAGGAACCGCTCGAACAGCAGGTCCATGCCGACCGGATCGACCGCGGTAATGCCGAGGCTGTAACAGACGGCGCTGTTGGCCGCCGAGCCGCGGCCCTGCGCGAGAATCGACTGCTGCCGGCAGAAATTGACGATGTCCCACACGATCAGGAAATAGCCGGCGAGGCCGAGCTTCTCGATGAGATCGAGCTCGCGCGCCATCTGCGCCCGCGCCCGATCGTGATACGGCCGGTAGCGCTCGCGCGCGCCCACGTCCACGATCTTCCGCAAAAACGAATTCATCGTCTCGCCCGGCGGCACCGGGTATTCGGGAAAGCGGTAGCCGAGATCCGCCATCGTGTACTGGAGGCGCTCGGCGAGCGTCTCGGCGGCGGCAAGCGCCGCAGGATGATCGCGAAACAGGTCGGCCATGTCGCCTGGCGGCTTGAGCGACCGCTCCGCGTTCGCGACCAGGCGCCGGCCGGCGTGCGCGAGATCCGTCTTGTGCCGCACGCAGGTCAACACGTCGAACAGCGGCCGGTCGCGGGGCGCGGCGAACCGCACGCCGTTGGTCGCGACGAGCGGCACGTGGAACGCGGAAGCCAGCGAGATGAGCGCCTGGTTGTCGGCCTCCTCGTCGCGCTGCAGGTGGCGCTGCAGCTCGACGTACACGTTCTCCCGGCCGAAGACCTCGACGAGCCGCTGGACGAGGCCGCCCACGCCGTGGCGTGACGCGACCAGCGCTTCGCGGCCGACGAGCGCCACCAGGCCGCCGCTGTGCCCCTGGAACTCGTCCAGGGCGAGCGCGCCCTCGCCTTTGGGCGATCGCAGCTTCATCTGCGTAATGAGACGGCAGAGATGCTGGTAGCCCTGCGGCGATTCCACGAGGACGGGCAGGCGCCAGGGCTGAGTGCTGGGTGCTGGGTGCTGAGTGCTCGGTGCCGGGTGCGGGGTGCGGTGCTCGGTGCCGGGTGCTTGGTACTGAGTGCTGGGTGCTGGGTGCTCGGTGCTGGGTGCTGCCCCATCGATCGTCAGTTCCGCCCCGACGATGGGCCGGATGCCCGCGGCGAGCGCCGCCTTGTGGAAGCGCGGGATGCCGTAGACGCCGTCGCGATCGACGAGCGCGAGCGCCCGGTAGCCAAGCTCCGCCGCGCGATCCACCAGGACCTCGGGCAGCGAGGCGCCCTCGAGGAAACTGAAGGCGGAGGCGGCGTGGAGTTCGATGTACGCCATAACAGTGCGATGTGCGACGTGCAATGTGCGATGTGCGGTGCGACGTGCTGCGTGCTGTGCCGCGTGCGGATGTGCGGTGCGACGTGCCGCGTGCGAACGTGGCGGTGCTAGTCGATCACTCCATCCACGAACCACCGGTCGCGATCGCGGTCGCGATAGATCCGGTACACGCCACCGTCGGCGAGATTCACGTCCCATTCGTCGCGGTTCCAACCGATCGTCCGGGGTCCGGAGTCTGGAGTCCGGAGTCCGGGATTGTTGGTCGCGTCCAGCTGCAGGCGCGCGTCCGCCACGCGCCACCACTCGCCGGAGGTGCGCCACGGCCCGACGCACGCCTCGACGCCGCCGCCGCGAAGGGCCTGGCTGGCGGGAACGACGCGCGCCGGCCGGCCATCCTTCACGGCCACGGACGCGGCAATCGGGATGCGAAAGCGCCGAAGGGCGACAGCGACGCTTGTCGTCCGAAGTCCGGGGTCCGGAGTCCGGAGTCCGCCCTGCGGCGAAACGGCGGCCTTGTGCCAATCGGCTGAAAAGGGCTGCATCGCGAAGGCGCCGGGCCGGTGCGAATCGACGAGCGTGGCCGCGCCGCAGCGCCCGTCGCCCATGACCGCCCCGAGCCGCGCGAGCAGCGTCGACAGCTGCTCGGGCAGCGGCAGCGCCCGCGTGAGCAGCGAGCACTGGATGACGCGGCCGGGCACGGGGTCGGCGACGACCGTGACGCGATCGATGCCGGCGCCAACGGGATGCGCCTCGAGGTTGAGCAGCGCCAGCGTGCGCAGCACGCGCGCGTCACTGGTCGGCGCCGGCAGTTGCAGGCTGCGGCGTTCGACCGCGCGGGTCACGAGCTGCAGGTGGATGTGCAGCACGGCCGCGGCGCGATCGCGGTCGTGCAGGTGCGCCGACAGCGCGTCGAACACGCGGCCGAAGACGAACGACAGCGGCTGCAGCCCTTCGATGGGCCACTCGAGTTCGAGCGTTTCCTCGAAACGCTCCTCGGGCGTGTCGGGCACGAGCGGCGTCATCTCCTCGCCGCGCGCGACCTGCTGCCACGCGAGCCCCTGCTGGCCGAGCCGCGCGGATAAGTCGAGCGGCGGCAGCCGGCCGAAGTCGCCGAGCGTGGCCAGCCCCCAGCGCTTCAAGAGCGCGACGAGCGACGCGACCTGCTGCACGCCCTCGCTGGCATGCCGTGCCGCGGCGGCCGCAGACGGCCCGCCGGCCCGCGGCCGCCCGGCCCCCGCCGGCCCCAGGCCGCTTGCGGCCAACTGCTCGAGCACGCGCAGCGGCAGCGGCGACACCCACGCCGGGGCCGCGTCCGGTGCGACGACGATCAGCCCGGCGCGGGCATGCGCCAGCAGCCAGGCCACCGTGCGGGTGGAGGCAATCGCGATGCGCACGTGCAGCCCGCGATCCGCGGCCGCGCGGCGCAGTTCCTCGCCCAGGTGGTTCGCGTCGCCAAACAGGCGTTCCAGGCCATGCGCGTCGAGCGTGACGAGGCCGGGACCGTGCACTTCGACGCGCGGCGAGAACTCGCGCGCCAGCGCGGCGAGGTCGCCGCGACTTGCACGCTCGAGATCCGATCGATACGCGCGATCGTCGTCCGACGGCCGGAGTCCGGCGATCAAATCCGGCTGAAGCCGGACCCCACTCGACTGGAGCCCGCGTGACCCGGCGAGCGGTGGAATGTAGAGACAGGCGAACATGGGTGATCTCGTCGTCCGAGGTCCGAAGTCCGAAGTCCTTGCCTCGCCGTAGCTGGCTCGCGACCCATGCCAGCGAAGGCGGGCGGAGTCCGGCCTTCGCACGCCTTCGGCGAGCTATGGCAGGCAAGCCGGCGTCGCCCGGCATTCGAACGTGCACGCCTCGGCGGCGCCGCGCGCGCGGGCGAGGCGCGCCTCGACCTCGAACCCGAGAAACAGCGATGTCCAGCCCGTCGAATGCACGACATCGCGTGGCGCCTGCGCAAGGCCGCCGCAGTGCGCGGACGGCAACGGCCGCCCGTCCGCAGCCGTGACGCGTCGAAGCGCGATCGTGACGCCCCCGGCACTGCGCGCGACCGGCTCGCTCGCCAGGAGCACGCACGCCGTCGCACTGCCTTCGATCGGCCGCTGCAGGCGAAACCACGTGGTGAACGGCAGGCGCCGGATCGCCCAGGGCAACGCGTCGGCGAGATCGAGGACGACGAGGCCGAAGCCACCGGCTTGCAGGATCAGGTTGAAGGCCTTGAGCGCACGGTCGATGCTCTGTACATGGGCGTCGTCCGAGGTCCGCCCTTCGACACGTGTATCCGACCGCCGCCCGCGCACCCACAGCAGGCGGGTCAGGTCCAGGCCGCACGCGCGGGCCGAAGACGGATCGAACGTGTCGAAGGTATCGACGAGCGCGACCAGTTCGCCCCGCGACGCCGCGCCGGCCAGCGCCGAGAGGACCACCGCCGTCCGGCCGGACGATCGCGGTCC
Organism: Acidobacteriota bacterium; assembly: GCA_003170135.1. GTDB lineage: Bacteria > Acidobacteriota > Vicinamibacteria > Vicinamibacterales > Fen-181 > Fen-181. The sequence goes on from PMZR01000021.1 coordinate 5,630, forward strand.
GACAATCTCCGACATCTGCCCGCGCGCCAGTCCGCCGCCCAACCGGTCGTCGAGGGCGGCAATGCCCGTCGCCACGACATACTGCTCATCCGCCGCATCGCCCGGCGCGGCCGGGCCCCCGGACGTTTCGACCGGCCGTGTCGAGGTGAGCGTCGTGTCCAGCTTGCGAGCCCGAAGAAGCGCTTCGATTTCCGCCCGCGCCACCGTCGCCATGGGCTGCTCCAGAAAAGGCTTAAGACTTAAGGCTTAGGGCTTAAGGGCTTATGTGTATTTCGCTTTTTATTCGCTCCAGAGACTATAGCGCAATGTCCCGAGGCGATCAAGAAGCGAAACAACCCGGCATACCTGACGTGACAACCGCCCCGCTGGCCCGATAAACTCGGCGTGCAAGACGGGCCTCACGCCCTCATCTCTTTTCTGACGGTCTCTTGATGAAGAAATTCCTGTATCTGGCGCTCGTCGTCGCGATGGTGGCCGGCGCGTTCGTCGCCGGCGTCTGGGTCACCTGGAAGGCGCCCGGCAACGGCCCGCAGGCGCAGGCCCGCAAGGTCCTCTACTGGGTCGACCCGATGCACCCGTCGTACAAATCGGACAAGCCGGGGATCGCGCCCGACTGCGGCATGCCGCTCGAGCCGGTGTACGCCGATGATCCGTCCGGGGCACTCGGCCCGGGGGCGACACCGGCAGGCATCAAGGTCTCCGACGAGAAGCGACAGCTGATTGGCGTGCGGACCGGCACGGTGGACGCGCGGCCGATCGCGCGCACGATCCGGACCGTCGGGCGCGTCGCCGTGGACGAGAATCGCCTGTATCGCCTGTTCGCGCCGCTCGAAGGGATCGTCACGCGCATGTCCGACGAGTACGCCACCGGCGGCATCGTCGAGAAGAACGCGCTGCTGCTCTCGTTCCTGCCGCGCGACAACGACTACCTGAAAACCGAGCAGGCGTATCTCTACGCGCTCGACGTCGGGGCCGGCGCCGCGAAGACCGGGCTGTCCAGCGAGCAGGCCCAGTTGGGTTTGCAGAACGCCGTCGACGCGCTGGTCCGACTGGGCATGAGCGAGACCCAGATCGCGGAGCTTGCGAAGGCGCGCAAACCGATGGCCGAGATCCAGGCCCGCGCGCCCGTCACCGGCTACATCCTCGCCCGCGACGTGTCGCCGCAACAGCGGTTCGACCGCGCGACCGAGCTGTACCGGATCGCGGACCTCGGCCGCGTCTGGATCCTGGTGGATGTCTTCGAGAACGACAGCCCGGATATCCGCCCCGGCACACAGGTGCGCGTCTCGCGGCCGTCGGCGCCTTCGCGGGCGATCGAGGCCCGCGTCAGCCGCGCGCTGCCGCAATTCGACGCCGATTCCCGGACCATGAAGATCCGCGTCGAGGCCGAGAACGCCGACCATGCGCTCAGGCCCGGCATGTTCGTCGATGCCGAGATCCCGGTCGCGCTGCCCGCCGCGATCACGGTCCCGGTCGACGCCGTCGTGGACTCGGGCACGCGCAAGACCGTCTTCATCGATCGGGGCAACGGCTACTTCGAGCCGCGTCCGGTCGAAACCGGATGGCGCTTCGACGATCGGGTAGAAGTCGTCAAGGGCCTGAGCGTGAGCGACCGCATCGTGCTGTCGGGCACCTTCATGCTCGATTCCGAAAGCCGGATGAGGACCGCGGCGATGGGCATCGCCGCGCCGGTCCGTGACCCGGTCTGCGGGATGGAGATCGACCAGGAAAAGGCAAAGGCGGCGGGGCGGCTCGCGACCTACGGCGGCGAGACCTACTATTTCTGCTCGGACACCTGCCAGAAGAGCTTCGCGCGCGAGCCGCAGAAATACGTCACGTCGAAATGATCCGAGAAGCGATCTGAGGGCGCTTACTTCCGCTCGGCGCGCAGCGTGTCGCCACCTGCGGCGGCAAGCGTGACGGCCACCGGCGTGAGGTCGGAGCCGAGGTCGAACCGCGCCCGGACGATTTTCCCGGGCAGGCGAAAGCCGACAAACTCGAGGACGCGCGCCGTGGAGGACCCGGACGTTGCCGGCGCGCCTGGCAATAGTCGCGCCTGCGGCAGCGCGTCGAGCGGGCGCATCATCATCATCTCGCCGGCCTCCCAGCCGAACTGCACGAACTCGCTGCCCCGCTCGCCGGCGATGCGCACGTAGACGATGCGCCCGGCCGGGCCTCGCCCGCTGCCCGCGATTTCAACGCCACGAAACTCGCCGATCCGTCCCCGCCGATCCTTCCACATCGCGCCCTGGTTCTGCGCGATGCGTTCAACCGGCCGGTCGGTCCCCATCGCCTGGCGGACGGCATTGAAATCGCCGCGCGCCCCGGCCTCGATGATCGTCCGCGATCGCGCCTCGAGGTCCGAGAACCGCGCATCGCCGGGCGGATCAAGGAAATTGAGCAGGGCAAAGGCGCGGGGATCGGTGCTCGCGAGAAGCAGCGCCGTGCCGTCGACCGTCACGGTGATGCTCCCGGGCTGAAGCCCGGACGTCCCACCGCTGATGGCTGTAGTCCCACTGATCGCTGGTGCCGCCAGCTGGTATGTTCCTGCCAACCGCGCGAGTGTGGTTGCGGCCGGCTCCGGCGACAGTGGCGCGACTGCCGGAGGCATGGCAAACGGCTGCCCGAAGATGACCGCCTCGAGCGTTGGCGTCACATCGATGGCCGGCATTTCTCCGTTCGACATCGCGATGACGACGGTCTTCTCGTCGATGTAGCGGCGAAAGTCGGCGGCGAACACGCCGTTGCCGCCGTTGTGCGCAACGAGCGTCGTCTTCCGGGGAGTCGCGAAGACGGCCCACCCATAGGCGTAGAACGACTGCGCCAGCGGCCCTTCGGCGACGTATGGTTTCGTGTACTTCTCGCGCGCGGCCGCCGACAGGACCGTGTCGCCCTGAAGCGCCAGGTGCCATCTGTACAGATCGCCCACAGTGGAATGCAGTCCGCCATTCGCCTTCAGGTACCAGCCTGGGCCGTCCTCGCGCCAGCCCTTCTCCGGCATCGTCCCCCAGTCGCCGTCCTCGGTGTAGCCGTGCGCGACTCGGTCCGGGCTCCAGCGCGGAAGGACGTATCCCGTGTCATTCATGCCCGCGGGTGTGAAGATGTTTTCGCGCAGGTACTGTTCGTAGGACTGGCCCGACACACGCTCCACGATGGCGCCAAGCAGGCTGTAACCCTCGTTCGAGTACACGTGGCGGGACCCGGGCGCCGACAGGAGCGGCGTCGTCAGCACGAGCTTTACGAGGTCGTCGCGGCCGATCGGATCGGAATCTCGGCCACCGTAGTCGGCGCGCAGGCCGCCGGTGTGCGTGAGCAACTCGTGGATGGTGATGGTGGTTTTGTCAGGCGGCACCTCGGGCAGGTATTTCGCGATCGGATCCTCGACGTGCAGCCGCCCCTGCATCTCGAGCTTCAGGATCGCGGCCGCCGTGAACATCTTCGTGATCGAGCCGATCGTCGAGACCGTGCCCGGCGTGTACGGGACGCCTCGCGCGCGATTGGCCAGGCCGTAGCCTTGCTCGAGCACCACCTTGCCGTCCTGCGCCACGAGCACCGCCCCCGAAAAGCCGAACGCCGCCAGGCGCGAGAGGTACTGGGCGGCGCGCGCCCCGGCCGACGCCCCGGCTTGCGGCGTCGGCACCGAAGCCTGCGCGAACAGCAGGGGGCTTCCTGGCGCCGGCGGATGCGCAACCGCGAGGCCGGCGGTGAGGGCAGCGATGACGATAGCGGTGCGATATACGCTCATGGGTTGTTTAGACGCTGTCCCCGCACTGATGGACTGAAGCCGCCTACCGCCTTCCGCCTTCCGCCTTCCGCCTTGAGCGTCAGTTCCACCAGCGAGATGCTCATCGCCGGCACGATCCACGCCTTCGAGAGCGGCGCAGCCACGGTCTCCTGAACCGTGACAGATGGCGGCTTGCCGGGCTCGTTGAAGGCCTTCGGGTCGGTGCCCGCGATGCGCCACAGGTGGCCGGTGGCCGGCACGCGCGGCCCGGCGAAGTCCAGCGCCAGCGTCTGCGCGTCGGCGGTCGGGTTCACGATCGACAGGACCAGCGCCGTGCCGTCCTCCGTCCACGCGGCCGCCACATCGAGCGGCTCGGGCGCGCCGCGCACCTCGACGGGGATCGCCCCGAAGTGCTGGCGATAGAGCTTCAGGACGACGCCCGTCGCGTCGAGCGCCGCGGCGGTCTTCGTCGTCTTGATCGCGCCGATGACGTTCACCGTCTGCGCGTAGTTGGCCATGAAGATGATGTCGCTCTGGCGCGCGTACTCGTTGAAGCCGGCCGCGATGCCCAGCGCATCCTTCAGAAAATAGCGCGTGCCCAGCTCGCCGTACAGGTGCGGTCCGTACCAATAGTTCCACTCGTCCATGGCGATGCGCAGGTCCTGGCCCGCGAGCGCGGGGATCGTCTGCCGGTACGTGCGGACCGCGTCGGCGATGCGGCGGATCTGCGCAGGGACCTGGGCGACGTGGCCCATCAGACCGGGCGCTTCGCCGCAGTAGAAGTGCTCGCTCACGAGATCCATCTGCCTGGCGGCGCCGGCCAGCATCGTCTCGTCCCACTTTCCCACCTCGCCGACGCCGACGAGCCGGATGGACGCGTCTCTGGCCTTCATCGCCTTCGCCATCTCGAGGTGCTTGCCGACGTAGTCGGCCGCCGGCATGTGACCGAGCTGCCAGTTGCCGTACATCTCGTTGCCGATCGACCACCACTTGCAGCCGAATGGCTGCTCGTGGCCGTTGGCCGCCCGCAGCCGGCCCATCGGCGTAGACGCCGCGCCGTTCACGTAGTCCACTTCGTCGGCCGCCGTCGCGGCGTCGCCGAACCCGGCGTTCACCGCGATGTAGGGCTCGGCACCGAGAAGCTCGCAAAGCGCCATGAACTCGTGGATGCCGACGTCGTTGTGCTCGACGCCCTGCCACGCCGGGTTCTTGCGCGGCGGCCGACGGTCACGGTCGCCGATGCCATCCGTCCACTTGTAGCCGCTGACGAAGTTCCCTCCCGGCCAGCGGTACACGGGCGCGTTCAGTTCGCGCAGCAGCTGCAGCGTGTCGGCGCGGAAGCCCTGCACGTTGTCGCCGGGCATCAGCGAGACGGTGCCGACGCGAAACGCGCCGCGACCGGCGCTGAGAATTTCCAGCCGGCCCCGCTCGGTGTCGGCCTTCGACGTGAACGACAGCCCGTAAGTGCGGTAGCCGTGTTCAATCGTCTTGACCGCCAGCGTCTCGCGATCGCCGGGCCCGTCGCCCCACACGAGGGAGACGAGAATCGGCGCCGCATCCGGGCTTCCCGCCAGGACGATGCGGCCGGTGTAAGTCTTGCCAGCGACGAGGCCAAGCCCCTCCTGCGCGATGCCGCCGGCCTTGCCTTCGCCGCGCAGCCGAATCTCCGGCGCCTGCGTGCCGACGAACGCCTCGATCGGGTTCATCAGCACGGCCGCGGCATCGCCGGCCGGCTTCCAGGGCGATTCCTTCGCGCCGACGGCGTAGTAGAACTTCCGGTCGTCGAGCATTTCGGCCCAGATGCCGCCGTAGATGCAGCGTCCCAGGTGCTCGATGAACTGCCCGTAGATGTACTTCGACAACGGCGCGCGCCGGCGGGCCGCATCGACGGTGGCCTGCGGCTTCAGCTCGCGCGTCGCCAACAGTTCGAGCTTCACGTCGTCGAACCACGCGGTCCCAGTTGAGCGTCCCCATCCGCCCAGCAGGCAGTTCACCTGCACCGCGTCGTTGCCGTTGCTGTCGAAGGTGAGTTCAACCGGCGTCCAGTCGTTCGTGCCCCTCACCGCGTTGGTCTTCTGCGGTGGCTGCATGTTGTGGATGTCGAGCAGCGCTCCGGTCCCGGTGCCCGCCTGCACGTTGTCGGTCTTGATCCACGCGCTCAGCCGGTACTTCGAGTACGGCCTGACGGCGACCACCGTCGTCCAGGCGAAGTCCACCGGTTCGCGGGCCGTGATGCGCGCGCTGTGCAGCCCGGTGTGCGCAACGCCGTCGAGGGTGGCCTCGGCCGCCGGTCCCGAGAACCGCGCGGTCTTCCAGCCGGCCGGCGCCGTGCCATCGACGGTTTCAAACGACGGGTTCTGAATCGGCGCCACGCCGAGAGGCAGGGACGCGCGCTGCGGCGCGGGCTTCTGCAAAGCGGCACCAGGACCGCCGCCGGCGAGGACGACCCCTGACATGACCGCGACGATGATGGCCGGCAACCAGGCGAGCGGGCGTGTGGTTCTCATGTGCCCTCACAAGACAGGTGTGCGGGCACACAGTAGCATGTTGTGCGGCCGGCGGGGCATGAGGCAGGCGCCGCGCCGGGCGCAGGCACGCAACCCCGCACCGACGCCCTACTCGTGGCGCACGGCGGCCAGCGGATCGACCCGCGAGCCCCGGCGCGCGGGCACGTAACTCGCCACCAGCGCAACCCCGATCAACAACGCCGCGACCTCTGCGAGCGTCACCGGGTCATTGGGATGCGCGTCCGGCATCAGCGCCGTTTCCAAGATCACCAGGACGCGCGGGTGCGCCGCCCGCGCACGCCTCACGTGGCCGACCGGCCGGATTCGCGCAGGCCTTCCTGCAGATCGGGCGGCGCGGCACCCACGGCGTGCAGGGTGCCGAACACCATCGCCGTCGCGAGCGACACGACGAGCGTGAAACCCAGCACCCAGGCATCGGTGCGAGTCGTTTCGATCCGGGGGATCGGGAAGTTGCTCGCGAGCACTGCGGCCAGGAACGACGCCGTCCAGCTTGCGAGACACAGGCCCAGCGCCCCGCCGGCCAGGCCGAGCACCGCGCTTTCGGTCAGCAGTTGCTGGATCAGCCGCGCGCGCCCGGCGCCGAGCGCCGCGCGTACCGCCAGTTCCCGCTGGCGCGCCGCGCTGCGGGCCAGCATCAGGTTGGCCACGTTGGTGCACGCGATGAGCAGCACCAGCGTCACGACGCCGAGCAAGATCAACAGGCCGGCCTTGACCTTGCCGACCATGCCGTCCACCAGCGGTACCACGTTCGCGCCGGTGTCGCGGTTGGATTTGGGATACTGGGCCGCGATCCGCCGCGCGATCACGCTCATCTCCGACTGCGCCGCGCCAATCGAGGCGCCCGATCGCAGCCGCCCGAGGACCCGCAGGAAGCCGTGCCCCCTGTTCGGGTCCCGCGCCAGCGGCGTGTAGATCTGCTCCGGCTGCCCAAGGGAGCACGTCAAGCCAGGCGGCATCACGCCGACCACGGTGTACGGTTGCTCGTTGACGCGCAGCGTCTGGCCGACGATGTCGTCCCGGCCCGCGAAGTAGCGTTTCCAGGCGCCGTGGCTGAGCACGACGATGTGGGCCCCCGGAGACCTGCTCGTCGAGTCGGAACGTGCGGCCGATGATCGGCGACACGCCGAGCGTCGCGAAGAAGCCCGCCGTGGCCTGGATTGCCGGCACCAGTTCCGCCTGGCCGCCGCCCACCAGCGTGGCGCCGCGCGTGGTGAAGGCTGCCGTCCCGTCGAAGCTCGTGCTGCTCGCCTTCCAGTCTTCGAAATCCGGATACGAGGCGACGTCGTCGGCAACCCCGCTGTGCAGGTCCGTCGCGAAGATCAACACCAGCCGGCCGGCTTGCGGAAACGGCAACGGCCGGAGCAGCACGGCATTGACGACGCTGAAGATCGCCGCGTTGGCGCCGATGCCCAGGCCGAGCGTCAGCACGGCGACCGCGGTGAAGCCGGGGGCCTTGCGGAACATGCGCACGGCGCCCATGGGAAGGCAATAGCGGGCCGCGTGCTAAGATGGTGCGTCTCTACAGTGTGCGACCGCCAACCCGGGCAGGTTGATCCCCTTGGCCGAACCGCTCAACACCACCGGCGCCGACAGTTCGGCCGGCGTCCTCCCCCACCAGGCGATCCGACGTCTCGCCGCCGCCTTCGGGTACCGCGATTTCCGGGTGCTCTGGGTTGGCGCCTGCACGTCGAGCATCGGCACCTGGATGCAGAGCGTCGCCGAGAACTGGCTGGTCCTCAGCCTCACCGGGTCGGCATTCTTCCTGGGCCTCGACGCCTTCCTGTCGCAGCTGCCGATCATGCTGTTCACGCTGATTGGCGGCGTCGTCGCCGACCGCCGCGACCGGCGGCACCTGCTGCTCGGATCCCAGTACGTGCAGATGGCGACGGCGTTCACGCTGGCGGCGCTCGTCTATTTCCAGGTCGTGCACATCTGGCAGATCCTGACCCTGTCGTTCTTCACCGGCTGCGCCCAGGCCTTCGGCGGCCCCGCCTACCAGTCGCTCGTCCCGTCACTGGTGGACAAGAAGGACCTGCCGAACGCGATCGCGCTCAATTCGATCCAGTTCAACCTGGCGCGCGTCATCGGCCCCCTGCTGGCGGGCGTCGCGCTCGCGACGCTCGGCATGGTCTCCTGCTTCACGCTGAACGGCCTGTCGTTTCTCGCGGTCATCGTGGCCCTGTTCTCGCTGCGCATCAGGCACACGCCGGTCATCACGACCGAGCGGGTGATGACGCAGCTGCACGGCGGGTTGTCCTACGTGCGGCACCACCACGCGCTGTTCGCGCTGACGGCCCTCGCCTTCGCCACGACCTTCCTCGGCACCCCGCTGCTGACGCTGCTGCCGGTGTTCACGCAGAAGGTGTTTCACCAGGGCGTCGGCGAGTACAGCCGGATGATGGCGTTCTCGGGGGCAGGCGCCGTCGCGGGCGCGCTGGTCGTCGCCTGGCTGGGACGGTTCCGGCAGATGGGCGCCATGGCGCTCCTGGTGCAGGTGGTCTTCGGCCTGCTCATCATCGCGTTTGCGCTCTCGCGCTCGCTGTGGCTGAGCGACCTGCTCCTCTTCGCCAGCGGCGCGTGCCTGATGACGGTCTTCTCCACCATCACGTCGCTCGTGCAGCTGGTGGCGCCCAACGAGATGCGCGGCCGCGTGATGAGCATCTTCATGGTCGCCTTCCGGGGCGGCATGCCGCTTGGGAGCCTCACCGCCGGGTACTTCGCCAACGTCTGGTCCGCTCCGACCACCCTCGTCGTCAACGGCTCCCTGCTCGCGCTCGTCGCGGTGTACTTCCTGGCGAGGTACCGGGGACTGGGGGACGAATAGGGACTTGGGGACGCAACCTATGCTCACACGAGTGATGTTCGTCGCGCTCGCGCTCACTGCGGCCATGCCTGCGGTCTCGTCCGCGCAGGCGCCGTTCACCATTGGAAACGTGACCGCGCAGCCGGGCACGATCGCATCCGGGCAGTTGGTGGTCGCCGCGCGGGGCGGCGACGCGGGCACCACGATCCCGTTCACCATCGTGAACGGCGCGAAGCCCGGGCCGGTGCTCGCGCTCACGGCCGGTGTGCACGGCGCGGAGTACCCGCCGATCCTCGCCCTGCAACGCGTGCGCGGCACGATCGACCCGGAGACGCTCGCCGGCACGGTCGTCATGGTGCACATCGCCAACATGCCGTCGTACCTGAAGCGCACGATCTACTACTCGCCCATCGACGGCCAGAACCTCAATCGCGTGTTTCCCGGCAAGCCGGACGGCACGCTCTCCGAACGCATCGCGTACGCGCTGACGACGAACGTGATCGAACGTGCCGACGCGCTGGTCGATCTGCACTGCGGCGACGCGAACGAGTCGCTGCGACCGTACGTCTACTGGGAAACGAGTGGCGCGTCGCCGGACCTCGCCGAGCGCGGCCGCCAGCTGGCGCTCGCGTTCGGCATCGACCACATCGTCATCGATCGGGATCAGCCGACGGATCCGAACGCGTGCGTGTACCTGTCGAACACGGCCATCACGCGCGGGAAGCCGGCGATGTCGGTCGAGTCGGGCGGGCTGGGATCGACCGACGCGGAGTCGATCGCGCGGATCGAGCGCGGCATCGCGGGCGTCATGCGGTACCTGAAGATGCAGGCGACGGGCCCGGACCCGGTGGCGCATCCAATCTGGCTCGGCAGGGCGCTCGTCGTGGACAGCCCGGCCACCGGCATCTTCTACCCGGCGGTCGAGCGCGGACACACGGTGGCGGAAGGGACGCTCATCGGGCACATCACGGATTTCTTTGGCAAGACGATCGCGGAGATGCGCGCACCGTTTGCGGGCGAGGTGCTCTACGTGGTCGGGACGCCAGCCATCAGCAAGGGTGAGCCAATCGCGTTCATCGGAGAACGAGCAGCGCAGGGGGACGCCGTGACGAAGCGCTGACGGCGCGGGAACGTGGAATGTTGGAACGTGGAATCGCAGGCAGCGCAAGGGCGCGAGTCCCTGGTGAGATCCGGTCATGATTGTCCGGCCGGCGGGCAACGGCACGCTGCTCCTCGTCACGCAGCCCGATCACGCCAGGCTGGCGGCCGCGATCATCTCGGCCTGGAGGACAGGGACCGTCGAGCCCGCGTCGGCGCGGGCGGCGGTGCTGTTTGCCATCGAACAGCACGACAACGGGTGGCGCGAAGTCGATGCCGCGCCGGCGCTGAACGCGGCGACCGGGCGCCCCTACGATTTCGCGGACACGCCGCCCGGGGTGAAGCAGGAGATCTGGCCGCGAGGCGCTGAACGGCTCGCGGCCGAGTCGCCGTTGGCCGCGGCGCTGGTCGCGCGGCACGGACTGACGCTTCATGCGCATCGGCGCGGCGATCCGACCTGGCAGGGCTTCTTCGCCCGGCTGGAACAGATCCAGGCCGGGCTGCTGCACGAATGCGGGGCCGAGGCGGGGCCGGACAAAGCGGCCTTCGAGCGCGCTTACGACCTGCTCCACCTGGGCGACCTGCTGTCGCTGGTCTTCTGCAACCTGTGGACGGATCCGATGGACGCGAAGGACTATCGCATCACGCTCGGACGGGATGAGGATTTGTGCGTCTCGCCCGATCCGTTCGACGGTGCACGCGTGTGCTTCGAGGTGCCGGCGCACGTGATTGCCGATCGCCGCTATGAATCGGACGCCGCGCTGCGCGTCGCCTTTCGTGACGCGCCCGTCGTAAAATTGCGCGGCACCGCCGCGGGGGTCGGCACCGCCGCTGGCGCCGCTGGGGTCAGGTCTTGATTTGACGGTTCTTTCACGACCTGCCACCCGCATCGCGCTGGGCCAGGTCCTGGGAGATGGGGTCAGGTCTTGATTCAACGGTTTTTTCACGACCCGACACCTGGAATTGGGAGGATCTGCCGTCCGGCGCGGGGCAGGTCGTGAAAATACCGTTGAATCAAGACCTGACCCCGACATATTTCCGGATTACGAAAGCGCCGGACATGCCGCATGGGGGCAGGTCGTGAAAAAACCGTGGAATCAAGACCTGACCCCGAGGAGGACGTGGTGACGCCGCCCGAAGTCACCGCGGCGAATCCGAAGAGGCCGTGCGGTTCTGCGAAGAGCACGGCGTAGACGCGGTGCACCACCAGTGCATCCTGATGTTCGGCGAGCCGGCCGCCTGGCCGCACCGGTTTCACCGCCGCGTGCGCGCGATCTTCGGCCGTCTGCCGAAGTGACCGACCTCCTATTTCCCGGCGACGACGAGCAGCGATCCGATGGCACGGCTCGCCTTCATCGCCTCGCGGCTTTCATAATGGCGCGGTGTGTACTCGTCGGGCACCGGCGTCGGATCCGGAATGGTCTCGTGGCGGCACCGCGCAAACCCGCCCGCGCGCGCCAGCTCGCCGTACTCATCGCCGCTCAGCAACTGCACCGGGACGTCGATCAGGCCGGCCCACCGGTGCGTGTACGGGTTTTCCGTGAAGAAGTTCACCATGAAGTACCCGGCGCCGCCCGGCGCCAGCACGCGATGCACCTCGCCGAAGGTGGCCACGAGATCGGAGTGGTAGTACAGCGACTCGATCGAGAGGCAGTGCGTGAAGCCGCCGTCCGGGAACGGGTAGCGCGCCGCGTCCAGCACCTGGAACTCGACATTGGGCGGATTGGCGCCGTCCGCGCGTGCCAGCCGGATCATCTCCCCCGAGACGTCGAGACCGGCAGCGAATCCCTGCGGCATGCGCCGCGCGAGCAGGCGCGTCGCCCAGCCCGTGCCGCAGCCGAGATCGAGGGCGCGGCTGTCCGGTCGCAGGTCCATCATGTCGAGGATGATCTCGGTGACCGCGCGGTGCGCGTCGGCCATCCCCTCGCCGCGGCCCTGGCGCGCCCACTGGTCGAACTCGGTTCTCAACGGGTCGAGCGGATCGGCCATGGCTACTCTCCTCATGCCTTCAACGGCGCGTTGTCGCGGCGCTGCCAGAGGTACCACGACGCAACCGACCGATAGGGCCGCCACTTCTCCCCGATCTGCCGAATCCGATCGGGCTTCGGGTCCTTTCGCAGCCCGTACGCCGCGCGGATCGCCTTGACGATGCCCAGGTCGTCCACCGGCAGGACGTCGGGCCGCTGCAGCTTGAACATCAGCACCATCTCGGCCGTCCACCGCCCGATCCCTTTCACCTGCGTCAGCAGTTCGATCACCTCGTCGTCGGTCATGGCGTCGAGCCGCTCGAAGGGCAGCGCTCCGGTTTCCAGCCTCGCGCACAGATCGCGCAGGTATCCGATCTTCTGGCGACTGAATCCGATCGACCGCAGTTGCTCGTCCGATGTCGCCGCGACCTGCGCGGGCGCCGGGAACCGGCGGTCCGGAAACAGGCCGAGGAAGCGGCCGAAGATGGCCGCCGCGGCCTTGCCCGACAGCTGCTGCCAGACGATGGCCTCGACGATGGCGCGGAATGGATCCTCGTGTTGCGCATCGGCCAGGCGGCACCGGCCGTGTTGCCTGATAATGGCGCCGAGCACCGGATCGCGCCGGATGAGAAAGCGTTCGGCCCGCCTGTAGTCGACTGGTTCCATCGATCCCCTTCCTCGAAAGACGCGATCCCATCATAATGCGGGGACATCGACCAGGTACGAGACATGACAACTCGCACGCTCCTCCTCGCGCTCGTCGCCTCCACGCTCGCCTTGCCTGTCGCGGCGCAGGAACCGAGCGAACAACCGATCACGCGCTGGGTCGTCGATCTGCGCGGCGCGTTGCCGAAGGTGCCCTCCGACGACGTTTTGGCCCAGCCGTATGGCCTGACGGGCACGACGCTCCCCGGGTTCGGCCTCGGCGTGGACATCGGCGCACACGTCTATCCACTCCGGTGGAAATCGGTCACCTTCGGCGTGGGCGTCAGCGGCGTCATCAGCCGCGCGCACGCCAGCCCCATCACGCAGAGCGACGGCACGACTGTCGGCACGGACGTGACCGCCCGCTTCTCGGCCGTGGCACCGCAGGTTTCGTTCAACTTCGGATCGGCCGCAGGCTGGAGCTACCTGAGCGGCGGCCTCGGAACCGCGCGCCTCGAAATCGTGACCCCGGACGACACCGACACGGTGTACCCGCGCCGCAAGACGATCAACTATGGCGGCGGCGGCCGCTGGTTCCTGCGCGATCGCCTGGCCTTCACCTTCGACGTACGCTTCTATGGGATGAACCCGGTGGCCAGGAGCGATACCGATCACATCAAACAGTCGCCGCGCCTGCGGATGCTGGTAATCTCGGCGGGCGTGTCGCTGCGGTAGTAGTGGGTCGTGGGTAGTGAGTAGTGGCCGACTGCCTACCGAATGCCAACCAGGCCGAGCAGGTAGAACATGGCCGCGGCCAGGCCCGCGGCGGCCGGAATGGTCAGCACCCACGCCCAGACGATCTGGCTGGCCACGCCCCACCGCACCGCCGACAGGCGCTTGGTCGATCCCACCCCGACAATCGCGCCCGTGATGGCGTGCGTCGTGCTGACCGGGATGCCGAACAGCGTGGCGGTGCCCACCGCGATCGCCGCGCCGGTCTCGGCCGCGAACCCGCTCACCGGCTGCAGCTTGGTGATCTTCGATCCCATGGTGTGGATGATGCGCCATCCCCCGGCGAGCGTGCCGCACGCGATGGCGAGGTAGGCCGCGGCGATCACCGGCAGGGGAATGTAGAAGTGATCGATGTACTTCCCCGTCAGCAGGACGCCGGCGATGATCCCCATCGTCTTCTGCGCGTCGTTGCCGCCATGGGTCAGGCTGAAGAAGGCCGCCGAGAGCAACTGCAGCCGCCGGAACCACTGGTCCACGCGGCCAGGCGGCATCCAGCGGAACAGCCAGAAGATCGCCACCATCAACCCCAGCCCGGCGCCCAGGCCAATCATCGGCGAGACGACGATGAAGACGAGCGTCTTGATCCAGCCGCTCGGGATGATGACGCCCATGCCGGCCTTCGCGATGGCGGCGCCGCCGTAGCCGCCGATGAGCGCGTGCGAGGAACTGGTCGGCAGGCCGAAGTACCACGTGATGAGATCCCACGCGATCGCGCCGAACAGTCCGGCGAAGATGACCGTGAAGGTGAGGACCTTGACGTCCACCATGCCGGCGCCGATCGTCCTGGCCACGGCGACGCCGAACAGGAACGCCGCGGCGAAATTGAAGAAGGCCGCCCAGATGACCGCCTTGCCCGGCGACAGCACGCGCGTCGAAACGACGGTGGCGATCGAGTTGGCGGCGTCGTGGAAGCCGTTGATGAAGTCGAAGGCGAGGGCGACGAGCACGAGGACGACGACGACGAGCAGGTCGGAGTGCATCGCGCGGATCACCCGTGCTTCAAGACGACACCCTCGAGCAGGTCCGCCACGTCCTCGCAGCGGTCGGTGGTGTCTTCAAGATAGTCCAGGATTTCCTTCCACTTGATGAGCGTGATCGGATCCTTCTCGTCCTCGAAGAGCTCCTTGATGGCCTGCTGGTGCAGCCGGTCTGCCTCGTTCTCGAGGCGGTTCACTTCGACCAGGTGGCCGGCCATGTCCTTGCGCGACTCCAGGCGCTGCATGGCCAGGCACAACGAGGAGGTCGCATCGCCGATGATGTGTACCAGTTCGCGGACGCCAGGCCGCACTTTCTCGATGCGGTAGGTCCGGATGTAGCCCGCCGTCGCGTCGATGCTGTCCATGACGTCGTCGAGCGACCGCGCCAGCGAATGGATGTCCTCCCGGTCGATCGGGGTGACGAACGTCCGGTGGAGTCGCTGGTAGATCGCGTGCGCCAGGAAATCGCACTTGTGCTCGAGTTCCTTGATTTCCTCAGCCTTGTCCCAGATGGGCGGATCGGAGCTCAGCATCTCCTCGAGCATGCGGGCGCCCACCTTCAACTCGTCCGTAATGGCGATGAAATCCGCGTAGAACTTCTCTTCCCTCGGAATCAGGCGAAACCGCGCCACGTGTCCCCCTTCCCGCGACAAGCAACGGGCGCCGGGGATTGTACCAGAATCTGATGAGCTGCGTCTTGCGGCGCACCGATGCGGCCCGATGACCGTCCGGACATTTTGTGCACGGAGACGTCAATGGCGCAAATCGGAGGTGACCTGGCAGCCGCCAGGCGGGTGCTGCGCTTATCCGGGCAGGTGCACGCGCTTGCCGAGGAGCAGCCGCGCGCCGACGTTGGCCAGCAGCACGAAGGCGAGCAGCACGAGGCCCGCCGCCCACGCCTGGCGGTGCCAGTCCTCATACGGGCCGGTCGCGTAGGTGTAGATCATCACCGGGAGCGAGGCGGTCGGCTGGTTGAATCCCGGGCTCCAGAAGCGGTTGCCGAGCGCCGTGAAGAGCAACGGCGCCGTCTCCCCCGCCACGCGCGCCAGGCCCAGCATCGCGGCCGTCAGGATGCCGCGCGAGGCGGCCGGCACGACGACGCGCGCAATCGTGGTGACGCGGCTCGCGCCGAGCGCCAGCGACGCATCGCGCAGCGAGCGCGGCACGGCGCGCAGGAACTCCTCGGTGCTGCGCGTCATGATCGGAATCATCATCACGCCAAGCGCGAGACCGCCGGCCAGCGCGGAGAAATGCCCCATGCGCAGGACGACCAGCGTGTAGACGAAGATGCCGACCACAATCGAGGGCACGCCGTTCAGCAGGTCCGCGGCGTACCGGACCGCGGAGGCCATCGGCCTGGACGCGAATTCGGACAGGTACAGCCCCGAGAGGAACCCGATCGGCAACCCGGTAAGCGCCGCCAGCATCAGCAGTTTCGCGCTGCCGGCGATGGCGTTGGCCATCCCGCCGCCGGCTTCGCCGACCGGCTTCGGCAGCTGGGTGAAGAAGGCCCAGCTCAGAGATGACCCGCCCTTGTAGATGAGAAACCCGAGCAGGAAGAAGAGGACCGAGACGCTCAGCACGGTGGCGACGGCCGTCAGGCCGAGCATCACGATGTTGGTCACGCGGCGGCGGAAGGTGATGGCCGTCATAGGGCGGACGCCTTGCGCGAGGTGGCCACGACGAGCAGCCGCGCCGCCAGGTTGATGGCCATCGTCAGCACGAACAGCACGAGACCGATTTCGACCAGCGCGCTCAGGTACAGATCGCCGGTCGCTTCGGTGAATTCGTTGGCGATGACGGCGGCCATGCTGTACCCGGGCGCGAAGAGCGACGCCGCGATCTCCGGGCGGTTGCCGATGACCATCGTCACCGCCATCGTCTCGCCGAGCGCGCGGCCGAGCGCGAGGAAGATCGCGCCGTACAGGCCCGGGCGCGCGTACGGCAGCACGACCCGCCAGACGCTTTCCCATCGGGTCGCGCCGAGCGCGAGCGCCGCCTCCCGTTGCTCGCGCGGCACCGCAAGCAGCACCTCGCGCCCGACCGAGACGATGAACGGAATGACCATGACGGCCAGGACCAGGCCGGCCGTGAGAAAGCCGACGCCATAGGCGGGACCGCTGAACAGCGGAAAGCCCGGCGTCAGGGTGCGCAGGCCCGGCTCGATCCAGCCGCGCATCAGCGGGACGAGCACGGAGACGCCGACCAGTCCGTAGACGACGCTGGGCACGGCCGCGAGCAGCTCGAGCAGCAGGCCGGCCGCATCGGACAGCTTCGGTGGCGCGAGCTCGGCGAGGAAGATCGACACGCCGATGCCGAGCGGCACGGCAATCAGCAGGGCGATGGCGGAGGTGACGAGCGTGCCGTAGAGGAACGGCGCGGCGCCGAACTCGCCCGCCACCGGATCCCAGGTGCCGGTCAGCAGGAACGCCCAGCCGAACTTCACCCGCGATGCCGCCGAGGTGACCCACAGCTGGCCGGCCAGCAGCGCAGTCAGCGCCAGGACGCACGCGCCGAAGCCGAAGGCGGCGAGCCCCGCAACTCGATCGCGGAGCAGGGCACCTCGATTCACTTCCCCGCCCCGACCTTAATCTGCTTCGCCGCCTCCATCTCCTTCTGTACCAGGGCCTTGGGCAAGGGCGCGTAGGCCAGCGGCGCGGCGAATTTCTGCCCGTCGGTCAGCATCCAGCGAAGGAAATCGACGATGACCTGGCCGCGCTTCGCGTCGGCCCACCCTTCTGGCACGAGCAGGTAGGTGAAGCTCGAGATCGGATACGCGCCGCTTCCGGGCGGGTCGGTGATCGACACGCGAAAATCGGCCGGCATGTTCGCCGACGCGGCCGCGGCGGCCGCCGTGACGCTCGCCAGGTCGGCCTTCATGAACGCGCCTGCCTGGTTCTGCACCAGGCCATACGGCTGCGCGTTCTGGATCGCGTAGATGAGCTCGACGTACCCGATCGCATTCGGCGTCTGCTTGACCAGCGCCGCGACGCCTTCGTTGCCCTTGCCGCCCAATCCGACGGGCCACTTCACCGACGTGTTGCTGCCCACGTTCGTGCGCCAGTCGGGGCTGACCTTCGACAGGTAGTCGGTCCACACGAACGTCGTGCCGCTGCCGTCGGAGCGATGCACCACGATGATGTCAAAGGCGGGCAGCTTCACGCCCGCGTTGGCGCTCGCAATGGCCGGGTCGTTCCAGCGCGTAATGGTCCCGAGGAAGATGCCGGCGAGCGCCGCGGGCGTGAACTTCAGCGGCTGCGAGACGCCGGTCACGTTGTAAGTCGGCACGACCGCGCCCAGCACCGTCGGGAAATGCAGGATCGGCCCCTTGGCCTGCTTCAACTGCTCGTCGCGCATCGGCATGTCGCTGGCGCCGAAGTCGACGAGGCCCGCCAGCAACTGCTGAATCCCGGCGCCGGAGCCGAGTGACTGGTAGTTGATCTGGATGTCGGGGTGCAGCGTGCGGTACTGGTCGAACCACTTCGAGTAGATCGGATACGGGAAGGTTGCACCGGCGCCGTTCAGCGCGGTCTGTGCCGAAACCGACCCGGCGAGCGCGAGAATCGCCGCCGCCACGATGATTGTGCGTTTCATAGTGCTCCTGTCGAAGCCGCGGATCAGTCCCTAGAACTGCACGTGCGTCTGCACCAGCAACCGGTTCTCGTTCGGCTTCCCGACCGTCACGCCGTAGCGCACGTCCTCGTCGTTGAACACGAGGCCGACGCGCACCTTCTCGTACTTCAGCCAGTAGGCGATGCCGGCAATCGTGCGCCGGTCCTGGTCGTCGATGAGCGCGATGTTCGGGTTGAAGTGGTCGTAGCGGAAGAAGCCGGCCACCCCTTCGAGGCCCTGCCGCACTTCGACGAAGGTGGAATAGCCGCGCCGCTGCTGCTCGACGCCCGGCGCCAGCGTGAGGGGGCTCTCGGTGGCCGACAGCCACTGGGCGGTTGCCACGACATTGGTGTGCTCGAAACTCGCCATAACGATGCCATGGCGACGCGGCCGGCCGGCGGCGTACGATCCGAGGTCGTAGAACGCCGAGAGCCTCAGGCCGTGGATGGCACCGCCGTTCGGGAACGGCCGGATCGTCAGGCGGCCCTGCACGCTCTTGTATTTGTTGGTGTCGGTCTGCGCGTATCCCTCGCCGTTGTAGACGCCTGCCTGGATCTCGCCGTACTTGCCGGGCAGCGGCGCGAAGTACCCGGCCCCGAAGTCGGCCGAACCGGGAATGACGCCCTCGCGCTCGGCAAACATCTGGCCCTGGACGCGGTACCGATTGATGCTCTCCTCGAAGTCGAGCCAGGGCGTCTGATGGCTGCCGAAGCGCAGCCACGACGCCTTCACGCCGATGTTGTCGAACTCTGCGTAGCCGTATTTCAACCGGAGCACCAGGCTGCCGGCCAGGCTGCCGTCGGTCGCACGCTTCACGTCCGGCGTGATGCGGAAGCGCACGTTCTTCATCAGGTCGCCCGTGATGTTGATGTAGCCGCGCGTCACGTCGAACGCGTTGAAGCCGCTCCGGTTTTTCAGTTCGGCGTCGTACTGCAGGTAGCTCAGCACGCCGAGGCTGATGGCCGGGTAGGTCGGCGGCGGCGCGGCGCCGCCCTTGTCGCCCTGCGATCCGGCCGGCGACGGACTCACGACGTAGGTTCCGGCAGGCAGGCCGGACGGCGCCGGTTGCGACGCGGGGGGGATCTGCATCGAACCGGCGAGCAACCAGGTCACAACGAATACCGTTGGGTCCACGGATGTTCCTTTCGAAACGAGAATCGCCGCGCGCACGCGGTCTCCCTTCGGCCCGAGCCGCAGGGAAGAACTCGCCACATCACTTCCCGACATTATCCGCGAACAGTTTCCGTCGCGTATCTGGCGTGTTAAATCGGGGTTAAACCGCCGGCAGGGGTGAATCTGGAAGCCGAACGAATGAAGTCAATCATCTACGGATCGGGTAGCAGGTCGCGCGTCGAGCGGCGGCACGGCCGTGGATGCACCGGGAACTCCGACGCTAGCACCCTTCGAGCCGCGCGAACAGCTTCTCGTCGCGCACGAAGACGACGTCGCGCTGGTTGGCCCGGAGCACGCGCTCCACCTGCTTCAGTCCGCGCTCGTCGTCGAAGGAGAGAATCTGGGCGGTGGAACCGGCCACGCCGGTGCCGTATTCGATGTGACGCAGGACGACGGGATGCCACGACAAGTCGCCCGCGGTGGACTTGAACTCGTGCAGGGCCGCCCGAAAGGGATCGGGCATCAACTCCGTGCCCGGGCCGCCCATGAGCGCGTCGCAGACGTCGAATGCCGCGTCAGGTGCCGGGGCATCGTCGCCGACGCGCTGGCGCACCTCCTCCCAGGGCAGCCCGACGCACTGCGCAAGCGCGCCCCAGGTCCTGCACCGCAGGGCAATCAGCAGCGCCTCCGCCTCACGGCGCAGCACGAGGTCTGAACGGGTGAGCGAGTAGACGAACTCCGTGGCCATCAGCTGGTCCTCTCGAACGCGGGTGCCCCGGGTGCACCGGGCGTGTGAAGGGGCAACCGAGGTGCCAACCTGGTTTCGTCTGTGTTGTTCGGGATTTCGACGGCCCGCGGTGCGCACGCGCCGCCGCGTTTACGATCTACGAAAGGTCTGGCCGACGATCTCTACGGCGCACCGGTGCCGGTTGCCTCGCCGGGCCGTCGCCCGGCGTCCGTGGCCCGCTCGCCCTTCCGGCGCGCGCCGACGAGCGCCGCCAGGTCGCGCCCGAACGGTGTGGCGCGTTGGGCGTCGAGCGCGGCGAACAATCGCTGTTCGAACAGCAGCGCCGCACGTGGCCCGTCAGACGCCGCGCGTTGCGCATAGAGCCGCCGGGCGTAGTCGATGTCATCCTTCATCTGCGCCCGGCGATCGGCATCGGATCCACGCGCGCTGCCCTTGGTCTCGGTCTTGTAGGTCTGTTCCAACTCGTTGACGAGCAACGTGGCGTACTCGTCCAGTTCGGCGAGCGCCTTCGCTTCAACCGCCAGCCGCGCCAGCGCAGGAAGCGCCTGGCACTGCAGCAGCTGCGCAAACTTCACGCAAAGCTCCGGCTCCGCGAACTCGCGCTGAGACTGGTCCGAATCGTCCGCATAGACCACCGCCAGCGGCTGGCCGTCGATGACGAGCGGCAGCGCCAGCGCAAAGTCCGGCGAGCCGCCGAACGGCATCCCGCTCGCGTCGGCCAGGTTGGTACCGGATCGCGTCTCGACGCGCGCGGACCCCACCGCCTGGGTGATCAGCGAATCGAGCGTGCGCGGAATCAGGACCTGTGAGATGTCGGACCGCAGATCGAAACCGACTTGGCGGACGCCCTCGAGATGATTGCTCTGAACGCGGAAGAGGGCCACGCGCGGGAACTGGACCGCCACCGCATCGACGACGGTGGCGAACACGTCGTCGATTGTGGCGCCGGCGGCCGGCTCGAACATGGCGAGCATGCGGTCGAGCGACGTCGAGAGAAACGCAGCCGCTTGCTGGCGAAGCGAGTCCGTCTGCTCGGCAAGCAGGCGGGCGGCGCGGGTCTCGGCCTCCTCCATGGCGCGGGCCGACTGCTCACTCGCCTGAACACTCGCCTGCGCCGACTGTGCGGCCTCGGCGCGAATGCGTTCGGTCTCCTTCCCGGCCGATTCCGCCTGCTGCCTGAGCGTGGCGGCTTCGGCGCCGGCCCGGTCGAGATCGGCCTGCAAAGCGGCTCGAGTCCGGTCGTGTTCGGCATCGGAGCGCTTGAGCGCGTCCAGTTCAACCTGGCTTGCCTGCACCCTGGCGAGCACGCTCGCGATCTCCGATTTGGCTGCCTCGAGTTCGTCGGCAACCGCGGCGCGTTCGCCCTTGGCTTTCTGCAGGGCTCCTTCGAGATCGAGACGCGCGGTCTCGGCCTTCTTGCGCGCGTCCTCGGTGCGCGCGCACTCGGCCCGGGCCTCGCCGGCCAGTTTCTCCTGCGCGCCGGTGAGTTTCTGCTGCGCCTGGAGATCGTGACCGAGCGCGTCGGCCTGCGACCGCGCGTCGGCCAGCGAGGCCGCCACGGCGGCCTGCTCTGTCGTCTGCGCCTTCAGTCGTGAGCGCAACTCGTCGATGGTGGTCTGGGCCTGCTGGCGAGCTGGCTGGCTTGCGGCCTCGGCCTGTTTGGCCGCTTCGACGGCGAGCCGCTCCGCAAGCGCGGCCACCTCAGCCTGGAAGTTGGTGTCTGTCTGGCTGGCCAGGGCCGCGTCGAGCGCGCCGGTGACCATCTCAAACGCCTGGCGGAGCGCCTGAAGATCGCCGGCAACTTTGTCCGAAGCGCCGGCCACGACGCGGCCGACCAGATCCGAGGTTTCGCTCGTGGCGTACTTGCGGAAGTCCATGGTCAGCCAGCCTGTGGGTGGCTCAAATGGCCGAGCAACTGTCATGCCTGTCATCTCGGGTATCACGGGTTACTTGCTACCTCTTGACAGGCCGTGACTTGGTCGTCAGCAGGGCCACCAGGCGTGACCCTGGACGTGGATGGCGCACGACAGTCTTGCAGGTGTCATGACGAATCTGTCAGGGCGTGCGATGACGGTGCCGCTCGCGCAGGGCGTGGACGGCACTGTGATTCTGTCCATGCCGCCCGGCATGGTGGCCAGCCGCACGTCCATCATCGGCTACGTCCAGGATCCGTCCTCGATGGCGATCTTCGGCGCCGCCGCCATTGCGTACAGGTAGCGGGGTCCTTGGTCCCTGGTCCTTGGTCCTTGGCCGGTGATCCTACGCCCTGCCCGCGAATTCCCGCGTTTCGGTGTGGACCTTCACCCGCTCGCCTTCCTTGATGAAGAGCGGCACGCGGACTTCCAGGCCCGTCTCGAGCGTCGCCACCTTGGTGACGTTCCCGGCAGCGGTGTCGCCACGGGCGCCGGGCTCCGTGCGGGTCACCACGAGCTCCACGTGGGGCGGGAACACGAGGCCGATGGGGCTGCCGTTGTATTTCTGAATCTGGAGAACCACGTTCTCGACCAGCAGCAGGCGGTCGTCGCCCACCATGTCGCGCCCGAGGGTGACCGTGTCGAAGGTCTCCTGGTCCATGAAGTTGTATCCGTGGCTGTCCGCGTACAGGTACGAGGCGGGCACCGAGGCGAGGTCCGGCTCCTTGAACTTCTCGCCGGCCTTGAAGGTCTTGTCGAAGACGGCGCGCGTCAGCAGGTTGCGCATCTTGATCCGCACCAGCGTCTGGCCGCCTCGCGCTGTGGGCGTGGACACCTCGACGTCAATGCAGTGGTAGGGTGCGTTCTCGTACTCGAAGAACATCTTCCGTTTGATGCCGATCGCTTCAATCAGGGCTGCCATGGACTCCTTCGTGGTGAGGGGGCGGTCACAGGAAACCGTTATTGTAGCGGTTTCGGCGCGTCGCGTTCATCGGATGGCAACTCGGCCGTTGCCGCCGCCCCGGCTCGGCCGATCGCGCAGGTTGCTGTCCCTCGATCGGCATCTGATAAAGGCGTGGTATCGCGCCTCGCTCTCGCGCAACGCCGCTTCGATACGCCGGTGTGCGTCGGTCTTCCGGGTGTCTGCGCGCTGGCGGCGTAACAGGGCCGTCACGAGCGCCGACAGTTCTTTGTCCGCGAGCGGTTCGAGGGCGCACGCGTCGGCTCCGGCCTCGAAGGCCTGCACGCGCGTTTGCGACGCGGAGCGCGGCGGGAACACGCCCAGCACCGGAACGTGAGAGGTGCGGGGTGGGCCTTAATCTGCCGGCACACGTGAACCGCCGGCGTCGCGGGCCGGCCAACGTGCAGCAGCACGAGCGCGGGACGGACGGACATGACGAGGGCGGGTACGTTCTGGTCGGTGCCTGCGTGGACGATGTCGAAGCCCGCCCGCTGCAGAAGGACGGCGCGCGCCGTGCGGCGCGGCGTCCGCGCGCCCGCATAGAGGATGGTCCCTCTCATGACGAAGCCGTCATGGCGACGAGTGTTGTCCACCCTATGGATGCCGACGGAGCAGGGACTGAATGATACTCCCAATCCCCGGGCGACATCACCTGTGGTATTACTACCGCGCAGACATGCTTCCGCACTCGCCGGCCGATCATTCGCGACCGAGATCGCGCGCCGTCCTCGTGGCCCTGGCCGTCATGTTCGCCGCATGGACGCTCCTCTACGCGGTCTGCTGGATCGTCGCCACCCGACCGATGCTGAGCGTGGAGCTGGGGTTCGAGGCGCCCGAATTCCTCCCCGCCGAACATGCGCTTCTCGTGCAAAGCGTGACGAAGGGCAGCCCGGCCGAGCAGGCGGGGATGTTGCCCGGCGACAAGATTGCGGCGATTGACGGCAAGGCGCTCGAGAGCGCGAACTCGCAGACGGTTGCCTGGAGCGCGCATCAGCCCGGCGATCGCGTGCATCTCACCATCCTCCGAGCCGGCCAGGTATCGCCAGTCGTGCTGACTGGCACGTTCCGGCCAGCCGGCGGCGGCGGCCTCGGTACCCAGTTGCGCACCTGGTACCCGGTGCCGTTCGTGGTCGTGGGCCTGA
Organism: Acidobacteriota bacterium; assembly: GCA_003170135.1. Taxonomy (GTDB): domain Bacteria; phylum Acidobacteriota; class Vicinamibacteria; order Vicinamibacterales; family Fen-181; genus Fen-181. The sequence continues at coordinate 29,653 of PMZR01000021.1, forward strand.
CGGTGCTCTTCCTCCGCCTCGAAGACCGCAACGTCTGGCTGCTGGCGCTGCTCTTCGGCAGCTTCACCACCACCTCCGGGCCGCCCGAGGGCTTCAACGGCGTCGCGGCCAGCGTGCGTCCGCTCGTCCTGACCTACAACACGTTGTTCCTCGGGGTGGTCGGCCCCCTGTTCTACTGGTTCTTCGCGGTCTTTCCCGCGCGGTCGCCGCTCGAACGCCGCGTACCCTGGTTGAAGTGGGTGGCGATCGGCCTCGGGGTGTGCCTGGCGCTGCCGGGCGTGACGACCGGCCGGCTGCAACTGCCCGGGCCGCTGGCCGCGGCGCTCGGCGATCCAGACTCCAATCGCATCCCGTTCTGGTTCGAGTTCTCGTTCCTCGCGCTGGGCCTGGTCTCACTGGCCGCCACCTTCGTCTCGACGCACGACGCGGGAACCCGGCGCAGGATTCGCGTCATCTTCTGGGGCACGACGGTCGCGCTCGTGCCGCCGCTGGCACGCCTGGTTGCCGAGAACGCGTGGGGCTTCCGGGCACCTCAGTGGCTCACGACGGTGAACGCCGCCATCATCCTTCTTTTCCCGTTGTCGTTCGCCTATGCCGTTGTGAAGCACCGGGTGCTGGAGATCCCGGTGCTGTTGCGTCGCAGCGCGCGCTACCTGCTCGTGCAGCGCGGGTTTGCGCTCTCGCTCTCGCTGGTCAGCATCGCGCTGACGCTCGCCTTCGTGTTCTCGTTCGCCGCACGGCTGCAACCGTTCGTGGAGGTCGACGGACCGTCTGGCATCGTGCTGGGCGCCATCTTCGGGACGATGGTGCTCTGGGGCGGCCTGCGCATTCACCGGCAGGTCAGCGGACGCATCGACCGCGCCTTCTTCCGCTCGGCGTACGACGCGCGCATCATCCTCGAAGACCTGGCCGAACACTCGCGCACGGCCCGGGACCGCGACGAACTCGCCCGCCTGCTCGAACGCCATCTCGAGAAGGCGCTCGAGCCGGCGTGGCTCCTCGTCTACCTGGCCGGCAACGACAACCGGCTCGTCGCGGTCGCCGGGCGGCCGTCCCATGGGCTCGAACAGATCGCCACCGACGACCCGATGCTCGCCTATCTCGCCGCGCGCGGCCAGCCGTGGGACGTGCGCGAGACCGGCCTGCTTGCCTCGCATGGCGCCTCGCCGCTCGCCGCGCTCGACCCCGATTGCCTCGTGCCGATCCTCGGGCGCAACCGGCGGCTCGAGGGCGTGCTCGTCCTCGGCTCCAGGCGCTCCGAGGAACCGTATGCGGGGGAGGACAAGCGACTGCTGGCGTCGGTGGCGAGCCAGGCCGGCAGCGCGCTCGACAACATCTGTTTCGCCGAAGACCTGGCCGAACGCATCGAGCACGAACGGCGCGCGGCGCGCGAAATGGAGATCGCCCGGGAGGTGCAGACGAGACTGCTGCCGCAGGCGCCGCCACAACTTCTGACCGCGGACTGCGCCGCCCAGTGCATTCAGGCCCGGTCGGTCGGGGGCGATTACTTCGACTTCCTCGATCTCGGCACCGGCCGCGCGGGCCTCGTCCTGGCCGACGTCTCGGGCAAGGGCGTCCACGCGGCGCTGCTCTCGGCCAGCCTGCAGGCGCACCTGCGCAGCCAGGCCGCGCTCGCGCCGCTCGATCCCGTCCGGCTCCTCTGCCGCGTGAACGACATCCTCTGGAAATCCACCGCGCCCCAGCACTACGCGACGCTCTTCTACGGCATCTACGACGACGGAGCGCGCCACCTGAGGTACGTGAACTGCGGCCACAATCCGCCGATGCTGCTGCATCCGGATGGAAGCGTCGAGCGGCTGGCGGTGACCGCTCCGGTCGTCGGCCTGTTCGAGACCTGGGAGTGCGCCGCAAGCGAGGTGCACCTCGGGCCGGGCGATCTGCTCGCAGTCTTCAGCGACGGCATCACCGAAGCGATGCACGACGAAGAAGAGTTCGGCGAGGCGCGGCTCATCGATTCGCTGCGCACACAGCGGGAGCTGCCGGCCGCCACGATCGTCGCGGCTGTGCTCGACCGCGTGCAGACGTTCAGTGCCGGTGACCAGTCGGATGACCTCACGCTGCTGGTCGTGCGGGCCAGGTGACGGGCTCAGGGATGCGCATCCTCGTCATCGTCAACCCGATCTCGGGCCGGCGCCGTCGCCGCGCCGAGCGGCCGTCGCGGGCCGATGTGGCCCGAGACGTGCTCGGGGCCGGCGCGGACGTTCAACTGACCGAGGCGCCCGGCCACGCGGAGGACCTGGCGCGGCACGCCGCCGCCAGCGGGTACGACGTTGTCTTCGCGTGGGGCGGTGACGGCACGATCAACGAAGTCGCGCGCGCGCTGGCCTCGACCGACACCGCGCTGGCAATCGTTCCGGCCGGGTCCGGCAACGGCCTGGCCCGCGCGCTCGGCATCCCGAAGGACCCCGCCGCCGCGCTCGCCTACGGCCTGGNNGGGCGTCGGCCTGGACGCCGAGGTCGCCTCGAGGTTCGCGCGTCGCGGCACGCGCCGCGGACCGCTGCCCTACATCTCGATCGCGATCCAGGCCGGGCTCCGGTACCGGCCGCTCGAGTACACGCTCGAGCTCGACGGCGACCTGCTTCGCGAACGGGCGCTCGTCGTCGCCCTCGCGAATTCCCCGCAGTATGGCAACGGTGCTATCGTTGCTCCGAATGCATCGCCAGACGACGGACTGCTGGACGTCGTCGTGATGCGGGACCGTCCGTTCCTGGGCCGCATGATGCACGCGCGCCACCTGTTTGCCGGCACGCTGCATCGGGCGGCCGGCGTGCTGACGCGGCGCGTGACGCGCGTGGTCATCGAGGCTTCCGTGCCGCTGCGGTTTCACGTGGACGGCGATCCGGTGGAAGGCGGCCACAGGCTCGTGGGCCTCGTGCACGCGGGCGCGCTCAAGATCCGCGCGTGATTTCGGACGTCGGACGTCGGACTTCGGACTATCACGATC
>PMZR01000128.1 GCA_003170135.1 Acidobacteriota bacterium
CTGGCAGGTCCAGGTCGGCAGGGCGAAGCTCTACCTGCTGGACACCAACGACGCGGCGAACGTGCCCTCGCATCGCGGAATCACGAGCGAGCTCTATGGCGGCGGGCCCGAGTTGCGGCTCGTGCAGGAGATCGTGCTCGGGATCGGCGGATGGCGCCTGCTCGGCGAGCTCGGCATCCGGCCCGATGTCTGTCATCTCAATGAAGGGCATGCGGCGCTCGCCGTGCTGGAGCGCGCGCGGGATTTCATGAAGGAGACCGGCGCGACCTTCGACGTCGCGCTGGCCGTCACGCGCGCGGGCAACCTCTTCACCACGCACACGGCGGTGGCCGCCGGGTTCGATCGTTTTGCCCCGGACCTCGTCGAACAGTACCTCGGTCGGTACGCAACGACAAGGCTCGGCCTCCCGCTCGATGATCTGCTGGCTCTCGGACGCCGGGATCCCACGGACTCGTCGGAGAGCTTCAACATGGCGTACCTGGCCATTCGCGGCAGCGGCGCGGTCAACGGCGTCAGCCGCCTGCACGGGCGCGTGAGCCGGCGTCTCTTCGCGCCGCTCTTTCCGCGCTGGCCGGAAGACGAGGTGCCCGTCGGGCACATCACCAATGGCGTCCACATGCCGAGCTGGGATTCGGAGGCCGCCGACGATGTGTGGACCGAAGCCTGTGGAAAGGATCGCTGGCTGGGGACGACGCAGTCCCTGGAGGAGGGGATTCGTCGCGTCCCGAGCGCCAGGCTCTGGCAGTTGCACACCACCGCCACCCGGTGCCTCATCGACTACGCGCGTCAGCGACTGGCCCGCCAGCTCACGGCCAGCGGCGCCACGCCGGAGGCCGTTGAGGAGGCGAAGCACCTGTTCGATCCCAACGCCCTGACGCTGGGCTTCGCGCGCCGCTTCGCGACCTACAAGCGGCCGAACCTGTTGCTGCTCGACCCGGATCGACTGCTGCGGCTCCTGAACAATCCCGGGCGTCCGGTGCAGATCATCGTCGCCGGCAAGGCGCATCCGGCGGACCAGGCCGGGCAGGCGCTCGTCCAGGAGTGGATCCGTTTCGCCCGCCGGCCCGAGGCGCGCGCCCACGTCATCTTCCTCAGCGACTACGACATGCTGCTGACCGAGGAACTCGTGCGTGGCGTCGATGTCTGGATCAATTCGCCGCGGCGGCCGTGGGAAGCCTGTGGCACGAGCGGCATGAAGGTACTCGTCAACGGCGGGCTCAACCTGTCGGAACTGGACGGCTGGTGGGCGGAAGCGTATCAGCCGGACGTGGGCTGGGCGTTGGGGGACGGCGAGGACCACGGCGGCGATCCCGCGTGGGACGCGGAGGAAGCCGAGGTGCTCTTCGACCTTCTCGAACGGGAGGTGGTGCCCGAGTTCTATGCCCGCGACGCGGCGGGCATTCCGACCGCCTGGATCGCGCGGATGCGGGAGAGCATGGCGCGGTTGACGCCGCGTTTTTCCGCCGATCGGGCGGTGCGCGAGTACACCGGCCAGCACTACGTGCCGGCCGCTGCCGCCTATCGTGCGCGCGCGGCCGCTGATGGCGCGCTGGGCCGGCAGATTACGACGTGGCGGCACACGGTGGAGCAGCAATGGGCCGGGCTTCGGTTTGGCGCCGTGAAGGTCGAGACCGACAGCACCCGTCACGCATTCGACGTGCAGGTGTTCGTCGGCGATCTCGATCCAGACTTCGTGCGCGTGGATCTCTATGCCGACGGTGTGGACGGCGGCAGTGCCCTGCAGCAGGAGATGACGCGCGTTCGCCCGATCGTGGGCGGCGCGGACCGCGGCTACCAGTATCGCGCCCAGGTGCCGGCGACGCGCCCGGCCACCGACTACACGCCCCGCGTCATCCCGCACCACGACGGCGTGGCGGTTCCCCTGGAGTGTGTCCGCATCCTGTGGCAGCGGTGAAGCCGGCCTGACCGCGCGCCCCGGTCCACTGACGTTCCCGTCAGTGGGCGGGTGCATAATTCAGGACGCGACGGTCGCGCGCTCGCATGATGTGCGAGCGGGGTGGCTAGCGAATCGACTGGAAGTTGAGGATCGTCGCCAGCACGGCGCCGAGGATCGTCCCTCGTCCATTGCCGTACTGAGAGCGGCTGTTGTAGCCATCCTCGTAGCCGCGGCGGAAGCCCTCTCGGAAGTAGTTGTTGTAGTCGTCACGATCGACGTAGAAGCCGGTGTAGCCGTAGTTGGCATCCTGATAGGCAAACGAATCACCATAGTTGGACGCCGCGCGATCCTGCCGGTCCGCGATCCCCGCGCGCGAACCCTGGTCGTAGCCGTAGGTCACGGCCAGCCGGAGCAGATCGACGCCGGCCTGGTTGGTCTCGAAGTTGCGGCCGTCATGAGAGTAGCGGTAGGTCGCCGCTGTCGAGAAGCCCGCGTCGCGGCCGTAATTGTAGCTACTCTGAGTCCGGACCTGTACCTGCTGCTGGCGCAGGCGTGCCGTATACTGCTGCTGAACGCTGTACTGCGCCTTGCGGTTCTGCTGCTGCAGAGCCGATGCATGCTGCTGGGCCGCAGGCTGCTGCTTATCCAGGTGGTCCCGGTACTGTGACATCCGCTGCTGCTGCTCGCCAATCCGCGCCTGCTGGTCTTGTGGTGTCAGGCGCTGGGCCGGCGCCTGTGCCTTGCGCCCCTGCTGCTCCTGCTCGTGCTTCTTCTGCGCCTGCTGCTGCTGTTTCGTCTGCTTCTGGTTGTCCTGTGCGCCGGCCGGTACGGCCAGCCCGAGCATCGCCACTGCGCCGATTCCAACTGCCGCGACCATCCCGTTCAAGATCTTGATTCTCATTGCACACCTCATCGCAACAGCGTAGGGCAATCGCCGGACGGTGTCTGTGCAGTTAGGGACACCATACGGAACCCGCCACGTGTACGTTCCGGGACAGATGCTCGCAGCCTGGAGTGCTAGGCTGACGGGCGCTGAAGAAGAGTCCGGCGTGCGGCGTGCGGAGTCCGGACTCCGAAGTCCGATGATGCGTGAACCGGGGAGTAGCAGGATGAGGGCAGCAGCACGGTTATTGCCGGCACTCGGCGTTGCACTGCTCGTCGCGTTCGCAGCCGTGGGCGCCGTCGTGGTTCCCGCCGGCCGCGCGCGACCCGGTGCCGACGGCCTCACCCGCGCCCAGGCGGACGAGATCGTTCGCGCCCACAACGCCTGGCGCCAGCGCGCCGGCGTGCCGCCGCTAGGCTGGGCCGCGGATCTCGCCGCGCGGGCCCAGACCCGCGCCGCGTATCTCGCGGCGCACGGATGCGTCTTCGAGCGCGGACTCCTGCCGGACGATATCGGAGAGAATTTGTACCGCGCGGGGCCGCTGCAGGCCGCGGGGGTCAAGGACGAACTGCTGGTGGTCACCACCACCCAGGTCGTGGACACGTGGGGCGCGGAGTCCGCCGACTATTCCGCCGCGCACGGCACCTGCGCCGAGAACCGCCAGTGCGGGCACTACACCCAGATCGTGTGGCCCACCACCCACGAGCTGGGGTGCGGCATGTCCGTCTGCCCGTCGCTCGGGCAGGTCTGGGTCTGCAACTACCGCCCGAAAGGCAACATCCGTCGCGAATGAGGCGCGTTTACGACTTCGTGATCGGCACGCGGAAATCCACCGCCTGATCGAGCCGAAGCGACAGGGCGGTGCCGCGCGCCAGTCGGATCTGCCGGCCGGCCGTCGTCAGCACCACGGCGGTCCCCGCGCCTCCGCCGATGGCCGCGCCGATCGCGACGCCCTTGCCGCCGCCCAGCAGGCCGCCGATGATCGCGCCACCTGCTGCCGGGATGGCGATCTTGGCGACGTCCTCACGTTTGGTCGCGGGCGCCATCAGGCCGACGCGCGCCGCGATCGGGTAGCGCTCGTCGCGCCCCGCGATTGCGACCGAGCCGAACGACAGCGCGAGGCTGGCGCGGCCCCTCACCTTCCCGGCCGACCGGACCTGCGCGACCACGCCGCTGACGATACTGCCCGCCGGAAGGACCTCGGTGCCGTTGACGAACACGGCGTCGGTGAGCGTCGCCTCGATCGGATCTTCGACGCGACTCGAGTCCGAGCCGACCGGCGACTCCAATCGCACCACGAGCCTCGTGCCCTGCGGAAGCGTGACGTCGCGGAAGGTCGCGAGCGCCGCCCGCGCATCCCGCGTCTCGCCGATGTCGCCGACGAGCCGCACGGCGACGATCTGATCGCGCGGCACCAGGCGGTCGGCCGATCCGACCGTGACCGTCACGGTCTGGTCGTCGAGCGCGGCGAGCGTGCCGCGCACCACGCCGCCGTCCTGTCGCGTGACTTCGACGGCGGTACCGACCGGCACTTTTTCGAGATCGACGCGACGGGCGCAGCCGGCGCACGCGATCGTGAGCGCGAGTGCGACCGCCGGCAGAATTTTCATCATGGCTGGCCCCGTGTCCTGTCTGGACGGCATGTGGATTCCTGTAACTGTCCTGAGCGACGCAGCATACCGGAGTCGCCGGTGGCGGGCTGTTCAGTTGTGAACAGCCGCGCTCCGCGGGTGCGCGTAATGTGGTTGACAAAGAGAAGAACTGTTCCGGCATGCAGCCGGAACGCACAGGAGAACCCATGACGAACCCAGACGCACTCGAATGCACGGACCATCGCTTCCTCGTCGGCCTCGTCACAGGCAGCGTGCTCGGAGTGGGCGCGATGGTCTTCGGCTCACGATTGCTCTCAGGGCTTCGCGAGCAGGTGGCCGATTCTGCGAGGGGAGTGGGCCGCCGGGTCCAGGGAGTCCGTGACGACATGTGCGACGCGGTCGCGCACGGCGCGCAGGAGCTCGAGCGGTGTGCGATCGAAGCCAAAACGGATCCTGGCGCCGAAATGGGATCGCACGCGGCTGCTCATCACTCGTCCTCCGCGCGGCAGGTGCTGTAGAAGGCGCTGACCCGGGGGGCCTCACGCCGCGGTCGCACTCGGACCGGCCGGCTCTCGCGCAATCCTGTGGCCGCGGGCGCGCGGCCCGGCCCGCGCCTGCTCGATGGCGGCGTTCAGTTCCGCGCCGATGAGGATCGCGAGGGCCGACGCGTACAGCCAGAGCAGCGCCACGACGACGCCGCCAATGGCGCCGTACGTTTTCTGGTACTGCCCGAAATGACCGGCGTACCACTTGAACCCGAGCGACGCGAGCATGCACAGCAGGGTGGCCATGATTGAACCCGGCGTGATCCACGCATATCGCCGCCGCACGTCGGGCGCGAAGTAATAGACCCACCCGAGCGCTGTCACGATCAACCCGAAGACGAGCGGCCACTTCGCGATCGCCCACAACCAGGCAAAGCGCCCGGGCACGCCCAGAACGTTCTCGAGAAGTTCGGCCAGCACCGGCCCGATCAACACGAGCGCAACGGCGATCAGCGTGAACGCGACCAGCACCACGGTCAGGCCGACGGCGAGCAGACGGACCCTCCACCAGGAGCGCCCCTCCCTGACGTGGTACGCCTGGTTCAGGGTATCGATGATGGCCGTCATCGCCGACGAGCTGCTCCACAGCGCGCCCAACAGACTGAGCGTCAGCAGGCCGCGGGGTGGTCCCTGCGCGATCTGGACGAGCTGCTGCCGGACGAGGACGAGCACATCGTCGGGCGCCGCACGCGCGAGGCTTCCCACGACGACATCAATCAGGTGCTGCACCGGGAGGGAACCGGCCAGGGCCACCACGAACAGCAGGGCGGGGAAGAGCGCGAGAAACCAGAAGAAGGCGAGTTCGCCGGCCCAGCCGAGACAGTCGTCTTCATACACGGCGCGGCCCGTGCGTTCGAGGATCTCGCCCCATCGGATGACGAATTGCGATCGCCGCATCGTTTCTGAGCCGCGCTCATTGTGCACTGCACGCGAGGTCCACGCCTGTTCAATACGGAACAGCCCGACCTCGAGTGGCGGAATTACGCTTCAGCGTCAAGGCGTCCGACACATGTACCGATTCATCCTGATCGTCCTCGCGGTGGCCGTCGGCGCCCTGCTGCTCTACAGGCTGGAACGCATCGTCCTCGTGCTGGTCCTGGCCCTGTTCTTCGCGTACCTGATTGCCCCGCTGGTGGACCTGGCCGAACGGCCTCTGCGCGCCGTCGGAACCCCGCCGCGCCTGTCACGAGGCGTGGCCATCGGCATCGTCTATGTGGCCATCTCCGGGGTCGCGTGGGCGGGGACCGCCATTCTGCTTCCGACCGTGTCGCAGCAAATCGGTGATGCCGCGTCGCGGGCGCCCGGCTACGTGCAGTCGCTGCGCACGTGGGAGGGGGGCTGGTCGCGGTCGTACCAGCGGTTGAGGCTGCCGCCCGAAGTCCGGCGGCGCATCGACCAATCACTGACCGACGCCGGCGATCGCGTCGTTGAAGGTGTGCGTGAATCGCTCGTCGCCGGTTTTGGCGTCCTCACGGACTTGCCCTGGCTCGTGTTGATCCCCGTGCTGTCGTTCTTCCTGCTGAAAGATGCCGCGAGTTTCCGGCAGTCCGCCCTCCACGTGCTTCCGAAACGCTTTCGCGGGCGCGGATACCGCCTGTTCGAGGAGCTGCACACGACGCTGGCCGCCTACATTCGCGCGCAGCTGCTGGCGTGCCTGCTGGTTGGCTCGATCTGCGGCGTGGGGTTTGCGGCGCTCGGTGTGCCCTATGCCGTCCTGTTCGGCGTGCTCGCGGGCGTCCTGGAGTTCATTCCGCTTGTCGGTCCACTCCTGGTCGCGGTGATCGCCGGCATCGTGGCGGCGCTGCACACCCCGATTCTGGCGGTCTGGTCGACCGGGTTCCTGGCGATCGTGCGGGTGCTGGAAGATTACGTGATCTATCCACGCCTCATGGGACACGGGATCCACCTGCACCCATTGGCGGTCATTGTCGCCGTGCTCGCCGGCGTCGAATTGGGTGGAGTCGCCGGGGCATTCCTGGCGATTCCCGTCGTCGCGGCTCTGTCGGTTGCCTGGCGCCATGGGTTCGGGTGGCTGGATGACCGGCAAGGGTCCCTTCGGTTCTGAGCGAACGGCGGGACGGCGCTGATGAATCAGCGGGTCGCTGATCGTCGCGCCGGCGCTCGAGGAGCGAAGGTGTGCAGAATTGAATAGTCGGGCTTGCCACCCCGAGCATATAATCCCAAAAAAGCGCCGATTCCGCGTCGGCACCTTCGGTTTCTCCGCGACTCAGAGGGAGATGCAGCATGAAGCGCACTGGCTTGAGCCTTATGGCAGGCGTGGCACTGGCCGCGCTGCTTTGCGGTCCTACCCCCGCTCTGGCCCAGTCTGCCCCGCCAATGGGGACCTTGACCGGCTTCGCCGTCCTGGGCGCCTCGACGGTGACCAATACGGGCGCGAGCAGCCTCACCGGAGATCTGGGTCTCAGCCCAGGCACCTCGGTCACCGGGTTTCCTCCCGGGGTCTTGATCGGCACGCCACACGTGGCTGACGGCGTCGCGGGGACGGCGCAGACGGATCTCACCGCGGCGTACACCAACCTGGCAGGCCAGGCGTGCACCCAGGACTTGACGGGCCAGGATCTGGGCGGAAAAACGCTCACGCCTGGCGTTTATTGTTTTTCGACGTCGGCCCAGCTGACCGGCACCCTCACGCTCAATGCCCAGGGCAACTCCGCCGCCATCTTCATTTTCAAGATCGGGAGCACGCTCACGACGGCGAGCAGCTCGTCGGTCGTCGTGATCAACGCCGCGTCGCTGTGCAACATCTTCTGGCAGGTCGGCAGCTCGGCGACCCTCGGGACAACCACGTCGTTCGCGGGGAACATTCTTGCGCAGGACAGCATCACGCTGAACACGGGCGCAAACACGACGGGTCGGCTCCTGGCGCGGACCGGAGCCGTGACGCTGGATACCAACTCGGTCACCACGGCGTGCACGGCGGGGTCGTGTCCCACGATTACGCTCTCTCCCGCGTCGTTGCCAGGCGGCACGACGGGCGTCGCCTACAGCCAGACGATTACGGGGAGCGGCGGAACGGCGCCGTACACCTTTGCGGTCACCAGCGGGTCGCTGCCGGCGGGCCTGAGCCTCTCGTCGGCCGGCGTGCTCTCGGGCACGCCCACCGCGAATGGCAGCTCCACGTTCACCGTACGAGGGACCGCCGCCGACGGGTGTTTCGGGACTCGCTCCTATACGATCAACATCGGGTGCCCGACGATCACGCTCGCTCCGGCGACGTTGCCGGGCGGCACGACGGGCGTCGCCTACAGTCAGACGATTACGGGGAGCGGCGGAACAGCGCCGTACACCTTTGCGGTCACCAGCGGGTCGCTGCCGGCGGGCCTGACGCTCACGTCGGCGGGCGTGCTGGCGGGGACGCCGACCACCCCCGGCAGCTCCACCTTTACGATCCGCGGGACGGACGCGAACGGGTGTTTCGCGAGTCTCTCTTACACGATCGTCATGATCAGTCCCGTTCCCACGCTGCCGCAGTGGGGCGCGGCGCTGCTCGCCGCGGGACTCCTGGGCCTGGGATACCTTCGGCAACGGTGCCGGTCCTCGGGCGCCGCGTGAACATCGTGACCCAGCGCCCTGCGTCCGTCACCGCGGCGGGACCGGCGGCGAACTGTGTCCGTCGGCCCGGGGGATCTCCTGGACCGAAACGTGACGCGCGCCGAAGGACCGGCTCAACTCGTCGATGGCCTCCAGGCTCTTGAGCCTGGTGGAGCAGGAGAAGATGTCGATGTGCACGGTGCCGGTCTCCGGCCACGTGTGCAGGGCAGCGTGCGACTCGCTCAGGATGAGGACAGAGGTGAGGCCCGCCCCGGGAAACACGTGGGTGAGCGCCTGCAGGATCGTCGCGCCGGCGCGGGTCAGGGCCGCGACGAAGCCGGCGCTGATGTCCTCCGGCTGCAGCGCGGCGAGGGTCTCGCACTGGCCAAGATCGGCCGAGTAGAGCACAGGCGGCGCGTGAGAGTCCATTCCGCGAGGAATATACATGACGGCAGGAGGAGCCGGGTGTGCAAAATTGAACAGTCGGGCTTCCCGACACTAGCATAAAATCCCACGAAAAGCGCCGATCGCGCATCGGCACCTTCGGTTTCTCCGCGACTCAGAGGGAGATGCAGCATGACGCGCACTGGCTTCAGTCTCGTGGCAGGTGTGGCATTCGCCGCGCTGCTTTGCGGTCCTACCCCCGCCCTGGCCCAGACTGCCCCCCCACTGGGTTCGACGACCAGCTTCGCCGTGCTGGGCAGTTCGACGGTGACCAGTACGGGCGCGACCAGCCTCACCGGGGATCTAGGTCTCAGCCCGGGGACCTCGGTCATCGGCTTTCCTCCCGGGATCTATTCCGGCACGCTGCACGTGGCTGACGGCGTCGCGGGGACGGCGCAGACGGATCTCACCGCGGCGTACACCAATCTGGCAGGCCAGCCGTGCACCCAGAACTTGACGGGCCAGAACCTGGGCGGCCTGACGCTCACGCCTGGCGTTTATTGTTTTTCGACGTCGGCCCAGCTGACCGGCACCCTCACGCTCAACGCCCAGGGCAACTCCGCCGCGGTCTTCATTTTTCAGATCGGGAGCACGCTCACGACGGCGACCAACTCGTCGGTCGTCGTGATCAACGCCGCATCGCTGTGCAACATCTTCTGGCAGGTGGGCAGCTCGGCGACGCTCGGGACCACCACGTCGTTCGCAGGAAACATTCTCGCGCAGGTGAGCGTCACGCTGAACACGGGCGCAAACGCAACAGGTCGGCTCCTGGCGCGGACCGGAGCCGTGACGCTGGATACCAACACGGTCACCACGGCGTGCACGGCGGGGACAGCCCCGGTTCCCACGCTGCCGCAGTGGGCCGCGGCGCTGCTCGCCGCGGGACTCCTGGCGCTGGGATACCGCCGACTGCGGCGCCGGTCAGCTGGCGGCGCGCGAACGGCTTGAGGCACGGAAGGTATGACGGGATGATCCGCGTGGAGCACGCGGATCATCCCGTGTTTCTCGACGAGTCTCAGCGACACGCCGGCCCGGCCGAGGCGACATCGACGGACCGGACCTTGTCTACGGCCAGCTTGTACACCGGCCGCGTCATTTCGAGCGACGACGAGGATCCCGTCGTTCCCGTATGCCACCCCCTCTGCGCCGATCGTGACGAAGAAAGACAGCGTGCGCTGGCAGAAGACCCTCTCGGCGCTGGAACAGTTGAAACTGGTGTCGCCGGCGGTCGTGGCACCCGGCCCTGCCAAGTACTAACCTCTCCGGATTCAGGTGACATGGTGACATGATGCGGATGATTGCATTCGTGCTGCTCGCGGCCGGCGTCCTGGCCCTCGTGTACGGCGGGTTCAGCTACACGAAGCAGACCCATGACGCGAAGGTGGGCCCGCTGGAGTTCTCCATCAGCGAGAAGCAACGGGTCAACGTGCCGGTGTGGGCGGGAGTGGGGCTGGTCGTCGCCGGCGCGGGACTCCTGCTCGCCCGGAAGAAGTAACGCGGCGTCACTACCGGGGCGGACGACCTGCCGAAGACGCCGGGACATGGCGCAGCGACGCGTCAGAACGGTCGTATGCCGGGCGCCGCTCGCGTACGACCGGCCGCGGTCGCGCTGTGCGGATTGACCAGGAGCGATTTGAGAGGTCCCGGGCCCAGCCGCTCGGCGGGGCTCGGATCCGGCACTGCCCGCAGCGCCTGCACCGCCAGGTACTGATCGATCCCGTCTTCGATCTCGCGGGGGAAGCGGGGCGCCTGCCCGACGAGTTGGTCCTTGTAGAGCGCCAGCATGATCTCGCGGAAGATCGGCAGCGCCGCGCGCCCGCCGGTCTCCTTCCCTCCCAGCGGATGATCGTCGTCGAATCCGATCCGGACCGCCACGGTGATTCCGTGCGTCCCGTAGGTGGATCCCACGAACAGCGCATCGCGGAACTCGCTCGTCGTCCCGGTCTTGCCCATCACCGCGATCGGAAAGTCGCGGCCGTCGAGACTGTGGGCGGTGCCGTCGGGCAGGCGGACCACGCCCCGGAGCCCCTCCTGGATCGAGTGCAGGGCCGGGGAATCGATCTCCCGACCGCCGCGCGGCGCCTCGTACAGCCCTTCGCCGGAAACGTCGGTCACGCGATCGACGACGTACGGTTCCGCCAGCACGCCCGAGGCGATGGCGCGGTAGACGTTCGCCAATTCCACCAGGCGCACCTCGGATGCGCCGAGCGCCGTGCTGATGTAGGGTTGCAGCGGCGTGCGGATCCCCATCTCGTGAGCGGTCCGGATCACCGAGTCCACGCCGATCTCACGGGTGATCCACACGGCCACGGCATTGCGCGACTCGGCCAGGGCCTGGCGCATCGGGATCGGGCCCTTGAACTTGTTGTCGTAATTGGCAATCCACTTGACGCCGCCCTCGCCTCCGAACGGCACGCCGATCGGTTCGTCGGGCACCTCGGTGTCCAGATCCATGCCCGACTCGAACGCGGCCAGGTACACCAGCGGTTTCATGGCGGAGCCCGGTTGGCGCAGCGAGCCGGTGACGCGGTTGTAGTCGGAGTAGCGCGTCTGGCGATCTCTGAAGACCCGCCGTCCGCCCGCCTCGGCCATGACCGCCGCGTCCGCGTTCCGCAGCACGACGACCGAGCCCTGGATCAACCCCTTCCCTTTGGGGTGCCGCTTCTCGTACAGGGCCAGGCCGTGCTCGAGGGCCACGTTCACGATCGCCTGCACGCGCGCGTCGATGGTCGAGCGGACCACGATCCGTCCCTGGAACAGGTCTTCGATGCCGAAGCGATCCCCGCCATTCAGGGTCAGTTGGTCGAGGACGTGCTCGATCGCGGAGGGCGCGTCGGTCTTGATTGCGCTGACGGGGGCGACGCGGATCGGTTCGCCCTGGCAGCGCGTCGCGACGCTCTGGGGGATGTACCCGTTGCGCGCCATCAGGGCCAGAATCTGATTGCGTCGGCCCAGTGTCCGCTGGTTGCCGGGCACGGGCGCGTAGCTCTGCGGCGACTTGCTGATGGCAGCCAGCAGCGCGGCGTTGCCCGCGTCGGCGGCGGTGTAGGCCGACAGGCTCTTGCCGAAATAGTATTCGGACGCGGCGGCGAAGCCGTAGCGGCCGTTGCCCAGGTAGATGAAGCTGGCGTAGCGGGCAAAGATCTCGCGCTTGCCCTGCTCCTGCGACCCATACCGCCGGCGCATCTCCCGTTCGAGCCAGAGCGTCAGGCGCACCTCCTCCATTTTCCGAAGCAGCTTGTTCATGGCGGAGGCCCCAAGGACCATCGAGAGGAGCCGCGGCGGGGCCATGCCGGCGTGGAAGAGCGCATCCGCGTCGGGGCGACTCGTAATCTGCTGCAGGAAGTAGCCGCGGACGAGCTGCTGCGTGAGGGTCGAGCCTCCTTGCGGCAGCAGCAGCCGCAACCCATGGCCGCCCTTCCACCATTCACTGAGGGAGCGCACCACGGTCTTCTGCACCACCCGCGGCAGCGCAAGGTAGTCCACACCGGAATGAGAGAAGAAGCTCTTGTCCTCGGCGGACAGGATGGCCTGGCGCAGGATGGGAGGCACCTCGTCGTAGGTCACGACGTGGCGGTACTGGCGGGCCAGCTCGATGAGGATCCGTCCGTGGGCATCATAGACAAGGCCGGTCGAAGGGGGGGCGAAACGGATGAACGGCTCGAGATCGGGGAGGCCGCTGCGGTCGAAGTAGACGTGGTACACGAGCCACGCGCCTGGGAGCAGGACCGACGCGGCGACCGAGAGAGGGATGGAGAGGAGCAGGCGTCGGCGCCATGCCGCGGCCCTCAGCGTCGCGGCCAGACGCCTCGCCGCGCAAAGGCGTCTCATGAGCCCCAGACTGACGCGGTGCGTGAAGGGCTCGCCGTCTGCGTCACGGGGGTGATCGAAATCCACGGCAACACACCCTCATCTGGGCGCCCGCGGCATGGATCGCACCCGCTGGCGTCCGGGCCCTGCTCGCCGGGCCCAGACCTGGCCCTCCTTCTCGACGTCGCGCCAGAGTGGCACGCGATCGATCGGACGGGCCGCTATGCCATCCTAGGCGTTGGGCTCCGCCGTGTCTGTGTCGTTGTGCACAGGTGCGAAGGCCGCTTCGCCTCGTCACGACGCGGTGGGTTGGAAGCTGATCGTGCGGGTGTCGAGCGTCCGCGTCAGCCCGTCGAGGTCGGCCGGGCGGACGGCTCGGCGTCGAGAAACGCCCCGATCTGCGACCGCAGGTTCTGCTGGATCCGATTGACCGGCAACCGTGCGTCGACGACGCGGAAGTTGAACTCGGTCGCGAGCGCCGCATATTCGCGCAGCAACTTCGTCTGGTACGTCCGGAAACTGTCGTAGATGTCGTCGCCCAGCTTCATGTCCATGCCCGATTCCCAGAAATCCATGCCGCGCGACTCGAGCACGCGCCGGGCCAGCGTGTCCACGCCGATCTTCATGTAGAAGACCAGGTGCGGGACAATCGCGAAGTCGTACAGGTTCCGCAGCCACCGGCGGTCCACGCCCCTCACGCGGGCCCGCGCGATCGCGGTGAAGATGTACCGATCCGCGAGGACGATGAAGCCGGCCTTGAGCGCGGGGATGATCTCCTTCTCGAGGCGGTCGGCGAAGTCGATCGCGTACAGCAGCACGAAGGTCAGCTTGTTCAGCGTGTTGCTGGCCTTGGCCAGGTCGATCGTCGGGTGCATCAGGATCGATCGCGTCCAGCCGGTCTCGACGACGCCGTATCCCCTCACCTCGAGCCACTCGCGCAGGAGCTTGATCTGCGTGGATCGGCCGATGCCGTCGGTTCCCTCGATCGCGATGATCTTGCCCGGGCAGTTCTCGATCGACAGGTACGGCAGCCCGCACCCGTAGTACGTCCCGGGCTGGGCTCCGCCCGGCGCCAGGATGTCAGCCTCACTCGCCACGGTTCGCCTCCAGTTGTTCGGACACCAGCGCCCGCACCGTCCGCTGCTGATCGGAGATGCTGCCGACCGCGTCCACGACGTGGAGGCCGAACTCGCCCACCAGCGTCTCGTACTCGGCCAGTACGCGTCGCTGGAACAGGCGGAAGCTCTCGACGGGATCGGCGCTCCATCGCATGTCCATGCCCGCCTCGTAGAATTTCAGCTTGACCCGCCGGGCCATCAGGCGCTCGATCGACACCTCGATCGGCACGCGGAAATACAGCACCAGGTCCGGCCGGACGGCGAACTCGTAGAGGTCGCGCACCCACGCGCGGTCGACGCCGCGCGCGACATCGCGCGCAAACGCCGTGTAGGCGTAGCGATCGGCGAGCACGGTCATGCCGGCCTTGAGCGGCGGCACGATCTTGTAGGTCAGCCGGTCCGCGAAATCCGTCGCGTGCAGGAGGCTGAAGGTCATCGGCGTCAGCAGGTTCTTCTTCTTGCCGGCCTTGGTCGCCGCCTTCACGAGCATCGACGAGTTCCATTCCGTGACGAACACGCGCTGCCCCGCGGCCGCCAGCCACTTCGCCAGCAGATCGAGCTGCGTCGACTTGCCCGATCCGTCGATGCCCTCGACGACGACCAGGCGGCCCGGGTACCGGTGGGGCGTCTTCAGCATTCCGCGCACGGAACTCTCCTGGCTCGACGCGACCGCCACCGCGCCCACGGCCGGCACAGGTGGCGCACCTGGAGCACGCTGTCAGGCAGCTGAAGCGCAACGAGTGCTGAGGCGAACCTTCCGCTGAGGCGCGTGTCTTCCGATGCGAGCGTGTCGGTGTCGCTTTGAGCACACCTCTCGTGCGTCCCTGTCTGGTAGGCTGACGCACAGAGACAGGGACAGGTTGACTTGTCGGTCGCCGAAGGTCGCGCGACCGCGAGACAGGAATTCACATGTTGAACGATCCGATCCCGCCGGAGCAGCACCGCCAGCAGGCCGAGGGGGCGCGCGAGCAGGCTGAAGACCGCCGCGAGAGCGCCGAACACGTCCGCGGGTTCACCGAGGAGCACCGCATTTCGGCCGAGTCTGCCAGGAGCGAGGCGGAAACGTTCAGGCGCCTGGCGGAGGAAGCGCGGGACGTCCGCGACGAGCATCGTGAGGCGCTCGAAGCCGTGCGGCGGGAGCGGGAGCAGCTGCGTGAAGCGGGGGAGATGGCGCGGGCCGCCGCCGAGGAGGCACGACTCGCGGCCGAGGCGGCCCGTCGCGCGGCGGTTGACGCTGTGCAGGCAACCACCGAGACGCTGCAAGCGACGCTCGCGCATATGAAGATCGTCGAGGACCTGCGGCGGACCATGCGTGAAATACGGGACGTCAACAAGCTCGACCCCAATTAACCTGGCGGCCGCGATCGTGATCGACATTAGAAACCGCGCGATATCGAGTGCACCCGGTGTTGCCGTTCGGTCGAGAGCAGCACGACGTTGTTGCCCCGAAAGCCATCAGGACTCGCGTTCGGCCGGATCTCATGCGTGCAGAGTACGGTGAGGTGCTCTTCAGTATCTGTCCCCTTTTGTACAGGCGCAGTGGACCCCGTCGAGGTAGCCTGACTCTGCGCGTGGTGGCGCGGTCAGTGAAACTTCTGATTCAACCCCAGGACGGAGTCGCGCCGCTCGTGGCGGCGATCAAGAACGCCCGGAAGAACGTCGATATCGTCGTCTTCAGGTGCGACCGTGCTGAAATCGAGGCGGGGCTGAAGGCTGCGGCCAAGCGCGGGGTGTCGGTGTCCGCGCTCATCGCGTACGCGAACCACGGCGGCGAGAAGAGCCTTCGCAAGCTGGAGATGCGTCTGCTCGAAGCGGGCGTGACCGTGTCGAGGACCGCCGCGGATCTCGCGCGCTATCACGACAAGTTGCTCATCATCGACCGTCGCCTCCTCTACGTGCTGTCGTTCAATTTCACCCATCTCGACATCGACCACAGCCGCGGCTTCGGCATCGTCACGCGCAAGGCCAAGCTCGTTCAGGAAGCGCTGAAGTTGCTCGCTGCGGACAACGATCGCACGCCGTACGAGGCCGGCCTCGACACCTTCGTCGTCAGTCCGGTCAACGCCAGAAAGCAGCTCCTCGCGCTCATTCAGCGGGCCAGGAAAGAACTGCTCATCTACGATCCCAAGATCGCGGACGCGCAGATGTTGCACGCGCTCAGTGAGCGGGCCAAAAAGGGAGTGGACGTCAAGCTGATCGGGGCCGTTGGTCGAAAGAGCGAGCGCCTGCAGGTGCGCCCGCTCGGCGGCTTCCGGTTGCACACCCGCACCATCATTCGCGACAGGCGCGAGGCCTTTGTCGGCAGTCAGAGCCTGCGGACGGCGGAACTGGATTCACGGCGCGAGGTCGGCGTGATCGTCCGCGACTCGAAAGTGGTTGGCGGCCTGGTCAACACCTTCGAAGCGGACTGGGGAGCGAAAGACGCCGTCGCGATGACGGAGGCCTCACAACACGAGCTCAAGCAGACGCTGAAAGAGACGGTCGCCAAGCTGTCGCCGCTGAACCCTCTCGTGAAAGAAGCGGTCAACGACGTGCTCTCGAAGGGAGGAAACGCCGGCCTGAACACGCAGGAAGTAAAAGAGACCGTCGAGAAAGCCGTGAAGGAAGCCGTGCGGGAACGCGTACAGGAGATCCTGGACGAAGCGGTGGAGCAGTAACGCGCAACGGATGGCGTAAAGGAGTGTGGGAAATGCAGGCAGAGCGAATGAAGGTCGCGCCCGATACCGTCGCATACGCCGACGCCGAGCACCACAAGCTGATTGTGGAGTTCGCGATCCCCGGCGCGCCGACCGAGAGCATCGATGTGAAGATCCTCGAAGACAGCGTCTATCTGTCGGCGCCGGCACGGGACATCGAGTACGTGTCGGCCCTGGCGTTGGGCTGGCCCGTGAAGCCCGACAAGGCCGAAGCGACCTACGTGAACGGATTGCTGCGCGTCGAGGTGGCGTTCAAGGATCCGATGGAAGATGCTGTGAAGGTGACCATCAAGGCAGGTGGGGCGGAAGTCAGGCCGGCGGCTCTTGTCGGCTGACGCCGCATGGGGTCCCGTCGCGCTGACCGCGGCAGGGGCCTCATCCGAGTTCCGGTGGTCCGCTGCGGGGTGCGGCGCTACGCCCTCAACACTGGCGGGTTGCCGCGCGTGGTGAGCCCTCGCCGATAGAAGACGCGCTTGGTCAGTTCGGCCGCGCCGATATAGCACGCCACGATCGTCCCCAGCACGGGCAGGTACCTCACGGGCAGCGGCGTGAATCCCAGGACGGCCGCCAACGGCGTATAGGGGAGTGCGAGCGTTGCCGCGACGACGAGCACGGTGGCCACCAGCAGGTGTCGGCCGGGCCTGCTCATGAAGAACGGCCTCCGGGTCCGGACCACCAGCACGATCAGGCACGCCGAGATGACCGATTCCAGGAACCAGCCGGTCCGGAACTGGTCGACCGTCGCCCCGAGCAGCAACAGCACGCCGAAGGTCGCATAGTCGAACACGGAACTCACCAGGCCGAACGTCATCATGAAATTGCGGATGAACCGCGTGTCCCAGCGGCGCGGCCGCTCGACCATCTCCACGTCGACGCTGTCGGTGGCGATGGTCATCTCGGGAAAGTCCGTCATCAGGTTGGTGAGCAGGATCTGTTTGGGCAGCAGCGGAAGGAACGGCAGGAGCAGCGACGCGCCGGCCATGCTGAACATGTTGCCGAAGTTCGCGCTGGTCGCCATGAAGACGTACTTGAGCGTGTTGGCAAACGTTGTCCGGCCTTCCCGCACGCCCTGGCTCAGGATCCCCAGGTTCTTCTCCAGGAGCACGATGTCGGCCGCCTCCTTCGCCACATCGACCGCGCTGTCCACCGAGATGCCGACGTCGGCCGCGTGCAGCGCCGACGCGTCGTTGATGCCGTCGCCCATGTAGCCGACGACGTTGCCGGCCTTCTTCAGCGCGATGATGAGGCGTTCTTTCTGGTTCGGCTCGATCTCCGCGAAGACGTTCACCTCCCTCACCCGGGCGAGCAGGGCGCCGTCGCTCATGCGGCGCAGGTCCGGGCCCGTGAGCACGTCCGGCGTCGCCAGGCCGACATCCGCGGCGGCGTGCGCTGCGACCAGGCGGTTGTCCCCCGTGATCATCTTCACGGCGACGCCCAGGTGCGCCAGTTCGGCCACCGTGTCGGCGATGCCCGGCTTCGGCGGATCGAACAGGACCAGCAGGCCCGAGAACACCATGCCCGCTTCCTGCTCGCGGGTGATGCGCTCGGCCGCCCCCAGGTCGCGGTACGCGACGCCAAGGGTCCGGAAACCCTGGCCGCTCAGATCCTTGTAACACCGGTCGATTCGCTCGCGGACGGCGGCGATGTCCGCGGTCGTGTCGGGCCCCGTCTGCGCCGACGAACAGACCTCCAGCACGTTGGCGAGCGCGCCCTTGGTGACCATCAGGTGGCGGTCGCCGTCGGCGACCAGCACGCTCAGTCGTTTCCGGACGAAGTCGTACGGGACTTCGTCGAGCTTGCGGCAGGCGCCCAGGTCGTACGCGCCGTGCGTGCGAATCGCCTCGTCGATCGGGTTCACGAGGCCCGTCTCGTAGAACGCGTTGAGGTAGGCACACCGCAGCACCGCGTCGCTTTCGCGGCCGTCCACGTCCACCGCCGAGTGCACGCGCACCACGCCTTCGGTCAGCGTGCCGGTCTTGTCGCAGCAGAGCACGTCCATGCTGCCGAAGTTCTCGATCGACGCGAGGCGCCGGACGATGACCTTCTGCTCGGCCATGCGGCTGGCGCCGTGGGCGAGGTTGATGCTGATGATCGCGGGAAGCAGTTGCGGCGTCAGGCCGACCGCCACGGCCAGCGAGAAGATGAAGGCCTCGAGCACGGGACGATGAAAGTAGACGTTGATCGCGAAGATGGCGACGACCAGGACCAGCGTCACTTCCATCAGCAGGTAGCCGAAGCGCCGCACCCCGTGTTCGAACTCCGTTTCCGGCGGCCGCAAACGCAGCCGCTCGGAGATCTTGCCGAATTCGGTCGCCGCGCCCGTGCGCACGATGGCCGCCTTCGCGCTGCCGCTCACGACGTGGGTGCCCATGAAGAGCGTGTTCGTCCGCCCGGCCAGGGGCGCATTGGGTGCCACCGTCCCCGCCGCTTTCTCGACCGGATACGTCTCGCCGGTCAAGGTCGCTTCGTCGAGGAACAGGTCCTTCGATTCCAGGATCAGGCTGTCGCCGGGAACGGTCTTGCCGGCCGACAGGACGACGACGTCGCCCGGCACGACCTCGACAACGGGGATCTCTTTCTCGGCGCCATCCCGTACGACCGTCGTCGTCGTCTGGACGACGCGGAGCAGTTTCTCGACGGCGTGCGCCGCGCCGCGCTCCTGCCAGAACCCGAGCAGGCCGCTCGCCAGGACGATCGCCAGGATGATCGCGGTATCGCCGGAATCGTGCAGGAAGAACGACAGGACCGCGGCGAACAGGAGGATGAGGATGAGCGGACTTCGAAACTGTCCCAGCAGCCGCGCCAGCTCGCTGGTCCGTTTCGTCGCCCTCAGGGTGTTCCTGCCGAACCGCCGCAGCCGCAGTGCGGCCTCGGCCGTCGTCAGGCCCTGGGCGCTCGTTCCGAGATCCTGGACCAGTTGCGCGGCGAGGACACTCCAGAACTCGTCCGTCGGTTCACTCATGGGGGGCTCCGCCTACGGTGGCCTCACCGGACGAAACTGGGATCGCGACGCACGAACGCGCCATCGCGCGTGCGGGCCAGGAAACCCGAGCTGACGAGGCCCGCCATCAGCCCGTCACATGATTCCCGATCGAGGCCCCACAGCCGCTGGGCCTGCGCCATGGTCAGTTTGAGGCCAGGCATCTCCCCGTATTCCGATCGGATTCTGCAGAGCATGGAGTCTGATGATTGCTGGGCGGGTTGCGATAGCATGCGCAGCCTCCTTCGACGCAGCGGATGGTGACCGCTGGAGTGAAACGCACGAATCGCATGGTAGGCCCGCAGATGAGCCGCGTCTGTTCACTTTTGCACAGTCGCGTCCTGCACGTCACCTGGCTGTCATGCTCCCGCCTCGGGCGTTCTAGCTGATCGCCCTGGCGATGCCGAAGGCCGCGGCCGCCGCCAAGCCGCCGATGACCACCGTCTGCATGGCGCTGCGAACGGGTCCCGTGCCGGTGAAGTGCCCCTTGACGTAGCCGAAGAGCGCCAGCGCGACGAGCGTGAAGCCGACCGAGAAGAGCAGTCCCGTTTTGACCGTGGACGCCACGAGGTACGGCCCGAGCGGGATGAAGCCTCCGGCGACGTACGCGCCGGCGATGGTGAGCGCGCTCGTGAGGGCGCGCTTGGGGTCGGGCGTTTCCAGACCCAGCTCGAACCGCATCATGAAATCGACCCAGGCGCGCGGCCGCGTACTGAGCGCCAGCACGATGGGGGCGCTTTCCTCCGCCGTGAGGCCGTAGGACTCGAGCACCTCGCCAACTTCCGCCGCCTCGGCCGCGGGCTTCTCGCGCACTTCCATCTCTTCGCGCGCCCGTTCGCTGGCGTAGTGCTCAGCGTCGCTCCTGGCGGCGAGGTAACCGCCCAGTCCCATGGCGATAGACCCGGCTGCGATCTCCGCCAGGCCGGCCGTAACGACGATTCCCGTCGACGTGACGGCGCCGGACAGTCCGGCCGCAAGGGCGAACGGCACGGTCAGCCCGTCGGACATTCCGATCACGATGTCCCTGACGGCCTCGCCAGAGGTGAAGTGGCGCTCAACATGAGGACTCGACGGCATGGCGGCTCCTTCAGACGATTACAGCATGCCTCAAATCACATCGCCCTGTTCACTTCTGAACATCGCGCGGCCCGGCCCGCATGCAATCATCCGCACAAGGGAGTCGCAGAGCATGAACACCTTTGACGCGCAGGCATTTCTCGACTCGGCGGGCGTGGCGAGAAAGATGATCGCGTATCGGCGATCCGAGACCATCTTCTCGCAGGGCGACGCGGGCGACAGCGTGATCTACATCCAGAATGGGGGTGTGAAACTGTCGGCTGTTTCCAACGCGGGCAGAGAGGCCATCGTCGCGATGCTCGGGCCGGGCGATTTCGTCGGCGAGGGATGCCTCGCGGGGCAGAGCCTCCGCATCGGAACCGCGACGGCGATGACCCCGACCACCGCGCTCGTCATCGACAAGGAGGAGATGTTCCGCGTGCTCCACGCCGAACACGCCCTGTCGGACCGCTTCATCACCTACATGTTGAGCAGGAACATCCGCATCGAGGAGGACCTGATCGATCAGCTCTTCAACTCGAGCGAGAAACGGCTCGCCCGCACGCTGCTGCTGCTCGCCCGCTATGGCAAGCAGGACAAGCCGCAGCGGGTCCTGCCGAAGATGTCGCAGACGACGCTGGCGGAGATGGTGGGCACGACGCGGTCGCACGTCAACGCCTTCATGAACAAGTTCAAGCGCCTCGGGTTCATCGAAGACGGCCCCGCCGGTCTCAAGATCAACAACTCGCTCCTGAACATCGTGCTGCACGATTAGACGCCCGGCGTGGGTGCCGGCATCAGCAACATGTCGTAGGGCCCGCACTCGGATCGAACGACGTACTCGCCGAACCAGCGCACGGTCACCTTCGCGACCGTCCGGACGAGCAGCCAGACGTCATGCACCGGCGCATACTCCGAGACGAAGTGAATGCGCCGCGTCCAGAACGACGGGTTCATGGCCGGCTCGCCTTCGATGCGTTCGAGATGAAACCCCTCCCGCGCGATCCAGATCCGGCCCTTGAAGAGCAGTTCGTCCTGGCGCCGCGGCAGCACGTCGATGACGAAGGCGTCGCCCGCCTCCCGGAGGCCGGAGAACTCGTAGTTGGCGGAGCTGATCGCGACGCTCGAACTCCGGCTGCGCCCTGTCGCTTCGATCTCGGTGGCCATCATCCTGTCGATGACGCGACCGCGGAGAAAATCGGATCCGCCGGTTTTCCCGACCGTGAATGCCTTCACGTCGGGTGCGGTGAACCGCAGAGCGGCCACCACCCGTGCGCGGGTTTCTCCGTCGTGCTCGATCGTGAAGGTCTTGGTGGTCGTGAACGATGCGACCTGGCGAGTCTCGCGGATCGAGGTGGCGTCGAGGCCGGCGACGATGCGATCGGCGCCCGACAGGCCGTCCTGGGCGAGCCCGACAGGCTGGGGACCGAAGCCAGCCCAGACCGAGCCGGTGGCGACCATCACGACGGTCGAGCCAATCCAGACCCTCGCGGCAGATACGTCCATGACCGCCCGCCCTTCGCGCCAGATGCCGGCGCGCCGCCGGCATGACGTCATGCCTCGCCGGCGGCACTCGCCCAACTGCCTGATTGTTGTGAAATATGTTAGGCGGGTCACCTGCGCCCCGTCTGTTCACTTCCGAACATCGGGTGGCGCAGCCCGCCGCGGTCGGTGCCGGCGCATTCGCTGCTGGCGAACCCGTCACCCCTTCCTCGAAAAACCACGCCGAGAGCGTCGAGTCCCGACAGTCGTCGTTAGTGCTATGATTAGCCGGAGGCCAACCATGGACCCGACGAAGCAGCCTGGAAAACAGGCCAGGAAGCCGGCGGCGTTCGACGCTCAGGCGTTTCTCGACTCGACGGGAGTCGCCAGGCGGGTGGTCGAACTCCGGGGGCACACGGTCGTCTTCTCGCAGGGCGATCCGTGCGACACCGTCATGTACATCCAGAAGGGCGGTGTGCAGCTCTCGGTGTTGTCCGAGACCGGCAAGCAGGCGATCGTGGCGACGCTCGGGGTCGGGGACTTCTTCGGTGAGGGAGCGCTCGCCGGCCAGCCCGTGCGGATGGGCACGGCGTCAACGACTGTGGCGAGCACGGTGCTCGTAATCGAGAAGCAGGAGATGATTCGCGTCCTGCACGAGCAGCACGAATTCTCCGACCGCTTCATCGCCCACATGCTATCGCGCAACGTGCGCATCGAGGCCGACCTGGTCGATCAGCTGTTCAATTCGAGCGAGAAGCGCCTCGCCCGCACATTGCTCCTGCTCGCGCGCTACGGCAGGCCGGACCAGCCGCAGCACGTGCTGCCGAAGATCTCGCAGGAGGCGCTCGCGGAGATGATCGGCACGACGCGCTCGCGCGTGAACTTCTTCATGAACAAGTTCAAGAAACTCGGTTTCATCGAGTACAACGGCGGCCTCAAGATCAACGGATCCCTGCTGAGCGTCGTCCTGCACGACTGACCTGGGCCCCCGTCCGGGTGCCCGCCTTCCCCGGGCGGCGCCGCTGCCTGTCGTGCCGATGTGTGCTAAATTGAACACCCCGGGTGGGGTAGCGGCGTGTACCTTTTACGCGTTGCTTCGCGGAAGACCATGGCCCGGTCCCTGGCCTGCTGCGGAGTGTGCCGGCCCCCGGCGACCAGTGCAGCCATCCGCGTGAACCCTGAAGAGCGCTTACGTTTCACCGCCGCCCCGGCTTTGCCGAGGCAGGCCACCGACAGCCCGGCAGCGCGTGTGCACCGGTCCGCCCGTGTGGAACGACCCCAGACACCAGGCTTGGCGTCATGACGAGTCCCATCAATGGCGCGGTTGAAGCCGCTGTCCGCAGTGTGATGGCCGACAGAGCCGTCGGCACCGACGCGCCGGCGGTCGCGGCCGCGCTCGCCGGGCTGTACGACGTGCTCGCCCGTCATCTCGAACCGCTCATGGGCACGCTTGCGGTGCGGGCGATCTACGGCCGCAGCCTGCACCTGACCACTGAGGAGGTGCCGTGGATTGCCGCCGCGGGCGCGGTTGTCCAGGCAGGCGCGGGGCAGGCGGACGCGTTGCGCGCGTGTCTGGAACAGCAGGACCCGTCGGCCGCGACCGAGGGCGCCCGGGTGCTGCTCGTGGCGTTCGTCGATTTGCTGGCCCGGTTGATCGGTGAAGGGCTGACCACCCGGCTGATGGCCCAGGCATGGCCCCGTGCATTCCCGGAAGGCGCCGGGCAGAAGGCGATGCGATGACCGAGCGTGTGGCGATCCGACGGCTCCCGAGCGGCGTGCCCGGGCTCGATGACATCCTGGGCGGGGGCCTCCCCGAATTCTCCTTCAACGTCATTGCCGGCGGCCCAGGCTCCGGCAAGACGACGCTGGTACAGCAGGTCTTGTTCGGGCTCGCCGGCCCCGATCGCCGGGCCCTGTTCTTCACGGTGATGGGCGAGCCGCCGATCAAGATGCTCAGGTATCAGCAGCAGTACACGTTCTTCGACGCGGCGAAGTTCAACGACTCGATCCGATTCCTCAACCTGGCCGACGATCTCGCAAAGGGGACGCTCGACTCCATCATGGCGCGCATCATGCGCGAGGTCGCCGCGGCGGATCCCCGGTTGGTCGTCGTGGATTCGTTCAGGACCATCGTCCAGGGGGCCACCCACGACCGGGGGGGCGAGGTCGAGCTGCAGCGGTTCGCCCAGCAGCTGGGCGTGCACCTGACCGGGTGCGAGGCGACAACGTTCCTCGTGGGGGAGTACGCGCGCGCCGACGCCGACGAGAACCCGATCTTCACGGTGGCCGACGGCGTCGTGTGGCTGTACCAGAGCGTCGATCGCAACTCGATGGTGCGCAAGATGCAGGTCGCCAAGATGCGGGGACAGGCCTCGATGTCCGGCCTGCACACCTTCCGGATCACCGAGGACGGGATCCGAGTATTTCCGCGCATCATGGCGCCGAGCGCTCGCGAGGGGACGACTGCGCCGGGAGACGCCGCGCGGCGCCGCCTCTCGACGGGCGTCAAGACGCTCGACGGGATGCTGGGTGGCGGCATTCCCGCCGGGTACTCCGTGCTGCTGGCCGGGCCGTCGGGGTCGGGCAAGTCGGTGCTCGCGTCGCAGTTCATCGCCGAAGGCGCGCGCGCCGGCGAACCGGGCATCATCGCCATCTTCGAGAAGCGACCGGGCGCGCTCGCGCCGAGCACCGCCAACGGGCCCACGTTCGAGCGCGTGGTCGCCGACGGGACGGTCACGATCCTGAACACGCGCCCGCTCGACATCTCCATCGACGAGACGCTGCACGATCTGACCGAAGCCATCCGGCGCACCGGCGCGCGCCGCCTCGTCATCGACTCGCTCTCCGGCTTCGAACTCGCGCTGGCGCCCACCTTCCGCGAGGATTTCCGCGAATCGCTCTACCGGATGGTGTCGGTGCTCACGGGGATGGGGATCACGGTGCTCATGACGACCGAGCTGGAGGACAGTTACACCGACCTGCGCTTCAGCCCCCACGGTACGGCGTTTTTGACCGACGTCATCATCCTGCAGCGCTACGTGGAGATCGGCGGGCGGATCGAGCGGATGTTGACGGTCATCAAGGTGCGCGGAAGCGCGCACAGCACGGACCTCCGCACCTACGGCATCACCGACGAGGGCATCGTCGTCGGAGAAACGCTCGCGTCGTTCGGCGGCTTGTTGACCGGGAGCCCGGCACGGGCCACGGGGAAGACTGTTTGAGAAGATCTGACGACCCGATCGCCGATGCCGGTTCCGACTCGAAGCTCGAGGCTGTAGACCCCGGCAGGAGGCCGGCGCCCGGCCCCGGAAGCCCCGGGCCGGCCGGCAGCGCCGCGGTCGAACGCCTGTGGGCCCAGATGCGCGAAGCCAACGAGCGCCTGGTGCTCACCACGATTGATGCGCAGGCGTCGACCGAGGCGGCCGAGACGGAGAACCGCTTCAAGGAGGAGTTCCTCGGGACGCTGTCGCACGAGCTGCGCACGCCCTTGCACGCCGTGTTCGGGTGGGCTCGCATGCTCGAGGAACACCGGCTCGATGCCGCTCAGTCCGAGCGTGCCGTCGCGGCGATCGGGCGCAATGCCAGGGCGATGGCACGCATCGTTGACGAACTGCTCGATGTCGCGCGCATCTCCACGGGCAAGATCCACCTGGCGATGGAGCCCCTCGACGTGGCCGCGGCGATCCGGGCGTCAGTGGACGGTGTGGCGTCCACGGCTGCGGAGAAGGGGGTGGACCTGTACTTCTCGTCGCGCCTTGCCGGAGAACGCCTCCACGCGGACCCGGGCCGATTGCAGCAGGTGTTGTGGAACCTGCTGACCAACGCGATTAAATTCACGCCGGCGTCCGGGCGCGTGGAGGTCCGCCTGTCGCGCGTGAATCAGCACGTGGAGATCCGGGTGTCCGACACGGGCCGCGGCATCACGTCCGACCTTCTGCCGCACGTCTTCGAACGCTTTCGCCAGGCGGACCGGCGCATGGCCGGGACCTCCCAGGGACTCGGGCTTGGCCTGGCGATCGCGCAACACCTGGTCGAACTGCACGGCGGCACCTTGTGCGCGGAGAGCGCGGGCGAGGGGCGCGGCGCGACGTTCACCATCATGCTGCCGGTCCTGGCTGTTGACGCGGCGGGACGACCACGCGCGGTTGACGAAGCAAGCGGCACCGCGCACGTTCGCGCCCTCGCAGGAGTGCGGGTGCTGCTGGTCGAACACGATGCCGACGCGCGTGAACTCGCCAGCACGATCCTCGAATCGGCAGGTGCCACGGTGACGACGGACGCGTCCGCACGGGGCGCGCTGGCACGGCTTGCGACCACGCGCGCGGACGTGCTGGTGACCGCCATGGGGCTTCCCGATCGGGACGGCTGTGAGCTGTTGCGCGCGGTGCGGGCGCGCGAGGAGGGGACCGGCGACCGCCTGCCGTCGGTCGCCATCACGGGGTACACCCGCGCGGACGACGCGCAGCGGATGCTCGACGCCGGGTTCGACGCGCACCTGCTCAAGCCGGTCGATCCGGCAGACCTCACGTCGGCGGTCATTGCGGCGCTGTCGAGCCGTCCCGGCATCTCCTGAATCCTCCCCAGGGCAGAATCGATGATATAATCCATATAGACGTAAAGAATCTATATGGCGCTGAGCATCAAACACCCCGAGGCCGACAAGCTGGCGCGGCAGCTGGCAGCGACGACCGGCGAGACACTGACCGACGCGATTATCAACGCTTTGAAGGAGCGGTTGCGCCGCGAAACCGGGCGGCTGCGCGGCCCGCGGCTGCGCGATGAATTGCGAGCGATCAGGCAGCGTTGCGCGGCGTTGCCCGTCCGAGACGATCGCGACGCGGACGACATCCTCGGCTACGACGAACACGGGGTCCCGCGCTGATGGTGCTCGACACATCGGCGGTGCTCGCGCTGCTGTTCAACGAGCCGGAGGCAGACGACATCGAACTGGCGATCGATGAGGATCCCGTTCGTCTCATGTCTGCCGTCTCGTACCTGGAGACCGCGATTGTCATCGAGGCACGGCTCGGCGGTGCCGGCGGCCGCGAATTCGATCTCCTCGTGCACAAGGCAGCCATCGAGGTGGCGGCCGTCACCCTGGATCAGGTTGAAGTGGCGCGCGATGCCTGGCGGCGGTTCGGCCGAGGCCGTCACGACGCGGGACTGAATTTCGGCGACTGCTTCGCCTACGCGCTGTCCGCTACATCCGGTGAGCCGCTCCTCTTCAAAGGGGACGATTTCAGGAAGACCGACGTCGCTCGCGTGGTGCTCGGCACCGAGTAGCGACACTGGTGTCTGCTGGCCCAGCCTCGGAGCGTTCCTGCCTCGATTGCGTCCCGATCGCTGTACAGAAGTGAACAGCCGATCGCCGATCGCCCGACTACCATCAGGAGGACGCGGGTCTCGACGCGGGCACATCAGGCCCGTCATGCTTGAGGCTCGCCTGCGGTCTCCCACCCCTCACCGGCGGCCTGCCCGCAGCCTGCACACTCGAGAAGGAGGGCAACTCGCGCGTGGCGATCAGCCAGAAGACGATTCGTGCGCCGCTGCTCTCCTTGCGTGATGCGCTCGCGCGCCGGCCGGTCTTTTCGACCTCCTTTTCCGCAGAAGAGCCGCCGCTGCGCGCCGAGCTGTTCAGCCGCGAGCAGCTGGCGCAGCACGGCCGCGTGCTGGCGGCATCGCACCAGCTGACCACGCGCCGCGGGCCGGATCAGCTGCTGGCGCGGCTCGCGGCAAACGCTGTGCTGCTGGCCTCGGTGCGGGCGCTGCTGACGGAGGCGGTGAACGACGACCGCCGGATTACGCCGGCGGGGGAGTGGCTGCTCGACAACTTCTACCTGATCGAGGAACAGACCCGCACCGCGCGCCGACACCTCCCACCCGGGTACAGTCGGCAACTCCCACGTCTCGCCACCGGGCCGTCGGCCGGCTTGCCGCGCGTGTACGACATCGCCCTGGAGACGATCTCGCACGGCGACGGCCGGCTCGATACCGACGGCCTCGCCGGCTTCGTCTCGGCCTACCAGGCGACCACGCCCCTCGCCATCGGCGAACTGTGGGCGATCCCGATCATGCTGCGGCTCGCCCTGCTCGAGAACCTCCGCCGCGTCGCGGCCCGCATCGGCGCCGACCGCGAGGACCGGAATCGGGCCGACTACTGGGCCGACCAGATGACGGCGATCGCGGAGAAGGATCCGAAGAGCCTCATCCTCGTGATCGCCGACATGGCGCGATCGGACCCGCCGATGGTCGGGTCGTTCGTCGCCGAGTTCGCCCGCCGCCTGCAGGGCAAGAGCTCCGCGCTGGCCCTGCCGCTCACGTGGATCGAACAGCGGCTGGCGGAGGACGGCCTGACGATCGAGCACCTGGTGCAATTGGAGAACCAGCAGCAGGCCGCCGACCAGGTGTCGATCAGCAACAGCATCAGCAGCCTCCGGTTCCTCGGCGCGGCCGACTGGCGCGACTTCGTCGAGGCGAGGAGCGGCGTGGAGCGGACGCTGCGGGAGGATCCGGCCGGCATCTATCCGCTGATGGACTTCGCGACGAGAGACCAGTACCGCCACGTCGTCGAGACGACGGCCAAGCGGGGGCGCCTGGAAGAGGAAGAGGTGGCCAGGCTCGCGATCCATCTCGCGCGCGAGACGGCCGCTACCGCCGCGCCTGCCGACGACAGGGCTACGCACGTCGGCTTTTATCTGGTCGACAAAGGACTCCGACAACTCGAACGAGCGGCGCGCGCACGCTTCCCGGCCGCCGAGACCGTGCGGCGCGCGTGCCTTCGCCACCCGCTGGCGCTCTATCTTGGAAGCATCATCGTTCTGACGATGCTGCCCGCGGCGGCCCTCATCGTGAGGGTGGGACGGGAAGGCGCGGATGGCTGGGTGCTCGGGCTGTTCGGCGTCTTCGTGCTGCTGTGCGCCAGCCAGGTGGCCATGGCCCTCGTGAACGCCGTGGTGCCCCGGCTGGCGACGCCGCGCGCCCTTCCAAAGATGGACCTGTCGGCCGGCATCCCCGCCTCCGCCCGGACGCTGGTCGTCGTCCCTGCGCTCATCACGAGCGCGCAGAACGTCGAGCGACTGGTCGAGGCGCTGGAGGTGCGCTTCCTCGGCAACCGGGACGATCACGTCACCTTCGGTCTGCTGACGGACCTGGCCGACGCGCCCGCGGAACGCCTTCCGGAGGACGAGGCCCTGGAGCGCCTCGCCGAGCGGCGGATCGCCGACCTCAACGACAAGTACGGGCCCACCTTCTTCCTGTTCCACCGCCCGCGGCGCTGGAATCCGGAAGAGCGGATCTGGATGGGATACGAGCGCAAGCGCGGGAAACTGGCCGAGCTGAACGCGTTGCTCCGCGGTGCCGCGCCCGACCGCTTCTCGCGCGTCGTCGGGGACGTGCGGACCCTTCAGCAGGTGAAGTACGTCATCACGCTCGATGCGGACACGCAACTGCCGCGCGATGCCGCCCGGTTGCTGGTCGGCGCGATGGTGCACCCGCTCAACCGCGCGCGGTACGACGAACACGAAGAGCGCGTGACCCAGGGGTACGGCATCCTGCAGCCGCGAGTGGCCGTCAGTCTGCCCGTCGCGAACCGGTCGCGCTATGCGCGCCTGTGGGCCAGCGAGCCCGGCATCGATCCCTACACGCGCGTCGTGTCCGACGTCTACCAGGACCTGTTCGGCGAAGGCTCCTTCATCGGGAAGGGCATCTACGACGTGGACGCGTTCGAGCTGGCGGTCGGCGGCCGTTTCCCGGAGAACCGGATTCTCAGCCACGACCTGCTCGAAGGCTGCTACGCGCGTGCCGGACTGGTGACCGACGTGCAGGTGTACGAGGAGTACCCGGCGCGCTACGACGAGGACGTGCTGCGCCGCTGCCGGTGGATTCGCGGCGACTGGCAGCTGTGGCGTTGGCTGCTCCCGGGCGTGCCCGGCCGCGATGGGCGGCGCCGACGAAACACGCTCCCCACGCTGTGCCGATGGAAGCTGTTCGACAATCTCCGCCGCAGCCTTGCGCCCGCAGCGCTGGTGGGCCTGCTCGTGGTGGCGTGGGCCGCGCTGGCACCCGCCTGGGGATGGACCGCCGCCGGGGTGGGTTGCCTGCTGTTGCCCGCGCTGGTCGCGTCGCTCCCGGGCCTCGTGCGAAAACCGGTCGACGTGCACCTGGCCCGGCATCTCGGCGCCAGCGCGCGGTCGGTTGGGCACCAGGTGGCGCAGGCGCTGTTGACGCTGGCGTGCCTCCCCTACGAAGCATTCTTCAGCCTCGACGCCGCGCTCCGCACCGTGGCGCGGACGATCATCACGCACAGACGCCTGCTCGAGTGGACGGCGTCGGCCAGCCACGAGCGCCCCGCTCGCCAGAGCCTGGCCGGTGCGTGGGTGCGGATGTGGATCGCTCCCGCGCTCGCGCTCGGCGTCGGCGTGTACTTATCGCGTGCGCGCCTGTCCAGCCTCCCTGCCGCTCTGCCCATCCTGCTGCTCTGGTTCGCCGCGCCCGTCATCACGTGGCAGATCAGCCGTCCGTTCAGGCGGCGCGACACGCGGCTGACCGCGGACCAGATTCGATTCCTTCGC
The DNA here is from genome assembly GCA_003170135.1 of Acidobacteriota bacterium. Classification (GTDB taxonomy): domain Bacteria; phylum Acidobacteriota; class Vicinamibacteria; order Vicinamibacterales; family Fen-181; genus Fen-181. The sequence continues at coordinate 30,626 of PMZR01000128.1, forward strand.
GACATGGCGCGCAAGACCTGGGGCTTCTTCGACACCTACGTCGGCCCCGACGATCACTGGCTGCCCCCGGACAACTACCAGGAATCGCCCGCCCCCGCCCTGGCGCATCGCACGTCGCCGACCAACATGGGACTGGCGTTGCTCGCCAACCTGTCGGCCTATGACTTCGGCTACGTGTCGGCGGGCCGCCTCGTGGACCGCACCACGCGCGCGTTCCAGGCGATGACGGCGATGGAACGTCACCGCGGGCACTTCTACAACTGGTACGACACGCAGTCGCTCACGCCGCTCGAGCCGCGCTACATCTCCTCGGTGGACAGCGGCAACCTGGCGGGGCATCTCCTGACGCTCCGGCCGGGCCTGCTCGCGCTGGCGGCCGATCCCATCCTGCCGGCTCGCGCCTTCCAGGGATTGCACGACACGTTCGACCTCGTCGCTCGCGCAGGTCGGGGCGTGCCGATGGCCGCACAAGCAGGGCTGCGGAGGGCGCTCGACGCCGCGTGCGAGAACGGGCCGACGACGATTGCGGAGGGCCGGCTGATCCTCGAACGCCTCGCCGCGGAGAGCGGCGCGCTGGCCACGGCGCTGACGGCCTCGACCGAGCACGCGGCCAGCGCGTGGGCCTCGGCGCTGGCCGGCCAGTGCCGCGATCTCCTGCAGGATCTTTCGTGCGTGGCACCGTGGGCGTCGTCCACCGATTCCGCGACGCCGCCGGCGGCGTCGCCCGCGTTCGCCACGATCCCGAGCCTCAGCGATCTGGCGGCGCTCGACGGCGAGTGGGCCGGCCCCGCCCGGGCACGGATCGCCGCCATCGATCGCCTGGCGGCGCAGGCGATCGATCTGGCGGAGATGGAGTGGGGCTTCCTGTTCGATGCCACCCGCCACCTCCTGTCGATCGGCTACAGCGTTGGCGACCGTCGTCGCGATTCCAGCTACTACGACCTGCTCGCCTCCGAGGCGCGGCTCTCCACGTTTGTCGCGATCGCGCAGGGCCACCTGCCGCAGGAGAGCTGGTTCGCGCTCGGGCGCCTGCTCACGACCGCCGCGGGCGAGCCGGTGCTGCTGTCGTGGAGCGGCTCGATGTTCGAGTACCTGATGCCGCTCGTCGTGATGCCGGGCTACCACGACACGCTGCTCGACCAGACGTGCAAGGCGGCGGTCAAGCGCCAGATCGAGTACGGCCGGCACCGCGGGGTGCCGTGGGGCATTTCCGAATCCGGCTACAACCAGCTCGACGTGCGCCTCACTTACCAGTACCGCGCGTTCGGCGTGCCCGGCCTCGGTCTCAAGCGCGGCCTTGCCGACGATCTCGTCGTCGCGCCCTACGCGTCGGCCCTGGCGTTGATGGTGTCGCCCGAGGACGCCTGCTCGAACCTGCAGCGGCTCGCGGCCGAGGGCTTCGAGGGAGACTTCGGTTTCTACGAGGCGATCGATTACACGCCGGCGCGCCTGCCGCGCGGCGAGTCGCACGCGCTGGTTCGCTCCTACATGGCGCATCACCAGGGCATGATGTTCCTGTCGCTGGCGCAGGTGCTGCTCGACGCCCGGATGCAGGCGCGCTTCGCGTCCGATCCGGCATTCCAGGCGACCGCGCTGCTGCTGCAGGAACGGATCCCGCGCGCCAGCGCCTTCTATCTGCCCCCCACGCCCGCCTCGGTCGCCCGCACGGCGCCCTCCGGCGCGCAGATCGCCGTGCGCTCGTTCAGCAGCCCCGACACGCCCGCGCCCGAAGTGCAACTGCTGTCGAATGGCCGGTATCACGTCGCGGTCACCAACGCGGGTGGCGGGTACAGCCGTTGGAAGGATCTGGCGGTGACCCGCTGGCGCGAGGACGCGACCTGCGACAACTGGGGGACGTTCTGCTACATCCGCGACGTGGCGACCGGCGCGTTCTGGTCGTCGGCGAACCAGCCGACCCTGCACCCGGCCGACGCGTTCGAGGCGGTGTTCTCCGAGGCCCGCGCGGAGTTCCGCAGCCGCCACCACAAGATCGAGAGTTACACCGAGATCGCCGTGTCGCCCGAGGACGACGTCGAGTTGCGCCGGCTGCGGCTGACCAACACCAGCTCCTCGCGCAGGACCCTCGAGGTGACCAGTTACGCGGAGGTGGCGCTGGCCTCTCCCGCCTCCGATGCGCTGCACCCGGCGTTCAGCAACCTCTTCGTCCAGACCGAGATCGTCCCGGACCAGCGCGCCATCCTCTGCACAAGGCGCCCGCGCTCGCGCGGCGAGTCGTCTCCGTGGATGTTCCATCTCCTGGCCGCCCACGGCGCGGCCGCCGGGGGCGCGCTGTCGTATGAGACCGATCGGCTGCGCTTCCTCGGCCGCGGGCGCACGCCCGCCGATCCCCGCGCGATGCGCGATCCGGGACCGCTGTCGGGCGCCGCGGGGTCGGTGCTCGATCCGATCGTCGCGATTCGCGGCCGGTACGTGCTCGACCCCGACGAGTCGATCACGATCGACGTGGTCTCGGGCGTGGCCGAGACGCGCGCGGCGTGCCTGGGCCTGGTGGGCAAGTACCAGGATCGGCGTCTCGCCAATCGCGTGTTCGCGCTGGCCTCCACGCACGCGCAGGTCGTCCTGCGGCAGTTGAACGCCAGCGAGGCCGACGCGCAGCTCTACTGCCGCCTGGCCGGCTCGATCATCTATTCGAACCCGGCGTTGCGCACCGATGCGGCCACCATCGCCACGAACCGGCGCGGGCAATCCGGGTTGTGGGGGTACGCCGTGTCCGGCGATCTGCCGATCGTGCTGCTGCAGATCGGCGACGCGGCCCACCTCGACCTCGTGCGCCATCTCGTGCAGGCCCACGCCTATTGGCGCCTGAAGGGGTTGGCGGTGGACCTCGTCATCTGGAATGAGGACCGCGCGGGATACCGGCAAATCCTGCAGGAGCAGATCATCGGGCTCATCGCGGCCGGCGTCGAGACGAATGCCCCCGCCCGTCCGGGCGCGATCTTCGTCCGCCAGGCGGAGCAGATCTCAAACGAAGATCGGATCCTGTTCCAGTCGGTCGCGCGGGCGATCATCACCGACAGCCGCGGGTCGCTGGAGGAGCAGATCGGCGGCCGCACGGTGGATCCGCTGCCGGCGCCGTTCACGCCCAGCCGGCCGCAGCGAACGCCGGCTCCCGCGCCGCCGGTGTCGCCTCGCGACGACCTGGTGTGCTTCAACGGGCTGGGTGGGTTCACCCCGGACGGCCGCGAATATGTCATCACGACCCGGCCGGGCGCGGTGACGCCGGCGCCCTGGGTGAACGTGCTGGCGAACGCCGGGTTCGGCACCGTCATCTCGGAGAGCGGCTCCGCCTACAGCTGGGCCGAGAACGCGCACGAGTTCCGCCTGACGCCGTGGAACAACGACTCGGTGACCGATGCGTGTGGCGAGGCGTTCTACCTGCGCGACGAGGACAGCGGCCGCTTCTGGTCGCCGACGTCGCTGCCCGCCGGCGGCGACACGCCCTACACGAGCCGGCATGGATTTGGGTACAGCGTCTTCGAGCACACCGAAGACGGCATCACGTCGGAGCTGTGGGTGTACGCCGACGTGGCGGCGCCCGTGAAATGGTCGGCCCTGAAGGTCCGCAATGCCTCCGGCCGATCGCGCCGCCTCTCCGCGACGGGCTACGTCGAGTGGGTCCTCGGCGACCTCCGGGCCAAGGCCGCACCGCACGTGGTGACGGCGATCGACCCGGACACCGGCGCAGTGTTCGCGCGAAACGCCTATAACGCGGAATTCGCCAGCCGCGCGGCCTTCTTCCACGTGGACGACACCAGTCGCAGCGTGTCGGGCGACCGCGCGGAGTTCATCGGCCGCAACGGCACCCTGAAGCAGCCGGCCGCGATGCGGCGCTCGACGCTTTCCGGTCGCGTGGGCGGCGCGCTGGATCCGTGCGCGGCACTCCAGGTGACCTTCGATCTGGAAGACGGACAGGAGCGCGAGATCGTCTTCGCGCTGGGCGCCGGCCGCGACGATGGGGACACCGCAGCCGTGCTGGGCCGCGTCCGGGATCGCGGTGCCGCCCGGTACGCGCTCGAAGCCGTCTGGCAGTACTGGAACCACACGCTCGGCGCCGTTTACGTCGAGACCCCCGACCGGGCGCTCAACACGCTGGCCAACGGCTGGCTCCTCTACCAGACGCTGGCGAGCCGGCTGTGGGGGCGCAGCGGGTTCTACCAGTCGGGAGGCGCGTTCGGATTCCGCGACCAGTTGCAGGACGTGATGGCGCTGGTGCACGTGCAGGGGCCGCTCGTGCGACAGCATCTGCTGCTCTGCGCGTCACGGCAGTTCGCGGAAGGCGACGTCCAGCACTGGTGGCATCCGCCGGCGGGCCGCGGTGTCCGCACGCACTGCTCGGACGACTACCTGTGGCTGCCGCTCGCGACATGCCGCTACGTCGGCGCCACCGGCGACACCGGGGTGCTCGAGGAAGAGATGCCCTTCCTCGAGGGCCGCGCGGTCAACCCCGATGAGGATTCCTACTACGATCTGCCCGGCACGTCCGAAGAGCGCGCCAGCCTCTACGATCACTGTGTGCGCGCCATCGTCAGGGCGTTGCGCTACGGCAGCCACGGCCTGCCACTCATCGGATCCGGCGACTGGAACGACGGCATGAACCTGGTCGGCGCCGAAGGACTCGGCGAGAGCGTGTGGCTGGGATTCTTCCTCTACGCGGTGCTGACGCGGTTTGCCGACCTGGCGCGGCGGCACCATGACGTCGCCTTCGCGGATCGCTGCCTGTCGGAGGCGGCGACGTTGCAACGCCGTCTCGAGGACGCGGGGTGGGACGGGTCGTGGTATCGGCGCGCCTACTTCGACGACGGGTCGCCGCTCGGATCGGCAAGCAACGCGGAGTGCCAGATCGATTCGGTTGCGCAGAGCTGGGCGGTGCTGTCCGGCGCCGCCGATGCCACGCGGGCCCGCGCCGCGATGGACGCGGTGGAGGCGCGGCTGGTTCGCCACGACGACGGCCTCGTCCGCCTGCTCGACCCGCCGTTCGACACCTCCGATGTCGACCCCGGGTACATCAAGGGGTACGTGCCCGGCGTGCGAGAGAACGGCGGGCAGTACACGCACGCCGCCATCTGGGCGGCGATGGCGTTTGCCGAACTCGGCGACGCGCGGCGCGCGTGGGACGTGTGGAATCTCGTCAACCCGCTCGCGCACGGCGCGTCACCGGCCGCGATCGAGATCTACAAGGTGGAGCCGTACGTCGTGGCGGCCGACGTCTACGCCGTGGCGCCGCACGTCGGGCGCGGCGGATGGACCTGGTACACGGGGTCCGCCGCGTGGATGTACCGGCTGGTCGTCGAGTCGCTCCTCGGGTTGCGCCTCGAGGGGGAGCGGTTGCGGATCGAGCCGTGCCTGCCTGCGGACTGGACCGGCTTCACGGTGCACTACCGGTTCCGCGAGACCGTCTACCACATCGTCGTGCACCAGACGACGAGGGCGAGCGGCGACAAGCGCGTCAGTGTGGACGGCCGCGACCAGGACGGGATGGCGGTTCCACTGGTCGACGATCACGCGGAGCACACGGTGGACGTGTGGGTGCGGGCGGCGTGAGTGTGGGTGTGCCTACATGCCTTCACAATTATGATATCATGAAGGCATGGCACGACAGATGACCGTTCGCGGCGTGCCGGACGAAGTGGCCCGGCGATTGGCGAGCCTCAGCCGAACACGCGGCGAGAGTCTCAACACCACCGTTCGCCACATCCTCGAGCAGGCTGTCGACGTGGATGCCCGCCGGGCGCGCCTCGCGCGTTATGCCACCTGGACCAGCGAGGACCAGGCCGAGTTCGACCGCGCCCTGGCCGCGCAACGGGTGATCGATGAAGACCTCTGGCGCTGACCCGATTCGCCGGCTGGTGCTGGACACGTCGGCGTACTCGCGGTTCAGGGCGGGCAACCCCGTCGTCCTCGACCTGCTCGCTCGCGCCGAGGCCGTGCTCGTTCCCGTGACGGTCCTCGGTGAACTGGAAGCCGGGTTCGAACTCGGGCGCAGGGTCCGGGAGAACCGAACCACGCTTGCGAGCTTTCTCGAGGAGCCCTTCGTGGCCGTGCTGGCCACCACGCCGGACGTCGCGCGCCGTTATGGGCAGGCATTCGCGCGGCTTCGCGAGGCCGGCACGCCGATTCCCACCAACGACATCTGGATTGCGGCTGCCGCCATCGACAGCGGCGGCCGCCTGCTCACCTTCGACACGCACTTCATTCAGGTGCCCGGTCTCGACCCCCTGGTTCTAGACGAGTAGGACTGAACGCGCTCAAACCGGGCGCTCCTTTGGCCGGCCCCGCCACAGTTGTCCCGGACAGGCGGTTCTGGTGTAATCACGCCGGCGCGTGTGAAGGAGGTCGGTGTGAACCGTCGATGCCGCTTCGACGTGGCGAGTGCCGCGCTCGTCGCCCTCGTCGTCAGCCTGCCGTTGGCGCTTGGTCCGCTGCGCGCGCAGGAACGGCCGGCGTCGCGGACGGTGCCGGAGGTTTCTGCGCCCTCGGCCCGTCATCTGGCCGCCGCCGTGGGCGCCGTCAAGAAACGCGACTACACGACGGCTGCCGTCGAGTACCGCGCGGCCATCGATCTCGAGCCAACTTCGGTGGCGGCCCACACGGGATACATCTTGGCCGTGCAGTCGCGCGAGTACGAACGCGCGGGACTCTACACAGCCGACACGACCGCGCAACGCCGCGTGGCAATGGACGCCGCGCGCGTATCGGCGGCGCGGGAGCTCGGGCCGGCCTACCAGGGGTGGGCCAGCCGGTTCCCGACCTCGGCGGCGGTCGAATGGGGGCTCGGCCGCATCCACGAGGAGGAACCGGTCCTCGCTGCGTCGCACGATCAAAAGGCCGTCGCACTCGATCCGCGGTTTGCCAGGGCGTGGATCGATCTCGGTCGGCTCGCCCAGGAGGGAGACGCGCGTCGGCAGGCGCGCGACGACTTCAGGCGCGCGGCCGAGGCGGAACCGACCAGCGACTACAACGCCTACATGTGGGTGATGGCGACCCGGCCGGTCGATGCCGGCGAGTATCGTCGCGCCGCCGACGACCTGGCGCGGCGGTTCCCGGCGAGCGATTGGGCCGCCCGCGCGCTCGCATCGACCGCGGAACTCGCCGAGACTCCTGCCGCGCGCATCGAGATCCTCGAACGCGTGCGGACCGCGTTTGCCGGGACTCCGAACGGGAGCGCCGCGACGCGGAGCGTTTTCGAGCTGCAGCTCGGTCTCGATCCGCTCCGCGCGGCCGACATCGCCCGGTCCGCGCTCGCGGCATCCGTGAACGAGTCCGATCGAACGACGTGGCAGGGGCTGGCGGCGTTTGCACGCCAGTTGGCCGATGCGCGAGCCCTGCTGTCCTCATCCAGGGCAGAAGACGCGCGCCGCCTCCTTGCCGACACTCGTCCGCCGAAGTCTCTCGGGACCACGGCGCTTGCGCTGATGCGCGCCGAGGCGGCCGACGCGGCCGGCGATTCGGCGGCGGCCTACGCGGAACTGCTTCAGCTCGTGGCCGCGAACCAGCGGACGCGCGATCATGAAGCGCGCCTTGTCGCCTGCGGGCGAAAGCTCGGGAAGACCGCCGGCGCGATCGAGAACGACATCTGGGCGGCGCGCACGAAGAACGCGGGCGCCGCGAAGGACTTCACGCTGGCCACCTACGCCGGCACGAAGGTCAGCCTCGCGGACTTCCGGGGCAAGGTCGTGCTGCTCAATTTCTGGTTCCCCACCTGACCCCAGTGCCGTGAGGAGTGTCCTCACCTGCAGCAGTTGTCCGAATCGTGGCGCCAGCGCGGGATGACCCTGCTCGCCGTCAACATCGAACCCAGCCAGGACGGTTCCGCGGTGGAGCTGTTCAAGCGCCGCGGGTATACGTTCACGTCGCTTCGAATGCCGGATCCGAACTGGAACCAGCTGTACGACGTCAACGAGGCCCCGACCAATATCCTGATCGATGGTGAGGGGCGCGGCGTCGTCAAGCTGACCTTCGCTTCGCCGGAGGAGCGCGCGATGGCGGCACGCGAGATTGAATTGCTGGCGGCCCGCACGGTGCGCACGCCGACGCAGTGATCGGCCCCCGTCGCTGCGCCCCACGGCCGCTGGTTCCGGGCTCCACGGGACGCGGGCGACTTCGAAACAGCAACAGCGAGACCGATCATGCCAAGACAGACTGTTGGTTGGATGATGCTGTGCGCCGTCGCCGTCGCCATCTGCGGCGCATGCACGCACGCCGCGACGGGCGCCGCATCCGCCGGCGAGGTGGCCTGGTTCCAGAAGAACACGCAGGCGCTCTTCGACTCGATCGCCTCCGGGGAAAAGTCCGTGTGGGACAACGCCACCGCCGCCAGCTTCGTCATGACCTCCGAGGACGGCGAGGTTCTCGACAAGCCCAGGTTCATGGCCGCCCTGGCTCCGCTGCCCACGGGATTCACCGGCAGCAGCAGGATCAGGGATCTGACGGTGCAGGACCTCGGCGGCGCCGCGGTGGTTCACTACCTCATCGACGAGTCGGAGGACGTCTTCGGCCAGAAGCTGCACACGAAATACCTGGAGACCGACACGTATCGCCGTGACGCGGGCGCCTGGAAGATGGTGGCCGCGCAAGTCACGGTGGTGCCGCGGGATCTCGACCCGGTCAAGGTGGATACCCGCGGCTGGCCGGCGCTGGTGGGGGATTATCGGATCAGCGACAAGACCGACAGGCGCTACCACGTCTCGCTGCGCGACGGCACGCTGTTCGGCGGGCGCGACGAGCAATCAGCGACCGAGCTCATCCCGCTGTCGCCGCTGGTGTTCTTCCAGAAGGGCAGCATCCACACCATGGAGGTCAGTCGGCCGACGACGCGCCCGGGGCGCCAAGCAGCAGCCGGTTCTTCGGCGTGATCTCGGCCGGGATCGTCTGAGTCCAGACGCGGTAGCCTCGTTGCTCGAGGCGCATCGCCCGCACGAGGTCGATCGCGACCGGACGCGCAACCCAACCCGACAGCGCACCGGCGTCGCACTTCGTGAGGTCGTGGCAGCAGGGCAGCACCGCAACCCGTGCGCGCGCCGCAACCGCCAGTTCGAGGACGCGATCGGTCAGGGCGCCGCACGCATGGCTCGAGACGACGACGTCGGTGCCGTGAAGGTGGACCTCGCCCATCTCGCTCGCGATGAAGTTGACCCGCCCGGACAGTCTCGGCCAGGCCCGAACGAGCGCCTCGTGCACCTTTGCGCACGACGGAGGTAATGCCGGGTCGACCACCAGTGCGGTCGGTGACGAATCGTCGAGCAGCAGCATCACCTGGGCGAGCAGTCCGTGCCCGGCGCCCAGGTCGACGCTGCGTCCGCCGCGGAAGAGCCGCCGTACGCGACGCGCCACCTCCCACGCCTCGAACAGTTCCTTGCGAGGCAGACACCCCGCGTGGCAGACGGCGCGGGCCACCCGATGAAAGAGGGTGTCGCCGGGAAAGCGATCGAGGTCCCGATCGGTCAGGCGGCCGCGCGAGGAGGGTGAAAAGGGAGGCCGAACGAGCGGCCCGCTCACCGGAACGCCATCACCGTCACCGTGAACAGCGCGCTCAGCAGGAACGGCCAGAACAGGAGCTGTGAGATCACGTTGTTCTTGTACTGGATCCACCTGATGTGCCTGCCCATCGCGAAGAGCACCGAGTTGATCGAAATCCAGAGCATCGCGGCGTAGATGAGGAAGTAGAAGTACTCCAGGTAGAAGATCTGCTCGGCGGCGAGTTTCCGGCGGATGTCGACGTGGCTGAAGGCGATCACGAAGAACATCGCCACGCAGATGTTCAGCACGCGTCCGCTGCCCGCCTGCATGAAGCCCACGAGTCGCTCGTCCCGGCTGCCAATCATCAGCAGCGTGAACAGCAGAATGGTCACGATGATGATCGGCGTCAGGTTGGAGATGAACGCCTCGAGGAAGATGCGCCGGACGACGATGTTGAAGTGCAGCGCCGGGAAGTCTTCCTTGGCGATCGATCGTTCGAGCCCGAAATTGGTGTCGTAGCGGCGCTTGCGCAGTTCGAAGAAGCTCTGCGTCAATGCCCAGCCGGGCAGGAGCACCCCCTTTTCCAAGCCGGGCAGCGAGGTCGGATTCGTGAACTTGTAGGCGGCCAGATCCGGCACCAGGACGACATTGTGGTTCAGGTCCTTGTGCAGGATCCGCAGGCCGATCGCTTCCTGCTCGAGCGGATACCTGGCGTGGTCGAAGCGCTCTCGGACCGTGCACGTGAAGTGCCAGCGCACGACCTCGGTATCGTTTTCCTGCTGCCGGTACGGCTCGGACACGTCCAGGTTCGTGGCGTCGCTGATGACGAACCCGCGCGTCAGGCCGTCGTGCCTACCGATGGTGTACTTCTGCCACAGGTAGCCGGTGACCGCGAGATCGTTGGTGGCGTTGAAGGACGCGGATTCGATGAAGACGCCGGTCGGGATGTAGACCGGCGGCTCGGTGTGCCGCTCGGCCGACGACCGCACGTACCCGTTCATCACGCTCTGGAGGGTCGCCTTGTCGCTGATCCGGACGCCTTCCGGACTGGCCTGCGAATCATAGTTCAGGGCGACCTTCCACAGGCAGCCGATGCCCAGGGCGAACAGGGCCGCCGTGACGATGGACGTGGCCCAGAGTCGCGGGACGCTTCCCGTGTGCGCCCGGAGCAGGAGCGCGGCCCCTGTGGACGCACACACCAGCAAGGCGATGATGAGGTCCATCAGTTCGCGCCGGATGCGGGTGACGTCCCATGGCAGATCGTCGGTGATGAAGGTATTCTGCAGCGACCAGCCGCTCGAGGGGACGGGCGCGTAACTGAGCCAGGAGCCAAGACCCGTCGTGGTGCTGCGATGCTCGATGATGCCGCTTTCGCGCCCTGCGACCTTGCCGGCGAGGAGGAGCCGGTCCGGGTCGCCTTGTTCAGCCGCCACCTGCGCGAGCGTCTTTTTCCCGAGCACCAGATCGGTGTTCGGGTGGTACAGGTAGACACCTTTCGCCGACACCAGGGCGCCGAATCCGGCAGGCCCGAGATCCAGAGACTCGATGATCCGGCGGATCTCATCCATCGAGAGATCGACGCTGACCACGCCGAGCGGGGCGCGTTGCCTGGTCGCCGGGTCCACCGCGTAGAAGGGCGCGGCATACGTGACCATGGACGTCCGCGCGGCCTCGTCGTAATAGGGCGGCGTCCAGAACGGTGTGCCGGCGAGTGCAGGCCCGAACCAGTCGTACTTTGGCTGCGTGTAGTCGTAAACGGTGTCGAGATGGATGTACTGCACCCGGCCGTCCCGTTTCGCGTAGTACGCCGCATAGAGCCTTCGCGTCGGGTCGAAACCAAACGGCTTGTAACTGACCGTGACGCCATAGAAGCGGGCGTGCGTTTCCAGCCCGTCCCGCAGGCGTGCCAGCGCGGTATCCTTGGTCAGCGTCCCCGCGGTCATCTCCGCGGCCACCGCGTCCACACTGCTCATGCCCTCTCGAAGGATGGCGTCGATCGACAGCGCCGCGCGGCTCGTCAGACCCTGCAGGTGCGACTTGGCCGATTCGGTGACGCCGCGCGTGTAGGCCAGGTACTCGGCCAGCGACACGCCGCTCCAGACGAGGCTGAGGGCCGCCACGAGCAGGAGCAGTCGGAATGAAAGCCGGCGAGAGACTCCCGGCCCCGGATCCCGCGGGCCGGCGCCGGGCGGCCTGTTGGCCATAGGAAGCCGTTGTGCTGCGGAGGTGTCGTCGGAAAGGCCGGTGCGGAGGTCAGGCACATGCGCCTCGCGAGGGTGCGGCCAGTATAGCACCGGGCAAAACACGGCCTGCGGCCCGGAATGTCTCAAATTGCACAGACCTCGACCCCCGTTTGCCTGTATCCTGTACCATTACCTGTACCTGACGAGATCCCCGAGGAGAACCACGCATGACCGAAGGATTCGCGGCCACCCGGGAGAAGTCGCTGCTGGACGACGACGACCTGCAGCACCTGATCGAGGAACGCCTCGACGACGATCCCACCTTTCATCTGGGCAGTGGCCGTCGTGCGCGCTTCGAAGTGGACGTCGATGACGGGGCCGTGACGTTGCGAGGAGTGGTCCGGACAGCCCTCGACAGGCGAAAGGCGGACATCGTTGCCCGGGCGCTCGGCGCGAGCACCGTGGACAATCGCCTGCGAATCGAAGAAGAAGGCGCACAGCCCGGCCCACGGCGCATCGAGGCGCCGCGGCTCTCTCCGCCTCGCAAGCGGTAAGGACGACCTTCGCCACGGGCGCGCCCTGCAGCCCGCCGATCGTCAGCGCGGTCCGCGAGCCCTGAGCTCTGCGATCGACGGGATACATCCACGAAGAAACACGGCCAACGCGAGGCGGCGTCGAACTCGGCGACGCCGTCGAGTATTCCCCACGCCGACCGTCGTTCTTTCCCCACGCCTGCTGCCGGTTCATAACCGCCATACTGGATAGACTCCGGGACAGCAATCGCGCGCGCGATGCTTTGCACCGCCGGGTCGTGCCTCTGCGCGCGCGTCAACGCCTTTGAGCCCTCGAGAAGCCCAGCATGCGCATTCTCAGCCTGGAAGACGATCCGCGTGACGTCCGGCTCGTTCACGACGCGTTCGTCGCCGGCGGCCTGGACTCCTGCGAGATCACGACCGTGGACAATCGGGCGGATTTCGTCGCGGCCCTGGAACGCGGAGGGTTCGACCTGTTCCTGGCCGACCAGGAGGTTCCCGGTTTCGATGGGCTGGAAGCGCTGGGACTGACTCTTCGACTGTGCCCCGAAGTGCCCTTCATCTTCGTCACGGAGGCCGGCGGCGAAAAGCGCGTGATCGAAACGCTCAAGTGCGGCGCAACCGACTATGTCCTGAAAGACCACCTGGGCCGGCTGGTGCCGGCGGTAACCCGGGCGCTGGCAGAGGCCGAGGAGCGATTGTTGCGCCGGCGGGCCGACGAGGCATCGCGCGAACGCGAGGATTTCCTGGCGTTCTCTCTGGTGACCGCCCGGACGGGGGCCTGGGATCTCGACCTGGTGGACCACACCGCGCATCGATCCCTTCAGCACGACCAGATCTTCGGCTACCACGAACTCCTGCCGCTGTGGACCTACGAGATCTTCCTCGAGCATGTGATCCCGGAAGATCGGGAGGCGGTGGACCGTGCGTTCCGCCAGGCGGTCGAGCACCAGGGCGACTGGGGCTTCGAATGCCGGATCGTACGGCACGACGGCGAGACGCGGTGGATCTGGGCGGCAGGCCGCCATCGGGTGGGTGAGGGCGGCCGGCATCGGCGGATGGCAGGGATTGTCCAGGACATCACCGAGCGCAGGCACGCCGAGGCCGCGCTGCGGGAAAGCCAGGCGCGCTATCGATCGCTGTTCGAACACATGGTCGAGGGGGTTGCGTATTGTCGGATGCTTTTCGACGGCGCCCGTCCCCTGGATTTCGTCTATCTGGACGTGAATGAGTCGTTCGAGCGGCTGACCGGGTTGAAGGATGTCGCTGGAAAGAGATTCTCGACCGTTATCCCGGGAATCCGAGAGTCCAACCCGGAGTTGCTCGACATTTACGGAAGAGTCGCCGTGACGGGCCAGCCGGAGAGGTTCGAGACCTGGGTCGAGCCGCTGAAGGCGTGGTTGTCGATCGCCGTCTACAGCCCGGAGCCAGGCTACTTCGTTGCCGTCTTCGACAACGTCACCTACCGCAAGCAGTTGGAGGAAGATCTCCGCCGACGGGCCGAGGAAGTCGAGAAAGTGATGTCCGCGGCCCCCGTCGCCATCTGGGTGGCCCACGACCCGCAGTGCCACGACATCACCGGCAACCCCATGGCCAACCGGTTCTATGAGGCTGCCCAGGGGGAAAACGTGTCGGCCGGCCCTGCTCCAGGAGACCCTGTGCTGCCCCGGCGGTTCTTCCGCGACGGCCAGGAGCTGAGAGCTGAACAACTACCGATGCAAGCCGCCGCCGCCCACGGTGTCGAGGTGCGGGACTCGGAGATGGAGGTGATGCTGCCAAGCGGCAGGCACATGTTCATCCTGGGCAACGCCACACCTCTGCGTGATGCCGTCGGCCAGGTTCGCGGGTGCGCGGGCGCCTTTGTGGACATCACCGAGCGCAAGCGTGCGGAGGAATCGTTAAGCCGGCTCGCGGCCATTGTCGAATCCACCGATGACGCCATCATCAGCAAGACGCTCGACGGCATCGTTCTGACGTGGAACAGCGGCGCCGAGCGGCTCTACGGTTACAGCGCCGCGGAAGTGATCGGCCGGCCGCTGCAATTGACCGTGCCGCCCGACCGTCAGGATGAACTGCCGGCGATTCTCGAGCGAATCCCGCATGCCGAGTTCGTTGAGCGTCACGAGACGGTTCGCGTCCGCAAGGACGGCAGGCGGTTGGACGTGTCGATCACCGTGTCCCCGACCAGGGGCCGCGACGGCCAGATCAACGGCGCGTCTGTCATCGCACGGGACATCACCGAACGCAAACAGCTGGAACGAGCCGTTCGGGAGAGCGAGCAGCGTCTCCGCCGATTTGTCGACTCCAACATCGTTGGCATCGTGATCGCCAACGCGAACGGAGACATCCTCGAAGCGAACGACTACTACCTGCGGCTCATCGGCTTCTCCCGGCAGCAACTCGAGGTCGGGAAAGTGGACTGGCGGGCCATCACGCCTCCCGAGTGGCTGCCGGCCGACGAGCAGGCGATCCGGGAGCTGCGCGAACGCGGCACCTGCACACCGTATGAGAAAGAGTACGTCCGGCCCGACGGCACCCGCGTTCCCGTGTTCCTCGCCGACACGATGTTGCCGGGGCCCGAGGAACAGATTGCCGCCTTCGCGCTCGACCTGACGGAGCGCAAGCGCGCCGAAGGGGAGATCCGTACACTCAACGCCGAACTGGAACAGCGCGTGCGCGAACGTACCGGCCAGCTCGAAAGCGCCAACAAGGAACTCGAAGCCTTCTCCTATTCGGTCTCCCACGACCTGCGCGCGCCGCTGCGGGCGATCGACGGGTTCGCCCGCATCCTGTCCGAGGACTACACGGCACGTCTGGACGAGGAAGGCCTGCGCCTGCTGGCAATCATCTGCGCCGAAGCCAAACGCATGGGCCAGCTGATCGACGATCTGCTCGCGTTCGCGCGGCTGACTCGCCAGCCGATGCAGTCAACGTCGGTCGACATGACGGCGCTGGCCGAAGACGTGTTCCAGGAGTGCTTGGCACAGGCGCCGGGCCGCACCGTGCGGTTCACGCTGCACCCGCTCCCGCAGGCCCAGGGTGACCGCGCGATGCTCCGCCAGGCCTGGACCAACCTCATTTCCAATGCCATCAAGTACACCCGCCGCCGGGAGGTCGCCGAGATCGAGATCGACGGCTGCACGCAACAGGGAGAACACCTGTACAGCGTGAAGGACAACGGCGTCGGTTTCGACATGCGGTACGCGCACAAACTGTTCGGGGTCTTCCAGCGACTGCACAGTGAGCACGAATTCGAGGGTACCGGCGTAGGGCTGGCCCTGGTCCAGCGCGTCGTTCACCGGCATGGCGGGCGCGTCTGGGCGGACGCTCGCGTCGACCAGGGCGCGGCGTTCCACGTGGCGTTGCCCGCAAGAAAGCCGTCTCTATGAACAGCATCTCCAACGAGGTCGAACTGCTGCTGGTCGAGGACAATCCGCGCGACGCGGAAATGGCGATGCGCGAACTGAAGAAACGCAATCTGGCCAACAAGCTGGTCTGGGTGAAGGACGGCGCCGAGGCGCTGGAGTTCATCTTCGGCGAGGGCGGTTACGCCGGCCAATGCGTCGCCCACCGGCCGAAGATCGTTCTGCTCGATCTGAAGTTACCGAAGGTGGACGGATTGGAAGTGCTGCGACAGATGAAGGCCAACGGAGCCTCCCGCACGATTCCGGTCGTGGTGCTGACCTCGTCGCGCGAGGAAGGGGACATCGTTCGCAGCTACGAGCTGGGCGTGAACAGCTACATCGTCAAGCCGGTGAACTTCGAGAACTTCTCGGCGGCGGTGGCGCAACTCGGGATGTTCTGGCTCCTGCTGAACCAGGCACCGGAGCATCGGGCGGGGTGACCTCAGCAGAACCTCTTGGACAATCAGACTCGACCATGGCGCGCTGGCCGGTCGATCACGGATGACTTGTTCCAAAACGGCACGGATGTGCCCCGCGGGTGTCCTAGCAGCCCGTGGCTAAA
>PMZR01000019.1 GCA_003170135.1 Acidobacteriota bacterium
GGCGCGGCCGCTCCGGCTGCCGCGGCCGCGTCGTCCGCGGGCCACGGTCAACGCGGTTCCCGCCGTCAGGCTGCTGATTTTGCCTTGGAACGACGTCAGCGAATTTCCTAAAGGCATTGAGGCTAGGTTCCTCCCGCAGCGGTTCGATGTGTCCGTCCCCCATCCCGGGCCTCAGCCCCGACTCTACCTGGACAAGACCAACACCCGGATGTCACCGGGCCGGGCTATATTGGTTATAGCCGTCCACCCGCTCCACGGAGGCACAGATGCGAGTCCCCAGCATCGCCGTCATCGTCGGCCTGGCCTGCCTGCCCGCCCTTGCCGGTCCCGCGCAACACGAGCACGCATCCGGTGCGCCGGCCGTCGCCCGGGTGGGTAACGTGCACTTCGCCACCTCGTGTCTTCCGGCCGTTGGGACGGACTTCGACCACGCCGTCGCCCTGCTGCACTCGTTCTGGTTCTCGGCGGCTATCGACGCGTTTGGTCACGTTCTGCAGAAGGATCCGTCGTGCGCGATGGCGCACTGGGGGATCGCCATGAGCTGGTGGGGCAACCCGTTCGGCGGTTCTCGATCGCCGACGGCCCTGCGGGAAGGCGCTGCGGCGGCGGAGAAGGGCAGGGCGGCGCGGGCGCGCACGGATCGGGAGCGAGGCTACATCGCGGCGGTGGCGTTGCTGTACCGCGACGCCGCCACCGTCGGCGAGCGGACCCGGACGGTGGCCTACGAGCAAGCGATGGGACGCCTGGCCGCCGCGCAGCCGGCCGACCCGGAGGCGCGGATCTTCTACGCGCTGGCCCTCGACCAGACCGCGCTTCCCACCGACAAGACCTACGCGAATCAGCTCAAGGCGGCCGGCATCCTCGAGCGGGAATTCGCGCGCCAGCCGGATCATCCCGGCATCGCGCACTACCTGATTCACAGCTACGACACGCCCGCGCTGGCGCCGAGGGCGCTTGCGGCCGCCCGCCATTACGCGACGATCGCGCCCGATGCTCCGCACGCGCTGCACATGCCGTCGCACACCTTCACGCGGCTGGGGTATTGGCAGGAGTCGATCGACGCCAATCTCGCCTCGGCGGCCGCGGCCCGGAAGGAGGACAACGGGGCGTCCGAAGAACTGCACGCGATGGACTACGCGACCTACGCGTACCTCCAGACCGCCCAGGACGCCGCCGCGAGGAGGATCGTCGACGCGCTCGGACCGATTGCCGCGCGCATCCAGGCGAACGCCGCCGGTGTGGCGGCGCCTGCGACCGCCGGGCATTTCGCGGTGGCCGCGATCCCGGCACGGTACGCGCTGGAACGCGGCGACTGGGCCGCGGCGGCGGCGCTGCAGCCGACCGAGGCGGGGCCGCCCTGGATCCGGGCCGTCACGTTCTTCGCGCGCGCGCTGGGATCGGCGCGTCTCGGTCGGGCCGATGACGCGGCGAGAGATCTCGACACGCTCGTGTCGCTGGGCGAGACGCTGAAGAAGACCAACGACACTTACTGGGCCGGGCAGGTGGACATCGAGCGCCGCGTCGCCGCCGCGTGGATCGCGTTCGCGCGGGGCCGCCGCGACGAGGCGATCGCCGCGATGCGCGAGGCGGCCGGGATGGAAGATGCCACCGACAAGAGCGCCATCTCGCCCGGACCGCTCAAGCCGGCGCGCGAGCTGCTGGGCGAAATGCTGCTCGAGGCCGATCGGCCCGCCGACGCGCTGGCGGAGTTCGACAAGACGATGCAGAAGGAACCGAACCGCTTCCGCGGCATCTACGGCGCCGCGCGGGCGGCCGAGCGCGCAGGCGATCGGACGAGGGCCCGGACGCTCTACGCGAGGCTGTTGACGATCTGCGAACGCGCGGAGACGCCGCCCCGCGCCGAACTCGTCGAGGCGCGCACGGTGGCGGGGCGCTGAGATGGCCGTCGTGCCGGTGGGCTGGCGGCCCACCAGGATGCGCACTGTACGGCAAGAGAGAAGATATGAACTCAACCAGGAAGAACGCGCGAGTCGCGGGATTCTTCTAC
This sequence comes from Acidobacteriota bacterium, assembly GCA_003170135.1. Classification (GTDB taxonomy): domain Bacteria; phylum Acidobacteriota; class Vicinamibacteria; order Vicinamibacterales; family Fen-181; genus Fen-181. The sequence continues at coordinate 2,009 of PMZR01000019.1, forward strand.
CTGCTGCTCGTACTCATCGGCCCCCTGCGTCTGATCTACATTCCCAGCACGCTCTTCGTGCATGGGAACGCGACCGCCACGGCCAGCAACATCGCCGCGCACGAGTTGCTCTTCCGCTTCGGCATGGTCAGCGACCTGGTCGGCGCGACCATCATGCTCTTCGTCACGCTGGCTCTGTACCGACTGCTCAAGGGAGTGGACCACGACCTCGCGGTGCTGATGGTGATCCTGGGCGGCCTGATGGTCACCCCCATCTACTTCGTCAACACGCTGAACGACGCGGCGGCCCTGCTGCTCGCGCGCGGCGCCGATTTCCTGTCCGCTTTCAGCTTCACGGCCTTGCTGTTCCCGCAATACGAGGGGACGGTCTTCAACATCGCCTCCCCCATCATGCTTGGAGAGGTCGCGATCATGTTGTGGCTCCTGATCATGGGCGCCAGGGACGCGTCCGCCGGCGTGCGCGCCGTGGCATAATCTCGCGCCATGGCCGATCCGCATCGCACCTCGCAACTCGTCGACCGGTTCCGCCGCATTCCCGCCCTTGCGCGCGAGGTCTGGCAGGGTGGCGTCGCGCGGATGCCGGCGTGGATCGAGCCCGAGGACGGCAGCGAGCCCTTCCGCCCGTTCGGCGTGCTCTGGGCCAGCGTCTCGACCGGGCGCATCGACGTCTATCTCGAGCCCGAACGCGACGCCCACGGGCCCGACCTCGTTCTCGAAGGCCTGCTCCGGTTCGCAAGGCAGGAAGAGAAGGTGCTCCACGGCCGCGCCAGCCGGCTGCAGGTTGCCGACGCGGCCCTGCGCGACTACCTGGAGCAGGCGCTCGCCGACGCGGACGTGCACGTCGAGCTCGTTCCGCACGTCGACGCCTTCGACGAAGCGCTGCGCGATTACAGCGCGATGGTGAAAGCCGACGACAATCCGGTGCCGTCGGCGCTCGACGGCCCTGGCGTCACAATCGACGTCCTCCGGCGTTTCGCCGACGCGGCCGCGCGGTACTACAGGGCCGCGCCGTGGCAGTACCTCTCCGACGAAGACCTCATCGAGATCGAATCGCCCCGCGCTCCGCAGGGGTACCGCTTCGCGCTCGTCCTCGGAAATGCCGGTCACACGTTCGGCCTCGCGTTCTACGAGTCGCGCGAGCAGCACGACGCGATGCGGGACGCAACCGGACCGGAGGACATCGCGGCCATGATGTCCGTCGCCCGGTCCGTCCTGTTCGACAGCGCGAACGAAATTCCCCTCGACGATCACGACGTGTGGCTGGAGCACGATCTGCCGGTTGCCGGCCCCCGCGCGTACCCGTTCGCCGCGCACTACTTCGGCCCGGGCAAGGCCGAGCGCCCAGGCCGCGAGGAACTCGAGTTTGCCGAGGCGATCCTCGCGGCGCTGGCCGAGACGACCGAGGCGGAGATGGACTCGGCGCGGTGGAAGAAATCGGTCGTGGCGGCAGGACGGACAACGAAGGTACGGCTGTCGCTGCCAGGCCTGCTGGATCCGGGCCGGCCGGGGGCGCGCGTGGGCGCCGAGTCGCACCTGCGCGCATCCGAGCGGATGCACGCCGAGATCCAGCGCTTCCTCGAATCCCACGACTTCGAGTCGCCCGACGAGGCGAACGAGGCCTTGGCCGAACACTTCGCCGGGCGCTCCCTGGACCAAGCGCCGTCACCGGCGTCCACGCCGGCCGAACGCGCGCAGGAGCTTGCGTACCAGGCGTACGACTGGACCGGGCGCAAGCGCGTCCTGCTGGCCAGGGAGGCACTGGCTCTATGGCCCGACTGCGCAGAGGCGTACATCATCCTTGCCGAGCACGCGCCGACGCCGGAGCGCGCGCTGCCGCTCTATGAGCAGGCGGTCGAAGCCGGCCGGCGGGCCATCGGCCCGGCGTTCGATGACCTCGCGGGCGGCCTCTGGGGGCACGTCGAGGCGCGCCCGTACATGCGGGCACGGTTGGAACTGGCAGAAACGCTCGAGCGGCTTGGCCGCGCAGACGAGGCCATCAGGCATTTCCAGGAACTGCTGCGGCTGAACGTGAGCGACAACCAGGGCGTGCGCGACCTGCTCGTCCCGCGCCTGCTTGCGCGCGCGCGCCACGCCGAGGCGGCGGCCGTCCTCGACAAGTACCCGGATGACATCGGCGCGACGCTGCCGTACTGCCAGGCGCTGCTGGCTTTTCAGACCGGGGCCGACAACGAAACGGCGCGGACCGCGCTCTCGCAGGCTCTGGCGCTCAACCGGTTCGTGCCCGAGTTCCTCGCCGATCCGGTGGATGACATCGTCGACGACTACCAACCCGGGAGCGAAGAGGAGGCCGTCCTCACGGCACGGGAGATGGCGGAGGCGTGGCGCGTGACACCGGGCGCACTCGAGTGGCTCGATCGGCGGGTGAAGACGCTGCGCGCCGAGAAGCGCGCGGCGGCGCGGAAGCGTCAGAAGAAGACAGGAAAGCGACGGCGGTAGGAGGCGCGAGAGTTGATGCGCCGGACGCGATGTCCTATCCGTGCACGCCGCGGAGCATGAACGCGAGCAGCCCGGCCATCGCCACGAGCTGGCCGATCCAGAACGCGAACGACCAGCGGATCGCCTCGACGCGGCTCGCGGCGATCTCCCTGACCAGGCGCATTTCAAGGGACGCCATCTCCTGCCGCAGGCCGGCCATCTCCTGCCACAGGCCGTCAAAGCCCTGCGCCATCTCGATGCGCAGTTTCGACGTCTCCTCCGCCAGCCGGCGCGCGAATCGCTCGGCAGCGAGACTCAGCACCTGCTCGCTCCACTTTTCGCGCTGGTCCTCGAACGCCCCATTCAAGACGCGGACGAGTCCCACCGTCGCGTCCGCCCCCAGCCGCTCGGCAGTGGCACCGGCACGTCCTCGACGTCCATGGCCTCATCGCTTTCCGACCTCACCGACGCGATGCCATCGTCGTCGCGCGGATGTCAACAAAGCCACCAGATGCGGGCCCGTCCCGCGTCGCCCTGCCCAACACCCTGTCTTGCGCCGCCTCCGGGACGATGCTACCGTCGTCGGACCGACCGCGGCACGAGCGTCGCATCGTCATCTTTGACCGGCACGTGCTGACAGCAATGCGCACGGCGTCTGGCGGAGGCGACGCAATGGAGCAAACCCTTGAACGGCGCGTGTTGACGCTGGCATCAGCCGCGGTTAGGTCCCGGCCACTGTTCAGAGACTCCCCGCATGATCCTCGATCACCTCACGAACGCGCACATCTACGCCTCGCTCGGCCCGCGGATCGGGCGGGCGCTCGATTACCTGGGACAGGCGGACCTCGGCGCCCTCGAGCCGGGTCGACACGAGATCGATGGCGCGCGCCTGTACGCCCTCGTCAGCGAGTACTCCACGAAAGACCGTGCGGCCGCCCGGTGGGAAGCGCATCGGCGCTACATCGATCTTCAGTACCTCGTTCGGGGGACCGAGCAAATCGGGTACGCGCCGGTCATCCGGTTGCACCCCGGGGCGTACGACGAAGAGCGCGACGTGGTGTGGCTGTCCGGCTCCGGCCAGTTCATCGCGCTCGAACCGGGCGATTTCATGATCCTGTGGCCGCACGACGCGCACATGCCGGGCCTGGCGACCAAAGACCCGGAGCTCGTGAAAAAGGTCGTCGTGAAGATTGCGGTCTAGCGGCACTCGCGCGGATGCCGGCCTCAGACCGCGTCCGAAAACGGCCAGACTGAGCGCGGCGGCCTGTGGCAGCATCCGCTGCGCCATCGGCTGAAGCCGGATCCACCGAGACCACGCGCGCGACACGAAGGAGCGTCACACCAGCATGCCCAGGGTCTTCGTGTGCCCGACGCGCACCGAGGCGCGCGTGCACGACGCCGTCCGCACGCTCGTCGCGCGCATGAACATCGTCGTCGTCGAACCGCAGCACACGCGCACCCACGCGGTCTGCTGCGGCGACAGCTTCTTCGGGCTGGTGACCGACGCGGAGATCAAGGAGCAGATGGCCAGGCGCGCGGGCGAGATGCCGCGCCGGGACGTCGTCGTCTACTGCGTGTCATGCGTCAAGTCGATGCACATCGGCGGCAGAAGCCCGCGCTACCTCGTTGACCTGCTGTTCGGAGAGGCAACCAGCGCGGGCACCTTCGAGCCCGCCGCGTGGCACGCCGAACTCGACGCGTTCATCGCGGCGCACTGAGGCGAATGATCGGAACCTGAGATCAGGAGGTTGCCGTGGACCAGAAGACGCGCCTGGTTGACCGTGGCCGAGGAAATCGCGCTCGGCGAGGGTCTCGACAAGGGCTTCTTCGAATGGGCCGACGTCCCGGCACCGCCGACGATGGCGGAAGTCCTCGCAGTCTACGATCGATGCCACGATGACATCACGCGTCGCCTCCACGCCGTGGACGTCATGCGCTGGGAGCAGAACGTGCCCTTCATCTACCAGGGCCAGGAAGTGATGAGCGTGCCCGGCTACGAGAACGCCTGGGGATTCCTGCTCGACATGATCCACCATCGCGGGCAGATCTCCACCTACCTGCGCCCGATGGGTTCGACGGTGCCGCAGATCTACGGACCAACCGCCGACGAACCGTAGCTTGTCGCGCGTTCGGGCTCCCGGCGACGCCGGGCGGGATCGTGGTCGGCCTGCGGGTGATCCGGACGCAGGGCACCGAGCCGCGGTTCGCCGGCCAAGCCCAAAAGCCGAAAGCCAAAGGTCGAAAGCCGTGTGGGCTTATGCGTCCCGCGGGAGGAGCCGGGGCGCGCCCTTGATGCGGACCGCGCCGAAGTGCCTGAGATCGAGGGTCGCGATGGCCTCCACCTTCAGCCGCTCGGCCAGCGCCATCACCGTGGCATCCACCAGGCCGAGGCGGAGCGCCTTGTAGCGGCGGTCGATGCGTTCGGCCGCGTCGAGGTCCCCGTCGCGCGCCCATTCGACGGCGAATGCGCCGCTCGCGAGATCGTTCAACCACGCGTCCTGCGCGCCTGGGCCGATCTCGCGTCCCACCAGGTAGTCGACCTCGGGCAGAATGGCCCGCGCCAGGCCTGCCAGCCCCGGACCACGCCGGGCCGCCGCGCGCCAGGCGCCTGCCAGCCCCGACCTCGGGACCCGAACGCGACAGTCTGCCGGAATCGGTACTTATCCTCGCGCCTGCGACCGACATGTCAGCTCCCGGCAGATGCCTTCCTTCCCCTCGCCCGCTGGCGACAGTCGCAGCCGACTGCCTCCAACGCGCCTGAATAGCGGAGTTGCCGGCACGTCCCGCCCGCGGTCGCTTCGTCACTCGTGTGACGACCAGGTCGCCCCGAAACTTGCAGGCCGTCCGTCTGATCCATCCGGGAGAACTCATGGCTGAGACGACCGGCCGGGAAACCGACCTCGCCGGCATTTCCGCACGCGACGTGCTCGAGGCTGCCCCCGACGCGCTGGTCGTCGTCAACGACGCCGGCGTCATCGTTCAGCTCAACGCGCCGACCGAACAACTGTTCGGATACGAGCGCGGCGAACTGCTGGGGCGCCCCATCGAGACGCTCGTGCCCCTGCGCTACCGCGCGGCGCACGGCGTCCAGCGCGCCGCCTACCACCAGGACCTGCGGCGGCGGCCGATGGGCGCCAGTCCCGAGCTCTTTGGACTGCGCAAGGACGGCACCGAGTTCCCGGTCGAAATCAGCCTGTCGCCGCTTGCAACGAAAGGCGGGCCGCTGGTCATCGCGGCGATCCGCGACATCTCCGCCCGCAAGCGGGACGAGGCCGAGCGCCACCACCTGCTCCGGGAGCGCCTGCTCTCAGCCGAAATCTCGCGCCTCGCACGGAAGGACGCGCTCACGGGCCTCCCGAACCGCACGCTCCTGCACGACCGCCTGAGCGGCGCCATTAGGTCCGCCCATCGTCATGGACACGAGCTCGCCGTTCTCTTCCTGGATGTCGACCGCTTCAAGGACGTCAACGACTCGCTCGGACATGCGGTCGGCGACCGGCTGCTCGAGTCGGTGGCCACCCGTCTGACGGCATGCGTCAGCGACACCGACACGGTCAGCCGCCAGGGCGGCGACGAGTTCGTCATCCTGTTGTCAGAAGTCCGCGACCGGGCCGACGTGAGAGGCGCCGCCGCGAAGATCATCGCCGCCGTGACCAGTCCGCACCGCGTCGGCACCCGCCAGCTGCACGTGACGGCGAGCATCGGCATCGCCATCTACCCCGGCGATGGCGGCGACTCGGAGACGCTCATCAAGAACGCGGACATCGCGATGTACTACGCGAAGGATCACGGGCGCGACAACTTCCAGTTCTTCACCGAGGACATGAACGCGCGCATCGTCGAGCGACATGCCCTCGAGGGGAGCCTGCGGCGGGCGCTGGACCGGCGCGAGTTCGTCCTCTACTACCAGCCGCAGATCGACCTCGAGACCGGGGTCATGACGGGGGCCGAGGCGCTGCTGCGGTGGCGGCGCCCGGATCGCGGGTTGATGCCGCCCGGAATGTTCGTGCCGGTCGCGGAAGACAGCGGGCTCATCGTGCCGATCGGCCAGTGGGTGCTAGGTGAAGCCTGCCGCCAGGCCCGCGAGTGGCAGGACGCGGGGCTCGAGCCGGTGCCCGTGGCCGTCAACATCTGCGCCATCGAATTTCGGAGCAACGGATTCCTCGACGGCGTCCGCCGCATCCTCGCCGACACGGGGCTCGACCCGCGGCTGCTCGAACTCGAGCTGACCGAGAGCGTGCTGATGGAGAGCGTGGGCGCGTCGGCAGGCGTGCTCCGGGAGCTGAAAGCGATGGGGCTGCGCCTTGCGGTCGACGACTTCGGGACCGGCTATTCCAGTCTCAGCTACCTGACGCAGTTTCCAATCGACGCGCTGAAGGTGGACCAGTCGTTCGTGCGGGAGATTTCGAGCGAAGGCGAAGGATCGCCCATCATCACGGCGGTGATCAGCATGGGCAGAAGCCTGAACCACCGCGTCATCGCGGAGGGGGTCGAGACGCAGGCCCAGCTGGCCTTTCTGCAGGCGCAGCATTGCGAGGAAGGACAGGGATTTCATTTCAGCCGGCCGCTCGATGCCGACCGGTTTGCCGCGCTGCTCGCGCCGGCGGGCGCGTGACTCCCGCAGGACTGGTCTTGCGCCCCCGACCCCGGCGTGTCACTCTGACGCATGCCATCTGCCGCTGACGACCGTGCGCGCGCGCTTGCCGTGGCCCAGAACTTCGGGCCGGAGGCGCTCGATCTGAATCGCCGCCTGGTGGCGGCGAACCCTGCTGATGCCGGTTCGCGCACGCGACTCGCGCGATGTTACCTTCAAGCGGGACTGCTGGACGAGGCCGAGGCCGAGTACCGCGAAGTCCTGCGGCTGAATCCCCGCAACCTCATCGCGGCCGGCGGGCTGGAGGCGATCGAGGCGCAGCGGCACCCGCCCGAAGCTGTGTCCGAGAAGACGCGTGCCGCGCGGCCCGCACGCGTTCGAGGCGACGGCGCCGCGCGGGCCGCGGCCGCGCCCTCGTCGCTCTCCCCATCGTCCGAACCGGTGCCGCAGAGCTTCACCGGGTTCGGCCCCGGCGACTTTGCGGAGCTGGCTGGCTGTCGGCGCGGCGAGATCCAGGCGCGGTTCGCGCCACGCGTGATCGATCTCGTCCGGCGCGTCAATGCGCTGACCTCGAGCGTCGAGATTGCCGGGATCCGCGAAGCGGGCAAGCGACAGCTCTTTCGCGTGGGTCGCTCCGACGTGCACCCGGGCAACGCGCACTGGTACGTCTTCAACCTGGGCGGCCGCTGGGAGCCGCAGTGCAACATCGGCATGTACGCCGGCCGGCCGGTTGGCAACTGGCTGCGGATCGGCATCGGCTTCAACGTGACCGAAGACGGCGCCGATTCCGAGCGCGCGACCGGCGTCACGCAGGTGCGGGACTATTTCCGGCAGTTCCAGAGAATCCTCGCGTCGCCACGCCGCAGCCTGCTGCTCGGCTGGATGGTCAAGGAGAACGGCCGCCTCGAATACGAACACGGAGGGCCGCGCCTCGAAATTCGGGAACCCTCGCAGGCGGCGACGCTCGTCGCCGGCATCGACGCGGATCAATGCGGCTGGGTCTTCTGCGGGAAGTGGCTGCGGCTCGACGACCTCGACGAGGCCGCCATCCTGTCCGACCCGGTGCTGCTCGTGCGCACGATCGACCGCGTGTTCACCGGGCTGGTGCCGCTCTGGCGGGCGCTGCACGAGATCGGGTGAACGCCAGCTGCCACGGCGGCACATAACAGCTTCGGCGCCGCCCTGGCGCGAACCGCGGCATCCCTGCGCTATACTGGCCAGCCATCCGCAACGACGGCAGGCCATTCATGAATGTCTCGACCCCGACGAGCGCGACAAGGCCCCGGTGGGTCATCTACGTGCTGGGGGGCGTCCTCCTGTTCTTCGTCCTCAACAACGCCGTCTGGCTCCTGACCGACAACACGCCGCCCTCGTACGACAAGGCGTACCACACGACGTCGGCCTTGAAGTATCTCCGGCTGATCCAGGCACCCACGCAGCTCTCGCCGGGCAAACTCCTGACGGTCACGCAGTACTGGCCCCCGTTCTTTCACGTCTGCAGCGTCCTGTTCACGCTGGTGCTGGGGTTCTCGGTGCAGAGCGTCGCGGCCACCAACTTCCTGTTCCTGGTCGTCGCCGTCTACAGCATCTACAAGATCGGCCAGCGCCTGTTCGACGATGCCGTCGGGGTGGGAGCGGCGGCGATCACGATGCTGTACCCGATGGTCTTCGCGCTCTCGCGAGAGGTCCTCGTCGACTTCGCGTTGATGGCGATGGTCGTGCTGTCTCTGCACCTGATTCTCGAGAGCGACGGGGGATTGGACGGGCGACGGAGCTGGCTGCTGGGTGCCGCTCTCGGCTGCGCGATGTTGACCAAGTGGACGGCCGTGGCCTTCCTCATCGGTCCGGGGTTGCTGTGGTTCGCCCTCCATGTTCGGGACCGCCGGCAACCGTTCGCCTCGAAGGCGTGGGCGCTGGTGATTCTCGTCGTCGTCTGTGCGGCCGTGGCGCTTCCGTGGTACGTGAAATCGTACGCGCAGTTCAGGGCCGGCGCCCGCATCGCCCTGGGCTCGGACCCGAGCCGGGAAGGCGACCCGGTCCAGTTGTGGGAATCGATCCAGTGGTATTGGTATGCGCTCCGGGATGCACTGGTCTCGAAACGCCTGATGCCCATCACGGCGCTTGGCATCGCGATCTACATCTTCTCGACCAGGGCGTGGAAGGGACTGGCGTTTCTCCTGTGCTGGACCGTCCCAGCGCTCGTGATCTTCCTCATCATCCCGAACAAGGACGGTCGATTCATCGTCCCGTTGTTGCCGGCGCTCGCGTTGATGACCGCGGCAGGTCTCCAGCGGATCCCCTGGAAGGCCTTGCGCGTGCTGGCGTGGACGTTCATCGTCGTGGTGGGAAGCTACCAGTTCTACACGATCTCGTTCGGCTGGCCGACCGCCGAAGCGCACTACTATACCCATCCTCCGAGCAGGCGCGATTGGCAGTACGATGCGATCCTCGCCTCGCTGGCCTCGACCTTTCCGGGAGAGCGGTTGCGGATCGCCGTGCTGCCAAACGATCCGTACTTCGAGAACAATCTCTTCCAGCTCGCGAACGAAACGCGGAACCTCCACTATCAGCTGGACACATTCGGCGACGGTCCCGAGCCGGTCGAAGCCCTGTCGGGCTACAACGTCTTCATTTCCAAGACCGGCTCGATCGCCATCGCGCACACCGCGAAATGGCGGCTGGCGTTCCGAGACGTGTTCACCAGGTGGGTTGCACAGGACCGCCACAATCCAGAGTTCACGCTGTGGACGAGCCGTCGGCTGCCGGATGGATCACTGGCGGAGGTGTACCTGGTGCGGTGAGGCCCGGACCGCACGGCTCATCATGCCAGAGGGCCGGGCCTCGCTGCCAATTGGCGGCGCGAGGATGCTGTGATCAGTTATTGTGCCGACGACCGACGCTGTCCACGAGACGGTGAATGCCGTCTACCTTTCCGACTCCCGCCGTGTCCTGGCCACGCTCGTCCGGCTGCTCGGTGATTTCGACGCGGCCGAGGAGGCGCTGCACGACGCGTTCAGGGCCGCGCTCGAACAGTGGGCCGCGCGAGGGTGTGCCCGCCAATCCTCGCGCGTGGCTCGTGTCGGCCGGCCGCTTCAAGGCGATCGACAGCCTCCGTCGTCGCGCGCGTTTCGTGGCGCTGGACGACGTGGGTGCGAAGGCCGACGTCGGCGTCGAAGATACCGCGGCGTGGGCCGACGAGGAGTCGCTCGACGACGACCGGCTGCGCCTGATCTTCACGTGCTGCCACCCGGCGCTCTCGCCCGACGCGCAGGTCGCGCTGCGAGCAGAGCGAAGGTGGAACTGCGGGACGAGGCGGCGCCGGCATCTTGCGAGGCGAGCGTTGGAGGTCCGCCGACCGCGAGCAGAGCGAAGGTGGAACTGCGGGACGAGGCGGCGCCGGCACCTTGCGAAGCGAGCGTTGGAGGTCCGCCGAC
>PMZR01000095.1 GCA_003170135.1 Acidobacteriota bacterium
GCGTCGAACCGGCCGACCACCCAGGCATTGCCGTTGTCCACGCGGCTGATGAGATCCCGCATCTTCTGGTTCGTTGCGACATCGCGCGAGGCCGGTGGATTCACCGCCAGGTCCACGGTCCGGCGCACCGCGTCAGCACTGCCCACCGCCACCTGGCTGGGCGACAGGAACGCGAGCGCGCCGCTGTTCCCTTCGTGACTGGTGGCCGCGAACGTCATCAGCGCCTTGCCGCGGTAGTCGGTAACCGTGCCGCCCTTCTGCTTGACGAGATCCCCGATACGCTGCTGGTTGAAGCGCCCGGTCGCCATGACCGCCCCGCCCGATTTCGACGGGTCGGTGGCGTTGGTCGTCATGTAGGCGACAACGGTATCGATGTCGGTTTCGATGTCGATGCCGGTCTCGTCGCGGAATTGCTGCTGTCCGTGCTCGCCCTTGCCCGCCTCCAGCTGCTTCATGCGCTGGCGGAAATCGGACCTCATGATTTGCTGGACATTCGCGTAGGCGATGACCGCCGCGTCATCGGGAACGTACTGGAGTTCCGCCAGCGTGCCGCCCGGCCTCAGCACCTTGAGGCCGCCGTTGTAGTAGGCAACCACCCCGATCGACAAACCGACGACCAGGAAGGCAACCGCCCCGATCATGAAATAACGAGTGCGTTTGGACATAAAGGCCTCGCTCTTGCCAGATTATACGAGGACTGGGGGGCGAAAGTTCCTTCGCTTGAGCCTGCCGGGGCGGGCCCGCGCCGGNNAAAGCCATTAATGCTCAGCAGCTTAGGTTATTGGTCGAGCACATATTCCCGCCGCTCGATCGTGTAGGCCGCCAGCACAAGAAAGATCACCCAGATGGCCGCCAGGCAGGCCAGGCACTCGAGAGCCGGCGGCGCCTGGCGGAAGACCGCCTGCAGCACGCTCATGGCGCTGTCCTGGGGCATCGCATGCGGCACGAGCGCCTGGAGGTAGTAGACCACGGTGAACCGCCGCAGGTAGCCAGGAATGAACAGGGCGAACTGCTCCCAGCCGAACGCGAACACCAGGCCGAGCACCAGGGGGTGCTTGAGGCGCGTCCCGACGTATGCGAATACGGCACCGTACACCGCCAGGCCGGCGGCGAGCAGGCCCAGGTCCTTGGCGAGCGCGGGGAAGGACTGCGCAATGACGGAGAGATCGAGCGCGGTCGTGAGGAAGTAGACGACCATCACCGAGGGCAGCACCACGCAGGCCGTCGAGACCAGGTACGCCAGGTACTTGCCCAGCAGGATCGCGCGGCGCGGAATCGGGCGCACGAACAGGTACGTGATCGTCTTGTCGTCCACTTCGTCCGCCACGAGCGCCGTGCCGTAGAAGACGCCGAGAATCGGGACGATGAACCGCAGGTAGAGCAACCAGATCGTCATCCCGAACAGGGTCGTCCCCCGCACCGCCTGGCCGTTCACCTCGGGATCGCCGAAGCTCGCGTGCATGACGCGGTAGAGCAGCGCCAGCGCCATCGGCGCGGCGACGACGAGGGCCATGAACACGGTTCGGCGCGACCATAGCATCTGGCCGATCGACAGGTCGAAGACGCGCATGACACCGGCCGCGAGCCCCGGCGCCTGAGCCGCCCCGCCGTTCGCCGTGAGACCGCCCGTTTTCGGCGAGCCCCCCGGCGCGGCAGCCGCGCTGGGGCCCCCAGGACCGGCGCCGAACACGTCCTTCTCGTCTGCCATCGTCATTGCCTCTTCCGCCGCTCGTCTTCCACCGCCCGCCGCCCGCCTTCACTTCACGAGGTACTGGAACACCGCCTGCAGGTTGTCATCGGGCGAGCTCACCTCGGTCACGACGCCCGCCTCGCCGGAGGCGGCCAGGCTTGTCAGGCGCGAGTAGAAAGCGTCGGGCCTGGCCGTCTGGACGACGACGGCCTGCTCTTCGAACCGCAGGCTGATGACGTCGTCTTCCGCGAGGAACACGCGTGCCAGACGACGCGGATCTTCACCCTTGACGTAGACGGTGTGCGGGTGCTCGTCGATGAGTTCGCGAATCTGGTGGACATCGCCCTCGGCGAGGATCCTGCCGTTGTTGATGAGCAGGATGCTCGACGTCATCGCTTCGATCTCGTGCAGGATGTGGCTCGACACGAGGATGCTCTTGCCGTCGTGGGCCCATTCCTTGATGAGACGAATGGTCCGCCTCCGGCCGATCGGATCCATGCCCGACAGCGGCTCATCGAGGATGAGGATTTCCGGGTCGTGGATGATCGCTTGCGCGAGCTTGACGCGCTGGCGCATGCCCTTCGAGTAGCTGCCAATCTTCTTGCCGCCGGCTTCGACCAGGTCCACCGCCTCGAGTGCGCGGTGCGCGGCATGGCGAGCCTGCCGCTCGTCGTATCCGTTCAGCCGGACGAGCGCTGCCAGCCACTCGGCCCCGGTCATCCGATCGTAAAAGGTATCCTGGTCGGGGCACAGCCCGACCCGGAAGAAGAGGCTCGGATTGTGCCAGACCGGCTCGCCGAGCACGCGGATGCCGCCCTTGCTGGGCTTCAGTTGGCCGGTCATCAGCTTCATGAACGTCGATTTGCCGGCGCCGTTGGGGCCGAGCAGACCGGTCACGCCCGGCGGCACGGACACGCTGACGTCATTGAGGCCGATGACCTGCCCGTACCACTTGGACAGGTGGTCGGCTTCGACGACCGGCCGGGTCTCGGGGACAGTCGCGACGGTCATGACACCACCTCCACGCCGCGCACGCGGCGTTCGAGGATGAGCATCGAGACGGCGACCATGCCCACGACCATCAGCAGTGAGACCTGCCAGGGGGTGTCGGGGTAGAGCGGTTTCATCCGGAAGATGATGTTCCCGACCTGGCGGAGGTTGCCGCCGAGCGAGATCCAGGAGAACGCCGAATTGCCGGTGACCGCGTAGAGGACGGTGTAGATCGAGTCGGTGAAGAAGATGATGCCCGCGTACAGGATGGCCACGTAGCGGCTGCTGCTGGACAGCGACGACAGGGCGAGCATCGTGAACGCCGCCACCAGGACGTACACGAACGAGTACACCGTGATGGCCGGGAACAGCACGAGGTTCGCGCGAATGAACTGGAAATTGCCCTGGAAGAGCATGTGCAGCAGGAGCAGCAGGATCGCCGGGAGCCACGTGACGAGCAGCAGGAAGATGACCAGGATCGACAGCTTGCCGGCGACGTACTCGGTCCGCGTCAACGGTTTCGACAGGTAGATCTGCAGCGCGTTGGCGCGCCGGTCGTTGGCAATGAGGCCTGCGCCGGCCCAGATGGTGATGAAGAAGACGAACGCCGTCTGGTAGTCGAAGAACTCGCGATAGGTCTCGCGCGTCGCGGCGAGCATCGAGACCTGCGGAAAATTCGCGGCGAAGTAGAAACGGATCGCCTCGATGAGGAACGGCAACCACGCGAGCAGCAGGAGGCCCAGGAACTTGCGGTTGCCGATCATCGATCGGATGCCGGACATCGCGATGATGACCCACGCGCGCCCCTGCGCCTCGTGGGTGCCCGCATAGTGGCGATAACTCTGATCGTGGATAGGCATCAAAGCGCTCCGCGCTTCAGGCTCCGGTCGGACTCCGGACTCCGGACTCTTTACTGCTCCCCCACCGCCCGCGCGAACACGTCCTCGAGCGTCGGCACGCTGGGGCGCAGGTGCCGCACCTGCACGCCTTCGCGCGCCGCCAGGGCGAACAGCGTCTGCGGCGAGGCGGCGTCCGGCAGGAACACGCGCATCACGTCCTCGTCGGTGCCATGGCAATCCAGGCCGGCCGCCTGTACGGCCCGCGTGAACGCCTCGCGGTCGCCCTTGATCCGCAGTTCGAAGACGCGGCCGCCCGGCCCCTTGAGGGCGTCGATGGTGCCCTGCGCCACGACGCGCCCCTTGTCGAGCACGATGACATAGTCGCAGGTGAACTCGACGTCGGGCAGCAGGTGCGACGACAGCAGCAGGTTCACGCCCTTGGCGTGCGCCAAATCACGAATCAGCTCGAGCATCTCGTCGCGGCCCTTCGGGTCCATGCCGTTGGTCGGCTCGTCCAGGAACAGCAGGTCGGGGTCGTGCACGAGCGCCTGCGCGAGCTTGATGCGCTGCTTCATGCCGGTCGAGTAGGTCTCGACGTTGCGATACCGCGCCTCGCCCAGGCCCACGTAGTAGAGGACTTCGTGCGCCCGCTGCATCGCATCGACCGCGGGCAGGCCGGCGAGTTGCCCGCAATAGGCCACGAACGACACCGCGTTCATGCCGGGGATGTGCGAGTCGGACTCGGGCATGTAGCCGATGCGCCGGCGGATGTCGAGCGCCGAGTCCGCCACGTTGAGGTCGAGCACGCGCATCGTGCCCTGCACGGGAACGATGAAGGCGAGCAGCGCCTTGAGCAGCGTGCTCTTGCCGGCACCGTTCGGCCCGAGCAGCCCGACCGCCCCGCGCGGGAACGCCACGGTCACGTCGGCCAGCGCCGGCGTCCTGCCGTACACGACCGTCACGCCCTTCAGGTCAACGACCGGTCCGGTTGAGGCGATGTCTGTCATGCACTCTCGTATACGTGATTCGTCCGCCACGGGTTCAGGCCCTACAGGCCCAGATCGTCAGCCCGTTCCCGCATCGCCGCGATCACGTTGGTGATGTGCTCGGCCAGCGGCAGCTTCAGCCCCTCGGCGCCGGCCAGCAGGTCCTCGCGCTTGACCGCCCGCGCGAACGCCTTGTCCTTGATCTTCTTGACGACGGACGGGGCCTCCAAATCCCGCACGCTCTTGGACGGCCGCACCAGGGCGGCGGCCGTCACGAACCCGGCCATCTCGTCGCACGCAAACAGGACGCGTTCGAGCAGCGTCTCGCGCGCCACGCCCGTGTACTCGGCGTGCGACAGCACGGCGTGCACCACCCACTCGGGATACCCCTTCTCGCGCAGGATCTCGACGCCGCGATAGGGATGGTTCTCGGCGTCCGGCCAGCGCTCGTAGTCGAAATCGTGGAGCAGCGCGACAACGGCCCAGGCTTCTTCGTCCTCGCCGTACTTGCGCGCATAGCCTCGAACGGCGGCTTCAACCGCCAGCGCATGTTTGCGCAGGCTCTCGCCCTTGGTGTACTCGCACAGCAGCTCCCACGCGGCATCTCGGGATAGTGTCATCATGATCTCTTACGCTCGTGTCCGGGGTCCGGAATCCGAGCGCGCCAAACCTCCGACCGCATGATATATTCGGCCACTGGTCGCCGCCAACAGCAGAGGCGAAAAAAAACCCGGAACGCGGTTCAGAGGAGGGGCGAGGGTGATTGCAATCCTGTTTGTCGCGCTCGGGATTCTCGCGCTGGCGTTCGTCCTCGTCTGGGTCGTTGATGTCAGGCAGCACCCGGACACGCCCGACGCCGGCGCGCCGGACGCCGAACGCGTCGCGGTCGGGTTCTTCGCCAACTTCTTCGACGCGCTCGGCATCGGCAGCTTTGCGACCTCGACCACCTATTTCCGGTTCCGGAAGCTGGTCCGCGACGAGCTGATCCCGGGCACCCTCAACGTCGGCCACTGCCTGCCGACCGTCACGCAGGCGTTCATCGGCATCGCGGTCATCGCCGTCGATTTCGTGACGCTGGTCCTGATGATCGCCGCCGCCGTTGCCGGCTCATGGTTCGGGGCTGGTATCGTTGCGCGAATGCCGCGCCGCGCCATCCAGATCGGCATGGGCGTCGCGCTTCTCCTGGCCGCCTTTTTCATGTTCGCAAGCGTCATGGGTCTGATGCCGTCTGGCCAGTTGACGGTACGGCCCGGCGGCACGGCGTTACGAACGGAACCCTCGGTGACCGCTGCGGCGATCGAGCCCCTGCAGGCGGGCGTGACGCTGGAGCTCGTGAACGCCGGCCGCGAATGGTCCAAGGTGAAGGATCCAACGACGAAGGCAGAAGGCCACGTGCAGACGGCTGCGGTTGACGGTGTGGTGCTGGGCGTGAGAGGCTGGCTGCTCGCGCTGGCCCTCGTTGGCAGTTTCTTCCTCGGCTCGATCATGCCGCTCGGCATCGGCTACTACGCGCCATGCATGGTTCTGATCGCCACGCTCGGCATGAACCCGGTGGCCGCGTTCCCGATCATGATGGGCGCCTGCGCCTTCCTGATGCCGGTGGCCAGCATGGAGTTCGTGCACAAGAAGCGCTACAGCCTGCGCGCGGCGGCCGGGCTCGCGGCCGGCGGCATTTTCGGAGCGGCTCTGGCGCTGCTCGTCGTGAAGAGCCTGCCGCTCTACTGGGTCAAGTGGCTCGTCACCGTCGTCGTCATCTACGTGGGCATCTCGCTGCTGCAGTCGGCCGCGCGGGAGAAGAGGGCGGCGATTGAGCCTACTCTCCCATCACCTTCACGATGACGCGTTTCTTGCGCTGGCCGTCGAACTCCGCGTAGAAGACCTGTTCCCACGGGCCGAGATCCAGCTTGCCGCGCGTGATCGGCAGGACCACCTGGTGGCCCATGATCGTCCGCTTCAAGTGCGCGTCGGCATTGTCCTCGCCCGTCTGGTGGTGGCGGTAGTCGCGGCCGGACGGCGCCAGCTTCTCGAGCCACACGCCGAAATCCTCGATCAGGCCCCCTTCCCAGTCGTTCACGTAGACGCCTGAGGTGATGTGCATCGCCGAGACCAGCGCGATCCCTTCCTTCACCTGACTGCGTTCGACGATCTGCGCGACCTGGTCGGTGATCCGCACCATTTCGCGCCGCGCAGGCGTGTTGAACCACAGGTACTCGGTCAACACCTTCATCGGTCACCCTCCCGGCAGGACCGCGCTCGCCCATGGTCAGGTCGCTCGGCCACGAGCGGCAGGTCTCGTGGCCGAGGCGCCGATGGGCAGGACCGCGGCCGTGGTTACAAGGCGAGCGACGCGTCCGCGTTCAGATCCCAGTCTGCCCTGGCGCCCTCGTGAAAGCGCCGCAGGCCGGCCGCCGCGATCATCGCCGCGTTGTCGGTCGACAGATGCAGGCTCGGCACGAACACCGGGAGCGCTGCCGCTTCGCCGCGAATCGCCGCGTCGCGACGCAACCGGCTGTTCGCCGACACGCCGCCGGCGATGCCGATGCTCTTCGCCCGGGCCCAGCCCGCGGCCGCAAACGTGCGATCCAGCAGCGTCTCGACGACCACGCGCTGGAAGCTCGCGGCGATGTCCCGGGTTTCCTGCGCGGAGAGCGTCCGCGCCTGCGGCACCGGTTCCCCCCGCACACCGCGTGCCGCGTCGATGGGCGCGCCGATGCGCTGCCCCTGCACGTAGCGCAGCACCGACGTCTTGATGCCGCTGAAACTGAACTCGAAGCGGACGGTTCGCTCCGGCGCGACGCGATCGCGATGCGTCATGCGGGACATGGGGAAGAGCACCGCGTGGTCGTTGCCCTCCTTTGCCAGCGCGTCGATGATCGGTCCGCCGGGATATCCGAGCCCCAGCAGCTTCGCCACCTTGTCATAGGCTTCGCCGGCCGCATCGTCGCGGGTGCGACCGATGGATCGGTAAACGCCCGCCTGCCGGATGTCGAACAGGCTCGTATGTCCCCCCGACACGACCAGGACGACCGCGGGCAGCGGCAGCGGCCCATGCTCGAGAAACAGCGATTCGATGTGACCGGCGAGGTGGTGAACGGCCACCAGGGGCCGGCCGAGCGCGAGGGCCAGCGACTTGGCGAACGACACGCCAACCAGGAGCGAGCCAACCAGGCCCGGGCCCTGTGTGACGGCAACGGCGTCCACCGCCGGCAGCGACACGCCCGCCTCCTGCACGGCGCGCTCGACGACGCCGCAGATGTCCCGCAGGTGCTGACGCGACGCCAGCTCCGGCACGACGCCTCCCCACTCGCGGTGAATCGCCACCTGCGAGGCGACAACGCTCGAGCAAACGCGCCACGGCCGCCGCGGATCGGCGGTTTCCTCGACGACCGCCGCCGCTGTCTCGTCGCACGACGTCTCGATGCCGAGCATCAACATGGAAGGATGTCGCGCCGCCGCCGGCCGTGCTCAGGCGGACGGATTGAGGGTCGCGCCACTGACCGCGAGCGGCAATGACTCCGAGTACGGCGCCCTGAAGACGCCGCGCTCGGTGATGATCGCCGACACGAAACGACTGGGTGTCACGTCGAAGGCCGGGTTGCGAATCGATGCGCCCTCGGCGGCCACGCGCGTCGCACCGACGTGTGTCACCTCGCGCGGGTTCCGCTCTTCGATCGGGATGTGCGCCCCGTCGGGGGTGGCCAGGTCGATCGTGGACGCGGGCGCCGCCACGTAGAACGGAAGGCCGTGTTCGCGCGCCAGCACGGCAACGGCGTAGGTGCCGATCTTGTTCGCCACGTCGCCATTGGCCGCGATCCGGTCGGCGCCGACGACGACGAGGTCGATTTCGCCTTTCTGCATCATCCAGCCGGCCATGCTGTCGGTGATGATCGTGGTCGGGATGCCGTCGCGGGTGAGTTCCCACGCGGTGAGCCGGGCGCCCTGCAGGAACGGGCGCGTTTCGTCGGCGAGCACGCTCACCTTCTTGTGCTGCTCGATCGCGCCCCGGATGACACCGAGGGCCGTGCCGTAGCCGGCGGTCGCGAGCGCGCCGGCGTTGCAGTGCGTCAGGATACGCGCGCCGTCGGGCACGAGCGAGGCGCCGTGCGCGCCCATCGCGCGGCAGCTGGCGACGTCTTCGTCGTGGATCTGCTGCGCCTCGGCGACGAGGCGGACCTTGATCTCGGCGACCGACTCGCCCGCCAGGGCGGATGCGGCGAACCGTCGTTTCATCCGCTCGATCGCCCAGAACAGGTTCACGGCCGTCGGCCGCGTCGCGCGGAGGAGATCGCAGACCTTCTGGAACTCGGCCGCGAACTTCGTCGTGCCGCTCGCCTGGCTCTTGCGCATTCCCAGCGCGATGCCGTAGGCCGCCGCGACGCCGATGGCCGGCGCCCCGCGAATCACCATGGTCTGGATCGCGCGCGCCACCTCTTTCGCGGTTGTCGCGCGCACGTAGATTTCCGCCCCGGGCAACTTGCGCTGATCGATCATGACGACCGCGTCGTCCTGCCACTCTATGGTAGGAAGCATTGAAGTGATCCTAACAGGCTCCGGGCCGAAGCCCTACGGCTTCGGCCCGCCGAGCAGCCTGGCATCAAATGGGAGCGGCAGCAGGTCCCGCATGAGGTAGCGGCCTTTTTCTTCCTGCAGGTTGGCGAGAATCACCTCCAGGTTGCCGCCGAACTCCCACAGGATCTGGCGGCAGGGCCCGCACGGTGAGGTCGGCTCTCCGGTGTCGGCGACGACCGCGATGCGCGTGAAGTGACGATGGCCCTCGGACAGCGCCTTGAACATCGCGACGCGCTCGGCGCACAACGTCAGGCCGTAGGTGGCGTTCTCGATGTTGCAGCCGGTGACGATCGTCCCATCGGCCGTCTCGAGTGCGGCGCCGACCTTGAACTGCGAGAAGGCGGCGAGCGCGTTCTCCCGCGCGCGCCGCGCCGCCGCGATCAAAGCGTCATGCGTCATAGCCGCGCGATTATCCCTTCGAGCAGCCCGATGAACTGGCCGCCCACCCGGCGCGCCGTCTCCATCACCTCTTCGTGATTGAGGGGCGCGGGCAGCACGCCGGCCGCCATGTTCGTGATGCAGGAGATGCCCAGCACTTCGACGCCCATGTGGCGCGCGACGATCGCCTCGGGCACCGTCGACATGCCGACCGCGTCGGCGCCGAGCGTTCTGAAGGCCCGGATCTCGGCGGGGGTCTCGTAGCTCGGCCCGTGGACGGCAACATAGACTCCGTGGGCCACCGGGATCGTCAGCTCCGCGGCGACCTGGTGCGCGATCGCGCGCAGACGCGGCGAGTAGACGGCCGACATGTCCGGGAAACGCGGGCCGAACCGATCGTCGTTCGGGCCGACGAGCGGGTTGCTCCCCAGAAAATTGATGTGATCGTCGATGACCATCAGCGCGCCCTGCGCAAACCCGGTGTTGATGCCGCCGGCCGCGTTGGTGAGCACCAGCGTCTTCACGCCGAGCAGGCCGAGCACGCGGGGGCCGAACACGACCGTCTGCAGGTCGTGGCCCTCGTAGTAATGCGCCCGGCCGGAGAGGACCACCACGGTCCGGCCGCATCTCGTCCCGACCACGAGGCGGCCTTCATGGCCGACGATGCGCGAGGGCGGCCAGCCCGGAATCTCGTCGTAGGGAATCGCCACGCCGTGTTCCAGCCGGCCCGCAAAGGCGCCCAGGCCCGAGCCCAGCACGACGCCGATCGTCGGCAGCCCGGGAATGCGCGACCGCACGAGGTCGGCGGCGCGCTGGATGTCGTCGAACGTTACGGACATCGGAGACCTCACAGAAGTGCAGAGTGCCAGGTGCGTCGTGCGGAGTGCGGTGCGACGTGCTGCGT
>PMZR01000061.1 GCA_003170135.1 Acidobacteriota bacterium
ACCCCCAGCAGCACCGCGAGACCCCGTGCATCGTCGGCAATGCCGGGGCCCTTGATGATGCCGCCCTCGCGGGTCGTCTTGACGTTGGTGCCTTCGGGAAAGACGGTGTCGAGGTGGGCCGCCAGCACCAGGTGTGGATGGAGACTGCGGCCGCGCCGTTCGCCGAGCACGTTACCCGCGCCGTCCGTTCGCACGTCGGTGAGGCCGGCGGCGGCGAACCTGGCCCGCACGGCGGCCCCCCGCGGGCCCTCTTTCATGAGCGGCGCGGGAATCTCGCTCAGTTCCACCTGGTCTTGCAGCACCTGCGGCTCGCCCTGCCGCACGGCCGCGCGCGCCGCCGTGACGTCCAGCCGCTGAAGGAGCCGCTGCCCAATCGGGCCCGGCTGGGTACCCAGTGCCGCGCCCGACACGATCACCAGCGCAATTGCCGTTACCAGTCGTCGCACGGTGCCCCCGTTTCCGTTCACTCGACAATCTACCGCGCGGTCACGAGGTGTCAAGCGAGAAGCGACAAAGGTGCCGCGCTGGGGGTTTTCGTCTCGGGGCTTCCCTTTTTCCGCCATCACGTCGCGCCGTTCCTCCCGGTACGCGCCTTGCTTTGGTAGACCACGGAGGAAACGATGCTCGTTCGGCTCCTGGGATTCATCACGCTCGGGTGCGGGTGCGTGGTCGGCCGCTATCGCGAGCAGGGAACCAACGTTGACGTCGCCTACATCGAGGACAAGGGTGACACGTGCGCTGCCGCGGCGCATCGGCGCAACCACAAAGTCTCGTTGCGGCGGCAATCGATCGTCCCGTCGGCGTTCCGCCGCGTCGCTTAATCGCATCCGCACGTTCGCTGGACCGCCGCGCATTCGCGGCAGCCGCAGTGCTCAGTCGGAACCGCAGCTTCCGCCACCTCAATCTCATCCGCAGATTTTCGCTCATTCCCACAGATTCTGAATGCAGGACTTCGACGCGGGCCGGCCNNACGTACGCGCGGAAGCTGCGGCGCCACGTGCGGAGGACCGCAGCGCATCTGCACGAATCTGCGTGAATCTGCAGCTGATGAACACAGAAGCGCAGCGGGATTGGACAAGCGCCGAGGGGCCAACTAGAATCCGCGGATCGTGAAAGTTCCCGCCGCGCACACCACGTTACACGCCGGCGATCAGACGTTCCGCTTCTACGAAGGCGACTGCGTGGAGCTGCTCCCCCGCCTGGCCGCGCAGTCCGTGGACGTCATCGTCACGTCTCCCCCCTACAATCTCGGCATCCGCTACAACGCGTACAAGGACACGTTGCCGCGCGACCGTTATCTCGAGTGGACGTCCAGTTGGGTCGCGGAGGCCGCACGGGTCCTGTCGCCCGAGGGATCGCTCTTCCTGAACGTGGGCGCGATGCCGACCGACCCGTGGGCCCCGTTCGACGTGGCGCAGGCCGCCCGGGGCCACCTGCAACTGCAGAACACCATTCACTGGATCAAGTCGATCGTGATCGAACGCGCGGCGGCCGGCGAGGCAGCGCACCTCGCCCGCGATCTGGCCGTGGGTCATTACAAGCCGATCAACAGTCCGCGGTTCCTGAACGACTGCCACGAGTTCATCTTCCATTTCAGCCCCAACGGCGCCACGCGTCTCGATCGACTCGCCATCGGCGTGCGGTACCAGGACGCCTCGAACATCGGGCGCTGGCGTCAGGCCTCTGGCGGCAAGCGCTGCCGCGGCAATGTGTGGTTCATGCCCTACGACACGATCAAGTTCCGCGATCGCGACCGCCCGCATCCGGCGACGTTCCCGCCGCGCCTGCCCGAGTACTGCCTGCGCGTGCACGGTCTCGACCGGGCGCGGCTCGTCCTCGATCCGTTCCTGGGCCTCGGCAATACCGCCGTGGCCTGCGCGCATCTCGGCCTGCCGTTTGTCGGCATCGAGATCGACCGCGTGTATATAGATGAGGCGGTCAAGCGCGTGAAACACGCGCTGTCGACGCTCAAGGGCCAGTGGCGGTAGGGTGTAGAATACGAAGTGCGAAGTGCGAAGTGCGAAGTGCGAAGTGCGAAGTGCGGGGTGCGAAGTGCGAAGTGCGGGGTGCAAGGTGGCCCTGGTTCCTTCGCACCGGGCGTCTTTGAGCTAGACGGAGCGGCCCGCACGTAGACCGCACTGAGGACTTGGCACGCGCGTCGCGCACCTTGCACGTAGCGCCACGCACTGCGCACATCGCACTGCGCACATCGCACGTCGTACATCGCCCACGAGGCCCCCAGATGCGCCGATACTTTGCCTTCGCCGTGCTCGCGGCGTTCGCCGTTCTCGCCTTCCCGCCGATTGCCGCACTCGCCGCACAAGCGACTGCTCCGCCGCCGCCCTCCGTAAAGGTCGGCCAGACAGCCCCCGATTTCACCTTGCATTACCTGGCGCGCGGCCCCGGGGACAAGTACGAGCAGAAGACGCTGTCGCTCGCGGACTTCAAAGGCAAGAAGACCGTGATTCTCGCCTTCTTCCCAGCGGCTTTCTCGCCGGGTTGAACGATCGAACTGTCTCGGTACCGAGACAATGCCGCGAAGCTCGGTGACGTGAACGCGCAGGTGATTGGCGTCAGCGTGGACAGCGTCTGGGCCAACAAGGCGTTTGCAGACGCCTTGCACGTGGACTATCCCATCATCAGCGATGTCAAACACGACGTGTCGCGCAGCTACGGCGTTTACGACGAGGCCGGCGGCGTGGCCCGGCGTACCACGTTCGTGATCGACGACCAGGGCGTGGTCCGGAAGATCGACCAGTCAAGCGAGGCGCTCGATCCGAACGGCGCGATCGGCGCGTGCCCGCTGCCGAAAAAGAAATAAGAACGCCGGCATAGCTCGGCCGTGTGACCTAACCTCATCTGCCGCTGCCGCTTGCGGCTCGCACTCTTCGTGCGTTCAGTCGTCCCCGGACCGCAGCCGTTCTGATATACTCTTCCGCGCTCGCCCCGGGCAGCCCGATTTGCTTCCCCCCCAGGCAGTCGTCCCGGACGCGCACTCACCCCCTTTTGCGACAACACATACGGGAGATGAACTGATGCGCCAGCTTTACAGGATCTTGCTGGGTGCTGCGCTTGTAGGCGCGATGGTCGCCGGCGTGGCCCAGCCCAGTCTCGCGCAGAACATTACGAACGGCACGTTGACCGGCGTCGTAATGGATGCGCAGAAGGGTGTGCTGCCCGGTGCGACGGTGACCGCTGTGCACACGCCAACGGGAACGACCTACGAAGCCATCACGCAGGGCGACGGGCACTTCACGATGCTCGCCGTTCGCGTCGGCGGGCCCTACACGATCAAGGCTTCGATGAACGGGTTCAGGACCGGCGAACAGACCGGTGTCATGGTCGGCCTCGGCGAATCGCGCGAGATCACGTTCACGATGCAGATCCAGGCGCTGCAGGAAACGGTCACGGTGACCGCCGAAGCGCAGATCATCGACACGAGCCGTGCCGGCACGGGGGCCAACGTCGCGACGCAGGCGATCGAATCGCTGCCGACGATTTCGCGCAGCATCAGCGACTTCGCGCGCACGTCGCCGTTTTTCAGCTACGCGCCGATCACCGCGGGTGACACCGACGCCGTGCTCAGCGTCGCCGGCCGGAACAACCGCTACAACAACATGCAGATCGACGGCGCGGTCAACAACGACGTGTTTGGTCTGGCGTCGTCGGGCACGCCCGGCGGTCAGACCGGCACGCAGCCGATCAGCCTCGACGTGATCCAGGAAATCCAGCTGCTCGTCTCGCCCTATGACGTGCGCCAGGGCGGTCAGACGGGCGGCGGCATCAACGCCGTGACCAAGAGCGGCACGAACAACTTCCACGGCTCGGGCTATTTTGTCGCCCGCAATCAGAACCTGATCGGCGCGATTCCCGGGGTCGCCACTACGGGGAATCCAAGCCCGGCAGACACGAACGTGGGCAAGTTCAAGGACCAGCAGGGAGGTTTCACACTGGGCGGGCCGATCGTGCACGACAAGGTGTTCTTCTTCGGCAACGGCGATTTCGGGCGCAAGAGCACGCCGGTCGGCTATTCGCTCGATGGCAGTTCCGGCCAGACATGGCCCGACGCGGCCAACGCGCTGGCGGCCGCCCAGATCGCCCAGTCGAAGTACGGGCTGAATCCCGGGCCGGCCAGCGAATTCAGCAAGCCGAACAACAGCGACAAGATCTTCCTCCGCGCCGACTTCAACCTCTCTTCACGCAACCAGCTCACTGTCCGGACGAACTACGTGAACGCACTGGCGGAGGTCGGCACGCAGAGCAACACCAGCTACAACTTCGCGGATCACTTCTACCACATGACCGACAAGATGCTGTCGTCGGTCGGACAGTTGAACAGCAACTGGGGCAACGCCTTCAACGAGCTGCGGGTGGTGTATTCGCGCGATCGGAACAACCGCGGCCTCGAACCGGGCTATCCCACGTCCCCGGAAATTACCGTCTACGACGGCATCTACAACATTTACATGGGCGGCGAATACTCGTCGATGGCCAACAAGCTGAACCAGGACATCGTCGAAGCCACCGACGACCTGACGCTCGTCAAGGGACAGCACACCTTCGAGATCGGCACGCACAACGAGTTCTACAGGTTCTACAACCTGTTCATCCAGGACCTGTACGGGGGGTACACCTTCTCGAGCCTCGCGAGCTTCCAGGCCGGCATCGCGCAGGGCTTCTACCACTACTTCTCGAACACGTCCAATCCCCTGCAGCCCGCGCAGTTCTCGGTGCACGACTTCGAGGTCTACGCCGGCGACAAGTGGCGCGTGCGTCCGAACGTGACCCTCACCTACGGTGTCCGCGTGGCCGCACCGCGCTTCCCCGACCTGCCGCACGCCAATCCAGTTGCCGTGACTGACTTCAACCGTCACACGGATTCCATGCCGTCGCCGACCAATATCTCACCGCGCGTCGGGTTCAACTGGGACCTGAGCAAGGGCGGCAAGCAGAAGCAGCTGCGCGGCGGCATTGGGGTGTTCTCCGGCCGGACGCCGTACGTGTGGATGTCGAACCAGTACGGAAATACGGGCGTCGACTTCACGAACCTCTCGGTCAGCTACAACTCGAAGAACACCATTCCCTTCGTGTCCGACCCGTACAACCAGCCCACGAACATCGGCAGCGCGGGAAAGCAGACCATCAACCTGGTCGATCCCGGCTACTCGTTCCCGGTGACGTTGCGCTCGAACATCGGGTTCGACCACGACCTCGGGTTCCTGGGATTGGTTGGCACGGCAGAATTCCTGCTCACGAAGAACGAGAAGGACATCTACTACCAGAACATCAACTACGCCGATCCAACCAACGCGCAGCTGGCCCCGAACTTCGGCGACTACCGGCTGGTGATGTCGAAGGTCGACAACAACCTGGGCAACGTGCTCCTGCTCAGCAACACGTCGATCGGTTACGCGTGGACGGCCTCGTACAAACTGGAGCGGCCGTTCAAGAACGGGTTCTACATCTCCGGGTCGTGGCTGTACGGGCGTGCGCTCTCGGTGAACGACGGCACGTCCAGCGTGGCCCAATCGAACTGGTCGACGGATCCGGCCGCCATCAACGTGAACCAGCCAGCCGAAACCGTGTCGAACTACGACCCGGGAACGCGCATCAACCTCACCGCCACGATTCCAATCCCGATGCCCAGGAAGTTGACCAGTTCGGTGTCGTTCTTCTACAACGGCCAGACGGGACGCCCGTACGCCCTCGGCCTGAGAAGCGACCTGAACACTGACGGTGTGTCGAGCAACGACCTGATGTTCATCCCGGTGAGCGCCGACCAGGTCATCGTGCAGGGCGGGACCTGGGATCAGCTGAACGCGTTCCTGAGCGGCGATTCGGCTGCCAAGAACAACCGCGGCATCATCAACCCGCGCAACTCGGGTCGTTCGCCGTGGAACAACGATCTGGACTTCCGCTACGCGCTGGATATCCCGATCGCCGGCAGCCGCAAAATGGAGTTCACCGCCGACGTGCTGAACCTCCTCAACCTGCTGAACAAGAACTGGGGCTGGCTCTACACTGCGGGCTGGCCTGGGTTCGCAACTCCATTCACGTATGGCGGCATCGACAAGACGACGGGGAAGGAGATCATCAACCTCACGAACTTCAACGCCTCGACCTACAGCGGGTTGTTCACGCGCGACGATCTCAGGTCGCGGTGGCAGGCGCAGCTCGGACTGCGGTTCCGCTTCTAACGAAGTAGACGGTAGACCGTAGACGGTAGACCGCGGGAAAGAAAAAGGGCCGACTGGTGAAAGCCAGTCGGCCCTTTCGTGTGTCAGCCTCGCCCGTCGCAACCCGATTGGGATCGCGGGGTTCTACCCTCGCGTCCCACTTCCCCGATTCCTCACTGCGGCTGCCCGCCCGCGGCCGGCGGCGGAGTGCCGGCCTTCGGCGACCGCTTCAGCTGATACCCCTTGCGCGCCTGGACGGTCATGGACGGCCGGGTGACCTTCACTTCGATCGCTCGATACCGTTTCATCGGATCAGGGTTCTTCGAATAGTACCCGAGCATGTAGTAGTCGCTCGTCTCGGCGTCGATCTGCTGGAGTGACTTCGTGAAGTTGTTCTGGTTGACGACGGCAATGCCGCCGGTCTGCTCGGCGAGCACGCGCAGGCTGTCCTGCGACTTGTGCAGGTAGTCGTTCCACTCGGTCGGATCCACCTGCTCGTCGAGGTCCGACCCGCCGACCAGGCCGCGCGGATCGATCGTGTACATGGTGACGTTCGCGCGGTTCGCCGTGCGCGTGAGATCGGCGAGCTCGTGCACGAGGTCCGCGTCCGCGAACTGCTGCCCTTGCTGCGCCCAGGGATCCCCCTGCGTGTCGGCGCGATTCACGCCGGTGCGGCCCTCGTAGATGCCGTTCGGATCCTCGCCCTGGCGCGACTGCTCGAACGGGTTGAAGTCGTAGCCGTCGCTGACGTAGATGAGCGCCTTGCGCCGGTTGCGCACCTGGTCCAGCGTCGTCAGCAAATCGTTGACCGTCGAGAACGCCACATGGGCGCGGTAGCGCACCTCGCTCGGACCATCGGCGCTCTCCGGCCCGTTGATGATTTCCGACGGCTTCAGCTCGCTGCCCGAGATCCGCTTGATCGATTCGGCGAACCGCTTCGTGTCGTACGTCAGATCGACGGCCACCGACGACGGCCCCGTCGTCTGGATCGCGAACATGTCGCCGTCGTGAATCAACGTCTTCTGCATGTCCTCGAGCAGCTTCCGGATGCGCGCCGTGTTGCGGAACTCGAGGTGCAGGTCGTCGATGAAGAAGATGAGAATGCGGCCCGCGGTATCAGCCGGCGCGTGCGACACCGGGATCAGGATCCCTTCTTCGGCCGCGACCGGCGGCGGCGCCACCAGGTTGGTGTGTCGCCCCCCTCGATTCAGGTCCATCGAGACGATGTCCTGCTTGACGCCGTCTTCGTAGACCTCGAACTCGTTTTTGGCCAGGTCCGGCACGAACTGCCCCTTCGAGTCGCGCACGATCACGTCAGTCGTCACCAGTTCGACGCGCACCGTGAAGTTCGGCTTCTGTATGCCGGCGACCGGCTGATCGGGCTTCGGCGCCTGGCCTGGCGGCGGTTGCTGGGGCGGCGGCGATTGTGGCTGTTGCGCAGGCGGCGATTGCGGGGCCGGAGACTGACTGGTGGACGGCGCCGAACCGACCGGCGGCGCGGACGACACCGGGCTGGCGTGGTCCGGGGAGGCTGCCTGGCTGCCGCGCGCGTCCGCTGTCGCAGGCGGTGTCGGCCTGACCTGGGGAACCTGCGCGGCGTGCACGCAGGCGACGGTGGCGACGGCAAGGGCCGCCACGCAAATGCCCATCCGGGTTGTCTTGCTCTGCATCGTTGCTGACCCTCAGTACTTATGCGGGGAAATGGCAGGCGCTCCAGCGCGCGCTCCTCCTAGTTTAGACGACTCCGGGCGTCGTGCGGTCGAGGCTCTGGCAGCTCAGGCAGGATCGGCGTCGTCGCGCGAGCCGGGTTCGGCCGCGTCCACCTGGCCGCCGTTGTCGAGCTGGCCGGCCGGGCGCCGACGGCGGGAGCCAAGAGCGTCGCGCAACTTGCGGTAGGTCTGCTCGTAACCCTCGAGCGCGACCTTCACGTCTTTGGGTGTGACCCACGTGTCGGGATTGAGTACCTCCGCCGTTTCGTGCAGTTCCGCCGCGCGCGCAGGATCCGCGACCCGCTGGTCGATGGTGGCAAGCACGGCGGCGTAGCGGCCTCTGAGACGGGTCAAGTCCTCGAGCGAAAACGACTGCTCGGCCGCGATGGTTCGCGACGGCTCGGTCGTGCTGCCCGCAGGAACCGCGGCGATCGGGACCGCCTCAGGCGCGGGCCGGCTGCGGTCGGCATGCCGGGACGGCAACTTGGCCTGCGCTTTCTGCAGGGGACGCGAACACGAGTCGATCTCCTCGAGGCCACGGCTTTCCAGGATCTTCGGCCAGTCGAACGACAGTTCCGGGTGATGTTCCTCGATGAGGCGGATCGCGTCTTCATCGATTGGGCTGCGCCCGACCTTCACATCGATCGGACTGCGAAACCAATAAAGGATGCTGGGGCGAGCCCGTCCCTGGCGGCGGAAGGCGTGCACCAGCGCCGTCGTTTCATAGCCTCGTTTGTCGCGGTTGAATCGCAGAAATGGCAAGATCGTTCGCGCCTACGGAAAGCTATCTTCGTTTCTGCGCCCGCGCCGCCGTCTTCGTCGTCTTCTTGGCGGAGCGCTTGGCCGCGGCGCCGACACGACCGGACCTGGGCGAAGGTGAGGCGCTGCTGCGCTGAGACGCGCGGGGCTTGCGAGCCGTCTTGGCCGGCCGCCTTGCCGTCTTACGGCCGGCGGTCGTTGCGGTGCGCGACGCGGCCGGCGCCGTCCGCCGCGGCGCAGGCCGCACCGGAGTAGGGAGTTTGTACACCATGGTGAAGCGCATCTGATCGCCTATCCAGTAATAGGTCCAGATTTCGCTCACCGTGATGTGGTTCTCATCGATCAACCGGCGTGCCGTATCGACCGAGCCGTTGGGAATGTACAGGTAGAATGGAGCGCGAAGCCGACCGTAGGGCGCCCACTGGGACAGCGCCTCCATGTTGTTGACCGATTCGGCCGTCTCGACCTCGACAACACCTTCGACCCGGCGGCCCCGCTCGTTGGACCAGAAGACGAGGTCCGGGTACAGCAGGGCGGGGGGTTGGCCGACCGAGGCGGTCTGCTCGTTGCCCACGTTGATTCCGACCTGATAGCGCCGACGCCACCGGGCCTGCAGCAGGCGGATGACACGGTCGTGCTCGAGCTGCTCCCGGACCGGGCGCATCAGGATAGGACTCACATGGCCTCCAGCGTATACACTACGACACACTCGTGACCGTCGCAGATTATAGCACCGATCACGACAGTCCCCGGGTTTTGTGCACACAATTGTCGAGTTGTAGTGTCGAGCTTGCGCCGTCAATCTGATGACGGAATGGCCCGAGACCCGCCGAGAGCGCTCGAAACGTAGTACCATGGGCACGGGTCGATATTCGGACACTTCGCCAGATCCTGATCTCGAACAAAGCCGTGAACGATCGATTTCTGCGTGCGTGCCGGCGCGAGCCGGTGGATACGACGCCGGTCTGGTTCATGCGGCANNCAGGCCGGCCGCTACATGCCCGAATACCGCGCGCTTCGGGCGAAGTATTCCCTGCTCGACCTCTGCCGGACGCCCGACCTGGCCGCCGAGGTCACCCTTCAGCCGGTTCGACGCATCGCGGTCGATGCCGCTATCATCTTCTCGGACCTGTTGTTACCGCTCGAACCGATGGGGATTCCGTTCGACTTCGTCAAAGGCGACGGCCCGACGGTATTGAAGCCGCTTCGCACCGAGGCCGACATCGACGAGCTCCGGGAAGTCGAGCCTCGCGAGGCCTTCGCCCCGGTTCTCCAGGCGATTCGCACCGTTCGCCGGGAACTCGCCATCCCACTGATCGGGTTCGTGGGAGCGCCCTTCACGTTGGCCTCCTATGCCATCGAGGGCGGCCACTCGAGTCACTACGCGCTCGCCAAGGGACTCATGTACTCGTGTCCACGGGCCTGGCACCGACTGTGCGGCAAGCTCGCAACGGTGGCGGCGGACTACCTGAAGGCGCAGGTCGAAGCCGGGGTGCAAGTGGTCCAGGTCTTCGATTCGTGGGTCGGCGCGCTGTCGCCCGCCGACTACCAGGAGTTCGTGCAGCCGCACGTTCGTACGATCTTCGATGCGCTGGCGGTCGTCGGCGTGCCGGCCATCCACTTTGGAACCGGCACGGCGACCTTGCTCGAGCTCCAGCGCGATGCCGGCGGCGACGTGATTGGCGTCGACTGGCGGGTGCCGCTCGACCAGGCCTGGGCGCGTATCGGCGACCGGGCGGTTCAGGGGAACCTGGATCCCGTCCTGTTGCTGGGACCACTCGACCGCCTGCTGGCGGGCGCATCTGACGTGCTGCACCGGGCGGGCG
>PMZR01000140.1 GCA_003170135.1 Acidobacteriota bacterium
TCCACAACATTTGACAATAGCTCATGTTCCCGGTTTATTCTGTTACCAATGTACCCGGTTTGTACCTTGTCGACCGTCGACGCGGCCCTCCGTACCAAACCCTCGGATCCTGGACCAGGCGATCGAGGGACTGGCTGATGGCTGCGACCTGTAAGCTCTCAAGCGGCGGCAATGGCTGCACTATAGTGCCGTTCGCAGGTTCGGGCCACAACCGATACATCGCATGGACGGGATCGAGGATGTCGGCGTTGAAGAACGCAATTCTCGCTGCGGTGATGTAGAAGAACACCGGACCCAACAGGAATGCCGTCACCTGAACATTGCGTGAAATCCCGTCCGGAAGCGGTGGCTCCGGCCCGCGAATCGAGCGCGAAAGTGTCGTGGACTGCCGGTAGTACGCGGTCTTGGTCTCCAAGGTGTGCAGAGCCGCGAAAATTCGAAAGTAGCTGGGAATGACGCCCGTCCGGACGGCGCGCCTATCTTCGGGCGGAGTGAGCGCCGCGTCTTCAGTCGAGTGCTCAGCGACCATGGTCTTCACAGCGACCCACCGAGACAGGCTGGCCACTGAGCCTCTCGAAATAGGCATCGACTGGTCTCCGATCAGAGCTACCACTGCTGGTTTGACTTCCGTTTCCAGCGCGCTCATCCAACCGCTGTTGCACTTAGCGCATACCGCGCGGATCTTCCGCGTGTAGACTGCGCCAGGACGCTCCGAGCGTCGTTGAAGCCGCTGGGGTTGTTTGCCTTCAGCCGAATGGAATTCCGCCACGTGCGAGTAGGGGTCTGGTGTGGGCAAGTACGCCGAGAGCCATTCTGGCCAGAAGTGCTCCTTCGAGAGGCCGGCAATCGAGCCGCAGAAGATGCACTGCTTCCGAGGCTTCATAGGTCGAACGGTCCTCGCATCTTCGGCAACCTAACGTTGGCGCATCACCCGCGGCCGCGGTGCGTCAGCGGGCGGCCGTCGGGTGCATGCTTGTTAGCCGGCTTCACTGTAACGTGACACGTCGAATGTTCTTGACCGTTGGATACCCCTGATCTGGAGCGTTCGTCGTGGCAGGCTCGCGATGAAGCCGCAAGTTGAGATCGTAGACGAGCAATGCGTTCTGAAACGGGGGCGCCACCGCGACGAGGGTATCGTACGGGAGCGCGCGAGCCGACCCCGCGAGAAACGGCCGCTCCAACAGATCCATGATGGACTTGGCGCAGTTCGGGCAATCCGACTCCCTCTCGCGTAGATTCGCAAACAAGCTCGAGTTGCCGTAGCAGTACCCCGTGTCACCTGTCTTTCGACACTCCTCTTGCGCTTTTCGATCACCCGCGCCCGCCACATTCGTGATTGAGACGAAGACGGGATGACGCCGCGCGATACTGTTTGCCTCGATCATGAACTCCCAGGCCGCCGGATTGAAGTTCAGGTTCGCTATGACGTCTACTTGAGCTCGCGTCGCCAGATTTCGGAGCTCGTACTGAACGCCATCGCTAATGAGGTCTACGCAGGTGAGCGGCACCACCCGACCGAACGGCGTGCTGACCAGAAGCAGGCCGTCGCCGGGTGTCATGCCCCGCCCCTGACGTGGCGAGGATTCGAAGCGAGATGGCCGGATCTTGTACCCGAGCTCTTCCCAGTCCGGCCCAATGACCGGGAGTCGACTCTGCCTATTGCTGTCGTAGTACGAGCCGGCGACGATGATCATCTGCCGTTCGTGAGCCGCCTGGCGAAGTCGCTCCATGGCCTCCTTGCGCACAGGTTCCCGCAGTGCGAGCGACAGCTCGGGAAGGATCAGGACGTTCGCGCCCTCACGCACCGCGGCCTCAAGGCAGAGACTCACTCTGCCCGCGTTCTGGTCATCGCCTACCGGCAAACCCGTTTCTTCGTCGCTGTGAACGGTGAGCTCCGTCTGGCATTGCGCGTATGTGGCGAAGGCTCGAGGAAGCGTCCCCGGGACAATGTGTTCCACGCGACGGAGAGTCGGAAGGTCACCAAGGAACTCGTTCTCGGAAGGGCGTTGCGCGGCGCGTCCCCATACGGCTGCACTGCCGGCCAGTACAGACGACGCGAGCAGGAATCCGAACAACGGGCCCGCAGGTCGTCTCATGATCATTCTCCGACTGCAGGTTCGGGCGTCGAGACCGGCTAACGAGAAGTCGGCCCAACTCGATACCCTGATACTCGAATGACGCCCGCAGTGTACCCAGGGATCTGCGCGGATTCAATACGTTGCGAAGTGCTGGTGCCGTCGTGACTTGGCGTCGGTCCAACGACGAGAACGACGCCGGATACGCGGAACTCGATACCGGAGATACGCTGGTGGGCGCCGCGCGATATCGGGGCACCGCGGTTACGACCGCGCCGGACGGCGCGAACGGTCCAGCGCGAACGGTCCAGCTTGACGGCGCGGGCAAACCAGCCTATCTTGAAAATATCTCGTCTGTGACCGTCCTGGTCACCCCTCCACGTCGCCCGACGCGGAGCTGATTCCACCTCGTCGCCCTCAGGGCACGCAGAAAGGAACATCCCATGAACGGGACAGGTGTGTCCGCTGTGTCTGCGTACACCGCCCATCGGGAATGGGCTACGCGCCCAGCCGATGAACGGTACGACAGCGTCGCGGCGCTCCACGCGGCGGCTTGCGCACGGCGCAACCGCATCGAGGAGCGCACCATCGAGACCCGCGAGTTCAGGACTGAGGCGGTGGCGGCCGACGCCCTCGTACTACACGAGACGTCCGG
Source organism: Acidobacteriota bacterium (assembly GCA_003170135.1). Taxonomy (GTDB): domain Bacteria; phylum Acidobacteriota; class Vicinamibacteria; order Vicinamibacterales; family Fen-181; genus Fen-181. The sequence continues at coordinate 2,731 of PMZR01000140.1, forward strand.
CCGCTCCGCCGCACTGACCCACTGGAGCTTCGAGCAGCTCGCCACCATCGCCGGCGCGCCGCCGAAGTACCTCCGCTCGCTGCCCGCGCCGATCGCGTCCAGCGCGATCAACCATGGGCTGCAGCGGCAACGCCGCCAAGAGCAGCTGCTCCTCGCGGACCACGCCGCACCCTGGACCGTGCACGCGATCACATCGTCGCGCTACGCACGCGTCCACCACGACGAGCTGGCCGCCCGGGTGCTCGACCTCATGGCCGCGCACCCGGCGTGGCACCTACCGCTCGGTTACAAGGACGGCGTCTTCGGCGCCGAACGGGTTCCGTCCGGCGCCTACCTGGGAGACCGAGACATGTTCCTGTTCCTCGTGGACGGCAACCGCGATCTCGACGATCCCACGGACAATTCCCACGCCGGCCTGTTCCGCGGGTTCATCCTCCGGAACAGTGACGTGGGCGCCGCCGCCCTCACCCTGGATGTGTTCCTGTTCCGCGTCGTCTGCGGGAATCACATCATCTGGGGCTTCCAGCACGTGGCCGGCTTCCGGCGCCGACACGTGGGTGCGTCGATTCACGAGGCGTGGACGTCTTCGCTCGAGGACGTGCGCGCCGCGCTCGACGCCGATACGACGCGCGAACGCTCCGTGCTCCTCGGTGCCACGACCCGGGAGCTGGGCGCCACTCGCGAGGCGGTGATCGACGCGGCCGTGCGGCGGATCGATCTGTCGCAGAAACAGGCCGGCGAGGCGTACGACCTGGCAGAGCGGTACGAGACGAACCCCCGTTCGGTCTGGGGCTACGTGCAAGGGCTGACACGACTCAGCCAACGCACGTCCTGGCAGGACGGCCGCTTCACGCTCGACCGCGCGGCCAGCCGCCTCCTCACCACGGTCAACTGACCCTGGCCCGCGCCGCGCGGGCACATCCCCGCACGGTTCCCATTCCCAAATCCGAGTCGCGCGGGAACGGCCTACGCCACCCGCACCTGTCCGCGATTCCGATTGTCGCGGACGACCTGCCGCACGCTCCAGAGCCAGCGGCGATTCGCTGGAGGTCTGTGTGGTGCGCAGGGGTCGCAATACGCCACGACACGTCATCTCGCAGCAAACCGTTTGGCTGCGAGAGGAGGCGACGCGCTGGTACAGGGAGGGCCGCCGGCGCGCGCTGAAGGCGCTGGCAAAGCGGACCGTCGATCTTCGATGGTCGCCGGCTCTCCTCAACGCGCTGCTCGAGGACCTGCACACCGACGACGCCTTCAACGAGATCGTGCGCGATCCGAGGACGTGCGCCGGCCGGCGTTATCCGCAGGTGCTGTTCCTCGCCTTGGCCGTCCGCCATAGCTGGCGGCCGGATGACCTCTCACGCCTGGTGCGACGCCTCGACATCCGAGCGTCGCATCGCCACCTGACCTCACAGACACGGTCGGACGCGCACACCAGTGACGTCCGACCGCTCGCCCGCCCACACCCGGGGCATCACGTTGCCAATTTTCCGGCTCGCCGCCGGTCCGTCAAGGCTCTCCGCTCCGCTCCGACCCCGACAAGCGGGGCTCACGGCCTTGACGGGGCCGTCGGTCTCGCCCGGAAGCGGCCATTACGTGATGCCCCGGGATTCCAGCCACCGACAACGCGCAGCACACGCAACAGAAAGGGGAAGAACCATGCGTGACTTCGCGATCACACCGAGCATCGCGGTAACGATTGGCCGGCAGACGCGCCTCTATCACGCGTTCGTCACGACCGCGCCGGCCGAACTCGACAGCCCGTCGACGCTCACGCTTTACCTGTCAACCCTCGCCGATGTCTCCGGCTTCGCCGCTACGCCCGTCGTTCAGGAAAACCGGAGCTCGCAGGTCTGTGCACGACTGGTGCTCGTCGATGCCAGCGAGCTGGCATGGCAGCGCGCTCGCTGCCGCGGCTATCACCACGTTTTCGCGCCCGCCGATCCTGTGCTGGTTGCCCCCAACACGCTCCAGCACTGGCTCTGGCAGCGCCTCCAGGCTCCCGCTGATCGCGAAGGCGCGAGCGACGGGAACTCGCGACCGACGTCGTCGAAGTGAACCGAACGATCGTCAACCCGTTCGCCCAAGTGGCGAACTACATCAGGAGATCCAACCATGGACGGAATGGTCGTCAAAATCGTCGCGAACGACCGCAGCAACCCGCCGGGAAAGCTGGCCGACGCCGAACTCCACTTCACGAGTGGCCCGCTCGAGGGGCTGAAGCTGATTGGCTTCGGGATCTGGGAGCGGCGGAGCGGTGCCGGCCGGAACGTCACGTTCCCGGCGCGGCAGTACAGCGTGAACGGTGAACGCCGCAGCTTCGCGCTGCTGCGGCCGATCGTGGATGCGACCGCGCAGGACCGCATCCGCGAGCTGCTGCTGCAGGCGTACGCCCAGTACGAGGAACAGACGGAGGAACTCCGCGCGTAGCAGTCAACTGGTCCCGGATGCCGCCATCGTGGCGGCGTCCGGGACGTTCGTTCGTTGCCGGCGCACTACTTGCTGAAGGAGCCATCCAATGATTACGAAGATCTGGCTGACCGTCGCAGAAGGCGCAGAGTACTGCGGCCTGAGCAAGGATACGATCTACGCAGCCTGCGAACGCGGCGAACTGCGCCACGCCCGTGTCGGCGGACGGCGCGCGATTCGACTCCGCTCGGAGTGGATCGACGCCTGGCTGGAACAGTTCACCCGGGCGGTCGAATTCACGCCGGCGCCGCGCGAATCGTCTGGCGCCGCGATCGGGTAAGACGCAGCGGAAGAGCGAAAGACCGGGAGGGTCGACGTGCAGCGGTGCGCCGGCCCGCTCCGACTTGGAAGGGAGACGGCCAATGGGCGACACGTGGATCACCGATCTGACGCATTTCCTGAACGAGGACGGCTCCTTTCCGGCGAACATCCCCGGCCCCGCTCTGAACCTCGCGCTGTTCCTCAGCGCCATCGTCGCGTGGGTCACGAGCCACGCGCCGGACGAGTACGACGAAACGAACGTGACGTGCCGGCGAAGTCCGGGCCGGAAGCGGTGCCTGGGCACCATCGTCGCGCGACTCAAGGACGGCGAGGCGGTCGAATGGGGCTGTCCGGTGTGCGGCGACAACGGCGTCATTCGCGGTTGGGAATCGACCCCGTGGGACCGTCGCGACGGATGAGTTTCGCGGGCGGGATGTTGGGGCGCAGATGCGCAACAACGGGGCGTCAGACGCGGTAGGATCGGTACCGTATTCCGGACAAGGGACGGTTGGTGATGGGGCTCTACAAGCTCTGCGAGCACAAAGGCCGTGCGAGGGATCGGTGCCCTCATCCGTGGTGGGGAGGCTACCGCGGGCATCGAGTCAGTCTGTCGCGATGGGCGAATCGGGAGATCCTCGGCAAGGACGACGCCGCGTCGCTGCTCGAACAACTCCGAAAGGCCGTTCGTGCGGGGACCTTCGACGACCGCGGCCTCGAACCGCCCAAGGAGTCGGCGTCGCTCACGTTCGCCGAGCTGGCCGAGAAATACAAGCAACGTCACGTCATCGCCAAGGGCCTGGCCCTGGCGAAGGTGATCGACTACCGCCTGAAGCCCCTCGTCGAGCGCTTTGGCGACCAGCCGCTGGCGAGCATCCGCACGGCCGATATCGAGGACTTCATCGCGGACTTGAAGAAGCTGCCGCGCAGCGGTGGCCGAACGAGCGGACGCCCGCTGTCGCCGGCGTCCATCAACCGCAACATCGAGCTGCTGCGGCACATGATGAACTGGGCGGTGGGTCGGGAGTATCTCGATCGGACGCCGTTCCGCCGAGGAACGGAGACGCTGATTCGCAAACAGTACGAAGACAATCAGCGCCGACGACGACTGACCGAGGAGGAGGAAGGGAAGCTCCTGAGCGTCGCGGCGCCGATGCTCCGCTCGGTGATCATCGCCGCGCTCGACACCGGCATGCGGCGTGGCGAGATGCTCGCGCTGCGGTTCGCGGACATCGACTTCGGACGCCTGCTCATCACGCTTCGCGGATCCACCACCAAGAGCGGCAAGACGAGGTTCGTGCCCATTCCGACCGAGCGGCTGCGCGCGGTACTCGAGTGGCTGCGCCTCGACGCGGCGGGCCAGGAGAAGCCAGACGAGGCACGCGTGTTCAGCGATGAAGTCGGCGACCCGGTGGGATCGTTCCGCAGAGCCTGGATGACCGCGGTCCTCAAAGCGCACGACGTGGACGTCAAGTGGTGCGCCGACGGCGGCTGGCGGCATCTGTCGCCCGAGTGTGAGGAGGCGTTTCGGAAGATCGATCTGCACTGGCACGACCTGCGGCATGAGTACGCCTCGCGCCTAGTCGAACACGGCGTGCCGCTGGCACAAGTGCGCGACCTTCTCGGCCACGCGTCGATCACCACCACCGAGCGGTACGACAACCAGAAGCTCGAGAACCTGCAGGCGTCCGCGGCGAAGCTCGAGGCAGGAAAGATCTTCGCGCCGTCACCCTCGACGGCCACCAAGCCGGCGCCACCCAAGCCGCGCAAGGTCCGCACGCTGGCGAGCGCGCCCGCGCAAACGCCGAGCGATCTCACCCGCCCGTCGCGAGGCACGAACGACGCCACCCGACACGCGCCGACACCGCCACCCATGGCCCCGTCCAATCGGGATGCCGCAACTTTTTGTCAAGTTTTTGTCAAGATCGGCCCTCAGGAGGCCTGCTCAGCTAACGTAGATCGAGCCCTCGAAATGGAGCTTAAAGCTTTGAAGGAGAAGGGCTTGCAGGATTGGCTGGGAGGCAGGGATTCGAACCCCGATAACGTGGTCCAGAGCCACGTGTCCTACCGTTGAACGACCTCCCACCATGGGCACCCCAACGCGGCTGCCGCATCGGGGAACCCCGCCACTGGCGGGCGAACACTGCATTGTATCGAACAGGGATGAGCCGGCGCAAGAGCCACGTCGCGCAAGCGAAGAGTCGATCGCTCGCGTCAAGCTTGCACGCTGGGTTGTCGAGGTGGGGACGAGCGGGCAACGAAATGCCGCGCGCCGGTGCCCGGCGATCCGTCATCGACAACGCACGGACGCCGGACACCAGAACGCGGAGAGCGGACGAGAACGAAGAACGACGACAAACGATGCGAACGAAACGACGACGAACGAACGACGACGACGAACGACCCTTCGACTCGCGCCGCACGATGCGACGCTCACTCAGGGCAAGCGACGCGACGATCGAAGCGATGCGAACGACGTGAGCGAAAAGGAGACGCTCGCGTCAAGAGCACGAGGAATGCCAGTCCCGACTGGCGCCTGACCGCGCGGTTTTCGCGGCCGACCAGGCCGGCCGTCCTCAGATCTGGGCGGCTGCGGTGTCTTCTCGCGGTGACGCCAGGCTGCCCGGAAAACGGCTTCTGCAGGATCAATACGCCCGCGATCGGCGCGCGTTTCACCTCCGAAACACGCGCGCGGGACCTCATCGTTTCAGCGGGTAGATGTCCCTCGGGACGTTCTTGTACGGAATCGTCGTGACGTCGGCCGGCCCGAGGCCGGGCGCGTCGATGACCACGACCGCCTTCGCGAGGCCGTCCTCCACGAAGCCGCGCCAGAAGTGCACGCGCGACTTCAGCATGATGATGTCGAGCTTCGCCAGGTCGATGTGCAGGGCGCTGAAGATGCCGGGATCGGTGACCTGGTCGAGGTCCGGCGTGAGGATCACGCGGTTGTTGTCACCAAAGAGCAGCACCGCCACCGTCTTGAACTGCTGGTACGGCCCGAGGAACTCCACCGTGCCGTCAATCTTCACCGGCTTCCCCGCCAGCTCCTCGGCCCAGCCGCCGACATCCACCACGATCCGGTCGCCGACCTTCGCCTTCGCGGCGATCTCGGCGATCGCCTTCTCGTCGGAGATCGTGGTCACGCAGAAGTTCTTCGCGCCCTGGCGGACGAGCTCCGCGAGAATCCACGTCGAGTTGCCGGTGCGATCCGACTGGTCGGCCACCACGACCGGCGTGTGGCCGGCGCGCGCCTCCGCGATCGCCTTCGTGACGCCCTCCTTCGTCTTCGGCAGCGTCGTGCCCGCGAACGCCTCGCGCTTCTTCCAGATGAACCCCGACATGTCGTCGGCGATTCGCTCGGCCAGCTTCGGATCCTTGTTGGTGACGACCATGACGGTGGCGCCGACATCAGGCACGTCGGCGTAGGCGAAGCCGTAGGCCACCGACACGTACGCATCCTTCGTGCGCTCCTCCCAGATCCGCGCGCGCTCCATGATCTCCATCGACGGCGACGTGCCCGTGCCCTGGAACACGCTCGGCGTCAGCACGCCGGGCTTTCTCGTGGCCATCGTCGGCGTGTAGGTGCCCTTGATCGTGCGCAGCATGATGCGCGCGGCGCGCTCGCCCTGCAGCGCGGCGTCATAGTGCGGGTACCGCTTGATGATGAAGACGGCGTCGGCGACGTCCGACAGCTCGCGATCCTCGTTGGCGTGCAGGTCGAGCGTGACGAAGATCGGCGTCTTGCCGGCGACTTTGCGCACGCGGCGCACGAGTTCGGCCTCCGGCTTCGGCACGCCGGTCACGGCCATCGCGCCGTGCAGCGCCAGGTAGATGCCATCGACCGGACCTGCCTGTTTCAGATCGCTCGCGATGCCGTTCGAGTACTTGTCGAACGCCTCCTCTGTGACCCAGCTCCCCGACGATCCGCCCTTCGCATCCCTGGGCGACAGCAGGCCGACGAGTTCGACGTTGTCGTACTCGCGCGCCGCATCGACGAAGCCGCGGATGTACCCGTTCTGCTTCAGCACCTGGTCGCCGCGGACCGGCGGGCCGTAGAACTCCCACTCGGCGATGCCGGTCGGCTCCGGGCAGAAGGTGCAGGTTTCGTGTGAGAAGGTTGCGACGGCAAGACGAATCTTCTTCGGCGCCGGCGTCGACGTCTGCTGCGCAGGCATCGCACAGGCGGCAGCGAGAACCGGACACACAACAATGATGATCGCAAAGAGTAATCGCACCCCAGCCTCCTTATGCGGTGTCCCGGCCCGAAAGGCAAAAGCCGGGACGCGGCAGCCTACCATACGGTCGAGGTCGATGGAGCAGGCCGAGGCCGGGTGGCGGGCAAGGGAGAAGGTAGAATGGTGGCGTGGAATCGGACCGCGACAAGCTGCAGGCCGCATGGCGGCGCCACGAGCGCCGCTTTGCCGACAACCTCTACGTCTACGCGGTCGTGTCGCGACGCAGCGGCGGCGTGTCGGTCGGCATCAACCTGAATCCGGGCAAGGAGTGCAATTTCGATTGCGTGTACTGCCAGGTGGACCGGACGACGCCCGCGGTCACGCGCAAGGTGGATCTGGTACGCCTGGCCGCGGAACTCGACCGCGTGCTCGCCGCGGAACACGACGGCTCGCTCTACCAGGCGATGCCCTTCGCCGTGCTGGCGGCCGATCGGCGCGGCGTGCGCGACATCGCCTTCTCGGGCGACGGCGAGCCGACGACGTATCGTCGATTCGGCGACGCGGTGCGGATTGCCGCCGACGCGCGCCGCCGGTTCGGGCTCGACGCCACCAAGCTCGTGTTGATTACCGACTCGGCGTACCTCGCGAAGCCCGCCGTACGTGACGGGCTGGTCTTGATGGACGCGAACAACGGGGAGGTGTGGGCGAAACTCGACGCGGGTACCGAGGAGTACCTGCGCCTGGTCGATCGGCCGAACGTGTCGCTGCAGGTTCTGCTCGACAACATCCTGGCGACCGCCCGCGTGCGCCCGATCGTGATCCAGACGCTCTGGCTGCGCGTGAACGGCGAGCCGCCGCCGCCGGCCGAGATCGACGCGTATTGCGCGAGGGTGAACGATCTCGTCGGGGCGGGCGCGCAGATGAAGGCGATCCAGCTTCACACGATCGCGCGCGCGCCGGCCGAACGGTTCGCGGCGCCGCTCTCCGACGGAGCGCTCGATGCGATCGCCGCCGTCGTCGCCGCGCGCGTGCCCGTGCCGATTGAGAAGTTCTACGGGATACAGATCGACGAGGCGAACCAGTAGTCAGTAGTCAGTAGACAGTAGTCAGTAGACAGTAGTCAGTAGACAGTAGTCAGTAAACGGTAGACGGCGTGTCACGAGATGCCTGCGCCGTTCCACGGCCCAGTGCGAGCCCAGCCCAGCACCCCGCACCCTACTCCCTACTGCCTACTCTCTACTGTCTACTGTTTCCTGTTCCACGCGTTCAATTCGTCGTCTTCCTCGCCGCAGCGGGCACCTTGACCATCGCAGCCTGCAGCACGCGCCGCACAGGCGACGGCGCCTCGGCCCTGCCGCCGCCCGCCTGCGCGCCGGCCGCGGGCGTGTCGGCCGCGGCCGTGGCAGCCTTGTCCTGCGCCGGATCCTCATCCTGCACGAAGGCCACCACCAGCAGTCGCGACGCGTCGATGTCGTCCCTGCGCCCGTCGGTGAAGGTCGGCTTGTCGCCGCCGCGGAAGGGCTTCGAGAGGAACTCGTCGATGGCCTTCCGGTTGTCGGCCAGGATCTTCGCCAGGTCGAACACGTGCTCGACCTTCGCGCCCTTCTTGGCGTCCACGGCGAAGCCCTTGCTGTCGGCGCCCGCGAGGCTGCGCACCACCATCGGGTGGAAGCGGATTCCGTTCGGCCCGCTGTAGCGCTGCTGCTCCTCCACCAGCGCGATCTGCAGCTTCAGCTTGCTCGATGCGCTGGCGATCCGGCTGACGTCGGCCGTCACGCGAATCGCCGATCCAACCAACGCGGCATTCAGCTTGATCTGCGCCTCGGGCGCGACGGCCAGCTGCTTCTCGACGACCGGGTTGATGTCGTCCTTGAAGATCCCCTCGGCCGCGTCGGCGCCGCCGCCGCCCACCTTGCTCCTCCCGTCGATCGCGAACGTCGGCACGCCGCGCAGCGCGTAGATCTCCTTGCGCGCCTCGGTGGACGGATTGGTCATCGGGTCGGGCCCGGGAATGTGCTGGTGGTAGACGATGAGCGCCATGTCCTGGCGGGAGAAGCGCTCGAATGCGGCGTCGAACGCCATGTCGGCGCCGACGCAGGGCGGACAGGCCGCGCCGGTGAACAGTTCGGCCAGCACGAGCCGCGGAGTTGTCGCCTTCGGCCGCGCGTACGGCTTCACTTCGAGCGGTTTGGTGAACTTGCGGTACCTCTCGTCGAGCAGCGCCTCGAGGCCGTCGGTGGATCCGTTGTGCGCCTTCTTGTAGATCGCCTCGAGCGCCTGCCGGGTCGCGGCCGAGGCGCCACCGAGCACGTAGGCGCTCGCGCGATACTCGATCTCGCCTTGCGTGTCGCCTGCCTTCGCGCTCAGATCGGCCAGCGCCGCCGCCACCGTCCGTCGCGTGGCAGGCACATCAGCCGCCCAGGCCTCTCTGAGGGTCTTCTCGGCCTCGGCTGTCTTGCCGCGCTTCAGGTAGATCTGACCGAGCGTCGACAGCGCGCTCACGTGCGTCGTCTTGAACTGGCTTCGCAGGTTGTCGTCGCTGACCTCGCGACCGGATCGGCCGCCTCGCCCGCCGACGGTCAACCCCTCCGTGTAGTACGACACACCGTCGCGTATCGTTCTGACGAGCGGCGTGCCCGCGGCGCGGGCGTCCTTGGTTGCGGCGATGTAAGTCTCTTCGTCGATGGCGGCCGCGCGCTTGGCGGCCGTCTCCGCTTCGTCGAGGAACAGGTCCGCGCCGAGCAGGTTCGACGCGAACTGGGCCACCTCGGCCAGGTTCTTCGAGTCCGCGACCTGCTTTGCGAGCGCCTGCACGGCGCTCTTGTCGGCCCGCAGGCTCGTGGCCAGCTGGCTGGCCAGCTGCGTCCTCGCCACGCCGGCGGCCGCGCTCTTCGGATAGTCATCGATCACCTTTTGCAGCGCGGGGAACCTCTTCGCGTTGTCGGTGATCTTGAGCGCGTCGTTCAACGCGGCCAGCTCGGGCGGCTGGGTGGACGCCGCCTGATCCGGCTTCGCCTTGGCGTCAGGTGCCTGGCCCTGAACAGCCGGCGGTGCCTGCGCGGCCTGTTGGGCCGCCAGCGGACGCGGGGACAGCGCGAAAGCGAACAAGGCGACCGGTGCAAGCGCGCATGCGCCGGCCCATCGAATGCGGATCATGAGCGGACTCCAGGGGGACGTAGACATCTCAATTCGTCGTTCTCTTCCCGGGCGCCGGCACCTTCACCGACGCCGCCTGAAGAATGTGCCGGAGCGGCACCTCGCGCTGCGTCGGCTTGCCATTGACGATGGTCTCACCGGTGCCCTGCGCCGCATCTTCATCCTGCACGAACGCGACGACCACCAGGTGCGTCGGATCGATGTCGTCCATGCGCGAGCTGAACGTCGGCTTCTCGGTGCCGCCGCGGAACGGCTTCGACAGGAACTCGTCGATGAACTTCCTGTTCTCGGCGAGGATCTTCGGGAGATCGAACACCCACTCGGCGCGGGCGCCCTTGCCCGCGGGCACCGCGAAGCCGGCCCCGTCCGTCCCCGCCATCGCGCGCACGACCATCGGGTGGTACCTGATGCCGTTGCCGCCGTGGTAGCGCAGGCGTTCTTCCGCCAGCACGATGTGCAGGCGCAGCTTGTTCGACTTGCTCGTCACCTTGTCCACCGCCGCGCTCACCCTGATGCCCGAGGCGGTCACGCTGGCCTTGAGATTCAACCTGGCTTCGGGCTGCACCGCGAGGGCCTTTTCGATTGCCGGGCTGATGCTGCGCGTGAAGTAGCGCACGGCCTGGTCGGCGCCCCCGCCGCCCGCGCCGTCCGTCTTTCCGTCGATGTAGTTGGTCGGCACGCCGCGGACGTTGTAGAACTTCAGCCGCTTCTCCGTTGACGGATTCGTCATCGGGTCGGGACCCGGGATGTGCTGGTGGTAGACGAGCAACGCCAGGTCCCGGGGCTTGTAGCGTTCGAGCGCCGCTTCGAACGCCAGGTCGATCCCGACGCACGGCGGGCATTCGGCGCCCGTGAAGAGCTCCGCCACCACGAGGCGCGGCTCCTTCGTCTTCGGCCGCGCGAAGGGCGCGGCGTCGATTTTCGGCAGCGACTTCGCGTACATCGCATCGAGCGTCGCCTCGAGGCCCTCGATCGATCCGCCGTGGGTCTTCTTGTAGGCATCGCGGAGCTCGGTGTGCACCTCCGGCCGCGCCCCGGCGACGACGCTGTCGAGCAGGTACTGCACCAGCGCCTTGTCGTCCCCGGCCTTGCGCGCGAAGTTGGCCAGCTCGCGCACCGCAATCGTCTTGGCCGAGGAGGGCAGATCGGGATTCGCGTAGACCTCCCTGAAGGTCTTCTCCGCTTCCGCGTTCTTCCCGCGCTTCAGGTAAATCTGGCCGAGCGTGTTCTGCAGCTGCGCCCGCTGCGACCGGAACTGCGCGCGCAGGTCATCGTCGGTCGGCGCGCTCGGGGCGGCATCGGTTCGCGGGGGCATGAGCGTGGCCGTCACCTGGCCGCCGATGCCGGAGAACATCACGCCGCCCGTTGCCGCCTTTGGCTTGCTGGCGGCGGCTTTCGCGCGCTCGCGCACCCCCTTGATGTAGCCGGCTTCGTCTTCAGCCGCGAGCCCCTTCAGGGCGTAGTCCTCTGCCTGCTCGAAGAGCACGCCCGCGCGCAGCATCTCGCTCGCAATCAGGTAGTGGTTCATCATCGCAAACGACGTGGTCGACTGGACGTACTTGTCGGCCTCGACGAAGTACTTCTTCGTGGCGTCGCCCAGGCTGCGCAGATACTGGCTTCGGATCTCGGACGTCGCGGTCGATTTCAGCTGACTGTCCGGAAAATCCGTCACGAACTTCTGCAGCGCGTCGATCCGTTTCTGCGGCTCGGCCGTTCTCGACGCCTCGTTGAACGCCTTGAAGTCGGCCGGCTGATCGACGCCCTGACCGGCATCCGCCGGTGGCTTCGCCTGGGGCGCCTGCGCGGGCGGTTGCGGTGCATGCACCTGCCTCTCGTGCGGCGAGGCGGCCAGGGAGGTCGCGAGGGGGCTGGCAGCGACCAGCAGAAGAAGGCCGAAGGCCACGGCGGCGATCCAGTGAACGCGTCTCATGAGCGGGCTCCGGGGGCAGGGCGCGAACGGGGGAGGCGCGTATGTTAGCAGAGCCCGGGCACGGCAGGTAGGGCGGAGGTGCGGGGTGCGCCGTGCGAAGTGCGTGGTGCGGTGCCGGGTGCGCCGTGCGGGCGGGCATGCCGCTCGCTCATCCGTTATAGTTACGCGGACATCCTCGCACAGAGGTGACTGCATCATGCGCGTGCTTTCGCCGGCCTGGATCGTCGTTCTCGTCCTCTGTGTCGCTCCGGCGGCCTGGGCGCAGGATCGTGCCGACACCGTGCTCGTGTTCCGCGGCGCAAACTCGCACGAGACGTACTTCACGATGCACAACATCCGCGCAGCACACGCGATCACGAAAGGGAAGGGCGCGAAGATCGGCATTCTCGACCACTCGTTCGGGTTCGACGTGCATCCCGGCCTGTACGCCGGCGGCCAGCCGTTCCAGGCCGACGACTGGGCGCAGACCTTCCACGAGCGCTCGCACCACGGCTACTGGATGGCGCTCGTTGCGCACGAGATCGCGCCCGAGGCCGAGATCTACGCGCTCGGCACGTCGAGCAGCGACGAAAGGGTGAAGGTGGACGCGATGGTGAAGGCGATCGACTGGGCGATCGCCCACGACAGTAGAGGGCGGCGAGCGGCAGGCGGGTCCTACCAGACGAACGGCACGATGCGTTTGGTGCGCGCCATGTACTGGCGATAGGGATCGCCCAGCGTCGCGACGAGCGCCGCTTCCTCGACGTGCATGCGATAGCCGTAGACGACGGCGAGCATTACGAGAATGACGAGCACGCTCGCCCAGTTGGTCAATGCGAACCCGAGGCCGAGAAAGAGCAGGGTGGCGCCCGCGTAGGACGGATGGCGCAGCACGCGATAGGCGCCGCGTTCGACGATGGCCTGGCTGGGTTCCACGTCGACGACCGGCTTGAACGAGGCGCCCAGCACCCGGAAGCAGTGCTGGCGGACGAGCGCCCCGGCCGCGATGAGCGCGAGCCCGATCCAGAAAACGACCACGCGCCCGGTGACGATCGCGGCGCCGCGCGCTTCGAACGCGCACACGAACGCGATGGTCGCGCCGACGCCGTTACCGAGCATGATCACGAAGACCGAGCCGCGGTCCTGGCGGGCCGGCCGCCGGCGGCCCGCTTTTCGGATGAGCAGGAACTCCGGGACGAAGACCCCGACGTAGAGCGTCCAGAAGACGATGACGTACGGGTACACGAAGGGCAGTGGGCGCACGGGCTTCCTCTAATATTCCACATTCGCTGTGCCGCGATCCAGATTGCCCGCCGGCTCAACTGCAGCCAATTGCCTTCAGCCTTCACGTCCGATTGCGGCGAGTCGGCGCACGGTTGCCGCTGGTATTCTCATCGGATGGAAACCCCGACCATCAATGCCGAAAGCGGTGTCTTCGCGTCCGAGCTTCTCCTGCGCCGCGACCGGCTCGAACGCGCGGTGGCGCGAAATCTCGGAGACCGCCACCTGGAGCACCTCCTGTCCGAAGTCGATGCGGCGTTGCAGCGCATCGAGAAGGGGACCTTCGGGTTGTGCGAGACGTGCGGCGGCGAAATCGAGCACGATCGCCTGCTGGCCGATCCCCTGGTGCGGTACTGCCTCGAGGATCTCACGCCGGGTGAGCAGCGCGCGCTCGAACAGGACCTGCAGCTCGCGGCAGAGATCCAGCGCGGCCTGCTGCCGCAGCCCTCGGTCCGGACCCACGGCTGGGAAGTGTCGCATCACTTCGCGCCGCTCGGCGTCGTCAGCGGCGACTATTGCGACGTGGTGGTGCCTGACGGCAGCGACGGGCACGGCTTCTTCCTGCTTGGCGACGTCTCCGGCAAGGGTGTGGCCGCCTCGATCCTGATGGCCAACCTGCACGCCACGTTCCGCACGCTGCTGGCGAGCCGCCTGCCGATCGACGCGCTGCTGGAGCGCGCGAACCGCCTGTTCTGCGAGAGCACGATCGCGAGCCAGTACGCCACGCTCGTGTGCGTGAAGGCCTCGCCGGACGGCGAGGTGGAGGTTGCCAACGCCGGGCACTGCCCGGTGCTGGTCCGTTCGGAGGCGGGCACCCGCGTGATGCAGTCTGGCGGCCTGCCGCTCGGCATGTTCTGCAGCTCGCAGTACCCGATCGAGCGCACGCGCCTCGACCGCGGCGATCTCATGCTGCTGTACACGGACGGCGTGATCGAAGCGCGCAACGCGGCTGACGCCGAGTACGGCCACGACCGGCTGCTGGCCATGTTCGAAGGCCTGGCCCCCGAGACCCGGAGGGACCCGGCGCGCGTCACGCAGGCCTGCCTCGATCACCTGGCGGCATTTCGGGACGGCGCCCCGCGACGCGACGACGTGACCATCATGGCCGTGCGGCGGATGGAGTGAGGCGCGACGCAGAGGGGTCAGGTCGTGAAAAAACTGGCCAATCAAGACCTGACCCCACTTGGCGCATGATCTCGTGGACCTGAACGGCCTGCGCTACTGCAGCAGGCTCTCCACCAGTTTCTCGAACTGGCGCTCGCGGTCGTCGCTGTTCAATCGCACCTTCGCCACGACGCGACCCTGCCGGTCGATGACGTACTCGGTCGGCGCGCCGCCGACGCCGTAGGCTTTCTTGATGTCCGGACTGCCCTTGAACGCCGCGAACGTGTAGTGCTTCTCGTCCAGGAACGGCTGCACCAGGTCATCCTGCTTCTCGACGATGTTGACGGCCAGCACCGTGAGGCCCTTGCCACGGTACTTCTCGGTCACGCGCTGCAGGCGAGGGAACTCCTCGCGGCAGTACGGTCACGTGGGGAAGAAGAAGTAGAGCAGCACGACGTTGCCGCGCACGTCCGACAGCGACACGTCGCGATCGTGTGTGTACGGCGTCAGCGAGAAATCCGGCGCCGCCTGCGGCTCCGCAGCCTGTGGGTCGCCGTCCATGCCCGCCGCGGCGATCGCCCGTGGCGGCGAGGTCAGCGGCAGTGTCACGACCAACAGTGCAAGGAGCAGCGGAGTGCGGCGCATGATGTCTCCCGGCGGTCCTGGGTTCCGACCGCCCGGCGTTCAGGAGCCCGGTCGGCCACGGCAAGTATAGGTACCTATCGGCACGACAGCCGTTTTTTTATTGGGGTTCCGTGCCAAATGGCTGGGCTGTCCGTTTCTCAGCTATGATGGAGGTTCAACCCTTTCACGAGGCACCGACATGCTGATCAGCAAGGAACTGAACGCGGCGGTCAACGAGGAGATCGGTCTCGAGCTGTTCGCCTCGCACCAGTACATGGCGATGGCGGCCTATTTCGATGAAATTGCGCTGAAGAAGCTGTCGCAGCTGTTCTTCAAACAGGGCGAGGAAGAGCGGTCGCACGCGATGAAGTTCATCAAGTACCTGATGGACGCCGGCGGCAAAGTGGAGATTCCGGCCATCAAGGCGCCGCAGGCCGCCTTCGCGACCGTCGAAGAAGCCATCCGCGTCTCGCTGGACTGGGAGCTGGAAGTGACCCGCCGCATCAACGCGCTGATGGCGCTCGCGATCGACCAGAAGGATTACATCGCCCAGGACTTCCTGCGGTGGTTCGAGACCGAGCAGCTCGAGGAAGTGTCCACGATGGACCGGTTGCTGAAGGTCGTCAAGCTGACGGGCGAGCGGAACCTGATTATGATCGAGGGTTATCTGTCGCACGAATAGATCATCAATGTCCGGAGTCCGGAGTCCGAAGTCGGAAAGTCCGGCCTCCGAGTCCTGCACACCGTTCGCGACGTGGGGGCCGAGCTTGCTCGGCCCCTCGCGCCTGCGGGGTGGAGCACGCTCCGCCCGTTCTGCCTTCCGCCCTCCCTCGTGAAGACGCCCTCCGCGCTCAATGTCGTTGACAGCAGACAGCTCAGCCGATAGGATGCGCGGCAACGGCCGGCGTTTGTTCCATTCGCCAACACGATCGCCAACTTATCACCACGCAGAATGGAGGCGGCACATGCTCCGCATCCTGCGAGCCAGCTTGGTCGTCATCGTGGGCGCGTTGTTCGTCAGTTGCCTCAATCCCCTGGCGCCTGTGCCACAGGATCCGTGCCCCGGCTCGCTCACGTGCAGATCCCCCTCGGTCCCGAACGGAGTCACCTGCTGCGTGAACCCGTACAACTCGTCGGTCGGGTACTTGTGCGCCTATGGCGCGAACTACCAGCCGGCAGGTTGCATGAACCAGGACCAGGCGAGCCAGACCTGCGGAGTGTACAACATGCCGTACACCGTCGTGCGGTGCGTGGCTGGCGGCTAGTCGCGATACAGGGAGGGCGTCATGGGTTCCAGCCGGTTGCGCGACGCGTTCCCTACCACCTTTCTGCTGGTCCTGCTCGCGTTGAGCGTCGCGACGAACCTGGTCTTTGTCGCCAGGCAGATGGGATGGCACCTGCCGTCGAGGAGCGTGCAGATTCCAGCGGTGACGCCGTCGGACCACATCCGCGGCGACGCGCACGCGGCCGTCACGATCGTCGAGTACGGCGACTTCCAGTGTCCGTTCTGCGCGACGTTTCACGCGTCGATGGTGCAGCTGTCGCGCGAACGCAGATTCCGCTGGGTCTACCGGCACTTTCCGCTCACGACCATCCACGCATCGGCGCTGCAGGCCGCCGAGGCCGCCGAGTGCGCCGGCGACCAGGGGCGCTTCTGGCAGTACGCCGACGCGCTCTTCCAACGCCAGCAGAAGCTGTCGCCCGCCGAATTATCGAGCATCGCCGCCGATGTCGGCATCGACGCGGCCAAGTTCGGCCCGTGCCTCGCCTCGGAGCAGCACCGCCAGCGGGTGTTGGACGATGCGCAGGCCGGCGGGGCCCGCATCTCGGGAACGCCGACCTTCTACATCAACGGCAAGCGATTCGAGGGAGTTCTGCCGCTGCAGACCCTTGAACAGCTCGTTCGCTGACCTACCGTTTTCCCACGCGCGGACCCGTCGCGGCTGGCTTCCGCGGAGTTGATGTCGCCGTCGCCACCGGTTCGGGCAGGTCCGGCACATACAACGCGCCGGCCGCAGCCAGCTTTGCCGCCGTCTCCTGCGCGGCCGTCATCGCGAGTATGCGCACGCGCTCATTGCGTGGGAGGACGATTGCGGTGGCGCCGGCCGGCACGTCGAGCGCGTATGCGAAGACATACGACAGCACATAGGGCTGGTTGGCGTCGCCCCCGTGACGGTGCGTGCCCACCCACGCCACCTCGTCGCGTTTCACGAACCCGGCGCGAATCCTGTCCAGGCCGCTCACGGTCCGCGTGGCCTGGTCGAACCGCGTGACCGTCAGGTTGTTGATCGCGTCGAGGGTCCACGACTGATTGTTGTCCTCGGGCGCGGCGTACACCGAGCGCAGCAGCCGGTCATCGACGACGCGGCTGTTCCACTGGCCAACCACGCCTTCCCATTCCTGCACCCGGACCGTCGTCGATTGCGCGGACGCGCCCTTTCTCGCGAAGGCGAACGTCGCCGGCGTGTCGCCGCCAACCGCCGCCGCGAGCACGTAGAGACGGTTGTAGCTGCCTGCTGGCAGCGCCAGCGTCTGGCCCTTCGGGACGAGCACGTTGCGCGCGCCGGTTGCCGCCGACCCGAACCGGAACGGGACGCCGTGCATTTCGAAAGGCGACGGCAGCAGCTCGGCCGCCAGGGTCTGCCCCTTGCCGTCGAAGTCGCCGTCCGTGCGGTCGCGATCGGTCGAGAAGCCGTCGAGGTTGAACGGCAGATCGAGCACGGTCGCGTCGCGGCCGATCCCGGGGCGCGGTCCCTGCTGGAGCTTCACCGCGACGGTGCGCGATTGATAGCGTCCGAGATCGACGCTCACCCGTCCGTCGGTCACACCGAGCAGACGTATCCCCTCCTCGGCGGCATTGACCTCGCGCGCGGCGGCGATGGGCACCGCCATGCCGATGGTCGCGCGGGCGGGTTCACCGAACAGTTCCTGGACACGGACGACGATCTCGTCGCCGTCCTCGGCCTTCTTCACCGCCCGCACCGCAAAGTGCCCCTGCGATCCGGCGGTGCTGACGAGCGACATCCACGGGCCGAGCGGCCCGCCGTGCGCCGTCGTCTGGAACGCGAGGAGCGGTTGATTGAGGGCCGTTGCATGCATCGGCACCAGGCCGTCCCGCCACGTACCCTTGTGCCCGGTGACCGCGTAGGTGAAGTGATGCCGGCCGATGTCGTTGCTGCTCTGGTAGACGTAGTTCTTCGTCGGCAGCGGCGTCCGCACGAGCGTCAGGCGCACGGTGTTGTCGTCCGGCTTGTCCCAGCCGTACTTGCTGTCGTTGAGGATCGCCGTGCCGAAGCGCTGGCTGCTGTCGGTCAGGTCCGCCCACTGCTGGCCCGGCACCTCGTAGCGGTTCGGCTCGTTGTTGCCGCGCGCGATCGTGCCGAGACCCAGGTCATAGGTGGCGAGGCGGTTGGAGGCGGCCAGCGGGAAGGCGGCCTTGAGCATCAGGCCGGGACTCTTCCAGTCGACGTCGTTTGCGAAGTCCACGCGGTCGCCGCCCTCGGTGAGGCTGAGGCGCTCGGCCACGGTCGATCCCGCGGCGGTGCGGGAGATCTCGAGCGTCACGCGCACCGGGCCGCGTTCGACGACGCGCACGCGCGGGCTCGAAAACCTCGCCTGCGGCGCGGCGCTCACCGATTCGAACAGGATTTCCCACGCCGGCCACCTGCCCGAGTCGTCTTTGAGCATCTGCAGCGCGATCGGGGCTTTCAGCAGTTCGACGCCCGCCTGCCTGTCGAAGATGGACGACACGTCGCCGTTGGCGTCGATCGTCACGGTGTAGCGCGCGTTCTGCAGCGACGACCGAGTGACGGCGACCGAGGAAGGCGCCGGCGCCTTTCGCAAAAGCGCGGGCCGCACCTCGAATACCTTGAAGCCGACAGACGGGACGTCGGCGAGGAACAGGATGCGCAGCGAGCGGCCCGTTGTCGAGAGGATCTGCGACAGCACCTCCTGGCCCGTTTCGCGATCGACCACGCGCACGCCGGCGGGCGCGCGCACGGCGAACTGGACCGTGGCCTCCACCGCGTCCTTGCGGGCGCTGGCAACGGGGTTGTAGACGACCAGCGGGACGCCGGTCGTTCTCGTGTCGAGCGTTGCGGCGACGTTGCGAACGCCGTCGGTCACGATGCCCGCGAACTGGTTCATCGACAGCAGCTCGTCGTTCCACGAGAACTGGTAGGCTTGCGGGATGCTCGTCCCCGTGATGTCGTCGTGGAACTGATGCCAGAGAAACCGGGTCCACGCCGTGCGCAGCCGGTCGCGCGGGTAGGTGAGGCCCGCGAGCGCTTCCGCGGCGACGCTGGCCCGTTCGGCCGCGTCGGCCAGCAGTTCGTTCTGGCGATTGAACCGCTTCATCGCCGCCTGCGACGTGTAACAGCCGACGCCGTGCGTCTTCAGCAGCAGCTCGCCCTCGTACTCGGGCAGCGCGGCGATCTCCTTGTCGGTGAGATCGCGCGACAGCTGGTCGGCCGACGTCGGGCGCACCTCGACCTTCGCGTCGGGATTGGCGATCGCCTTCTCGACCCATTCGACCGATTGCGCGTCGGGCGCGCCGCCCTGGTCGCCGACGCCGAAGTACTTGAAGCCCACCGAGCGGCCGTCACCGAGCGACACGAGATCGCCCATCCACTTCGGATCGATTGACGGATCGGTGCGGATCTCCTGCACGTAGTCCCCGGGCCGCAATTCCGCGACGAGCGTCGAACCATCGACGCCCTTCCAGCGCCCGACCGCGAACGGCGGCGGGAAGGGCGCGCCCCACGAGAGTTTCTGCGTGGAAAACGACTTGAGGCCCGAGGCCGCGGCGGTCGCGGGCAGCGCGAAGCCGAACCCGAAGCAATCGGGCAGGTAGACGTCCTGGCTGACCTTGCCGAACTCGGCGCGATAGAACCGCTTGCCGTAGAGCGCCTGGCGCATCAGCGACTCCGGCGACGGGATGTGCGTGTCGACGGCATTGATCCACGAACCGGCGAGGCGCCAGCGATCGCCGGCCACGTACTTCTGCAGCGTGGCCCACGCCTCGGGGTGGTATTCCTTGAACCACATGTAGTGGATCGCGCCCTCGAAGGTGAACACGTAGTGCGGAAAGCGCTCGAACAGCTTGAAGTTGTCGAAGAAGGTGGCCGGCACGAACTGCCGGATCGAGTCCTGCACGGTCCAGTTCCACTGCGTATCGAGGTGCGCAGTGGCGACCAGGTACAGGACCGGCTTCTGCGCGGCCGGCTGCGCCGGGCGCGTTTCCTGCGTCCGCACGCCGGTGGCTGCCAGGCCGACGCCAACGACCGTCATCGCCGCCAGGATCCACTGCTTCATCGTCGTACTCCGGAGGCAGGCCATTGTGGCACAGGCCAACGAAAAGGGGCATGGCGCCACAAACGCCATGCCCCGCAGATACGCAGGCCGAAGGCGAAAGCCCGCGGCCGAACGCCGAACGCCTAGAGCCCCGGCCCCGTCGTGGTCGTGGGCTTGGTCGGGATCTTCTTCCAGGTCAGCGAATCGAGCCATTCCTTGGACGGCGGCGTGCGCGGGCCGGCATTGTCGTTGTACTTCACGATGAGCGAGTCGGCCAGCTTCCACCACTCGTCGAAGGTCTGCTGCGTGACCTTGTTCGTGTAGTCGTTCACGAACGCGCGGGCCGCGTTCGGATCCTTCTTATAGAGGTCCAGCGCCTGCTGCTCGATGCCCGCCTGGTCCGCCAGGAACTTGCCTTCGAGCTCGGCGCGCTTCGTCTTGATGTCCGCGAGCATCGCGTTGAAGCGCAGCTGGGCCCAGTTGCCGACGAAGTCGAACGCCCACCACGCCGATTTGCGGTCGAACTCCGCGCGCGTGCCGATGTCGAACGCCTCCGGCAGCTTCGTGGCGCCCGCATAGAGCGGCATGAAGTTCCCGGTCTTCGCATCGTCGGGCGTGAACCACGCGACGCCGCCGATCCACGACGGCATGTTGCCGCGCGCCTGGAGCACGACGGTGTACGAGCAGCCGATGATCGAGATGGTCCGTTCGTTGCCGATGGATCCCGCCGGCGCCTGTGCAGACGGCCGGTTCGGATTCCCCCACGGCCCGGCGATTGCGCCCGCGCTCGCGTCGAAATCCGTGCCCGCGTACCAGTCGCGGTGCAGGGCCATCAGGTCCTGCACGGTGAGCTTCTTCTCCGCCTTCACCGTGAAGGGCGGCGCCGGGTCATACGGGTCGAGGTTCAACGACGGCGCAACGGTGCTCAGCACGCGCCACTCGCGCAGCGTGCTGTAACGCGGCCGATTGCCGGCGTAGACCTTGTAGAACACGAACGGTTCGCCCTTCTTCCACCAGCCCATCTGCTCGCCGACGGTCATGACGCTGGCGGACGCCATGTAGTGGTCCTTGTCCTCCAGGTGCAGCTCCGGGATGCGCGACCAGTTCGCGCTGACACCCACGTGGCCCGCCGGGATGCGCACGGCGGCCCAGACCGCGCCTTTCTCGGCCGGCCCTGACCCGAAGATCTCGAAGTGCCAGGCCTCGTTCGGGTCGATGACCGTCAGGCATTCGCCGCTGTCGCCGTACCCGTACTTGGTGGCCAGCTCGCCCATGATCTTGATGGCTTCGCGGGCGGTCGAGGCGCGCTCGAGCGCGACACGCTCGAGTTCCATGATGTCGAACCAGCCTTCGTCGTTGTGCAGCTCGCGCTTGCCGCCGATCGTCGTCTCGCCGATTTCCACCTGCTTCTCGTTCATGAACGGGTACGCCGCGTCGTAGCGGGTGAAGGTCGTCTCGACTTCGGGAATCTCGCCCACCTGCTTGCTCGGCGGCCGATCGGCTCCGACACCGCCGCCTCGCATCACCGGTCGTATCGACCCTTTCGGATGCGTGCCGCCCACGACGATATGGACGCGGACCTCGTAGTGGCCGTCACAGGAATGGCTCGTCATGCACGAGCCGTCGGCGGTCGCTCCCTTGTCCACCGGGATCGACGTGCACCAGAGCCCGATCTCGCTCGGATCCTGGACATCCTGCGGCTCCATCCCCGGCTTCAGCTTGGCGCCGTTGTCGCCGAAAATCTGCTGCTGCTGCTGCGGTTGCTGCGGCGCCGCGAAGCTGCCGACGGCAGCGAAGAGGACGAGCAGGATGACGCAAAACAGTCGCGTCCGTTTCATTGCGCTTCGCTCCTTTGTCGGAAATCGCCCGCGAGACGCGATTTCCAGCTAGACGGCAAGGCCGAAGCCTTGCCCTGCGTTCTCCCGAGCCTGCTTGCTTGCGGCCTGGCACCGAGCACCGCACAGCACCCCGCACCTCGCACCACGCACGTCGCACGATGGGTTACTCGTAGGCCAACCGCCCGGGCGCGGCCTTCGACGGATCGCGCAGATAGTAGCCCACACCGTGCTGAACGACATCGCGGTAGCGCGGGATGTTCAGCGCGCCGATTGGCTTCTCCGGGTGATCCTCGGTCCAGGTCTCCATCACCTGCGCGATAGACGAGGAATGACGGCCGACGCGCACGGCAATGGGCCATCCCTTCTCGTCGATCTTCTCGTAGAGCAGTCCGTGCTTGCCCGCCATCACGACGAAGTCGTCTTTGCCCGTGAGCAACTGCTCGGCGTCCGTCCGGCCGCGCGTCGCGTCCAGGAACGGTTCGGGCGTCTCGAACAGCAGCGAAATGGCCGGCGAGAAGTCACCGATCTCGCGGTGCGACAATCCGTGCAGGTTCTTCGGCGAGAACTCGCACCCGATCTTGAAGCCGTCGAGATCGGTCAGCATCATCGAGACCATCGTGGCCAGGTCCTGGCCGCGCTGGTGCGTCACGATCGTGCTGATGACCGGGTATTGCAGCTCGGCCTCGTGCAGGTCGATGACGATATCGACGTGTTCCCGGTTGATCATCTGCATGAACGCGTAGGTGGTCTTCTCGGTGATTGTGCCGTTCGGCCGGCCCGGCCACGCCCGGTTCACGTTGCGGATGTCCATGTAGGCGAGGTACTGCCCGCTCGGGTAGTGAATGTAGACCTCCGGGTCCGGCCACTGATCGAGCGGGTTGCTCCAGCGATCGCCCATGCGGAACGTCTGCGCGCCCCACGCGGTCGGGATCGAGAAGTCCGCCGGATAGGCGCCGCTCGGCCGGGTGGAGGTCGTCGCGCTGCGATTGGTGCTGAGGGCCACGAGCAGGCGCCCCTTCGTCACCACCGCGTTCTCGACGAGGATCCACGGCGCCAGCCGTCCCGCGGGCTCCTCCGGGTGCGAGCCGCCGAGGACGAGAATCGTCGCGCCGGGTTCCTTGCCGTCGAGGACGTAGATGTTGGCGTCGTTCACTCCGCCCCTGAGATCCGCGAAGTAGTCGCCGAGGTGCCTGACGCCGGTGACGCCGGGACCGAGCACGACGGGTTCCTGCAGGTGCCGGCTGCGGTAGAAACTGACGCCGGACGAGATGAACAGGGCCAGGCCGACGGATGCGATGATCAACTTGCGCGCAATGGCGATTCGCGTCGTCCGAGGTCCGACGTCCGATGTCCGATGTCCCGTGTCGTCTCCGGGATTGCGACTTCGGACTTCGGACTTCGGACTTCGGACGATGTCACTGGTTGTTGGAGCCATCGGCGCGCCTCACTTCAACCCGAAGATCCGCAGCAGGAATGGGATGAGGACGATCGCGTAGAGCGCCTCGTCTTCCCATTGCTTCGACTTCGCGAAGTTCCAGATCATGAAGAACGCCGCGTAGGCGGCCAGGGCGAGGTAGAGGATGGTGACGATGGTCATGGCGTTCCTACCGTGCGAGGTGCGAGGTGCGAGGTGCGACGTGCGACGTGCGACGTGCGTGCGGTGTGCGACTTGCGTCATGCCCCGGTCATCCGCACCAAGCACTCCGCACTTTGCACCGCACGGCGCACTCCGTACGACGCACTTCGCACTTCGCACCGCACTTCGCACCGCACTTCGCACAACGCACAACGCACTCCGCACTACTTAAATTCCCGTGAGAAACCCCAGGTGCTTGCTGTACACCACCATCAGCGTGCCCATGACGATGATGATGACCGCGGGCACCGCGCACGTCTTGAGGAACTGCCCGTACGAGCCCTTGTAGCCGACCACGTCGACCGTCAGCCGGCCGATAATCGCGGTGGGCGGCAGCGCATCGCCGAGCGGCCAGATGACGCTCATGCCGGCCAGCGCGATGATCGGGTTCAGCCCCATCTTGTTGAAGAGCAGCACGAGCGGCACGCCCAGCACCGGCGCCGCCCCCCACATCAGCACCGCTTCCGAGACGGGCAGCACGATGAACAGCGTCGCGAAAATCACCGTCACGGGCAGCGTCACCGCCGCGACGGCGAGCAGGCCGCGCGCCCCGGTCAGCGTCATCATCTGCACGAGCACGCCCACGCAGGTCAGCGTCGCGACCAGCGGCAGCAGCTGATGGATGGTCTCCCGCGAGATGCGCGCGATATCGAGCCGCACCGGCGACACCAGGATCGACGTGATCGCGGCGGCCGCGAACATCAGCGGCAGGCCCGTGATCGGCGTCGAATGCGGCCACTGGCGGCCGACGTAGATGAACGCGCCGAAGATCGTAAACGGCAGCACCACCTTCCACCACCGCATGCCGGCCGGGGCCTCGGGCAACTCGCGCAGCGCCTGCCGCAGGTCGGCGGAGGTGCCCTTCCATCCGAGAATGAAGCTGGTCAGCAGACCGGCCACGACGCACGGGATGAGCAGCGGCCAGAAGAAGCCGACGTACGGCATGTTCACGCCGGCCGCGGTCATCATGGCCCACAGGCTGATCGGCGGCGCCGCGGCGCTCAGGCCGGCAATGATGAAGATGATGGCGGCGGTGCGCAGCTTCGAGATGCCCATGTAGTGCAGCACCACGGCGACCATGCTGCCCGTGACGAGCACCGTCACGCTGCCCGCGCCCGTCAGGGCGCCGGGGATGAGCAGCAGCAGCGTCAGCAGTGTCAGCAGCAGCGCCCGGCTGCGATGGAACCGCGAGACGATGCCGCGCACCACGTAGGCGACGCCCCCCGATTCCTTCAGCAGGTTCATGAAGAGCGTCGCGGTGATGAAGATCAGGTTGATGTCGAGGTAGGTGACGGCGCCCTCGGCAATGTGCCGCGACGGCAACCAGTGGCCGCCCGCGGCGGCGCCGCCCAGGGCCGCGGCCAGCATGGAGAGTTCCGTGCTCAGGCGCAGCGCCCGCACGCCGGCGTAGACGACGACCATCGTCGCCAGGACGATGGCCGCCTGGGTGAACATGGTCACGGGGCGGCCTCCTACTTGGCGAAGATGCCCTTGAGCACGCCGACCAGGTCGAGGTTCTTCTCGAAGAGGACGAGCGGAATCTTCTTCGCCTTCGAAATCGCCGTGAAGCGGCCGTCCTCGTTGCCGTCCTTGCGCACGATCATGAAATTCGCCATCGGGCAGACGGCGTCGATCGACATCTCGTCGGAGTTGTCGCCGGGCGCCGCACCCGCCGACCGCCGGCTCATGCCCTCGATGTGCGCGCCTATGACGGTCATGCCCTGCTTGCGCGCTTCGGCGATGAGCGCCTCGACCCGCTTCAACTCATCCTCGATCGACACGCCGGCGGCGCCCATGCCCTTGAGGCTCGCCCCGGTGACGACGATGAGCGACTTGAACTGCTTCGTCGCCAGGTCCTTCGCGACGGCGTCCTCCTTGAGCGTGTATTCCACGCCGGCGCGGCGCGCCAGCACGTTCATGGCGTTGGCGCCAGGGCTCTGGCCGCACGAGGTGATGAGCACCGGCGCCGGCGCTTTCGGCGTGGTCTGGGCGGATGCGACGGCCATCAGGCAAATGAGAGCAAGGCCGAGCGTGAAGATGCGGCTGCGGACTGTCATGGCGTTCTCCGGGATCGGGGGCAGGGGCGTGCGGGGGCGAGAATACCATAGTCGTTGGTCGTTAGTTGTTGGTTGTTGGTTGTTGGTCGGGGTCGTTGGTCGTTAGTCGGGGTCGTTGGTCGCCTGCCCTGAGCGAGCGCAGCGAGTCGAAGGGTTGGCCGGAGCCGCCCCCGGGCCGTCTGACGTCGGCCGGCCGCCTTCGGTGTAAGCTGCTGCAGAATCAGGGGCTCATGATTCTCTTCGCCTGCCTCGTCCTGCTCGTGACGCTCGGACTTTTCGAGCGGGTGGCCGTCCGCCGGGCGCGCGGCGCGATGCCCATTCGCATCCACGTGAACGGGACCCGCGGCAAGTCCACGGTTACGCGGTTGATTGCCGCGGCGCTGCGGGAGGCGGGCATCCCCACGGTCGCGAAGACCACGGGCACCGCCCCGCGGCTCATCCTGCCGGACGGCTCCGAGCGGCCCGTCATCCGCCGGGCACCGGCCAGCATTCGCGAGCAGGCGTGGCTCGTCGGTCGCGCCGCTCGCGCGGGCGCCCGGGCGCTGGTGGCCGAGTGCATGGCCGTCCAGCCGGACCTGCAATGGGTGAGCGAGCGCGAGATGCTGCGGGCGACGATCGGCGTCATCACCAACGTGCGCCTCGATCACACCGAGGCGATGGGCCGGACGCTCGACCAGATTGCGCAGTCGCTGGCCAATAGCGTCCCGCGCGGCGGCGTGCTGGTGACAGGCGATCGGCGCGTCGCGACGGCAGCGGCCTCGCGGTGCGCCGCGCTCGGCACGCGGCTCGTCGTCGTGGCCGCGTCGGGCGACTTCACGGGGCCAGGTCGTGAAGAAAGTGGCAAATCAAGACCTGACCCCATCTGGGTGGAGGATGCGCGCATCGCGCTCGCGGTCACGCGCGAGCTGGGCATCGCCGATGCGATTGCCGTGCGAGGGATGCAGAAGGCCGCCGCCGACCCCGGTGCGGTGACCCGCGGGGTCGCGACAATTGGCGAGCGCCAGGTCGCGTGGATCGACGCGACGGCCGCCAATGACCCGGAGTCGCTGGACCTGCTGATAACAGGGCTGAAGCCCTGTTCCACGTCAGGGCATGTCGAACCGGACTCGAGGGATGGCCCGGCAGCCGACCATGCGGCACCAGCGGCGACGGATGTGGCACAGGACTTCAGTCCTGTGCTCACGATCTACAACCACCGGGCCGATCGATCGGATCGCCTCCGCATCTTCGCCCAGTGCAGCACGGTGTTCCGACACTCCGGGCAGGTCGTCGTGACCGGGGATCGGCCGAGCCTGTCACTGATGACGCGCGCGAGGCAACTGTGCCCGGGCATCGACATCCGGTTCGTGCCGCGCCGCCGCCTCGCCGCGGCGACCGGCGCAATCTTGTCCGCATTCCACGTTCCACCCTCGGCGTCGGACATTCCAGATGCCGGGCCCGGCGGCGACGATCCGATGGTCATCTTCTGCGGCAACACGCGTGGCTTCGTTCGCCCCTTTTCCGCGAACGTGGACACCGGACACCGGACTCCGGACTCCGGACAGATTCCTTGAGGCTCCAATGCTCGAAACCGCCATCGGCGTCGGCATCACCGTGAACCTGCTGCTGACCGAGGTCTTCGGCCTCGCCTCGGCGGGCCTGGTGGTTCCCGGGTATCTCGCGCTGTATCTCTCGCACCCGTGGCGACTGGTGGCGACCACCGTCGTCGCGCTCCTGACGTGGGCGGTGGTGCGATTCGGCCTCGCTCGCCTCATCGTCCTCTACGGCCGCCGGAGGTTTGGCATCACGGTGCTCGTCGGGTTCCTGCTGAACCTGCTCGCGCTGCGCGTCCTGCGCGCGATGCCCGCCGAGCCGGTTGACCTGCGCGCCATCGGCTTCATCATTCCGGGCCTGATCGCCAACCAGGCGCTCGTCCAGGGCGTGTGGCCGACGCTCGTCCTCACCGCGCTTGCCGCCGCGATCGTACGGCTCGTGTTGTTCGCCGCGGGCGGATGGGTGTGATGGACAACGAAGGTCCCTTCCGGCCGCGCGTCGGCCTCTGGCCCGTGCGCCTCGGCGGCCTGACGTTGGTGGCCGGCGTTGCGCTGGCGGTCGCCCTCGGCGTCTCGGCTTCGCGGCCCTCGCCCGTCGCCCGCGTGCCGCGCGAGATCGCAGACCGGGCTCGCGGCGCGGAGATGGCGATGAAGCGGGCCGCGCAGGTGATCGGGCAGGCGCGCGAGGCCGAAGCCGTCGCGAGCGAAGCGCCTGGCGGCGGGGCGATGTCGAGCCTCGTCGGTGCCGAGCTGACGCCGATTACCTCGACGTTCGGCAATCTCGAGGCGAAACGCGTGGCGACCAACCCCGCGTGGGCCAGCGTGCTGGTGCTTCGCCTGTACGAGGCGGGTCTGCGCCGCGGCGACGTCGCTGTCGCCGGCCTCTCCGGCTCGTTCCCCGGCCTCAACGCCGCGCTCGTCATCGCGTGCCAGTCGATCGGCGTGGACGTGTTCGCGATCTCTTCGGTGACCGCCTCGAGTTGGGGCGCCAACCAGCCGGGCTTCACCTGGCCGGAGATGGAGATCCGCCTTGTCCGGGCCGGCGTGATCCGCCAGGCGTCAATTGCCGTGACCGCGGGCGGCGCCGGCGATCGCGCCCTCGACCTGGAACCCGATGGACGCGCGCTGGCCCGGCAGATCGCGAAGGCGGCGAGCGTCGCCATGCGCGTGCCGCTGCTCGAGCCCAGCGACTTCGAAGACGCGGTTGCCCTGCGGTTGCTCGCCTACAAGCGGGCGTCGGGCACGCGTCCGATTCAGCTCTACGTGAACGTCGGCGGCACGGAGGCGAGCCTCGGCCGGTCGGCCGCGGTGCTTCACCTGAAGAACGGGTTCCTGCCCGGCGTGCCCTTCGATTTCTCCCGCGACCGCGGCGTGATGGCGCGCTTTGCCGAGCGCGGCGTGCGCGTGCTGACCTTGCTCAACGTGCGCGACCTGGCCCTGCGCTGGGGCATCCTCTAGGCCGCCGGATTCACTTGTGTCCACGTCGGGCCTGGGGCTTGTTCCGCCGCCGCGAACCGGCCTTTTTCCGCCAATTTCCCAGCCAAAACGGGGCGTGCCTGCCGGCGGACTCTCCTCCCTTGAGCCGCGGGGCCGGGCCAGATATGCTTCAAAGACCTGCGCTCGCGGGTCGAGCGCGAACTGGAGGAAGCATGTTTGGACGCCTTGCGCTCGCCCTGGGTCTGCTCCTGTCGGGGTCCGGTCTCGGCTACGCGCAGACCGTCGACGACATCGTCGCGAAGACGATCGCCGCACAAGGCCTGGAGAAGATGAAGTCGGTCCAGACGATGCGGATGACCGGCACGATGACGATCACGCCGCCGGGAATCGACGCGGCCATCGTCGTCGAGAACAAGCGCCCGATGAAGACGCGCGTCACCATCACGGTGCAGGGCATCGAGAATGCCCAGGCCTACGACGGCACGGCCGGCTGGTCGTTCATGCCGGTGCAGGGGAAAGCCGCGGCGGAGCCCGCCACCTCCGACGAAATGAAGGATCTGCGGCAGCAGTCCGACATGGACGGCACGCTGATGGATTACAAGGCGAAGGGCCACAAGGTCGAACTCCTCGGCAAGGAAGCGGTGGAAGGGACCGATGCGTGGAAGCTGAAGGTCACGCTCAAGGACGGCGACGTGCAATACACCTACGTCGACGCCGAACACTTCCTGCCGATCAAGATGGAGACGACCCGCATCATCAACGGCACCGAAATGAAGACGGAGACGATGATCGGCGACTACAAGGACGAGAGCGGCGTCATGATGCCGCACGCGATCGAGGCGCGGGTGCCGGGAATCGGTGTCACGCAGAAGATCGCGGTCCAGAAGGTCGAAATGAACGTCGCGATCGACGACGCCCGGTTCAAGATGCCAGCGCCGGCAAAGTAAGAACGGGCTCAAGGCTCAGGGCTTAAGGCTCACGGCTTTTTGGGGCCTCGAGGCCCTGAGCCGAGGCAGGCCCTGAGCCCTGAGCCTTAAGCCGTAAGCCGTCCTGTCACTCCGTCCACTTCTATGTCTCTCCGCCTGCCCCTCGCTCTCGGCCTCCTCGTCCTGGCGGCCTCGGCCGCGCGCGCCCAGGCGGTCAGGATCGACTCGGAGACGCTCGGCGGCCTCGAGGCGCGATCGATCGGTCCCGCCGCGATGGGCGGCCGCGTCACGGCGGTTGACGGTGTCGCCGGCGATCGGGTGACCATCTACGCGGGCGCGGCCGGCGGCGGCCTGTGGAAGTCGGCCGACGGCGCCGTGCAGTTCTCGCCGATCTTCGACAAGTACAACCAGTCGATCGGCGCCATCGCGATCGATCCGCACGCGCCGGCCACCCTCTGGGTCGGCACCGGCGAGCCGTGGACGCGCAACAGCGTGTCGGCAGGCGATGGCGTCTACAAGTCCACCGATGCGGGCGACACCTGGGTCAGAGTGGGCTTCGAGGACTCCGAGCGCATCGCGCGCATTGCCGTCCACCCGAACGACGGGAACACGGTCTTTGTCTGCGCGCTGGGCCACTTGTTCGACGATCACCAGGAACGTGGCGTGTACAGGACGCGCGACGGCGGGAAGTCGTGGGACCGGGTCCTCTATGTGGCCCCGGACACCGGCTGCGCCGACCTCGCGATCGATCCGCAGGATCCCGCCATTCTCTATGCCGCCATGTGGCAGGTGCGCCGTCGTCCCGACTTCTTCACGTCGGGCGGCCCTCGCAGCGCGTTCTTCAAGTCGATCGACGGCGGCAGCCACTGGCTGCCGATGAGGAACGGCCTCCCGGAGGGTGAGCTGGGGCGCATCGCGATCGCGATCGCACCATCGAAGCCGTCGACCGTGTACGCCACGGTCGAGGCGAAGACGAGCGGGCTCTATCGGTCGGACGATCGTGGCCAGAGCTGGGTCGTCGTGAACACCACGTCCACGGTCTCCCAGCGGCCGTTCTATTTTTCGCGACTGGTGGTCGATCCCGGCGATCCCAATCGTCTCTACAAGATGGGCACGATCGCCGCCTACAGTGACGATGGCGGCCGGACGTTCAATCAACTCGGAGTGTCCGGGCGCGGCCTCAGCTACCACGCCGACGTCCACGACATCTGGATCAATCCGAAGCACCCGGCGGATCTCGTGATCGGCACCGACGGCGGCGTGTACGTGTCGCATGACCGAGGGCATGCCTGGCGCTTCGTCGGGACGCTGCCCATCTCGCAGTTCTATCACGTCAGCTACGACATGGCGTGGCCCTACAACGTGTACGGCGGGCTGCAGGACAACAGCAGCTGGTACGGACCGTCGCGCCGCTCGGGCGGCATCGGCAACCGGCACTGGCAGTCGCTGACCGGCGGCGACGGGTTCTGGGCGTTTCCCGATCCGACCGATCCGGACCTGGTCTACGCGGAGTACCAGGGCGGCAACCTGTTCCGGGTCCGCCGCTCGACGCTCGAGACCAAGGACATCAGACCCGCGCCGGGCGAGAGCGATCCGAAGTTCCGCTTCAACTGGAACACGCCGATTCACCTCAGTCCCACGAACCGGGGCGTCATCTACTACGGCGCGCAGGTGCTCTTCCGATCGAAAGACAAAGGCGAGTCGTGGCAGCAGATCTCCGGGGACCTGACGACCAACGATCCCGCCAATCTGCGGCAGGACGCGTCGGGCGGGCTGACGCCGGACAATTCGTCCGCCGAGAACTACTGCACGATCTTCGCGATCGCCGAATCGCCCAGGAACGCGAACCTCATCTGGGTTGGCACCGACGATGGCAACCTGCAGGTGACCCGCGATGGCGGCGTCACGTGGACGAACGTGGTCGCCAACGTGCCGGGGCTGCAAAGGCGCACGTGGGTCTCGAGCGTCGAGCCCGGGCATTTCGACGAGGCGGTCGCCTACGTCACGTTCGACGGCCACATGACCGGCGACATGACGACCTACGTGTACCGGACCGCGGATTTCGGGAAGACGTGGCAGCGGCTTGGGGTTGCGACCCCGGCAGGGCCGAAGCCCCGCGCCACGGCTGATCGTGCCGCCGCGGCGGACGCTCCGGTAGGGCAAGGCTTCAGCCTTGCCGGGGATCTGCGTGGCTACGCGCACGTCGTCAAGGAGGATTCAGTCAATCCGGCCCTGCTGTTCGTCGGCACGGAGTCGGGGCTGTTCGTGAGCGTGGACGGAGGCCGCCAGTGGGCGCAGTTCACCTCGGGGCTGCCCGGCGTCGCGGTGCGCGATCTGGCGATTCATCCCCGCGAGCACGACCTCATCGTCGCGACCCATGGGCGCGCTACTACCTGAAGAAACGCCACGTATTTGGTGACTTGCGCGTCGAGGTGTACGATGCCAGCGGCGGCTTGGTGACCACGCTGGCCGGTGGCAAGCGCCGCGGCCTCAACCGCGTCGAGTGGCCGATGCGTTCGCGCGCCCCGAGGATGGCCCCCGGCATCGGGATCATCCCGAGCGTGTTCTCGCTTCTCGGGCCTCGAGTCCTCGAGGGCACTTACGCGGTGAAGCTCGTGCGGGGAACCGAGATGCTGGCCTCGGAAATCCTCCTGGTGCCCGATCCCCGATCGCCGCACACGGCCGCCGACCGCGTGGCTCAACGCGACACGGCGCTGAAGCTCTACGGGCTGGTCGAGCGTCTTGCGTCGCTCGTGTCGAGCCTGGATGGAGTGCGGAATCAGACGCGCGCGAGGCTTGGCACACTACCGGCCGGCGACACGCTGGCGACCCGCCTCGGCGTGTTCGCGGCGGCGCTCGACGACGAGCGGGCCGCGCTGGTCTCGGTGAGGCAGGGCGAAGGGATCTCGGCCGACGAGAAGCTGCGCGAGGAGCTGGGTCTGCTCTACGGCAACGTCAACGGCTACGAGGGCCGTCCCACCGAGTCGCAGGTCCGTCGCATGGCGGTTCTCGCGAAACAGCTGGACGAGGCGATTGCGCGCTTCGAGCGCCTGGTCGCGGCCGATCTGCCGGCGTTGAACGCGGATCTGGCGGCGCGGAAGATGGATGGGATAACGGTAAAGGGCGGTCGATAGTCGAAGGGGCCAGAATGCCATTGTTTGAGTACGAGTGCACGGGGTGCGGGACCAAGTTCGAAATCCTGATTCGCGGCAGTGAGCAGGCTCATTGTCCGACGTGTGGAAGCGATCACCTCGACAAGTGCTTGTCGGTGTTTGCGGTGTCCACGAAAGCGGCGTCCTCGCCACAGGCCGATGGTGCGTGCGCGGCGTGTCCGCACGCCGGCGCGCCCGGTGGCTGCGGCATGGCGCACTGAGGCGTACGGGCACAACATGTTGTGCCCCTACCGTCCGGACTACAAGGATCACCATGAACGAGAGCCTGCAGGACAAGCGCGACGTTCGCGCACAGTGGTCTTTCGACACCCGTCCGATCCTCGGCCGCTTCCACCTGTGGCTGGAGGACGTGGACGTGCACTGGGTGCGGGGCAAGCCGGCCAAGGAATTCACGTATCAGTTGTCGTTCATGGACGGGCGCACCGAACGGCTGCTGGCGATGACCGCGGCGGTCACCGCGCTGGGCACGAAGCTGTTCGGCCGGTTCGGCGCCGGTGCCACGCTCGACAAGGCCGGGCTCAACCAGGTGAAGAAGGACGCCGACGCGATTTCGGCCTACGCCATGAGCGAGAGCCTGTGGTACTTGTCGCGGCAGCTGCCCGAGAACCACGCCATCATGGTGTGCCTGGGCGAGGGGTTGATGCCGAAGGCGGGCGAGACGCCCGAGATGGGCGCGAACCCGCAGCTCGGCTTCGGGCGCGTCTACGCGCGGCCGGAAGTCGCGCGCTGGCTCGACCAGCACGTCGTCCGACTGCTGAACGATCCCGAGTACGGATGGGACATGTTCTACCGCGACCTCCAGGCATCGGGCATCACGGTCTGGGGCGCGGCGATCGACACGCTCGAGAACACGTCGCGTTTCGCGAAGGGCTGCATCGACGGGCCGATGACGGTCCTGCACCTGTTCAACCAGCCGGTGCACATCGCGCGGCCGTACGAGGGCTACATCGGCACCATGCTCCTGCCGCGCGAGGTCGTCCGCGTCGCGGCCGACCACGCCATCCTCGTCTCGGTGCGCACGCCGCGCGCGCTCGTGATGAAGGCCATCCAGCTGACCTATCCCGGCATCAAGCCGCACCACGTCCACGTCTGGACGCTCGGCGGCAAGAGCCGGCTGCCGCGCATCGGCAACCTCTGGAAGCAGTGGCAGGATCTCGGCGCGCACATCGTCGAAGAGGGGTGGACGCTTCCGACCGGCCTGAAGGCGTTCACCGAGTCCGGCACGTATGCGCCCACCTACGCGGTGCGCGCGTGGCAGGACACGGCGGGTGAGACGCACCTGTTCTTCATCGACGGCTACGCGGCGTCGGCCGAAGCGGTGCAGGCGGCGAGTCTGGCGCCCGTGCTCGGTCTGGACGCGTCGCTGGCGGTGTTCACGTCGAAGTTCAAGCTGCCCTACGAACGCGAGCAGGACATCATGCCGCTCGATCCCGACGGCCCGGAGTTTGCCGCGAAGCTGGCGGACGTCATCGGCGAGCCGGTGAATGCGGCAACACGCGACGACTACCGGCGCATGATCATGGAGGGACGCTCGGCGGGCATCGACCTGACGAAGCGCACGCTCACCGCCGACGACTTCTTCCAGGAGCGCAAGTGGGAAGTGCTGGCGCTCACCGGCTACATGGGACCGGATCCGTATTCGGGGATCGAGGGCGTCGAAGAGCTCGCGCCAGGCGTGTACCGGTCGACCGTGCGGCTCGCCTCGGCGCGGGGCGACAAGCGGATCGCGTTCACGCTGCGGCTGATGGAGACGTTCGACCAGAGCCGGCTCGTGTTCAGCCCCCTGCTCAACCGCTTCCTGGCCGGCGAGAACTACGAAACCCGGCCGGTGAAGATCTCCGACTCGGGCCGCATCCGCAACGAGCTGCAGACGCTGTGCGCGGAGGCGCTGGAGTTCTACGACGCGGACCACATCCGCGTCCACTTCGACAAGATCCCGCCCGAGGTGATCTCTCTCGAGCATCAGAAGAAGCTGCTCGAGGTGCTGCGCTGGTACAAATCGCGTCACCCGATCTGGTTTTCCTGGCTCGAGATTGCCGAAGCGCGCGTGCCCGCGTAGGGGCGCGCCTACTCGCTGCGCAGCGCCCGGAGCGGCGCCACCTTCATCGCGCGCCGGGCCGGGAAGTAACAGGCCAGCAGCATCGCGGCGGCGAGCAGCAGCGGCGCGACGACGAAGGTGAGCGGATCGAGCGCGCTCACCTGGTACAGCAGGCTGCGCACGCCCTGCCCGACCGCCACCGCGAGGACCAGGCCGACGCCGATGCCGGCGGCCGTCAGCACGAGACCTTCGCGCAGCACCAGCCACAGCACGTCGCGCGGCGTGGCCCCGAGCGACATGCGGATGCCAATTTCGCGCGTGCGCCGCGACACCAGGTATGCCTTCACGCCGTACACGCCGACCAGCGCAAGGAACACGGCCGCCAGGCCGATCGCGCTGAACAGGTTCGCGCCGGTCTTCACCATCCACAGGCTCATGCTGGCGTCGCGATGTGCGGCCATGGTCCGCAACGACAGCACGGGCAGCCGGTCATCGAGCAGCCGCAGGTCCTGCCGGACGAGGCGCAGCACCGCGGGCTCGCCGCCCGGCTGCCTGACCCGCAGGTGCACGAACATGTTCGCCTGGTAGTGCTGGCCGAACGCGACGTACACCTGGGGCTGCACATCCTCCTGGAGCAGGCTGTGGCGGATCGGCCGTGCGATGCCGATGATCTCGAGCGGCGCGGCCTGCGTCCCCGGGCTGGTCCCACGCGCATCGGAGTCGACGATGCGGATGAATTGTCCGAGCGGATCCGCCTTCGGGAACAGCCGC
The DNA here is from genome assembly GCA_003170135.1 of Acidobacteriota bacterium. GTDB lineage: Bacteria > Acidobacteriota > Vicinamibacteria > Vicinamibacterales > Fen-181 > Fen-181. The sequence continues at coordinate 38,404 of PMZR01000140.1, forward strand.
CGCGCGAGCGTCTCGTCGATGACCACGCGCGGTGCGGCCGTCGCCCTCAGCTCCTCGTCCGCGTTGAACCCGCGCCCGCGCAGGATCCTGATGCCGAGCGTTTCGAAATAGCCGGCGCCGACGATATAGTAGTTGACGCCAATCGCGTTGCCGCGATCGCGGGGCGGAGCGCCATTGCCCATCGTGAACGAGGCGTCGTCTGGTCCCGCAGGCGCCTGGTTCCCTTCGGTCCCGACCTTCTCCACCCGGCGCCCCATCGTCATGTCGCCGAAGGGGACGACCGAGGCGAGGCTTGCCGCCTCGACGCCGGGCAGCGCGCGCATCCGCTCCAGCAGGTGCCGGTAGAGTTCACGGCCTTTCGCTTCGTCGTACCCGGCCATGCTCGGATCGACGTTCGCGACGATCGATTGCGCGAGGCTGAACCCCGGCTCGGCCGAGGCGGCCTTGCCCGCCGCCCGGATGAACAGGCCTGCCGCCGTCAGCAACCCGAGCGACAGCGCCACCTGCCCGACCACCAGGGCGTTGCGCAGGCTGATGCGGCGCCAGCGCCTGCGGCCGGTCTCGCCGCCCTGTTCCTTCAACTCGGGCACGACGTCGGTGCGCGACAGCTTCCACGCCGGGCCGAGGCCGAAGACGAGCGTGCTGAGGGCGCTGAAGCCGAGCGTCGCCAGGAGCACGCGAAGATCGGGTGCCGGATCGAGCGCCAGCGCGAACATGCCCTGCATCGCGGGCGCCATCGACGCCACGAGCAGCCGCGTCGCCCAGAACGCGATGAGCAGGCCGCCGGCGCCCCCGGCGAGCGACAGGAGGAAGCCCTCCACCAGCAGCTGCCGGACGATCGGGCCGCGGCCGCTGCCGAGCGCCAGCCGAATCGCGATTTCCTTGCGGCGGCTCGTCCCGCGCGCCAGCAGCATGTTGGCGAGGTTCAGGCACGCGATGGCCAGCACGATCGCCGTCATCGCCATGAGCAGGATCGAGAGGCTGGCCGTCTGCGAATCGTCCTGCGGGTTGCTCGAGACGCCGAAGCGCGTCAGCGCGTGCGCCAGCAGCACCTGGTTCTTGTTCTCGGCAGGGTACTCCCGCTGCAACTCGGTCGAGAGCCCGGCCAGCAGCGATTCGGTCTTCGCCACGTCGACGCCCGGCTTCAGGCGCCCGAAGAGCATCAGGCTGTGGTTCAGCCGGTCGCCGAGCAGCGGGTGCTCCGCCGTCCGGAACATGTCGTTGACGACCATCTCGTAGGTGCCGGTCGGCAGCCAGAATTCGGGCGAAATGATCGAGGCGGCCGCCGTGAAGCCCTGCGGTGCCACGCCGACAACGGTGAACGGCCGGGAGTTGAGGCGCACCGGCGTGCCGACGATGTGCGGATCGAACCCGTGGGCCTTCCAGTGTTCGTATGACACGACGACGACGGGAATGCCCGCGCCGGGTTTCTCCTCGTCGAGGCTGAAGTCGCGGCCCACCTCCAGGTGCCCGGCGAAGGTGGCGAAGTAGTTGGCGGTGACGATGGCCGTGAAGACGCGGCGCGTCTGGTCGGCGTCCTTGTACCCGACGAGCGCCAGCGTCATGCCAGCCAGGTCGGAGAACACGGGGTTGCGCGAGCGGATGTCCTGGTAGTCCGGGTAGGAGAAGTCGCGGTAGGTGCCCGGGTGCGCGCGGTCGCGGCTGTAAAGGCCGACGACCTGTGTCGCGCCGCGCTCGGCGGGCGAGGGGCGAATCAGCGCCGCGTTGACCAGGCTGAACACGGCCGTGTTGGCGCCGATCCCGAGCGCCAGCACGACAATGGCGACGACGCTGAAGCCCGGCGTCCTCAACAGGCTGCGGACCGCGAACCGGATGTCCTTGATGAGCATCGCAACTTCCCCCCGCGCGGCAGCCCGGTGCAGGCCGCTACGAAGGAAGACGCGGGGAAGGGCCCAGATGTTCCGTGTCCCGACCCGGTTTCGCGGCTAGTGCGTCGTCACGGTCGCGGGCGCGTTTGCCATCTCCACGACCGACAGGTACACCAGTCGCGCCAAATCCTGCAGGATCTCCGGGTTGACGAACTCCGGTGTGTCGTGCGTCGTGTGATAGGTCGGCACGGGAATCGATCGGCCGCCCGACGCGCCGAAGCTGATGGTCGGGATGTTCGCCCACATGAAGTGCGCCGCATCCTGCCGTGGCCGCCCGAGGTTGGTCGTCGGCCGCACGCCGATCTGCCGGTGGACGTACTTCGCGTTGTTGCGCTCGAAGAACGCCCACGCGTCCGCGAAGTTCCCGCCGCCGCCGCTCGCGGTGATGCGGTCGCCGTGCCCGACGCTCTCCAGGTTCAGCATCGCCTTCACCCGGTTGTTCGGCGTGACCGGGTGCGCGACGTAATACTCGGAACCCTTCACCCCCTGCTCCTCGGCCCCGAACAGGATGAAGACGACGGTGCGTTTGAGCGGGACGCCGCTTTGCCCGAGGGCCTGCGCCGCGCCCAGCAGCACCGCGTCGGCCGACGCGTTGTCGTTGGCGCCGGGCATCAGCTGATCGTTCATGCCCAGGTGATCGAGGTGCGCGCCGATGATGATGACCTCGTTCTTGAGCGCCGGGTCGCTGCCCTCGAGGATGCCGACGACGTTCGCGCCGATGCCCTCGGGATGATGCTCGGTGACGTTCTTCATCGTCATCGTCTTCTTCAGATCGAACGATGCCGGCTTGCGCGTCTGCCGAATCAGCTGCACGACGGCGTCGTGCTTCCTCCCGGTGCCCGCGAACAGGTCGTCGGCGACGGTGGTGCCGACGTAGCTGAGCAGGAAGTTCCTGACGAAGACGCAGTTCGGGTTGGCGATGTGATAGTCGTAGACCATCCCGGCGGCGCCGTGCCTGCTCGCGTTCTGCACCTTGTAATCGTGGAAGGAGTAGGGTCGCCACTTCGCGAATTCATCCCCGTTGGTCTCCGGCTGCACAGGGACTTCCGGTTCCACCAGCACCAGCTTGCCCTTCACATCCAGGCCCTGGTACTCGTCGTAGCCGAGTTCGGGCGCCGTGATGCCGTACCCGACATAGACGACATCGGAAGTGACCGTGCCCGAATCCGACGTCGATCCGGGAAAGTACTCGTCGTCGTAGACGTACGGGCGTTCGATGAACTCGTCGGGCGCGACCGGGATGCGAAGGCTCAGCCGTTCGCCGGGAAGCACGAGCGTGTAGGGATTCGGGAAGTGCTGCTCGTAGGCGCCGTTGTCGCCGGCCGGCCTCACCTTCCAGTCCTTCAGCAACTGCTCGGCCCACTTTGCGGCGGCCTCGAACCCCGGCGTGCCGGTGAGGCGCCCCTGGTATTTGGGCGACGCCAGCTCCTTCACGTAATCGAACAGCGTCACGCTCGAAATCGCGTGCATCGCGGCGAGCAGATGCTGGTCGTTTGCGACCGGCGCGGATGCCTGCTGCGCCGCCAGTACGCCGATGCTCGCCACCGCCACGAGCGCGAGAACGGCCTTCCTGCGGAGCCCTCTCGAATCCATGCGTCACCTTTTGAATGGCGGGGGCCCGAACAGGAAATACCACGACCGGTGGCGAGGATGCAAATGGGGGCAGGCGGGGCAGGTGCGGGGTGCGGTGTGCGACGTGCAGGGTGCGACGTGCGAAATGCGGAGTGCGCCGTCGAGGTGCGAAGTGCGACGTCCCGGAGCCCGCGGTCCCGTGCGAACCGGGCCACCGGCGAGAGCCGTAGAGTCAGGGCAAGCGGCAGGCGTCGAAACCTGCGGCGGAGGCCACCGGGCACCATGGCGTGGGGATGGGGGCGACACCGAAGTCACCACCCCGCGCCGTTCGCCGATCGATGAGCCGACGTCGCAGGTTTGCCGGGGACTGGGCTCGAGCGGTGGCCCGGCTCGCGCGGGACCGGTCCGCTGCGTGCAAAGTGCAATGTGCGACGTGCTGTTCCGGAGCGCGCGGTGAGAGACGCGGAGTGCAAATGGAGCCCTCGCCGAGCCGAAGCCAGACCGATGACAGGGCGAAGGCGGGTGTGGTGATACTCTGCGGCCATGGTGATCCGGACAACGCTCGGCGCGGTGCCCGTCACCGTCAGCCTGACGGACCGCGCCATCACCGTCAGCCGCGACGACGAGTTCGTGGTCGCCTGGGATTCGGGCGGCCGGCTGTACAGCGTTGTCGAAGGGGAAGCAACATATCGGCGCGGGCTGAACGGGCGCGTGCTCGTGAAGCGGCGGGTGAACGGCGTACGCCAGCACGAGTGGGCAAGCGACGAACACGCCGCTGCGATCGTGGATCGCGGGGCGGCACTGGCCCGTGAGCTGTTGCAGGCCGGCGCGCTCGCCCACGATGTCGTCGTCGCGCTCGAGAAGGTTGCCCGGTTCGACAGCCGCGTGGCCGCTGACGATGCCATCCGCTTCGACCGGGTGTATCGGCCGATCGGCATCCTGCCTCCGGACGAGTACCTGGCCCTCGTGCTGCAGGCGACCGAGGGCTGCTCGTTCCGTTCGTGCACGTTCTGCCAGTTCCATCGCGAACCGTACCGTGTCAAGAGCGTCCGGCAGTTTGAAGATCACGTCGCGGCCGTGCGCGAGTATCTCGGCGATTCGCTGCGGTTGCGCGACCGCACGGTGTTCCTCGGATCCGCCAACGCGCTGGCCGTTCCTATGCCGGGCCTCGTGCCGATCGTTGACGTCCTCGCGCGAGAATTCCCCGGGCGGCCGGTGCACGCGTTTCTCGACGGCTTCACCGGAGTGATGAAGAGTGCGGACGATTACGCCGCGCTTGCCGCGCGGGGCCTGCGTCGCGTGTATATCGGCCTTGAATCGGGCCACGACCCACTGCTGGCGCTGGTCGGCAAGCCGTCGACGAGCGAGCAGGTGGTCGAGACGGTGCAGGTCATCAAGTCTTGCGGCGTGAAAGTCGGCGTGATCGCGATGGTGGGCCTGGGCGGCGATCGCTTCGCGGACGCGCATATGATGGAGACCGCCGAGGCGATTAACGCCATGCACCTCGGCGCCGGCGATCTCGTCTACTTCAGCGACCTCGTCGATCTCCCGGGCAGTCCCTATCTGAAGGCCGCCGGGGACGCGGGCATTCGCGGGCTCGACGCCGGCGAACGCCTCGCGCAGCGCCAGGCTATCCGGAGCCGGCTCGCGTTTGCCCGTCCCGCGCCGCAAATGGCGACCTACGACATCCGCGAATTCGTGTACTAGGACGTGTCGCCGGCGGGATCCATGTTCTGTGGAGCAGGACTTCAGTCCTGCTCTCAGCCCCAGCAGTGGCTTCTCCGCGCTCCGGTCCGGCCGGCCTGTCGTGCTCCCGCGCGCTCCCGTGCCGCGCCAGGCAAACACGCCAGCGTACAATGATGGTATGGCAGGCCCCTCCCTGGACGACAAAGGTGTGATCGCCCCGTGTTCGAAGTGCGGTCAGAAGGTTCGCAGCTCGTTCGCGCGGCTGGGTGAAACCGTCCGCTGCCCGCGCTGCAAGGCCGACATCGCTCCGCCGTCCGAACCGATCGACGTTCCGACGGCCGCGTTGTTCGACGCGCTCGTCTCCTCGTCTTCGCTGCCCCTCGTCGTCGACTACTGGGCGCCGTGGTGCGGTCCGTGTCGCATGGTCGCGCCCGAGCTGAAGAAGATCGCCGCCGCGCACAAGGGCCGCCTCATCGTTGTCAAGGTGAACACCGAGGCGCTCCCGGACGTCGCGGCGCGGCAGCGCATTCAGTCGATTCCGACCATGGCGTTGATGAGCGGCGGACGGGAAGTGGCGCGCACGGTCGGAGCCAGGCCCGCAGCCGCCATCCAGGCGTTCATCGATCAGGCGATCGGACAGGCCAGGTGATCGGCTAGTCGCACCAAGGACCAAGGACCAAGGACCAGGGACCAGGGACCAGAGACCATGCCCATCGACACACTGTTCCTCGACGCGGGCGGCGTCCTGGTGTTTCCGAACTGGGCGCGGGTGAGCGAGGTGCTGGCGCGTCACGGCGTCCGCGCCGATGCGCACGCGCTGGCCGCAGCCGAGCCGCACGTCAAGCGCCAGATCGACGTCGCCGACATCATCTCGACGACCGATGACAAGCAGCGCGGCTGGCGATACTTCGACTTGATCTTCGAACGGATCGGCGTCCCGTCGAGCGACGCCACCGCTGCGGCCGTAGGCGAGCTCTACCAGTATCACCAGGCGCTGAATCTGTGGGAATGCGTGCCCGAGACGGTCGAGGCGCGGCTGCGTGACCTCCGACGGCTCGGACTGCGCCTGGCGGTTGTGTCGAACGCGAACGGCCGGTTGGGCGTGGTGTTCGAGCGCCTGGGCCTCGCGAAGTACTTCGACTGCCTGATCGATTCGTTCCACGAGGGCGTCGAGAAGCCCGATCCGCGGCTGTTCGAGATCGCCTTGTCGCGCTGCGGCGCACGCGCCGAGCGCACCCTTCACGTCGGGGATCTCTATCACGTGGACGTCGTCGGCGCTCGGGCCGCGGGGCTCTCGGCGGTGCTGTTCGACGCCGCGGATCTCTATGGGGACGTCGACTGTCCCCGCGTGCGATCGCTCGAAGACCTCGTCCGGATGCTCGGTGGGGCAGGTGGGGGCCCCGCCATCCAGGAGAAGCCCGAACGCGTGCCGTATCGTGTTACCGATCTGGCGGCGTCCTACGATCCGATCCGCACGCTGCCTGTCGCGGTGGTGCTCGACAACGTGCGCAGCGCCTACAACGTCGGCGCGTTTTTTCGGACGGCCGACGGCGTCCGGGCGGAGAAGCTATACCTGTGCGGGTTCACCGCGCGGCCGCCGCACGCAATGGTCGCCAAGACCGCGCTCGGTGCCGAGGCCTCGGTCGCCTGGCAGGGCGAGAGCGAGGCGGTTGAGATCATCCGCGCGCTGACGTCCCGTGGCTACGAGATTGCGGCCATCGAGACCAGCCTGCAAGCGGTGGATTTGTTCGAGTGGCGTCCGGCCTTCCCGGTCTGCGTCGTCTTCGGGCACGAAGTGGACGGCCTGCCACCGAAGATCCTCGACACGTGCGACGCCCGCATCCGCATACCCATGCTCGGTTCGAAGCACTCGCTCAATGTCGCCACGGCCGGGGGCGTGGTGCTCTACGAACTGCTCCGCAAATACCGGCTGCTCGGTGGCAGGGATGGCGGGTAGGGCAGATGGGGCGAGTAGGGCGGGTCGGGCAGCGGGCTTGCCCGCCGAAGCGCGTCAGCGCGAAGGCGGGTCGAACGTGGCCATCACCGGGGCATGATCGCTCGTCCCGACATCGGCGAGCACGGGGCAGGCCGTGACGCGCTCCGCCATGTCGCGGCTCGCGAGCACGTAGTCGAGGCGCCACCCGATGTTGCGCTGCCGCATGTTGCGCCAGGGCGCCCACCAGGTGAACATCTGATCGTTGTCTGGCGCGAGGCTCCGACCCAGGTCCACGAGTCCGCGCGCCAGGATGCGCTCGAACTGCGCGCGCTCGTCGGGCCGTTGTCCGATGATGCCCGGCTTCCGCTCTTTCGGATGCACGTCCATGTCGGCGCGCGCCACGTTCAAATCGCCGCAGAGGACGACTCTCCGGCCCTCCGCGCACAGCGTGCCGACGTAGTCTTCCATCGCCTGGAGGAACTGCATCTTCGCGGGGAAGTCCTTGCCGCCATTCGGCACGTACACCGAGGCCACCACCAGGTCGCCGCGCGAGACGACGACGATGCGGTGCTCGAAGTCGAACGGCGGGTGCGAGAAATCCGGGCGATCGGGGAACGTGTCGCGGCGCAGGTGCAGCGCGACACCCGAGTACCCTTTCGCGCCGTGCCAGTAACACCAGTACCCCTCCATCTCGCACAGCGCGGCGGGCACCTGGTCCGAGGCGGCCTTGATCTCCTGCAGGCAGACGATGTCGGGCCGGTCGCGTTCCACCCAGGTCTGCACCTCGGCCTGGCGCGCGCGGATGCCGTTCACGTTCCAGGTGGCAATCTTCATGACGCAAGATATGAGATATGCTAACAATATTAGGACAATCCAGCCAGAGCCCGGTTGCTTCCGCAGCGCGCCAGCCCTGACCCTCGAATTCTGTCCGCTTCTCATTCGCCCGGCTCCACGGATCTCGGTCCGAGCCGGGTTCGTTCTGGGCTCCCCTGCGACCACCAATTGCCGCCTCGCCGACGCCTTTCGTCGTAGATCGACCGCTGCTGCCGCCCTTTTCGCGTGGGTGCAGACGCGGATGGCGGTTCCTTTACGGCACCACGAATCAGGGCGGAGCCGCGGGATTCGGGACGATGTTCAGGCTGTCCACGGCCTGCCGCGGATGAGTTGTTCCGCACGGGCGCAGAGCTTCCGACCCATCCGGTCAACGCCAGAAATTGCTTGAAAATCGGGTGGGAATTGCGTGAGATTGCCCACAGGTGTTTCTTCGAAGCGCGAACGTTCATTCGGACTCCGACGAAGGGAACGACAGATGAAGATCCGACGTACCGGATTCGCGAGCAGGATGACGGTGGCCTTGCTGGTGGGCTGGTTGGCGATCGCGGCTCGGGTTATGGCCGACACGTATCCCCGCCAACCCGGGATCAAGATCACGAACTACACCTTCGACATCACCGTGAACGACGCGAACAGCGAATTCGTCGTCCAGGACACGGTGGAGGTGCAGTTTCTCGCCGCGGGCATCACCAGCGTCGAGCTCGACCTGTGCAAGTTCAACGCCCAGGCACGCAGCCCTCAGATGGCCGCCGGGATTATCGACCCCTGCGCGGAACCGTCGGGAGGCCGCGGTGGCAATACCGCCGCACCGTCCGGCGGCAAGGGCATGATGGTGACCGGCGTGACCTCCGGCGGGCAGCCCCTCGCGTTTCAACACGAGAACGATCGCGTACACGTCACCTTGCCGCGCGCCTTCCGGCCCGGCGACCGCTACGCGTTCACGATCAGCTACCACGGCGTTCCCGCCACTGGCATTCTGATCGCCGACAACAAGTACGGGGACCGGGAGTTCTTCTCCAACCCCTGGCCCCACAAGGCTCGCAACTACCTGGCGGTGGTCGACCACCCGTCCATGAAATCGCCCGTGGTGACGATGGTGACGGCGCCGCGCCATTACCAGGTGATCTCAAACGGGAGCCTGGTGGAGCAGACCGATCTGCCCGGCGATTTGCGGCGCACCGTCTGGAAGGAGGCCAGCCCCGTCTGCCCGTGCCTGATGGCGATGGGGGTGGCCCCGTTTGCCGTGGATCACTTCGGGGAGTATCGCGGCATTCCGCTTTCGTCCTGGGTCTATCCGCAGGAGAAGGATGTCAGCTTCAGGAACTTCCGCGCCTTCACGCAGCCGATCCTGGAGTTCTTCATCGATCGCATCGGTCCCTACTCGTACGAGAAGCTGGCCCAGGTGGAGGCCAACGGCATCGGCGGCGGCATGGAGCTGGCTTCGGCCATCTTCTACGGCTACGGCGCGACGGGGCCCGGCCGCCAGCTGATCGCCCACGAGATGGCGCATCAATGGTTCGGCGATTCGGCGGCGGAACTGGACTGGGACGACGTGTGGCTGAGCGAGGGCTTCGCCACTTATTTCGCGTTGCTCTACCAGGAATTCCAGGACGGCCACGACGCCTTCCTGGACGGCGTCAAACGCAGCAAGGAGCAGGCGATTCGCTACGCGCTGGCCAATCCCGGTTCGACGATCGTGCACGACAACCTGGCGGACCTCAGCAAGGTGATCGCCAACAACGCCCAGATCTATCAGGGCGGAGCGCAGGTACTGCACAACATTCGAGGCGTGATCGGCACCAGCACCTTCTGGGACGGCATCCGCCTGTACTACAGCCGCTTCCAGAACGGCAACGCCACGACCGACGACCTGCGGCATGCCTTCGAAGAGGCGTGCGCGAAGGCGGGTGACCGCTGTCCGGCCGAGGGCAGGGATCTCGCGTGGCTCTTCCACGAACTGCTGAACCGGGGCGGCGTCCTGCAGGTGAAGGGACGCTGGCATTACGACGCCGCAGCCAGACAGCTGCAGGTGACGCTCGATCAAACCCAGACCACCGGCCTCTATCGGATGCCCGTTGAAGTGAGCATCACGGTGATGGAGACGCCGCAACCGGCCGGTCGCGCCGGGGCCGGTGGCGCACCGCCGCCGCCGCTGCCGGTGCAGCACATCCACGTCATGCAGCTCACCGAGCAGCACCAGGTGTTCACGTTTCCGATCGACAGCGAGCCGGTGAGCGTGACGCTCGATCCCCAGGCGTGGGTCATGATGCAGGCCACGCTGGACAGAAATTAGCGAACCGGCCGGAATCGCCTCCCTGCGGCCCGTCGTGCCGCTCGACTCAATTGGGGACGCGGGTACGACTTGCTGGTACCCTTTCTTCTGGCGTACCCTAGACTGTTCTGCATTCCTTGTATCCAGCATGAAAACGACCGCATCTGAACCTCTGCACCCCGACGGGCCCGGCCCGGTGCCGGACACCGCGCCGCCGCTCGACTTCATCCGCGAAATCGTCGCCGAGGACGTCGGCAGCGGCAAGCACGGCGGCCGCGTCGCCACGCGCTTCCCGCCCGAGCCGAACGGCTACCTGCACATCGGGCATGCGAAGTCGATCTGCCTGAATTTCGGCGTCGCGCAGGAGTTCGGCGGCACCTGCAACCTGCGCTTCGACGACACCAACCCGGCCAAGGAAGACGTCGAGTACGTCGATTCCATCATCGACAGTGTCCGCTGGCTCGGCTTCGACTGGGGCGATCGCCTCTTCCACGCCTCCGATTACTTCGACACGATCTACGAGTACACCGTCCAGCTGATCACGGACGGCAAGGCATACGTCGACGACCAGTCGGCCGACCAGATCCGCGAACACCGCGGCACGCTGACCGAGCCCGGGCGCGAGAGCCCGTGGCGCAACCGTCCGGTCGAGGAGAACCTCGACCTGTTCGCGCGGATGAAGGCGGGTGAGTTCGCGGACGGCGAAAAGGTGCTGCGGGCGAAGATCGACATGGCGTCGCCGAACTTCAACCTGCGCGACCCGGTCCTTTATCGCATCCGTCATGCGACGCACCACCGTACGGGCGACACGTGGTGCATTTACCCGATGTACGACAACACCCACGCGATCTCCGACGCGCTCGAGGGGATCACCCACTCGCTCTGCACGCTCGAGTTCGAGGATCACCGCCCCCTCTACGACTGGGTCATCGAGAATTGCCCGGTGCCGAGTCGGCCGCGCCAGATCGAGTTCGCGCGGCTGAACCTCACCTACACCGTGATGAGCAAGCGCAAGCTGCTCGAACTGGTGCAGCGCGGCGACGTCTCGGGGTGGGACGACCCGCGCATGCCGACGCTCGTGGGGCTGCGGCGTCGCGGCTTCACCCCCGAGTCGATCCGGACCTTCGCGGCGCGGATCGGCGTGGCCAAGCGCGAGAACCTGGTGGACGTGGCGCTGCTCGAAGACGCGGTGCGGGAGGATCTGAACCGGCGGGCGCCGCGCGTCCTCGCCGTCCTGCGTCCGCTGCGCGTCGTGATCGAGAACTACCCGGAAGGGCAGGTGGAACAGGTCGAGCTCGCGAACAACCCGGAGGACCCCTCGTCCGGGACGCGGAAGGTCCCGTTCTCGCGCGTCCTCTACATCGAGCAGGACGATTTCCGCGAGCAGCCGCCACCGAAGTTCCACCGCCTCGCGCCCGGGCGCGAAGTGCGGCTGCGCGGCACCTACTTCATCACGTGCACGGGCGCCGTGAAGGATGCCGCGGGTTGCATCACCGAGCTGCGGTGCACCTACGATCCCGCCACGCGGGCGGGCTCCGCGCCAGATGGCCGCAAGGTGAAGGGGACGATTCACTGGGTGGCGGCCGACCACGCGCTCGACGCGGAAGTGCGCCTCTACGATCGGCTGTTCACGGTGCCGAACCCGGCCGACGACAAGAGCGGCCGCGATTACAAGGAGTTCCTCAACCCGGCTTCGCTGGACGTGCTCTCCGGCTGTCGTGTCGAACCGAGCCTGGCGGCGGCCGCCGCCGGCGATCGTGTCCAGTTCGAGCGGCTCGGCTACTTCGCGGTCGATCCCGATTCGTCCGCCGACCGGCTTGTGTTCAATCGGACCGTCACGTTGCGCGACACGTGGGCCCGGATTGAAGAGGCGCAGAAGAAAGAGAAACGATAGTCCGGAGTCCGCAGTCCGCAGTCCGAGGCTACCCGCCGCTGGTCAGGCGAGGTTTCAGCCTGGCCAGGTTGGTAGAGCGAGGCTTCCCGCCTCCGCGCGCAGCCATCACGCCGGCGCGTTACGGCGAGGACACGCCGGAGCACGGCGAAGGCGGGCACCCTTGTCAGACCGGCGCGTCGGGCATCGGGCATCGGACATCGGACGACAGCGAGAGCGACCTATGCCACTGTCCATCGAGGCGTTGGCGCGAATTGCCGGGGCCCGCGTCGTGAGTGGCGACCTCACGCGGTCGATCTCCGGAGTCGCGGAGATCGCGTCGGCCACCGACAGCGACCTCGTGTTCGTCGAGCGCGAGAAGGATCTGGCGGCCGCGCTCGCGTCGCGGGCCGGCGCAATCATCGCCGGCGAATTCGCGGCGGCGTGCGGCACCAGCAAGACCGTGCTCGTCTGCGCGCAGCCCAAGCTCGGCTTCGTCCGCGCTGCCGCGTGCATCTGTCCCACGCCCCGACGGGCGCCTGGCGTGCATCCAACGTCCACGGTCCACGCGTCCGCGATGCTCGGGCCGGAGGTGGCGATTGGCGAACGCGTCAGCATCGAGGCCGGCGCGCGGGTCGGCGCCCGCACGCAGGTCGGCCCCGGCGCCGTCATCGGCCACGATGCCCACGTCGGCGCCGACTGCGACATCAAGGCGAACGTTGTCATCTACCCGGGCACGAAGATCGGCGATCGCGTCATCGTGCACGCGGGCGCGGTGCTCGGCAGCGACGGCTTCGGGTTCGTGCGCGACGAGACGACGGGACGGTACGAGAAGTTCCCGCAGGTGGGGTGGCTGGAGATCGGCGCGGACGTCGAGATTGGGGCCAACGTCACCATCGATCGCGGCGCGCTCGGCGCGACCATCGTGGAGGACGGCACCAAGTTCGACAATCTCGTGCACATCGGCCACAACGTGCACGTCGGCCGGAACGTCGTGATGGCCGCCCAGGCCGGCATTGCCGGGAGCAGCGTCATCGAGGACAACGTGATGATGGGCGGGCAGGTGGGCATCGGCGATCACGCGCGTGTCGGCGAGGGCGCGATTCTCGGCGGGCAGAGCGGCGTGTTGTCGGGCAAGGTGCTGCGCGGCAAGCGTGTCGTGTTCTGGGGAACGCCGGCGCGGCCGCTGCGGGAGTACCTGAAGGAACTCGCCGCCCTGGCCCGCCTGACGAAGAAGTCCTGAATCCCGCCTCGGAAATGGGGTCAGACCCCATTTCGGGTTCTGGATCTCGCCAAGGTCTTCCATTCCAAGCGTTTGCGTCAACGGAGGGCATGATCTTGGGGTCAGACCCCATTTCGGCGGAGAAGTTCGGGCTAAGTTGTCTGTTTTCAGGCTTTTCCGTCGTGGGAGCGTGCGAACTGAGTCGGTCTGAATTTCGAAATTGTAATCGTCTTTTTCCGGAAGCCTCTTTGAGAGTGGTTATATCTATGTGATATCATTGTGCCATCACTGCCCCCGGAGGTGATGGTCGATGATTCGCGAAACCGAACGCTCCACCGTTCCTGGGCTCCTGATGCTCGTCATCGTCGTGGTGCTGTTCGTCGCCAGCGTGCTGGGCATCATTTTCGCCTCGACGGCGCTCGACACCCGCGACGAGCCTGCGTCCGCCGGCGCGATCGCTCTCCTGATTGCCTCCATCGCGGTCTGCGTCGCCGACGCGATCAGCCTGGGTGGATTCTTCATGGTGAATCCGAACGGGGCCAAGGTGCTGCAGCTGTTCGGCACCTACAAGGGCACGGTCAAAGCCGCGGGCCTGCACTGGACGAACCCGTTCTACAGCCGCAAGGCCATCTCGCTGCGCGTGCGCAACTTCGAGAGCCAGCACTTGAAGGTCAACGACAAGGACGGCAACCCGATCGAAATCGCCGCCGTCGTCGTCTGGCGCGTCGTCGATACCGCCGAAGCCCTGTTCGAGGTGGACAACTTCGAGAACTACGTCCACATCCAGAGCGAGGCCGCGGTGCGCAACCTTGCCACCAGCTATCCGTACGATTCGCACGACGAGCAGGTGATGTCGCTTCGCGGCCAGACGGCCGCCATTGCCGAACACATGAAGACGGAGATCCAGGACCGGCTCGCGAAGGCGGGCGTGGAGGTCATCGAGGCGCGAATCAGCCACCTGGCCTATGCGCCGGAGATCGCGGGCGCCATGCTGCAGCGGCAGCAGGCGGGCGCGATCATCGCGGCGCGGCAGCGCATCGTGGAAGGCGCGGTCGGGATGGTGGAGATGGCGCTCGACCTGCTGTCGAGCAAGGAGATCGTGCACCTGGACGAGGAGCGACGGGCGGCGATGGTCAGCAACCTGCTCGTGGTCCTGTGCGGCGAACGCGGCGCGCAGCCGGTGCTCAACACCGGCACGCTGTATCAATAGGCCGTGGCGGAACGAAAAGCGTTTCTGCTGCGCGTGGATCCGGCCCTGTTCGAGGCGCTGCAGGCGTGGGCGAACGACGAACTGCGCAGCCTCAACGGCCAGATCGAATACCTGCTGCGCGAGGCCCTGCGGGAGGCCGGTCGACTGAAGAAAGACCGGCCCACCCCGCGAGTGCCGGCGGCCGACCGGGACGAAAAGGCCTAGGACTTCCCGACCACCCGCAGCATCGTCTCCCGCGCCGCGGGATGGTCGATGTCCAGGCGCGAACGCGCCTCGACGCGCAGCATGTAGGACCCGGGCGGCACGCTCGCGAGCGGCACCTTCAACAAGTACCCGAATCCGCCATCCGCCCCCTGCAGCTCCCCGGTCGATCGCTTGTCCTCGTGCCGGTACCGTTCCTGCCCGTCTTCGCCGACGATGGTCGTGACGATGTCGATGTCGTGCGGGATGGCCAGCTTCGTGTCGTAGATCTCGGCGAGCACGCCCATTTGATCGGTCTGGCCGAAATTGCGCATCACCGACGGCGACCCAGGCAGCATGGTCGTCAGGACCTTGTCCGGCCGCGGGTTCGCCAGCATCGTCTGCTCGGACGACACCACCAGGCCGCTCATCGACACCGGCGTCTTCGCGTAATCGGGCACCTCGACATCGCAGTGGACCGATCCCACGCGGTCGTTGCTGGTGTCGCGCGCGCCGACACGAAGCACGTAGCGGCCCGGCGGCAGCGACACGCGCGACTGGATCAGCAGCCCCGTCCGGTTCACGATGGCCTGCATGTCGCGCTTGAGCGGCATGGCCACTTCCAGGTGCTCGCCGCCGCGGGTCTTGCCCGTGTCGTCGATCGCCACGAACGACAGCTCCAGGTTGCCTTCCACCCGGTCGCTCTTCTCGACGAATTGCACCGCGCCCGGCGGCGTCTGCAGCATGACGAGCACCGACCCGTTCCCCGCCGCGCCGCGGAACGGCGTCGCCACCACGCTGATCGGCAGCTCGGCGGCGGGTAGCACCGACGCCAGCGCATCGCGCAGTTCAGGAGAGGTGCCCTCCTTGGTCTCGACCACGGCCGCTTCGGCCGCCTTGCCGGCCTTGGGCGCCTGGTAACCCTTGCGCGCCTGCACCTGCGTGCCGGCCCGTTTCACCCGCACCTCGATCTTCCGAAATTTGCCGTCGAGCTTATCGTTGCTGGGGTAGTAACCCAGGATGTAGTAGTGGCTGTTCTCGTTGCGGATGCGCTCGAAGGCGTTCTGCGCGGCCTTGAGCGACCCGGTCACCGCGAAGCCGCCGGTCTGGGCGGCCATCGTCCGCAGGTTGTCCTGCGCGGCCATCACGTCGTCCTGCAGCCTGGCGCTCTTGACGATTTCCTGCCCGTACTGGTCGAAGTCGCCAGGCATCGCCGAGGCGATGTCGATGAAGTCGTCGCCCCCCTGGGTGAAGACCGACGGATCGAGTGCGTAAAGCGTGACGTCGCCGCGGTTGGCGGCCACCACGAAGTCGTTCAGCCGATCGCGCAGCTCGCGCCGCGGCACGCCGTTGTCCGCGAGATCACCGACCGGCCGCACGGCCTGGCCGTCTGCGGGCGTGGTGGTGGGGCCGCTCGTAATGTCCTGCTTGCCGAGGTCGTAGTCCACGCCCTCGCCCACCAGCACGATCGACTTGCGCCGGCTGTGGATGGTGCCGGCGTACGCCGCCAGGTAGGCCAGCGCGTCCAGCGTCGTGCGGGCATTGAAGATCCGCTGTTGCTCGTCGGCTTTGCCCGTGGCCATCCCCAGGACGGCATTGTCGTCGGCCAATCCGGGCGACATGATCTTGCGGCCGACGCACTTGTCCACCGCCTCGAACAGCAGGCGGCGGTTCCCCGTGAACTCCTGTGACGACTTGCGGTTGCCAGACGTCGTGATGACCGCCGCCAGGTCATTCGGCGCGACGTTGGTCTCGATGAACTGGCGGGCCAGCTTCCGCGCGCCCACCGAGCGCGCCGGGTTGATGTGCAGGTCGTCGAGCACGATCAGGTAGACGCGCCCCGGCGTCTGCGCGTTCGACACGACGTCGGGCTCGAACCGGCGCCCCGCCAGCACCGCGGGCGCCGGCTGCGTCTCCACCGGCACGTCGATGAGCTGCAGGTTGCTGATGTCCTGGCGCTTGCCGCCCTCGAGAACTTCGAACTCGTCCTTCTTCAAATCCGCGATGAACTGGCCGGCCTTGTCGCGGACGACCGCATCGACTTCGACGTACTCGACCTGCACGCGGAAGGTCGGCTGCGCCGGCTTCTGCTTCGACGCCGCCTGCCGGCCGTGGATCGGGGCGAGCGTCAACACGGCGAAGGACGTGACAAGAAAGACGAGCGCGCGAGTCGGCACAAACCTCATGGCGTCTGCTCCGAACTTGACAATCCGTTATGGCAGGGCTTGCGCAGCAGGCTGGTTGCCCGATTATAAGTCGATTCCCCGCGCACTGGTCCCCAGTATAATAGCAAGCCCCCGGTTCGCCGGGTTCCGATTCCGGGCGTCTCGCGAATTCCCGCACCAAGGAGGCTGCATGCACATCGGCGTTCCGCGCGAGCGGCACGTGGACGAACACCGCGTCGGCCTGACGCCGGCCGGCGTCGAGCTGCTGACCGCCGCCGGGCATGTCTGCTCGGTGGAGAGCGACGCAGGCCGGGGCGCGGGCTTTTCCAGCGTCGACTACGAACGGGCCGGCGGCCGCATCGTCTACTCGCCCGAAGAGGCGCACGGCCGAGCCGACCTCGTGTTCCGTGTCGGCCCGGTCACCGAGGACGAAGCCGCCTGGTTGCAGCCCGGCGCGATCATCGCAGGCTTCCTGCACCTGGCCGCGCGCGGACGGGCGGTCGTCGAGGCGCTCCTCGCGAAGCGCATCACCGCCATCGCGTACGAGACCATCCAGCACGACGGCGCGCTGCCCGTGCTGACGCCGCTCAGCCAGGTGGCCGGCCGGATGGTGCCGCAGGTGGCCGCCCGGCTGCTCCAGAACGATCACGGCGGCAAGGGGATCCTGCTCGGCGGCGTGCCCGGGGTGCCGCCGGCCGAAGTGGTCATCATCGGCGGCGGGACGCTCGGTGCCGCGGCGGCGCATTCGTTCCTCGGCATCGGCGCGACGGTGTACCTGCTGGACCGCGATCTCAGCCGCCTCCAGCACATCGACGAGGCGTGCGCCGGCGGCCGGCGGCCGATCATGATGGTGTCGCACCCGTTCAACATCCGGAAGGCGGTGCGGTTCGCGGACGTGCTCGTCGGCGCCGTCCTCGTGCCCGGCACGCGGACGCCCATCGTGGTCACGCGCGAGATGGTGGCGTCGATGAAGCCGCGCTCCGTCATCCTCGACATCGCGATCGACCAGGGCGGGTGTGTCGAGACGAGCCGGCCCACCACGCATCGCGATCCGACGTTTGTCGAAGAAGGCATGATCCATTACTGCGTGCCGAACATGACCTCGGTCGTGGCCCGGACCGCGACGCACGCCTTCAACAACGCGATGTGGCCGTTCATGTGGGAGGTCGCGCGCGCCGGCCTGAACGATGCGCTCGCGAGCATGCCCGCCCTCAAGCAGGGCATCGCGACGCACGGAGGCCACGTCGTGAACGCGGCGCTCGCCGCGCACCTGGGCGTGCACGAGGTGACGTTGTGAGCTGGATGGACGAGTACCGGCGCAAGGTCGTCGGCGCCGACGAAGCCGTGTCGCACATCGAGTCGGGCCAGCGGCTGTTCTTCACCGGGAACTGCTCCATGCCGGCGCAGACGCTGGCGGCCCTGGTGAAGCGTGCCGCCACGCTGACCAACGTCGAGATCGTGCACGTCCTGACGATCGGGACCGACAGCTACGTCGCGCCCGAGATGGACGGGCACCTGCGCGTCAACACGCTGTTCATCAGCGACAACGTCCGCCGGGCGGTCAACGAGGGCCGGGCCGATTTCACGCCCGTCTTCCTGTCGGAGATCCCGGCGCTGTTCAAGAACGGGCAGCTGCCGCTCGACGTGGCCGTCATTCACGTCACCCCGCCCGACGAGCACGGCTTCTGCTCGTTCGGCGTCGAGGTGAGCGTGACGAAGCCGGCGGCGCAGGCGGCGCGCCTGGTCATCGCGGAAGTGAACGCGCAGATGCCGCGCACGCTCGGCGACTCGTTCATCCACGTGTCGAAGCTCGACTACATCGTCCCGGTCGATTACCCGCTCACCGAGATGCGGATGGGCGAGCCGGCGGGGCTGGCCCAGTGCATCGCCACCCACATCGCGCGGCTGATCCCCGACGGCGCCACGCTGCAGACCGGCATCGGCGCGATCCCCGACGCGGTCCTGCACCAGCTTGGCACGCACCAGCACCTGGGCATTCATACGGAGCTCTTTTCCGACGGCGTGATCGACCTGGTGGAGAAGGGCGTCATCGACGGCGAGCGCAAGTCGCTGCACCCGGGCAAGGTGATCTCCAGCTTCATGATCGGCACCAAGCGTCTCTACGATTTCGTGCACGACAATCCGATCATCGAGATGCACCCGAGCGAATACACCAACGACCCGTTCATCGTCGCGCAGAACGACCGGATGGTGGCCATCAACTCCGCCATCGAGGTGGATCTGACCGGCCAGGTGTGCTCCGACAGCATCGGGACGCGGTTCTACAGCGGCGTGGGCGGGCAGGTGGATTTCATCTACGGGGCGTCGCGCAGCAAGGGAGGCGTGCCGATCATCGCGTTGCCGGCGACGGCGACGGTCAAGGGAGAGACGATCAGCAAGATCGTGCCGACGCTGAAGGTCGGGGCGGGCGTCGTGACGACGCGCAACCACGTGCACTACGTGGTGACCGAGCACGGCGCGGCCGACCTGTACGCGAAGACCATTCGCCAGCGCGCCCGCGCGCTCATCGACATCGCCGCGCCCGAGTTCCGCGCGGAACTCGAGGAGCAGGCGATCAGACTCAGGTATCTCTAGATAGTCCGGAGTCCGGAGTCCGGAGTCAGGCCAAGGTCTAAGGCCCAAGGCCCAGGGACCAGGGACCAAGGACCAGGGACTTCGTCTCCGTCCTATCTTGCGTGCACCACTAACCTCCCCGATTGCGGCCGGTTAAGGACGAGCGCCTTCAGCCGCTTCAAGATCGCCAGTGACGGCCGGTGCCGCACGTCCACCTGCGTGAATCCCGCAGCCGCCAGCATCTGCTTCATGCACTCGATGGTCGGGATCGCCGTGAACTCGTAGCGGGTGCCTCGCTCGTGGCCGTCGCCCGGGAAGAAGCTGATGAGCGGGTAGCGCCCGTGCAGCGCGGGCACGAGCGCGTGCGTCTCGCAGACGAGCGTGCCGCGCGTGACGCCGCGCAGGCAATCGAGCACGTCGATGGGCGAGCGGAGGTGGTAGAGGACGCCGAGGAAGAGCACCAGGTCGAACTGGCCGATGACCTGCGGGTCCAGGTCCTCCGCGGCCAGGCGCATCGATTCGACCTTCGAGCCGAGCGCCGAGTGCGCCAGCAGGAAGCCGTCCTTGCCGTGCACGTCCCACGCGTAGGTGTCGATGGCCACGACGCGCGCCGCGCCCCGCCGCTCGCACTCGAACGAGAAGAACCCGTCCCAGGCGCCGACGTCGAGCACCGACTTGCCCGTCAGATCCTCGGGCAGCGAGAGGAACCGCAGCCGGCGGACAAACCGCTGGCGCACGTGCCACTCGGGCCGCGTCACCAGCCCGCCGCCGAGATCGATCGGATGGCACCACTTGATGGCGCGGACGCGGCGTTCGAGTTCGGCGCGGTCCACGTCCCCGCGCGGGGCTGCCCCAGCCGTTTGCTGCTCAATCATCCCGGGGAACATGCCATTGATTGGAGCGCGCGTCAACTCGCGGGACCGTTAACGCGGGCAGAGCAGGTTGGGCAGGCCTTCCTAGAGTTTTCCCCAGCCTCGCGTCAGGTAGTCGCTCAGCGACAACGCGAACAGGATGCCGACCCAGAACAGGCTCGCGCCGGCGACGACCCACGTGAGGCGCGTGCTGTAGCGCAGGTGCATGAAGAAGAGGACCACCAGCGACGCCTTCAGGACCGCGATGGTCAGCGCGACCACGGGGCTGAAGAACCCGAGGTCGAAGAACGCGACCCAGCTCGTCAGGCCGGTGAGGATGAGCAGCGCCCCGAAGACGGTGTAGTAGACGCGCAGCGGAACGATGTGTTCAGACATGGATTATTCCACGTGCGAAGTGCGATGTGCGACGTGCGACGTGCGACGTGCGGTGCGACGTGCGAGGTGCGGTGCGACGTGCGAGCATCCCGCACGCAGTCTGCACTCGGCACCCAGCACCGCACTTTGCACCTCGCACTCCGCACTCCGCACAATCGTCACCTGTGTCGATCCACCAGGTACAACAGCGGGAACAGGAAAATCCAGATGATGTCCACGAAGTGCCAGTACAGGCCCGCCACCTCGATCGGCGTGTGCCACTTCTCGTTGAACACGTTGCGCCACGCCATGTACATCATCGTCAGGATGATGCCGAAGCCGATGAATATGTGCAGCGCGTGCAGTCCCGTCATCGTGAAGTAGAGCGAGAAGAAGATCTGCGCGTGGTTCGGATCCGTCCCCTCGATCTGGAAGCCGTGCCCGGGAATGTGGTGGTCCAGGTACTCGTGGTAGTACTCGAGGAACTTCAGCCCGACGAAGATCACGCCGAGCAGCAGCGTCAGCCCCAGGAACCCCACAATCCGTCCACGCCGCCCGTTGGCCGCCGCGTGCACCGCCATCGCCATCGTCAGGCTGCTCGTGATGAGGACGACCGTCATCCCCGCGCCCGAGTAGATGTTGAGCTGGCGGCTCGCGACGCCGAACGTGGACGGGTACCAGACGCGATAGAGCATGTAGGCGGCGAACAGGCCGCCGAAGAACAGCACTTCGGTCACCAGGAAGACCCACATGCCGAGCGTGGCCGCTTCGCGCTGCTGCTCCATGTCGTCGAAGTGGTGCGCAAGACGCGGATCGTGCGGGGGATGTGGCTGCCCCGCATGCGAGGGCGGCGACTGAGGGCTCGCCACTTCAGCCAAGTTGGGCCTCCTGCTTCTCGTAGTCGTAGGCCGGGCCGGTCACAATCGGCGTCTCGTCGAAGTTGAAGGTCGGCGGCGGCGACGTCGTCTGCCACTCGAGGCCGGTGGCGCCCCAGGGGTTCGGCCCCGCGACTCTTCCGTACTTCAATGACAGCAGCAGGTAGACGAGCGGCATCAGGTAGCCGATGCCGAGCACCGAGGCCCCTGCGGTGGACAGCACGTTGAGCGCCTGGAACTCGGGCGGATACGCGTGGTAGCGGCGCGGCATGCCCAGGTAGCCGAGGATGAACTGCGGGAAGAACGTCAGGTTGAAGCCGAGGAACACCGTGAGCGCCGCCAGCTTCGCCCAGATCTCCGGGTACAGGCGTCCCGTGATCTTCGGCCACCAGTAATGGATCGCCCCCAGGTACCCCATCAGCGCGCCGCCGACCATGATGTAGTGGAAGTGCGCGACGACGAAGTAGGTGTCGTGCACGTGCACGTCGATACCCAGCGTGGCGAGGAACAGCCCCGTGAGGCCGCCGATGGTGAAGAGGCCGATGAACCCGAACGCGTACAGCATCGGCGCGGTGAGCGAAATCGAGCCCTTGTAGAGCGTCGCCGTCCAGTTGAACACCTTGATCGCCGACGGGATGGCCACCAGGAAGCTGAGCACCGAGAAAATCATCGCCGAGTACATCGAAATGCCGGCGACGAACATGTGGTGGCCCCAGACGAAGAAGCCGAGGACGGCGATCGCCAGGCTCGAGAAGGCCACCATCTTGTAGCCGAAGACGCTGTGGCGCGTGAAGGCCGCGACCAGTTCGCTGACCACGCCCATCGACGGCAGGATCATGATGTAGACGGCCGGGTGCGAGTAGAACCAGAACAGGTGCTGGAAGAGGAGCGGGTCGCCGCCATAGGCCGGGTTGAAAATCCCGAGGTGGAACGCGCGCTCAACCGCCACGAGCACCAGCGTGATCGCGAGCACGGGCGTGCCCAGCACGTTGATGAGGGCCGTCGCGTAGATCGACCAGAGGAACAGCGGCATCCGCATCCACGTCATGCCCGGCGCGCGCATGCGGTGGATCGTGACGATGAAATTGAGGCCCGTGAGGATCGACGAGAAGCCCGCGATGAAGACCCCGATCGCCGCGGTCAGCACGTTCGTGTTCGACGCCACCGTGCTGAACGGCGTGTAGAACGTCCAGCCGGTGTCCACGCCGCCGGTGGCGATGGCCCACAGCGTGAACGCCCCGCCCAGCACGTAGACGTACCAGCTGAGCAGGTTGATCTTCGGAAACGCCAGGTCGCGCGCGCCGATCATCATCGGCACCAGGAAATTGCCGAAGACAGCCGGAATCGACGGAATCAGGAAGAGGAAGATCATCACGATGCCGTGCATCGTGAACAGCTTGTTGTAGGTGTCGTCCGACACGAGATCGCCCGGCGGCGTCAGCAACTCGAGGCGGATCACGCCGGCGAACAGCGCGCCGATGCCGAAGAACACCGTGATGCTGATGAGGTACAGGATCGCAATCCGCTTGTGATCGGTCGTCAGCAGCCACGACTTGATGCCGTAGTCGGCGTTGAGGTAGTGCGTCTTCGGGAGCGCGAGCGCTTCGGGTGATTCCATAAGGACCTACCGCTTCGGCATCGGACCCTGGGGCGGACGCGCCGGGGTCGTTTCACCCGGTCGCGGCCCCGTCGGTGCCTCGCCTTGCGGCTGGGGCGGGAGCGCCGTGGTGGCGATCGACTTGATGTACTCGATGAGCTGCAGCAACTGCTCTTCGCTGACGACGCCCTGGAACGACGGCATGATCGGCTGGAATCCCGCCACGTTCGTCCCTCCCGGCGTCAGGATGCACGTGCGCAGATAGGCTTCGTCGACCGTGGCGGCCTGGCCGTTCGCCAGCTGGACCTGGTGGCCGAACAGCCCCTGCAGCACCGGCCCGCGCCCCTGGCCATCGGATTTGTGGCAGGTCACGCATCCGAGGTCCTGGAACAGCTTCTCGCCCGCCGACGCCATCGAGCCTTCGCCTGTCCCGCCCGCGAGCCACGTCTCATAGTCGGCCGGCGCCATGACCACCACCTGGCCGATCATGCCGGAGTGTTTCGTGCCGCAGTATTGTGTGCAGAAGAAACGATAGGTGCCGGGCTGGGTCGGCCTGAACCAGATGGTCGTGTACCGCCCGGGCACGATGTCCGCCTTCATGCGAAACGCCGGCACGAACAGGTCGTGAATGACGTCCTCGGACGCCAGGGTCAGCTTGACGGCGCGGCCCGTGGGCACGTGCAGCTCGTCGATCTCGCGCTGGCCGCCCAGGTGCTGGAACTTGAACATCCACTGCTTGGCGACGACGTAGATGTCGAGCGTGTCGGAGGGCGGCGACCCCATCGAGAAGTACACGCCGGCGCCCCAGAAGAACATCACCATCGTCAGCAGCACGGGGATTGCCGTCCACAACACTTCGACGGCGTACCCGGCGTGGACAGGCTGGCCGATGTCGCCGCGTGCACGCTGGCGGTAGCGATAGGCGAAATACACGACCAGCGCGGCGATGAGGATGCTGAAGAAGGCGCTGACGCCGACGAGGAAGAAGTACAACGCGTCGACGCGCCCGGCCATCGTCGAGGCGCGCTCGGGGAACACGGGGAAGAAACGCGGCCACATAGTCGGTCACCGATCGATGCGATGTTTCACGGACTCGGGGCGCGTCGTCGCGCCCGGCTGGTCTCGGCTCGTCGCCGGCGAGCCCGGCACGTTCGGCGGCGGCTCCCCGGTCTTCGTGCGCTTGCGCTCGCGCGAGACCATGGCCACGATGAACGACCCGAGCACCACGACGGTGACGATGCCACCCAGGCGGATCACGTTCAGGACGACGAGGCCGTACTTTCCCGTCTTCGGGTCGTAGTGGTAGCAGTAGAGGAGCACGCGGTCCACGGGCGTGCCGATGCGGCCCGCGGACGCGTCCACCAGCGCCAGCCGGAGATCGCGCGGGGAATATTCGATGCCGTAGAGATACTTCGCGAGACGGCCGTCGGCGGTGGCCACCATGATGCCCGACGCGTGCGCGTAGATGCCGGTGGCCTCGTCGTAGACGTAATGGAACCCGACCGCGTCGGTGAGCGGCTTGATCGACGCGTCCTGCCCGGTCAAAAAATGCCAGGCAGATGCGGCGTCCGCGTGCCCGTAGCGCTGGATGTAGGACTTCTTCTTCCGGGCGGCGAGCTGCGGCGTCTCACGCGGATTGAAGCTGACGGTGACCAGTTCGTAGTCGCTGCCCGGGTTGAGCGACATGCCTTTCATCGCGCCCGCCAGGCCGTTCAGGACCAGCGTGCACAACATCGGACAGTCGTAGTAGACGAGCGTCAGGACGACCGGCTTCCGGTGATTGAAGTACTGGGCGAGCGTGACCGACCGTCCCGCCTCGTCTTTGAAGGGCAGGTCGAGCGGAATCTGCGCGTTCAGCCGTTGATCGAACGCGATTTTCTGCAGGTCGGCCGGCTGCACGCCCGCCGGCAAGTCGCCCTTGGACATCATGCCGTTGGCCGGAACGCCGTTGTACTGCGCCAGCGCGCCCGCCGGCCACGCGAGCGCGGCGGCGAGAACGAGTCCACAGAGCGCCGCTTTCATGGTCCTGTCCTTCATCGCGTCATCGGCGGCTCGGGCCCCTTCGCGGGGCTCGAGCCCTCCGGCGCATTCGCCGTGCCCGGCGCCGCAGGCCCGGCCACCGGGAATCCCTGCTGCATCACCTGGTTCATCGCCTGCCAGATCGGGATGCGCACGGCGCCGGCCTGCTGGTTGACCCAGGTGTAGGAGTTCAGCAAGTCGTCTTCCTGCCTCCGAAGCGCCTTGAGGTCTTCGCGGGGCTTCAATTGCAGGCGCGGGCTGGGCGGCAGGCGGAGCTCGCCGCCCCTCTGCGCGATCGGGTACTCGCTCACCTGCGTGCTCGTCTCCTGGTGTCGATAGAAGCCGAACAACAGCCAGACCACCAGACAGATCACGATCCCCGCGACGACGAGCGAGGCGCCAAAGCCGACGATGACGCGAATGTCGATGTCGCGCCCCTCGTGGCCGACCGCGGGGTCGTCGACGCCTGAACCGTGCGGTGTGTCGTTCATGCCAAAGCCAAGGCCCAAGGCCGAAAGCCGAAAGCCGAAAGCCCTCTAGTGTCTCTTCAGCGCGTTCGCCAGCTCCAGAGAATCGTGCAGCGGCAGCAACGGCCGGCTCGCCAGCTGCCACGCAAAAACGCTGACGAACAGTCCGCCGACGGCGATCGTCGTCGCGAAATCCTGCCAGCTCACCACCAGGCGCCCCTGGTGCGTTTCGGGCGCCACCATCCAGAACAGATCCAGCAGCCGCATGAACAGCAACAGGACCACGACCGCGCGCAGCACCGGCAGGGCCCGCTTGGTCCGCCGCATGAGCAGCAGCACGAACGGCACGAAGAAATGGAACACGGCGAGCGTGAGAGCGATCCACTGCCAGCCGACGCCCAGCCGGTGCACGTACCAGGGGATCTCCTCCGGCAGGTTGCCGGCCCAGATGAGCAGCAGCTGCGAGAACGACGTGTAGGCCCATAGCATGACGAAGGCCAGCACCATGTTGCCGACGTCCCGCATCGTTGTGACGCGCAGCAGCGTCGAGAACGGGGCATCGCGCGACAGCTGGACGAGCACGAGGGTGGCGAACGCTAGCGCGCTCAATCCCTGGCCCGTCATGAAGATCATCCCGAAGATCGTGGAGTACCAATGCGGCTCGAGCGACATTACCCAGTCGATCGTAGCAAACGTGATCGTGAAGGCGTAGAGGACGAGCCCGGGTGCCGCGAGGCGCCCGAGGCGGCGGAAGTAGGTCGGATCGCCCGTTCGATCGTTCTCCCGCGACCAGTGATTGACCAGGAAGGCCAGCAGCAGCCAGGCGGCGAAGTAGATGAGGGCGCGCACGACGAAGAACGGCACGTTCAGGTAGAGCGCCTTTGCCCGGATCGTCGCGTCCACGCCCGGCAGCGTCCAGGGATACAGCCAGTGCAGGCCCAGGAGAATCGGCAGGAAGAGAATGGCCATGAGCGGCAGCGTGCGCGTGGCGGCTTCGAGCGGGCGCCGCATGACGAACGCCCACACGCCGCCGGTCAGGTACTGCATCATCGCGATGGCCAGCGAGCCGAGCGCCACGCCCAGCCAGAACATGAAGGCCATCAGGTACGAGTGGAAGAACTGGTTCGGGTCGGCCATCGCGCCGGCGACGCAGGCGGCGGCGCCGACCAGGCCGACGACGAGCCCGGTGGTCCGGGCCCGCTGCAATCCCGCCGGAGGCGCGACGTTGAGGTCGAGGAGGTCGTCGTTCACAGCGCGTTACCCATCGTGCGAGGTGCGAGGTGCCAGCACCCGGCACACCAGCACTTCGCACGAGCACTCAGCACCCAGCACCTGGCACTACTTCGGCGCATCGTGGACCTCGTTGCGCTTCCCGGGCGGCACGTCGGCGATTGACGCCGCGGTGGTGGCCTGAAGCGCCCGGATGTAGGCGACGATCGCCCACCTGTCGCGGACCGGCACCTGCTGCTTGTAGTCCGGCATCGCGCCGAAGCCGTTCGTGATCACGTCGAAGAAGTGGCCCGCCGGCGCCTGCCGCAACCGGTCGACGTGCAGCGAGGGCGGCGCGCGGAACCCGCGGCGCACGATCATCCCGTCGCCGTTGCCCGTCCGCGAATGGCACGGCGCGCAGAAGATGTCGTAGCGCTCGTGCCCGCGCGTCATGACGTCCCAGGTGACCGGGAACGGGAACACCGTGGCAAGCTCACCGTTCACCTTGCCGGTGTACAGCACGTCGTCGCCTTCCACGTCGCCTCGCGCGACCGTCCCTTCGACGAGCGGCCGCTCCGAGCGGTGATCAGCGAAGAACTCGCTCTCCCGCAGCGGGATGTATTTCGGCTGGTCGTGCATGTCCTGCCGGCAGCCGCCAAGCGCCAGCAGTCCAATCAGCCCGAGGCCTGCGCAGAGTCGTTCGCGGTTACGCCACAACGTCCGACACCTCTCGCGGCGCCAGGCTCAGCAGGAACTGGCGCGTGGCGTGCGCATCGAACTTCGGATCCGCGGCTTCGATGCACAGGAAGAACCGATCGCGCGTTGCGAGCGCGAACCGCGGAACGTTGAACACCGGGTGGTAGAGCATCGGCAGCCGATTCAGCGCGAGCATGCCGAAGACCGCTGTCGCCGCGGCCAGCAGCACCGTCATCTCGAAGGTGACCGGCACGAACGCGGGCCAGCTGTTGTACGGGCGGCCGCCGACATTGAGCGGATAAGCGATGACCGCCACCCAGTACTGCAGCGCGAAGCCGGACAGGGCGCCGATGGCGCCGCCACACAGGACGAGCAGCGGCACCGCCGTGCCGTGGATGCCCAGCGCCTCGGTCAGTTCCTCGATCGGGAACGGCGCATACGCGTCCATCTGGCGGTAGCCCTCGTCGTACGCGCGGCGGGTGACGTCCACCAGCGTCTTCGGATCGTCGAATTCGGCCATCAGGCCGTATAACGGCTCGGCCATGCTCAAACGCCTCGCGCGTCGTCCGGAGTCCGAGGTCCGAACTCGACACCGGACTCCGGACTCGCTACGTCTTCTCCGTGTGTCCGACCTGGGCCTCGGGCAGCAGCCCGCGCATCTCGAAGATCGAGATCATCGGCAGCAGCCTGATGAACAGGAACAGCAGCGTCGAAAACAGCCCGATCGTGCCGAGGAACGTGGCCCAGTCCCAGACGGTCGGGTAATACATGCCCCACGACGAGGGGTCGAAATCGCGGTGCAGGCTCGTGACGATGATCACGAACCGCTCGAGCCACATCCCGACATTCACCACGAGTGCCACGCAGAACAACGCGAGGACGCTCCGGCGCACCCGTTTGAACCAGAGCGACTGCGGGATGATGACGTTGGTGAGGATGAGCGCCCAGTACGCCCAGTGGTACGGCCCGAGCATCCGGTTGAGCGTCATGTAGCGCTCGAAGACGTCCGCGCTGTAGAACGACATGAACGCTTCGATCGCGTAGCCATAGGCCACGATGAGGCCCGTGGCGAGCATCACCTTCGCCATGTTGTCGAGGTGCCGCATCGTGATGAAATCGCCCAGCCCGTAGATCGCCCGCAACGGGATGGCGAGCGCCAGCACCATGGCGAAGCCGGAGTAGATGGCGCCGGCCACGAAGTACGGCGGGAAGATCGTCGTGTGCCACCCGGGAACGATCGAGATGGCGAAGTCGAAGCTCACCACGGTGTGCACCGAGACGACCAGCGGTGTCGCCAGGCCCGCGAGCAGCAGGTAGGCGACCTCGTAGCGCGCCCAGTGCCGTCCGGAGCCGCGCCAGCCCAGCGCCCCGATGCCGTACAGGACGCGGCCGACCTTCGAACGCGCGCGATCGCGCAGCGCCGCCAGGTCCGGCACGAGACCGACGTACCAGAAGAGGAGCGACACCGTCAGGTAGGTGGACACCGCGAAGACATCCCAGATGAGCGGGCTGCGGAACTGCGGCCACACGGTCATCGTGTTCGGATACGGCACCAGCCAGTACGCGAGCCAGGGCCGGCCGAGGTGCAGGACCGGGAACAGTCCCGCGCACGCCACGGCGAACAGGGTCATCGCCTCGGCGAAGCGGTTGATCGACTGGCGCCACTGCTGGTGCAGGAGCAGGAGGATCGCGGAGATGAGGGTGCCCGCGTGGCCGATCCCGATCCACCAGACGAAGTTGACGATGTCGAACCCCCACGCGACCGGGATGTTGATGCCCCAGATGCCCACGCCCTTGACGAACAGATACGTGCAGGCGACGAAGAGGATCATCACGAACACGAACGACAGGGCAAAGCCGCCCAGCCAGCCGATCCCGACGCGGTTCGTCAGGACGATCGCGCTGATCTTGTCGGTGATCGATCCGAACGTGTGGCCGGGGGCAATGACCGGCGGCTCGCCGGTCAGCTTGTCCTCGGTCGTCGTCTCGGGCACGGGGCGTTGCGCCATCTCGCGTTGTCCTCACATCCGGCTGAAACCGGCCTCCCGTGGCACAGGACTTCAGTCCTGTGCGCTCTCTTTCCCGCTGCCGGGCGGCTCGATCTCCGGATTCGGATTTCGCACCGCCGCGAGGTACGTCGTGCGCGGTCGCGTGTTCAATTCGCCCAGCAGCGCGTAGTCGCGCGGGTCGTTCTTGAGCTTCGCCACCGCGCTCGTCGTGTCGTTGATGTTGCCGAAGGTGATCGCCTGGGCCGGGCACGCCGCCTGGCACGCCGTCAGGATCTCCCCGTCCCGCACCGGCCGGTTCTCTTTTTCGGCCTCGATCTTCCCCTCGTTGATGCGCTGCACGCAGTAGGTGCACTTCTCCATGACGCCGCGGCTTCGCACCGTCACGTCGGGATTGCGCTGCATCTTCAGGCTGGGCGTTTCCCAGTCGGAGTACAGGTAGAAGTTGAACCGGCGCACCTTGTACGGGCAGTTGTTGGAGCAGTACTTCGTGCCCACGCAGCGGTTGTAGACCTGGTCGTTCAGCCCTTCGGGGCTGTGCACGGTGGCGCCCACGGGGCATACCAGCTCGCACGGCGCGTTCTCGCAATGCATGCACGGAACCGGCTGGTGATAGACCTCGGGCCGGTCGGCCGAACCCTTGTGGTAGCGATCGATGCGGATCCAGTGCATGATGCGGCCGCGCGACACCTGGTCCTTGCCGACGACCGGGATGTTGTTCTCGGCATAGCAGGCGGCGACGCAGGCGCTGCAGCCCGTGCAGGCGTTCAGGTCGATCGACATACCCCACTTGTAGCCGTCGTATTTGTAGGCCGGATAGAGCGTGAGTTCGCGGGGCGGCGCTTCGTCTTCTTCCTGCGCGAACTTCGGGTGCTTCAGGTACTCCTCGAGCGTCGCGGCGCGCACCAGGTGACGGCCCTCCATCAACTGCTGCTGCTGCACGTTGGCAATAGCCGCGGTGCGGCCGGTCTTCGCGATCTGCAGGCCGGGCGCCGACCAGTCGGCGTCGGCCCGCAGCGCGTACGCGTCGAACCCGATGTTGCTGCCCACGTGCCCGGCACGCGTTCGCCCGTAACCGAGGTAAACGACCACCGTGC
Organism: Acidobacteriota bacterium; assembly: GCA_003170135.1. Taxonomy (GTDB): domain Bacteria; phylum Acidobacteriota; class Vicinamibacteria; order Vicinamibacterales; family Fen-181; genus Fen-181. Next base: position 69,006 of record PMZR01000140.1, read on the forward strand.
GATCCGGCAGGCCGGGGACGACCCACACCGGCGCATGCACGCTGCGTCCCCGCAGCTTCATCTCGACCACGGCCCCGCTGTCCACGCCCAAGCGGGTCGCCAGCGCCGGGCTCATGGCCGCGACGTTGTCCCAGTCGATACGCAACACCGGCTTGGGGATTTCCTGCAGCCACGCATTGTTGGCGAAGCGGCCGTCGAAGATCGTGGGATCGGGCCGGAAGACGATGTCGAAGACCTCGGGCTGCGCGGGCATGCCCGCCCGCGGTGCAACCGGGGCGCCGGAGTGGACCGCCTCCTGTGCCGGTCCCGGGAAATCCCGGACCTGGACGGGCCGAGCGGGGGGGGCGCTGTTGGCCACGACCCCGTCGTTGAGGGACTGGCGCCATGCCTTTTCGAAATCGGCGTCGCTCTGCTGGGCGGCCCGTCCCCGCCAGTAGTCGCGCACGATCTCGTAGCTTGTCTGTCCGGGTTTGTCCGAGAACGCGCCGATGATCTCGTGCGCCGTCTTGCCGCCGTAGAGGGGCGCGATGAGCGGCTGAACGATGGACACCGTGCCGTCGAAGGCGCGGGCATCGCTCCACGACTCCAGGTAATGCGCCTCGGGCACGTGCCAGTGACAGAGGGCGGCCGTCTCGTCGCGATGCAGCCCGACGTGGACGCGCCTGCGCACTTTCGCGAGCGCGTCCTCGACGTGCAGATCTTTCGGCGCGTCGTATGCCGGGTTGGCGCCGATGATGACGAGCGTCGCCACGTGTCCGGCATTCATCTCGCCGACAAGTTCACGCAGCGAAGCCGCCTGGTCGGCGGCCGTGCCCGGCAGCGGATCCAGGTAGGACACGGTCTTGCCGGTGTTGCCGAGCGCCGCATTCATCGCGTGCGCCAGGGCGTGAACGAGCGGCGGCTGCTGGTCGCCCGCGATGACGAGGCCCGTGGGACCGTGCGCCTTCAGGTCCCTGGCGATCGCCGCGATCCAGCGGTCCACTTCGGCGGGAGGGACGTTCGCCTCGATGGGGCCATGGGTCGGCGGCTGCAGCGACGACGCCGTCACGCCGAGGGCTGCGGCCAGCCGTGCTGCGACCCCCACCAGGTGCGTCGGGCGAACCGCGAGGCGATGGTCCGCCTTGTCGCCGGTCGTCGAGACGACGCTCTCGATGGCGTACAGCCGGTTCATCGCCCGCTGGCCGCCGGCCAGCCGTCGTCGGTCCGAGAAATCGTGCAGGTAGCGCGCGTTGCCGGGACCGCACGACAGGAAATCGGCATCGAGCGACACGATGACGTCGGCGGCCTTCAGGTCGTAGACCGGCTCGACGTCCTGTCCGAACGCCATCCGCGCGCCGCCCCTGGCGCCGTCGCGATTGACCGGCTCCCACTGGTGCCATCGCGCCCCGGGAAGGGCCGTGACGATGCGCTGGATCTGATCGGCGAGCGTCGGAGAGGAGACGCTGCCGGTCAGAAAGCGGAGTCCGTTGCCCTGCTGCGCGGCGGCGGCCGACAGCGCCGCGCGCATCTCGCTGAGGAAGCTGCCCCAGGGCCGGATCTCGTCCAGGTAGGTCAGCGTCTGCGAACGATCCGGATCGTAGAGGGTGAGGACCGACGCCTGCGCGAAGATGTCCGTGGCGCCAAGACTCGCCGGGTGGTTCGGGTTGCCCTCGATCTTCGTCGGCCGGCCTTCGTGGCTTTCGACGAGCAGCCCGATCGCGGATCCGCCAAACGGCATCGCGGTCGCGAAATAGAGCGGCTTGCCGAGCACCATCTGCTCGGGCTGCCGCACGTAGGGGACGATCTTCTCGGGCGGCTGCTTCGTGCACGCGGTCACGCCCGCCAGGGCCATGGACGCGCCCATCAGCCGCAGGAAATCGCGCCGGTCCACGCCTTCAATGGCCGACGCCGCCTGCGGCAGGTCGCGGCGTAGAAGGGCCGTGAACTCGGGGCTGCCCGCGAGCTCGTCGAGGCATCGCCAGTATTCGGGCCCGCGTGCCGCTTCCAGCCGGGCCCGCATGGCCTCCAGACGCGTCTGCTCGTTGCCTTCGGTCATGGGTGGCCTGGCCATCTCACCTGTGGCACGTCCAGCAATCGGTCAGCCGCTGGATCTTGTACTCCGACACCAGCTTCAGGCCGAGCGCCAGCTGGTCGGACGGCGGCTGGTAGTCCATCTGGAACACCTTGTTCCTGGGCCGCACGTATCGCTCCGGGTTGCGGTGGCAGTCCAGGCACCACTGCATCTGCAGCGACGACACCTGCCACATCAACGGCATCAGGTCCACGCGGCCGTGACACGTCGAGCAGCCGACGCCCTTGCTCACGTGGATGCTGTGGTTGAAGTACACGAAGTCCGGCAGGTCGTGGACGCGCGTCCACTCGAGCGACCGGTTGTCGCGAAAGCTCGCGCGCACCGGTTCCAGGAACGGGCTCGTCGAGAAGATCTGCGAGTGGCAGTTCATGCACGTCTTGGTCGGCGGGATGCCCGCGAACGAGGAATCCTCGACCGACGTGTGGCAGTAACGGCAGTCGATGCCGTTGCCCGCGACGTGCCGCTCGTGGCTGAATTGAATCGGCTGCTCGACGGCAACGAACGCGCCGGTCACGTAATCCGAGCTCTGTCCGACGTAGACCAGCCAGCCGAGAAACCCGCCCACGACCACGATGGCGATGAGCGCCAGGCGGAAGAGGGTATTGGCACTGCGATGAAAGATCTGAGACATCCGCCACTCGCCGGAGCAGGTGCGGGCGCCGCGGCCTGAGGAAGGCGCCAGCGCTCGCGCACTCGGATATCTGGCAGCCCACGGTCGGGCACGAGAAAGAGGAGACCCTTTCAGAGCTTAGCGAGTTTTCTATCGAAAGGCGAGAGAATTTGGTGCGGCGTTATACTCGGCGTCGCCATGACGAAGCATCGACGATCCGACGCCGGCGATGAGCACCATCACGGGCATCAGGATCACCACCCGCCGGTCAGCGGACCGCCGCACAAGGAACGCGAGCGCAGACGTGATCCCATCGCGCGCTACACATCGCCGCGGCCGTAAGACCAGGAAGAGCTGGACTCCGGACTCCAGACTCCGGACGGCGTAGAATCAAGCCATGAGCGACCGCAAATACCGACAGCGCGGCTACCAGGACGATGAGCGGGATCGGAAGCCGGCGTCGAAGACCGGGCCGCCCGGTGCGCCGCAGGGTCCGAGAGAGCGCGGAGATCGGCCCGAGGGCCCGAAGACGCCGAACCTGATGGCGGCGCACGAAGTCGTCAAGTGCAGCCAGTGCGGCACCCGCGTGACGCTGGACATCGGCGTCGATAGCCGCTGCGCCCGCTGCGGCGCCGACCTGCACGCGTGCGCGCAGTGCGCGTCGTTCGACCCGGGCAGCCGTTTCGAGTGCATGCAGGCGATTCCGGCCCGGGTGACGCCCAAGAACGCCCGCAACACCTGTGCGCTCTTTGCGCCGCGCACGACAATCGAGCGGCAGACGGGTTCCACGGCACCGACCACCGCCCGCTCGGCGTTCGACGATCTATTCAAGTTCTAGACGGCTCGGCCAGCTCATCAGCCGACAGGTCCGGGCCGTGCCGATCTCGACGTAACGTCGCGCGGTCGAGCGTGCGCGACTCTCCGGATTTCAGGGCGTAAAGTCCCGGTACCGGGCGACTCCCTTCCGCCGCCACAAACGACGATTACGAAACCGTCATCGCCCGGGGCCGGGGCGCCTGGGTCCGAAAATGAGGTCGGGAGCATTTTCCAACGTGTGAAAAATACTCCCGACCCCATTTCCCCCGCCGCGGCCTCGCGGACGCCGCCGGACGCGAACGGGCCCGGGCTTTGCAGTGAGGTTCAGCATCGCTTCGGAAGCCCGGAGAACGCCTTTCGTGAAAGCCAGCAGCAACATGACACAGATAGCCCTCGAGACTGCCACCCAGGATCGGTTCTCCGCCCACGTCGATGCCGCGCTCCTCGACCGTCTTGCCTCTCGCGTGACGAAGGTCGGCGTTCGCGACCCGCTGATGATCCAGATGCCGTTTACGGGCGACGCCCTCGGTACGGTGCCGGCCTGTCTCGCCGAAGACGTCCGCGCGGCCGCCGGGCTCGCGCGTTCGGCCCAGCGCGCCTGGGCCACGCGGCCGGTCCGCGAGCGCGTCGCGATGTTCCTGCGCTTCCACGATCTGCTGCTCGATCGCCAGGAAGAGATCCTCGACATCATCCAGCTCGAAAGCGGCAAGGCCCGGCGCCACGCGGTCGAGGAACTGTTCGACGCGGCGATGGTCGCCCGCTACTACGCCGCCACCGTCGAGGATCTGCTGAAGCCGAAACGGCGCCAGGGCGCGTTCCCGGTCGTCACCGAAGCGTGGGAACACCATCTGCCCAAGGGCGTGGCCGGCTTCATCGTCCCGTGGAACTACCCGCTGACGCTGGGCATCACCGACGCGATTCCTGCGCTGCTGGCGGGCAACGCGGTGCTCATCAAGCCGGATTCCCAGACGCCGTACTCGACGCTCTGGGCGGTCGATTTGCTGGAGGAAGCCGGCGTGCCCGGCGAACTGATGCAGGTCGTCACCGGGTCCGGCGCGGCGCTGGGCCAGCCGATCATCGACTGCGTCGATTACCTGATGTTCACCGGGAGCACGCGCACCGGCCGGATCGTCGCCAGGCAGGCCGCCGAACGCCTGATCGACTACTCGATGGAACTGGGCGGCAAGAACGCCATGATCGTGCTCGATGATGCGGACGTGGATCGGACGGTCGCCGGTGCCGTGGTCGCGTGCTTCTCGAACGCCGGGCAGTTGTGCGTCTCGATGGAGCGGATGTACGTGCAGTCGGGCGTTTACGACGCGTTCGTGCGCGGCTTCGTCGACAAGACGCGAGCCCTGCGCCTGGGTGCCGCGCTCGACTACAGCGCGGACATGGGCTCGCTCATCTCCGAATCGCAGCTGCGGACGGTCGAGTGCGACGTGGAGGACGCCGTCGCGAAAGGCGCGCGCGTCCTGGCGGGCGGGCACGCCCGGCCGGACCTCGGCCCGTACTTCTTCGAGCCGACAATCCTCGAGAACGTGGACGAAGGGATGAGGTTGTTCGCGGAGGAGACGTTCGGGCCGGTCGTGTCGATCTACCGGGTCGAGAGCGTAGACGAGGCGATCGAGCTGGCGAACGCAAGTCCGTATGGATTGAACTTCAGCGTGTGGAGCCGCGACACCGGGCGCGCGCACGAGATCGCGACCCGGCTGCAGGCGGGCACGGTGAACGTCAACGAAGGCTACGCGGCTGCCTGGGCCTCGGTGGACGCGCCGATGGGCGGCGTCAAGGAATCCGGCGTGGGCCGGCGTCACGGCGACGGTGGCCTGCTGAAATACACCGAGGCGCAGACCGTGGCCATCCAGCACCGGGTGCCGCTCTTTGCGCCGTCTTACTTGTCACAGGGTTCCTTCGTCTCGGTGGTGGTGTTCGCGCTGCGGCTGCTGCGTCATCTGCCAGGGATCAAGTAGACGGGAGCACCTGTCCAAACTGCGCGGCTGAGAACGCGCAACG
>PMZR01000060.1:0-136 GCA_003170135.1 Acidobacteriota bacterium
GTCATGAAGCGTCATCACATCGGCGTGGGCGTCGTGCTGCTCGCGATCGGGCTGCTTGGGATGCCGGGCTGCTCCTACAACCGGTTCGTCGGCGATGAGGAGGCCATCAAGGCGCAGTGGGCGCAGGTGGAGAACC
>PMZR01000060.1:158-18606 GCA_003170135.1 Acidobacteriota bacterium
GTCGAGACCGTGAAGGGCTACGCCGGACACGAGAGCGACGTGTTCAAGGCGATCGCGGACTCGCGCGCGCGGCTCGCGGGCGCCCGGACGCCGGAAGACACGATCGCGGCGGCGAACCAGCAGACCCAGGCGCTCGCCCGGCTGCTCGTCGTCGTCGNNCTGGCCGGCACGGAGAACCGCATTGCCGTCGAGCGGATGCGCTACAACCAGCTCGTGCAGCAGTACGACACGAGGCTGCGGCAGTTTCCGTCGAACATGACGGCGAAGCTCTTCGGCTTCAAGGAGTACCCCTTCTTCCAGGCGCCGGCCGAAGCCAAACAGGTGCCCAAGGTGAGCTTCGGCAAGTAGTCGGCACATCTCCTGCTAGACCTCTGCTTCATGAGAGTCTGGCCCGGATGTCCGTTCCCACTCGGGGCGACGTGGGACGGGATGGGTGTCAACTTCGCCATCTATTCCGAGCACGCGACCCGCGTCGATCTCTGCCTGTTCCATTCAGCCGAGGCAAGGAAAGAGAAGGCACGGATCAGGCTGCGGGAACAGACCGACATGGTCTGGCACGGCTATCTCCCGGACGTGCAGCCCGGCCAGATCTACGGCTACCGCGTNNCGCGTCCACGGCCCCTACGACCCCGAACACGGCCATCGCTTCAATCCCGCGAAGATCCTGTTCGACCCCTACGCCAAGACCGTCGCACGTCCCATCCGATGGGCCGACGACCACCTGCTCGATCTCGGCATCACGGCGGTGGAACTGCTGCCCGTGCACGAACGCGTGACCGAGCGGACGCTGGTCGAGCGGGGGCTGACCAACTACTGGGACTACAACACGCTCGGCTTCCTGGCGCCGGACGTGCGCTACGCGTCCGGCACGGCAGCCAACGACGTCGTCCGCGAGTTCAAGATGATGGTGCGGGCGCTGCACTCGGTGGGCATCGAGGTCATTCTCGACGTCGTGTACAACCACACCGCGGAAGGCAATCACCTGGGCCCGACGCTGTCGCTGCGCGGCATCGACAACTTCACCTACTACCGGCTCGTCCCGGACCAGAAGCGCTACTACATGGATTACACGGGCTGCGGGAACACGCTCAACATGCAAAGCCAGCGCGTCCTGCAGCTCATCATGCACCGCGACACCGTGCGCCGCTTCTGGCGCGGCGACGGCGGGCAGGTGTCCGAGTTCGCGACTCGGCTCTCGGGCAGCAGCGACCTCTACGAGCGCAGCGGGCGGCGGCCCTACGCGAGCATCAACTTCGTCACCGCGCCCGACGGGTGGGAGATGACCGACGAGACGTGGAACGCGCCCTCCGTTGGCAGCCTCGGCGTGCGGCTGTCGGGCGACGCCATCGACGAAGTGACCGAACGCGGTGAACGGATCACGGACGACACCCTGCTGCTGCTGCTCAACGCCGACGCCAGCCCCCTCGAGTTCACGCTGCCGGCACACGCTGAAGGCCAGTACTGGGAAGAGCTGACGGACACGGCCGAAGCCGTCGCGACGCCGGAGCCCATGCACGGCGGCGATCAGTATGCGGTGCAGGGCCGATCGATGGCCGTCTTCCGGTTGAGCGTGCCGAAGCGCAGGCGCCGCAACGACCGCTCCGCCGAGCGCGAGGCACCGCCGGCGTACAAGCCCGTGGACGCCCTCGAGGTGGCGGCGCAGCCGATGCCCGGTGCGAGCGCCGCGCCGGCCGAGGAGATGCCGGTCGCCGTCAGCCCGCAACCACACGATGAGCCGATCCTCGCCCGCTGAACGTTTGTCGCGCGTGGTCATCGAGGCCATCGAGCCCGAGGTGGACGGCGCGCGGTTCCCGGTGAAACGGACCCTCGGCGAAGAGGTCCGCGTGCAGGCGGATGTCTTCGCCGACGGCCACGACCGCCTCGCGGGCGTGCTCCGTTACCGGCTCACCGAAGCCCCGCTCGAAACGGGCGCGCTCGCCGAGGACCGCGACTGGCACGAGGTCGCCATCGAGAGCCTTGGCAACGATCGCTTCGGCGCGTCGTTCACCGTGCGGGCGCTCGGCCGCTACGAGTACACCGTGCAGGCCTGGATCGACCGGTTTGCGTCGTGGCGCGACCTGGTGTCCCGAAAGCACGCGGCCGGGCAATCGATGCACGGCGAGTTGCTCGAGGGCGCCGACCTCATTCGCCAGACGGCGCATCATCTGCGCGGTGGACCGCGCAGTGGCGATGGTGGCGTCCTCGTGCAGGCGCCGCCCGGGTCGGCGTTGCTGCCGCGTGAACCCGGCGACGACCCGCGGCCCTGGCTGCTGCGCCAGGCCGATCTGCTGGCGAGCGACCTGCCGGAACCGGAACGCATGGCCATCGCCCTCTCGCCGCGACTGTCGACGGTGATGACCCGCTTTGCGGACCGGCGGGACGCGACGACCTACGATCGGACCCCGGCCGTGCAGGTCGAGCGCGAGCGGGCACGCTACGGCGCGTGGTACGAGATGTTTCCGCGATCGGCCGGACCCGACCCGACGCGCCCCGCCACCTTCGACGAGGCGGCCCGTCGCCTGCCGGATGTCGCCGCCCTCGGCTTCGACGTCGTGTACCTGCCGCCCGTTCACCCGATCGGACGCAGCTTCCGCAAGGGCCGCAACAACGCGCTCGTGGCCGGGCCGGGCGACCCGGGCAGTCCCTGGGCGATCGGGGCGACCGAGGGCGGCCATACCGCGGTTGATCCCGGGCTGGGCGGCATCGACGCGTTTGACCGCTTCGTGGCCATTGCCGGCCATCTCGGCCTCGAGATCGCGCTCGACCTGGCGCTCCAGGCATCACCCGATCACCCGCTGGTTGCGGCCCATCCCGAGTGGTTTCATCGCCGCGCCGACGGCCGCATCAGGTACGCGGAGAACCCGCCGAAGAAGTACCAGGATATCTACCCGTTCGACTTCGAGGCGCGTGACTGGCGTGGTCTCTGGCACGAGATGCTGCGCGTGGCGCTGTTCTGGATCGACCACGGCGTCCTCATCTTCCGCGTCGACAACCCGCACACCAAGCCGTTCCGCTTCTGGCAGTGGCTCATCGCGGAAGTCCGCCACCGCCACCCGGACGCGGTGTTCCTGTCCGAGGCCTTCACGCGGCCGAAGGTGATGCGCCACCTCGCCAAGGTGGGTTTCTCGCAGTCCTACAGCTACTTCACCTGGCGCAACACGAAGGCGGAGCTCGAGGCGTACTTCACGGAGCTGACGCAAAGCGACGTCCGCCAGTACATGCGCGTCAATCTGTTCGCGAACACGCCTGACATCCTCCCGGAGTACTTGCAGCGCGGCGGCCGTCCGGCGTTCCAGGTGCGCCTGATTCTCGCCGCGACGCTCGGCGCGAGCTACGGGATCTACAGCGGCTTCGAGCTGTGCGAGAACCTCGCCATCGCCGGCACCGAGGAGTACGTCGATTCCGAGAAATACCAGATTCTCGTGCGCGACTGGGACCGACCGGGGAACATCCGGGAACTGGTCGCGCGCGTCAACCAGATCCGGCGCGAGAACCCGGCGCTGCACGGCGACTGGAGCCTGGCGTTCCACCAGACGGACAACGCGGATCTCATCGCCTACAGCAAGCGGACCGAGGATGGCTCGAACACCATCCTGACCGTCGTCAATCTCGATCCGGTCAACACGCAGCACGGCTGGCTCCGCGTGCCGCTGCGCGACTGGCGCGTCACGCCGGGCCAGGCATTGGTCGTCCATGATCTGCTGACCGACGAGCGCTTCGAGTGGCGGACCGAATGGAACTACGTGCGCCTGGAACCAGGTGTCCGGCCCGCACACATCTTTCGGGTAGTCGTTCGTCGTTAGTTGTTGGTTGTTGGTTGTTAGTCTTGGTCGTTGGTCGTTCGTCCGAGTCGTGGCGATTGGCACGCGCGCATCTGGCTCCGTGCCCGACCTCGACCGGACCAACGCTCGACCACGGCTCCGACTGACCACCAAGACCAACGACCGAGACTAACGACCAACGACCGAGACCAACGACCAACGACCAACAACTAACAACCAACGACCAACGACCATATAGCTATGCCACGATCCAGCAGCGCAACCGACCCGTTCTGGTACAAGGACGCCATCATCTACGAACTGCACGTCAAGGGCTTCTTCGACAGCAACAACGACGGCGTCGGCGATTTCGCGGGGCTGACCCAGAAGCTCGACTACCTGCAGCACCTCGGCGTCACCTGTCTCTGGCTGCTCCCCTTCTACCCGTCGCCGCTGCGTGACGATGGGTACGACATCGCGCGCTACGAGGGGGTGCACCCGAGCTACGGCACGCTGCGCGACCTCCGGCATTTCCTGCGCGGCGCGCATGCGCGCGGCATGCAGGTCATCACCGAGCTCGTCATCAACCACACCTCCGACGAGCACTCGTGGTTCCAGGCGGCGCGGCGTGCCGCCCCGGGATCGTCCCGGCGCGACTTCTACGTCTGGAGCGACACACCGCAGAAATATTCCGAGGCGCGCGTGATCTTCACCGACACGGAGACCTCGAACTGGACGTGGGACAACGTGGCCAAGGCGTACTACTGGCACCGGTTCTTCCATCACCAGCCGGATCTCAACTTCGACAATCCGAACGTCCGACGCGCGATCCTGCGGGTCATGCGGTTCTGGCTGGACATCGGCGTGGACGGCCTGCGGCTGGACGCGGTCCCGTACCTGTTCGAGCGCGAGGGCACCAACTGCGAGAACCTGCCGGAAACCCACGAGATGCTGAAGCAACTGCGGACCGAGGTCGATCGCCAGTACGCGAACCGGATGCTGCTCGCCGAGGCGAACCAGTGGCCGGCGGACGTGCGGCCGTACTTCGGCGACGGCGACGAGTGCCACATGGCGTTCCACTTCCCGCTGATGCCGCGCATCTTCATGGCGCTGCAGCAGGAGGACCGCCATCCGATCGCCGAGATCCTGAAGCAGACGCCCGAGATCCCCGACGCCTGCCAGTGGGCGCTGTTCCTGCGCAACCATGACGAGCTGACGCTCGAGATGGTGACCGACGAGGAGCGCGATTACATGTATCGCGCCTATGCCACCGACCCGCTGATGCGGCTCAACATCGGCATCCGGCGCCGGCTCGCGCCGCTCGTCGAGAACAGCCGGCGGCGCATGGAACTGCTCACCATGTTGCTCTTCTCGTTGCCCGGCACGCCGGTCATCTACTACGGCGACGAAATCGGCATGGGCGACAACATCTACCTGGGCGACCGCAATGGCGTGCGGACGCCGATGCAGTGGACCTCGGATCGCAACGCCGGCTTCTCGCGCGCCGACCCGGCGCGGCTCTACGCGCCGCCGATCATGGACCCGGTCTACGGGTACCAGGCGGTGAACGTCGAGGCCCAGGAGCGATCGCCCTTCTCGCTGCTGAACTGGATGAAGCGGATGATCGCGCTGCGCAAGCAGCACAAGGCGTTCGGCCGCGGCGCGATTCGCTTCGTGCCGGCCGACAACCGCAAGGTGCTCGCCTACGCGCGCACCTACGAGAACGAGACCATCCTCGTCGTCGCCAACCTGGCGCGCACGCTCCAGCCGGCCTCGCTCGACCTGACCGCCTACAAGGGCCTGGTGCCGGTCGAAATGCTGGGCGGCACGGAGTTCCCCCGGATTGCCGAGGCCCCGTACCTGTTCACGCTGGCGCCCTACGCGTCCTACTGGTTCGCACTCGTGCAGAACCCGATGGCCGTCTCGGTCCGTCCCGCGCCCGCGCCTGCGGAGCCCCCGGAAGAGCGCGCGCCGCTGCTGGTGGGCACTGCGTGGGACACCCTGCTCGACGGTCACGTCCGCGCGCTCCTCGAGCGCGACTGCCTGCCGCCCTTTCTGCAGGGCCAGCGCTGGTTCGGCGGCAAGGCCACGACGATCCGCGCCGCGCGCTTCGCCGACTGGGCCATCGTCAAGCGGGGTCCGGAGCCGGCGTTCCTCACGCTCGTCGACGTGGAGTACGAAACCGGGCCTCGCGAACGCTATTTCGTGCCGCTGGCCCTGTGCGCCGGGCCGCCGGCCGACGCCCTGATCGCCGCATCGCCGCAGGCGGTCGTCGCGCGGCTCACCGGCGCCCGCCGCGGCGTCCTCTACGAAGCCGCCCACGCGCAGGGGATGGCCGAACTGCTCTTCGCGACGATCGAGTCGGGACACCAGATCCCCATGCGGCATGGCAGGATCGGCGGGCGGACGACCGACGCGTACCGGCTCTGGCGCGACGCCAACCTCGAGCGCCGCGCCGCGTCGCGCGTCACGACCATCGGCGGCGAGCAAAGCAACACGTCGATCGTATTCGGCAACCAGCTGATCCTGAAATTGTTCCGGCGCATCGAGCCGGGGCCCAATCCCGACGTCGAGATCGAGCACCAGCTCGCCGAGCGCCTCGCCCTCTCGATCATCCCCGCCTTCTTCGGCACGCTGCACTACGAGCGGTCCGACGATGAGGTGGCGTCGGATCTCGGCATCCTCGAACCGCTCGTCCCCAACCAGGGCACGGCCTGGGATCAGGCACTGCACGAAGTCACACGCTTCTTCGAGCGGGCGGTCGCACACCCGGCGGTGCCGACCGAGATCGAACGGCCGCCGGCGTACGCCGCCGGCCAGCCGGTACCGGTGCCCGCAGCCGTCCGGGAGACCGTCGGTCCCTACCTCGACCACGCGCGCATGCTAGGCGTGCGCACGGGCCGGTTGCACCTCGCCCTCGCCGCCGATCGGGACACCCCGGCCTTTGCGCCGGAACCGCTCGTCCACGACGACCTGCGCCGCGCGGCTGAACGGATGGTCGCCAAGGCGACCTCCGTCCTGACCACGCTCGAACAGGCGTTCGATCGGTTGCCGCCAACCTCGGCGATGCTCGTCCAGGCGGTGCTCTCGCTGCGCGAGGGGATCCTGGCGCGCCTCGCAAGTGTCGCCGACGAGACACCATCCATCGAGAAGATCCGCATTCACGGCGACTACCACCTCGGCCAGGTGCTGTGGACGCAGGGCGATTTCGTCATCCTCGATTTCGAGGGCGAACCCGCGCGCCCGCTCGTCGAACGGCGCGCAAAAGAACCGGCCGTGAAGGACGTCGCCGGCATGATTCGGTCCTTCAGCTACGCGGCGCTCGCCGGCCTGGGCAGCTTCACGACCGCGCGTCCCGCTGAATTCGAGCGGTTCCTCCCATGGGCAAGGATCTGGCAGGCCTGGAGCGCGGCGATGTTCATCGAAGGCTACTGGCAGACCGTGGGCGGCGCGTCGTTCGTCCCGTCGGACCCCGCGGTGTGGGATGCGATGCTCACGCCGTTCCTGCTCGACAAGGCCATGTACGAGCTGGGGTACGAGCTCGGCCATCGGCCCGACTGGTTGCACATCCCGCTGGCAGGCCTCGCGGCACTGATGCAGCCGGGGGGCAACCTGTGAACCCGGTTCCGGACTTCGGACTTCGCGATTCGACAAGCTCACCGCGCCCTGAGCCTGTCGAAGGGCGGACCGCAGACTCCGGACTCCGGACTCCGGACTCCGGACTTCTTCCCTGGCACCCGACCTTCGGCGCCGTGCCAGACGAGACGGGTGTCACGTTCCGCGTCTGGGCGAGCGCAGCGCAGGACATCACCCTCCAGGTCGACATGGCTGACAAAGGGCCGGAACGGCACGTGGCGTTGCGGCGCATCGGCGACGGGATGTTCGAGGCGCGGGTCGAAGGGGCGGGCGACGGCACCCGCTATCGGTACCTGGTAAACGGGCAGGGCCCGTATCCGGATCCCGCCTCCCGTTCCCAGCCGGCGGGCGTGCACGGCGCGTCGGAGGTGGTCGACTGGACCCGGTTTGCCTGGCACGACGCCAGGTGGCGCGGCGTGCGGTTCGAGGATCTCGTCGTCTACGAACTGCATGTCGGCACCTTCACCCGCGCCGGATCGTTTCTCGACCTCCTCGATCGCCTGCCGTACCTGGTGCGCCTGGGCGTGACGGCCATCGAACTGATGCCGGTGGCCGCGTTCCCCGGACGCCGCAACTGGGGCTACGACGGCGCCGCCCTGTTCGCGCCCGCGAGCCAATACGGCGGGCCGGACGATCTCCGGCGTCTCGTCGACGGCGCGCACCGCGCCGGGCTCGCCGTCCTCGTCGACGTCGTCTACACCCACCTTGGTCCGGACGGCGCATACCTGTCGGTGTTCAGCCCGGACTTCTTCTCCCCGCATCACAAGAGTCCGTGGGGTGACGGCGTGAACCTGGACGGACCGGGCAGCGCGATGGTGCGCCGCTTCGTCGCTGACAACGCCTTGCACTGGATTCACGAGTATCACGTGGACGGGTTGCGCCTCGACGCGACGCACGCGCTCGCCGACGACAGTCCCCGGCACGTTCTCGCGGAACTCGCCGGGACGCTCCACGCACTCGATGTCGGCCGTCCTGTCCATGTCATCGCCGAAGACGAGCGGAACCTGGCCACGATCGTCCGCCCGGCATCGGATGGCGGTTGGGGCCTGGACGGGGTGTGGGCCGACGACTTTCACCACGAAGTGCACCGGTTGCTGACCGGCGAAGGCGAGGGGTACTACGTGGACTACTCTGGCCGCGCCGAGGACATCGCAGCCACGATCGACCGCGGATGGTTCTACACCGGTCAACGGTCCGAGTATGCGGGGCGGGCGAAGGGCTCCGACACGCGCGACATCGACGTGCGGCGGTTCGTCTTCTGCCTGCAGAACCACGACCAGGTGGGCAACCGGGCGTTCGGCCAGCGGCTGAGCCAGCTCGCGGATCTGGCCTCGTGCCGCGCGGCGGCCGCCCTGCTGCTCGTCGCGCCCGAAACGCCGCTGCTCTTCATGGGCGAAGAATGGGCCGCTTCCGCGCCCTTCCTCTATTTCACGGATCACGAGGACGGGCTCGGCCGCCTGGTGACCGACGGCCGGCGGCGCGAGTTCGCGCGCTTCTCCGCGTTCTCGGATTCGGAGGCGTTGACCCGCATTCCCGATCCGCAGGCCGCGGCGACCTTCGAGGCGAGCCGCGTCGACTGGGACGAAGTCGATCGCGAACCGCACGCGTCGATGCTGCGCCTGTACCGCGCGCTCATCGCGCTGCGCCAGGCGGAGGCGGTCTTCGCGGACGATGAGCCGGGTGACACGGCGTGGGCGTCGGCGCTGGACGAAGCGACCGTCTGTGTGACACGACGCGTGAGCGGCAGACGGCTTCTGCTGGTCGCACGGCTCGCAGGAGCCGGCCGCGTGACGCTGGCGGACGGTTCTGGAGCAGGTGCGGCTAGTGAGGCAGGGCGGGGGTGGGACCTCGTCCTCACGACCGAGGATCCAGCCTTTGCGCCCGACGCCGCGCCGCCCTGCGTGATCATCGGCGACGGGGCGATCGCGATCGATTTCGCGCGGCCATCCGCGGTCGTGCTCCGGCAGAGATAAGGGGGGTCCAGCGTGGGGAACGGGATCGCGACAATGGATCCGGCGGTTCGCGAGCGTCCGCTGAACGACGCTCCCAGGCAGGATCCGTTCCACACGCCGGTCAGCACCTATCGCCTGCAGTTCCATCACGACTTCACGTTTCGCGACGCGCAGCGGATCCTGCCCTACCTGCGCGACCTCGGCGTCGGCGACTGTTACTGTTCGCCCTACGTGATGGCGCGTCCGGACAGCACGCACGGCTACGACATCATCGACCACACGCGCCTGAACCCGGAGCTCGGCGCCGTGGCCGACTACGCGTCGCTCGTCGCCGCGCTCGCCAACCTCGGCCTCGGGCAGATCCTCGATTTCGTGCCCAACCACATGGGCATCGATCCACGCACGAACCTCTGGTGGCGCGACGTGCTCGAAGACGGCCCCGCGTCGGTGTACGGCCGCTTCTTCGACATCGACTGGAACCCCATCAAGCCGGAACTGAGCGGCAAGGTGCTGCTGCCGATCCTGGGCGATCAGTACGGAATGGTCCTCGAGCGGGGCGAACTGCGTCTCGGCTTCGCCGACGGCGCGCTGCACCTCGATTACTTCGACCACCGCCTTCCCATCAATCCGCAGAGCGCCACGAAGGTGTACTCCTGGGATCTCGATCGGCTCCTCGAGGAATTGACCGACGAGGATGCGGACCTGCGCGAGTTCCTCAGCATCCTCACCGAGTTGAACAACCTGCCGCAGGAACTCGAACCGGAACCCGTCGCGGAGCGGCACCGCGAGAAGAAGGTCGCGCGGGAACGGATGGCCCGGCTCGCCGAGCGGGCGCCTCGCATCCGGCGCCACATCGAAGACGCGGTGCGGGTGGTCAACGGCCAGCCCGGGCACCCGGAGAGTTTCGACGCGCTGCACAGACTGCTCGAGCAGCAGGCCTACCGTCTCGCCTATTGGCGGACGGCGGCCCACGAGATCAACTACCGCCGGTTCTTCGACATCAACGACCTGGCGGGCATCCGCATGGAGGACCCCGAGGTCTTCGCCGCGACGCACGTGCTCGTCGCTCGCCTGATCGCGGACGGCGCGGTCTCGGGCCTGCGCCTCGATCATCCCGACGGCCTCTACGATCCGGCCGGGTACTTCCGGCGCGTGCAGGTGATGGCCGCGGGCGCGCGGGCGCAGGTGGCGGCGCCGGACAATCGCCCGCTCTATCTCATCGCGGAGAAGATCCTCTCGGCCGGCGAGTCCCTGCCGTCCGACTGGGCGATCCACGGCACGACCGGCTACAACTTCGTCAACGAGGTGAACGGCCTGTTCGTCGACGCGCGCAACGCGCGGGCGCTGCGCGGGATCTACCGGCGCGTGACCCGGCAGATGACAACCTTCGACGAGGTCGTCTACCAGTGCAAGAAGCTGATCACGCGAACCTCGCTCGCAAGCGAGTTGAACGTGCTGGCGCACGCGCTCAACCGGCTGTCCGAGGGGAACCGCCGCTTTCGCGACTTCACGCTCAACAGCCTGCGCGAAGTGCTCGGCGAGGTGGTGGCCTGCTTCCCCGTCTACCGCACCTACGTCAACACGCAGGGCTGGACACCGTCGGATCGTCGCGTCATCGAGACCGCGGTGCGGCGCGCGCGGAAGCGCAACCCCGCGCTGGAGCCGTCGGCGTGGGATTTCCTGCGCGAGGTGCTGCTGCCGCGCGATGTGACCGACGAGGGCCGCGACGACATGGACAACGGCAACGGCAACGGCACCGAACGGCGCGTCAACTAC
Source organism: Acidobacteriota bacterium (assembly GCA_003170135.1). GTDB lineage: Bacteria > Acidobacteriota > Vicinamibacteria > Vicinamibacterales > Fen-181 > Fen-181. The sequence continues at coordinate 11,284 of PMZR01000060.1, forward strand.
CCGCCGCCCGACGCGGAGGAATACCGCCAGCGGCTGCACTTCGCGATGAAGTTCCAGCAGTACACGGCGCCGGTGCAGGCCAAGGGCGTCGAGGACACGGCCTTCTATCGCTACAACCTGCTGCTGTCGCTCAACGAAGTCGGCGGCGACCCCGGGCGGTTCGGCCGATCGCCCTCCGAGTTCCACGACGCGAACCTGGCGCGATTGCGGCAATGGCCGCTCGAGATGATCGCGACCGCCACGCACGACACGAAACTCGGCGAGGACCTGCGCGCGCGCATCAACGTGGTGTCGGAACTCGTGGACGACTGGCGGCGCAGACTCGCCCGCTGGATGCGCATCAACGCCATCAACCGGACCAAGGTCGATACGGAACCCGCGCCGGACCGAAACGACGAGATTCGTTTCTACCAGGTCCTGCTCGGCACGTGGCCCGTGGACGCCGTGGCCGGCGGGACCGCAGCCGAGCCCGCGCTCTCGCGCCCCGACAGCACCTACGTGGCGCGGCTTCGCGACTACATGACGAAGGCCATCAAGGAGGCGAAGCTGCGTACGAGCTGGATCAACGACAACGAAGCCTACGACCGCGCGGTTGCGCACTTCGTCGAACGCACGCTCACGGGCCCGAGCACGCCCCGGTTCCTCAATGCGTTCGTGCCCTTTGCCCGCCGCGTCGCCCAGGTCGGCATGGTCAACTCGCTGTCGCAGCTGGCGCTCAAGCTGGCGTCGCCGGGTGTGCCGGACTTCTACCAGGGCACCGAACTGTGGGACCTGCGCCTGGTCGATCCCGACAACCGCCAACCGGTGGACTACGACCAGCGCATCCGATTGCTCGACAGCCTGCGCCCATGGCTGGACGACACCGCTCCCCCATCGCCCGATGCCCTGTCGGTAGGGCAAGGCTTGGGCCTTGCCGATCCCGCCGGCATCTCGCCGCGCCCTGCCGCCATCCGCGACATGCTCGCCAGCTGGCCCGACGGCCGCATCAAGATGTTCCTGACGGTCGTTGGCCTGCGCCTGCGCCGCGCGCTGCCCGACCTGTTTCTGAAGGGCGAGTACGTGCCGCTCGAGGCCGACATGGCGGGCGTCGCCGGCGGCGTCGTCTCGTTCGCGCGACGTCATACCGGCGCGGCGCTCATCGTCGCAGTGCCGCGGTTGATTGCGCGGCTCGTCGATCTGGAACTGCCGGTGGGCGATGTGTGGGGAAACGCCAGGCTGGTGCTGCCGCCAGATCTTGCCGGCCGCTACCGGAATGTGCTGACCGGCGAGGTAGTGGAAACGAGGAGTGACGCTGGCATCGCGGGGCTTGCGCTCTCCGATGCGTTCGCGCACGTGCCGGTGGCGCTGCTCTCGAAGAACGATCCCGCCGCCCGGTAGCATCAGGCGTCACCGGAGCTCTCCTCTCGTCCCATGACCGGCGCCGCCTCGCCGCGACTATACTGTGCCGAGGAGCGGCGCATCGTGAATTACGAGATGGTCCGGAAGGTCCTGGTGGCATTGGAGCGCGAAGGCGTGCGTTACACGGTCTTCGGCGCGGCCGCGCTCAACCTGCACGGTCTGGCCCGGTTCACCGAGGACCTGGACGTCCTCGTGCAGCCGGATCGCGACAACATCGAACGTCTGAAACGCGCGCTCCGGGCGGTGTTCGACGACCCTCACATCGAGGAGATCGCCGCCGACGATCTCCTCGGCGACTATCCCGCCGTCCGCCGCGCTGTACCGCATGAAGCGCGGGACCGTGCGGCTGAAGGATCGGGCTGACGCCGAGATGCTGAAACAGCGCTTTGGCCTCGAGGAACGGGACTGATGCCGGTGAGGCGATTTCGGTCCATCGAGGAAATGAAGGCGCAGCCGATGTGGCGCCGCCCCGGCGACCCGGCCCTGTACCGCGCGATTGCCGCCGTCTGGGAGATGGGCATGCGCACCGGCGTCCACCGATTCCCGCCGGGCGTGTACAAGCACCACTCGATGGAGGATCTCAACGCGCAGACCGAGCGCTGGATGGAGGAGAATTTCCGCGCGTTTCACGCCCGCCGGTCCGCCCGCTGAACCGACTCCCAGCGGTAGGATGGCCGAGGCTTCGTCCTCTCGTCCTATATCTGGCGCAGCGCCGCGTTCGGCGACACGCGTGACGCCCGCCGTGCCGGCACGTACGACGCGAGCAAAGCCGCTGCCAGAAAGGGAACCGGGACGAGTGACAACAACGTGGCGTCGATCGCCGGCAACGGCGTGGTGAAGGCGGGCCGCGTCGCCATCGCCGCGAGATCGGCCAGCACAAATCCCGCGATCAGCCCTTCGACGACCGGTCGGAGGCCGTCGAGCACGACGGGCCCGATGATGCGAACGGAACTGGCCCCCAGCGCCAGTCGAATCCCGATCTCGTGCGTCCGTTGCACCACAACGTAGGAGAGCACGCCGTAGAGACCCACCATCGCCAGCAGCAGGGCCAGCACGCCCAGCACGGCGGCGACCACGGCCATCACCTCGAAGGCGATGTTCTCCACACCGGCGAGCGCCCGCCCTGACCCGGCGTCGATGATGCCAAGTTCCGGTTGCAGTCGATGCGTGATCGTCTCGAGCGCCGTGACCGCTTGCGCGCTTCGGGCCGTGCGGACGACGATCGCCACGCGCGGATCGTAGTGCTGCGCAAAGGGCAGGAACGCGACGCCTTCGGGTGGCTTGTCGGCGTTGCTGCCCGCGGCGTCCGACACGACGCCGACGACCGTCAGCGTTTCCGTCCCTTCTCGCCCGCCTTCCGCCGGCGATTTGCGTGCGATCACCTGGCGTCCCGTCACGGCCGCGGTTTTGAAGAGGCTCTTTGCGGCCATTTCGCTCAGGACGACGACGGCGGCGCTTCCATTCACATCGCGATCGTCGAAGCACCGGCCCGTGAGCAGCCGGATACCGAACGTCCGGAAGACCGACGGTGTCGCCGCGACGAACGCTACCCGGCGCCCGTAGTATGTCGGCTCATCGAACGGCCGATCCGGGGTCGCCAGGTTCCCGCTTGCCGAGCCGCTCGTTTCGCCCGGCAGTCCCGACGTCACGGTCACCGCCTCGAAGCCGGGCTGCCGCCGAGCCTCGGCCGCGAGACCAGCCAGCGCGTCGCGGGCTCGCCCGGAGTCCCAGCCCTGGCTCGCGAAGTCGAAGCGAACGGCCGCGAGCCGGTCGAGATCGCGTCCGGCAGCGTCACCGGCGGTTTGCGCGATATACCGAACCGACAGGCCTGTCATGGCTACCAGCGCCACCGAGACCGCCACCTGCCCTGCGATCAAGAGACGTCGCCCGCGCCACGGCACGCTCACTCCGGTCGCCCCTTGTCCGCCAACGACGGTCGCGGGATTCACCGACGTCAAGTGCAGGGCCGGGAACAGACCGCACACAATCAGCGCGAGCACTGTCGAGACGAACGCCACCACGATGGTCTCCGAATCGAGACGCGGCGCCACGTCAATGGTTATCCAGGCCCCATAGCGAACGCTTCCCGTCAGGCCGTACGCGATCAGGAGGCGGGCCACGCCCATCGCCGTCACTCCGCCCAACATCGCGACAATGGCACTCTCGACCATCTGTTCGCGGATCACCTGCCATCGTGACGCACCCAGCGCCAGTCGCACGCCGACTTCTCGCCGGCGGGAGGTGCCTCGAGCGAGGCTCAGGTTCGCGAGATTCGTGCAGGCCACCAGGAGCACCAGGCCCACGGCCAGCATCGTCAGAGCCGCCAGGCGCAGCATCGTCGCGTCGCCCCGCTCCGTGACCAGACGATCCCCGGCGGGGACCACGCTCCATTGCCTGCTGACGGCTGGCGGGCTTCTGAATTCCGCCGCCAGATCGCGGCCGATCGGATGGGCCGCATCCAACCGTCTCCCAATGAGGGCCACTGCCGCTTGCGCCTCTTTCACGGAGCGTCCCGGCGCGAGCCGTGCTTTGGCGACCAGCCAGCGCGCCTCGCGGTCATCGCCGAGCGATTCGGCGCCAACGACAGTCGCCGCCGCGAGCGGCAGCCAGATCGACGTTGGCGCGAGGTTGGGCAGTTCGACGCCGCGGAACTCCGCGGGTCCCACGCCGACGATCTCGAAGTCCCGGCCGGCCATCCTGACCGTATGACCAACCACCTGCGGATCGGAGTTGAAACGGCGGCGCCACAGGCGATCGGCAATGACGGCGACCGGCGGCGCGCCAGGGCGATCGTCTGCCGGCTGCAACATGCGGCCGACTGCGGGCTGGACGCCGAGGACGGAGAAATACGTGCCGCTGACCACCTCGCCGAGAACCTTCTCACCTACGCCGTTCACGATCGCCACCTGGGCGAACGGCGCGTGCGCCGCGACGCCGGAGAACACCGTCTGCGTGGCGGCAAGGTCTGAGAAGTCGGGCAGCGACAGGGCGACGACGCTCCGGCTTCCCCCGTTGTAAGGGTTCGAGTGGTAGATGTTGACGAGCCGGCCCAGGTCGTGGACCGCCAGCGGGCGCAGCACGCTCGAGTAGATGACGGAGTAAATGGCCGTGGTGGCGCCGATACCGAGCGCCAGCGTCAGGATCGAGAAGAACGTGAAACCGAGATTCAGGCGCAAGCGTCGGCTGGCGTGCGCCACATCCACACGCAGCTGACTGGCAAGGCGTGCGGCCGCACGAACGCGGTCCCGCAACGTCACCGGTCGGTGCACCGCCGATGGCAGGCCGCTGGCGGACGCTCTCCGAGATGACAGGACCGTTGAAAAGAACACGCCAGATGCGACCGTCGGCAGCGCGCCCGTTCCCGGTCGGCGTGTCAGCGTGTCGTCCGCCGTCCGTCTGCGGCCCGGCGCGGTGCCGGAAAGCCCAAGCTCGATGACATCCGGAGGCGCGTCGAACACGGGCAGGCGGTCGTGACGGCCGCCAGACATCTGCGATCGGAGCATCCGCCAGGTGACAACGACAAACAGCGCCACCCAGGCGTAGAACATCGCCGCACGCTCGACGAGCAAGCGCTCGACGCTGGGCGTCACGTAGACCAGGAGCGCGTAGTCGAACACGTACAGCGGCCACCGCAGGCTCAACAATGTCCGGCCGGGAATGAAGGCGCAGACGAATGGAAGCCTGTCGCAGTCCTTGAACACCACTTCGAGGAGCAGCAGCGCGATGGCGACACCGAAGGCGAAGTGAACGAGCGCGGCGTATACGCCCCAGAGGAACGTGTGCAGCGGGAACAGAAGCGCCAGGAGCGGAAGAACCGCGAGGAAGAAGACGGCGCTGCGCGTTCCGGCAAGATGCCGCTCGACTGAGGGCGTCGCATGAAAGCGAAATACCCAGGCCGCCTCGAGGTCGGCCGGAACCGCCGCCGACATGCGGATCCCGATGATGAGGAAGAAGAGCAGGTTCAGTTGTGCCGCCAGGGACATCGTCGTCGGACCGAGCGCCGATCTCCCCAGTGCAACTCCGCCGTACGCCGCACCGATGGTCGCGGCCGACACGGAGAGGCCGAGCCCCAAAGCGCCGGCGAGATAGAGGCGGTGGCGGGGGCTGCGTGTCAACGTCCGGACGGCGAAGAGGAAGCTGGCCCTGGCGCGGCGGTCGCTCGCCAGTCGTGCAGCCAAGCGCTCGAGCCCGGCCGCCAGAATTGTCGCCATCCGGGACCGGCACGACGATGCCAGCATGTCGACGGAGTGAGCCTTTCGGAAGAACCCACACAGGTGCACCGCGGCCGCGGCGGCAGCGGAGATCGTCAGGGCCGCAACGGCAATGCGTGCGAGATCCTGGAAGACCTTGGCGTTGCGACCGATCAGCACCTCTTCGAGACCGAGGAACCAGAGCGGTGGGCAGAGGACGATTGCACGAGATCCCCCGTCGACGAGCAGGCGTGTCCTGGCGGCCAGGAGCGGCGCGGCGAGGAGCAACGACAGCAGGGCGAGCACGAGCAGGAACTGCGCGAGCGGCAGCAAGACTCGTGAGAGGCGTCGTGGCAGCACGAGATCTGTCGCTTCGCGCAAGGTCGAGAGCGCCAAAAACGTGAACGCGCAGCCGGCGAGTCCGGCAGTGCCGTACGCGGCAATCCATCCCAGCACGTGCGTCAGGCTGACCGGCGTGTTCAGGAGAACGACAACGGGGAACAACAGCGCCGGGAGCGCGTTCACGGCAAGCGCCGCGACACTCGCAGCGCCGACGACGGCCGTCGTCTTGGCCGCCAGCACGGTGGCCGGCCGCACGGGAAGCGGGCCGAGGACGGCAAAATCGCGCGAATCCAGTGTCAGAGCGTCCCAGAAGACGACGGTGAGGATGCCCATCACGAGCATCGCGACGCCCAGCAGCAGCGCCTTGTCGTCGAGCGCCAGCGCGGTCTTCTGGGCCAGGGTCAGGAGCGGCGCCGCGCGAAAGCCGCCCTGCCTGATGAACGCGACGCTGTTGTATTTCCCCAGGAACATCAGCGCGACGCCCGCCGAGACGACGAGGAACGCGGCGATGAGACCGGCAATCGTCGCGTGCAGATCCGCGTCCGGTGCGATGAGGTCGTTGTCCGTCAGGCCCCTGGCGAAGTGCCGCGTGAGGCGACGATACTTCGCGAGTCGCGAAGGCATGGAGCCTCCAGTCAGGCGCCGATCTGCATGGACGAGACGACGTCACGGGCCGTTTGAGCCGGATCTGATTCGCAGACCAACTGGCGAAACACCGCTTCGAGCGATTCCTGGGCAAGCGCCACGCGCAGGCGTCCCACGGTGTCGTGCGCAACGACGCGGCCATGGTGGAGCACGAGCACGCGTGTGCAACTCTTCTCCACGGCGGCCAGTTCATGCGAACTGTAGAGAACGGCCTTCCCCGCCCGAGCCAGTTCCTCGAGGAGATGGCGAAAAACGAGCGCCGAGGTCGCGTCGAGGCCCGACACAGGTTCGTCGAATACGAGAAGAGAGGGATCACAAAGGAGGGCCGCGCAGATCAGGATCTTCTGGCGCATGCCCTTCGAGTAGGAGGAGAGCGGCGCATCGGCCTGGTGTTCGAGGGCGAACAGCTCCAGGAGCGCCGCAATACGCCTGGCAGCCACCCGGTCGTCCAGATCACGGAGTTGTCCTACCAGCCCCAGGTGCTCGCGGCCGCTGAGATACGGATAGAGGTGGGGCTCTTCCGGTACGTATCCAACGTGACGGCGGAATTCCACCGGATCGTCGCCGACAGGGGCGCCGCGGAACAAGACGTCGCCGCTCGTCGGCTCGATGAGGCCGGTCAGCATACCGACCGTCGTGGACTTGCCAGAGCCGTTTGGACCGAGGTACCCGAGCACCTCTCCTGACTCAATCGTGAAGCTGACATCGGAGACGGCCAGGACCCCGCCGTACCACTTAGTCAACCCGC
>PMZR01000080.1 GCA_003170135.1 Acidobacteriota bacterium
TGCTCGGTCTCACGCGTGCCCATGGCCATGCGCGCCACTATACTCAGCAGGAGCCGTTCTGGCGATCGATCTAAAACCGGCTCGCGGTGAGATCCGCGAGCGACCTCTCCCACGGACTGCTAGCAGCCCGCGGGCGACTTTCACCACGGGCTGCTAGCCTCCACAGGTGTGAGCCATGGCGGACACGGGCGAGTCGAGCGGAGACACCAATCGGGAACATCTGAAGGGCTGGAAGGAGATTGCGGACTTCCTTCGTGTCCATCCCCGAACGGTGCAACGTTGGGTCGGTCGGGGTATCGGCGTTCCGGTTCACCGAATCGATACCGGCAAGAGCTCCGTCGTGTTCGCTACTCGGCGAGAGCTTGAAGCATGGATGTGCTCTGCTGAGGGACATGCGGCCCGTGAGGGGAACGAAGCGGTAGAAGATCGCGGGGCCGGCGAGCCCGGATCCGACGAGGCGCACGCCGCCGAGGACGGCTCCCAGAGCGGGGCGGGTACCGTTGAGGATTCGCCGGTCGTCATGACAACGGAGCTCGGCGCTGTTGTTCGAGAGTCAACGCCAGGAGCGGACGTGACTGGTACACGGACCGCCACTCAACTGAAGAGAAGGAAAGCGCTACCCTGGACGGCGATCGGCGCAGTCGCGATCGCTTCTCTCGCCATGGTCGCGCTCCTTTTCTCTCTCACGAGCCGGCGGGGACCGTCAGGGGGTTCGAACCTCAAGATTCAGCCTGGGCGGACGGTGTCGCTTCTGGTAACGCTCACCGATGGCACCACAGCCCGGTTCGGGGTCTCGATCGGAAGGCCCGCTACGGTCGTCGTTTCCGGGCACCCTCTGAGCCTTTCCTTGGAAGGCACGAACGACGGCGCCTTGATCCTCCAGCTGTGTGATGCCGCGCAGGGCAACCGCGCCAGCAACGCGGTTGCGCTGGCGACATTGACATTAAAGCGAGGCGCGACAGTCCTCCTTCCTCCGTCGTCGCACATCGCAGCGATCACCTGGCCCGCCCCAAGCCACGCCGGGGGCGGCAATCTGCCGCCCACGGACTGAGCCCGCCGGGCTCCCCTCGTCGAGTTCACTTGGCACCGCGTCTGAAGGCGTCACCGGCCCGTGGGATGCGTGGTGCGAACGCCCGCGTTACATCCGCCGCCCGCAGCGGGCTGCCCCCGCAACGGGTCGGAGCTGTCCCAGCATATGCATGCAGTGTCGCAGCAGCACCGCCCGCAATCCATGATCACCCAGCAGGAACAGACCGTCAGGTCTCCACACGTCACGCAGCAGGTCGTGCAGGGACCGCTCGGAGCGTTGTTGCCGACCGGCGGGGGATTGACCTCGACGAGCTCGGCATCGAGCGGGATGCCGCCCTCGGAGTACCGCTGGGACGTTCCGCGTTCCAGCCTTCGAACAGCCAACTGTCGAACGCCTTCGTTTCCGGTAGCTCGGTCCGCCTGAATCTGGACCAGCATGAGGTCGATGGCGCTTCCACGCACGACCGGGATCAATCCCAACATGGGACCGTTCACGATGGAGAGGCGGGCCATCGCACCGTTCTGGACTCCGATACGCGCAAGTTCGCCGTTGATTGTGACGTGAAGCACGACGGTGTCTCTCGAGAGCGGTTGCGTGTAGGCCTTTACTTGACCGTGCGCTGGCCTCATCGTGGCGGCAACCGTAACACCCAGCAACACGAGCCAGATGACTCGACGCATATAGCCTCCTTGGAGTGTCTGCCGGTGCGACCAGCACAGCCGGCAACGCGGCGTGAGTTCGCGCTACCGTAGGCGTTTGAATCCATCCGCGCAAGCCAAAAACGCGGCGTGCCGCTCTTTGCCGTCATTTGCCGTCGTCTGTCACCGAGCGGGGTCTATTCGCTCAGTCCGCGACAGGTCGCGGCGATTGACGGCAGGGCCGCCTGCCGCTCTTTGCCGTCTTGTGAAGCAGCCAGAGAGGACGCATGCTCCCCACCGCCGAGCCGGAACCGCGTTCGGCGTCGGATTGGGCCCGGCCGAGGGTGAATTGGCGCCGAAGAACCGAGGGTGACACATGCGCGGCAAGATCGTGCGGATTGTAGAGCTCGGGGCAGTAGCAGCGGCGCTCGCCTTCGGAAGCGCCTGTAGCCGCCCGGGGCACGCTGACCATCGCGGCGCGACGGACGCCCTCGCCCTGCCGGTCGCGACCGTACCAGGGGCCGTTCTCGCGAGTGTTGAAGGCAAGCCGATTACGACCGGCGACGTGGACGTGCAATTGGGTAATCGCCTCTTGCGGGTGCGTGTGGAGGAGTACGCCCAGAAGCGCCAGGTGCTGCAGGGGATGATCGCAACTGCGCTGCTGGAGAATGAAGCGGCACGACGTCATGCAAGCCTGAACGAGCTGCTCGACCAAGAAGTCGAGAAGAAAGCACGACCAGTCACGGACGAGGAGGCTGCGGCCGTCTATGAGGCTTTGCCGGACCGGTTCAGGACCACTGCACGACCCGACGCCTTGCGCTCGATTGCCGAGAGCATGCGCCGGCAAAGGGTCGCGCAGCGACGCCAGAATTTTACCAAAGAGCTGGAACGGGCGGCCCATGTGCAGGTCTTTCTCGAGCCGCCGAGGGTCCGAATCCAGGCGTCCGGCCAACCAACGCGCGGGCCGGCGGATGCGCCGGTCGAAATCGTCGAGTTCTCCGACTTCCAATGTCCGTACTGTGCTCAGATGGCGCGGATGCTTCACGAGCTCGACGCTCAATACCCCGGGAAGATCCGGCTCGTGTTCCGCGACTTCCCCTTGCCGATGCACAAGGACGCGGCCACCGCGGCGGAGGCGGCAGCCTGCGCCGGCGATCAAGGCAAGTACTGGGAGATGCACGACCGGCTGTTCGCCGGCCAGAAGAACCTCGCACGAAGCGATCTCACGCGGTACGCAGCAGACATCCGGCTCCAGCCGGCGAAGTTCGCGGCCTGCCTCGACGGCGGTGGGCACACGGCGGACTGGCAGAAGGATCGCACAGACGGCGAGAAGTACGGCGTTACGGGCACGCCGGCGCTGTTCATCAACGGGCGCCCAGTCTTCGGAGCGGCCACGATCCAGGATTTGGTGCAAGTCGTCGGTGAGGAACTGGAGCGAGCTCAACTCGCTGAGAATAATCACGTTCGGTAGCGGCGCTCAGGAACTAGAACACCGTAGGAGAAAGTGTGGTGGTACTATGCAAAAGCAGCAATCATGGCTCCGCGTGCTTCTGACTGGCGTAGTCTTGACTGCGGGAGTCGCGACCTATGCCGGGGCGCCGCAGCCTCGCGGAAGCGGCCGGGACACTTCATCGCCGTACACGGCCAGCACTCGGGAGGCGCCACCGAACTGCGACGAGATCTGCAATGACCAGGCTGCATGCGATGAGCCGTGCCGGTTCGGGAGTGACATCACCTGCGGGGAGTATGCACAGTACGCGGAGGGCGCCACATGCGTGGGCTGCGATTCGGCCTGCGGATCTGCGACGCCGTGCGACCTTCAATGCCTGGAAGGCCAGACGTTGACCACGTGCGATGGCGCCCATTTAGAATGCGGAGGCACCAGTTACCCCGAGGCGAACTGCAGCACCGTGTGCAGCGGCAGTAACTGGTACTGCAACACCCAGTGCTGGAACGGCTCGTCGTACAGTCCAAGCACCTGCGGTGCCGAAGGGTACTGCAATTCGCCGTGTTACCGCGAGGAGTCCGACTATAGCGGCGTGGTCGAACCGTACTATCCCCATTGGGATTCTGAGCTGCAGGAATGGGTCACCGACTGCTATGTCTGGGTTGCGTACTTCAACTGGGATCCGTGCCAGTCGCAACCAATCGAGAGTTTCGGTTGTCTGCTGGATCTCCTCGCGACCGACCAGCCAGCCGGTTCGTGCTGCCAGTCGTATGGACCGATTTACGGTTGCGACAACTACTATGGGTGCTGACGCACCGAGGTTCAACGGCGACAGTTCGCACAGGCTCCGCGATTGGACGTTGAGCGCGCAACGAGCGAGCTTGCGAAAGACACCCATCGTCTTTTTCGCCGCGCTCCTTGGGGCCTGCGGGGGCTCGCCGACCAGCCCGACGACCGCGACGACCCCGACATCGAGCGCCACACTCAGGGTCCTAGGACCAGTGACCACGCTTGTGCCGGGCGGCTCAGCCCAACTTCAGGCGATGAAATACGATCCGGTCCTGGGGAAGACGGACTTGACCGGCTCGGCGACTTGGTCTACTTCGGACGCGTCCGTGGTCGTGGTATCTCCGGCAGGTCTCGCAATTGGCGTGGCCGCCGGCAAGGCCGACGTGTTGGCTGCCGTCGAGGGCCTGACCGCTGCAATTGGAGTTCGCGTCTTATCGTCGCCGGTGCTGGCCGCGGGTCAAATCGAGACGGAGGCGGCCGCGGACATCATCGCCTACAACCAAGAAGCAGCGGGCTTGGGCAATTTCCACAAGGGAACCATCACGCGGTTCGATCTACCGGTCCGCGTGTATGTCGATCCTTCATTTGCGCCGTTCGCGGATTGTCCTCAGCGTGCCGTGAAGTGGTGGCAGTCGGCGACAGGACTCCCGATCGTCTTCATCGACAGCAACATCGAACCGCGCTTTCAGATGCTGGTGCGGCCGATGGCAGACGACCGGGGGGTGACTAGCATAGATTCGGTGAATCTCGACAATAGCTTTCGGACCGTTACCTTCAGAATGCCGACGTCGTGGGGTTCTGGATGCCCTCCGCCCTACGAGGACAGTGTCACCCATGAAGTTGGCCACGCATTGGGGATTCTGGGCCACCCCGATTGGGGCGGCGTGATGGCGTACCTGGCGCCTGGCGCGTGGACGGGGGTGAGGCCGCCGAGTGCAAGGGAGGCACGTTTCGTCGTGGAATTGTACAAGCTGCCGCTCGGTGCGCACGTCGAACCCGATGGCACTTGGCTGGTTAGGTGAGGAGCAATAGCATGCGTAGCGAGTACTCGATAGCCGTTGCATTAGCCATCTGTTTTCTTTGCGGCACGGCGAGCGCGCAGGAAAGCGGTGGCGCCGGCCTGACCCTCGCCTACCCGGTGTCGGTCGGAATCGTCTGGCCCGTCTCGAAGACACTCGCGCTTCGACCGGAAGTAACGGGTGCGGTGCGATCGAGCGAATCAACTTTGACCTCAGGGACCGGCAATACGACGCCGAACGGCTCAAGCGATAGTCGGTCGCTGGGCGTGGGACTGAGCGTTCTCTTTTGCGTCCGCCAGTGGGATGCGCTGCGCGCTTACGTCGTGCCGCACTTTGCGTATACACGGTCGACGACGACTGGCGTCACCGATAACGTCGTGTCCGAGTACGCCGTTACCGGTTCGCTTGGTTTCGAGTACGCGTTTAGTCGCAGATTCGCCATCTTCGCCGAGCTTGGCGCCGAGTACGATCGGCAGAAGGGCTCCGGCACGATTGCCGCCGGTGTGCTCGACACGACGACCAGCACTGTCGGTCCGAAGAGCGGCATCGGCGCGATCGTCCGATTCTAGTGGTTCACTACGAGAAGCCGATCAGCGGAGGACAGGCCAACATGCGCTGTTCCAGAACGCCAATCGCGTCTCTCTTGACTTGTGTGCTCGCATGCGCCCTGCTCCTGCCGTGGCAGAACGGACGCGCGGCTGAACTGCAGCAGGTGCCGACAGCGCGCGACATCCCGGTATCGACGGCACAGCGGAGGGAAGCCGTTGTCAGCGGGCGCGTCGTCGTGGCGAACTCGGGCCGGCCAATCAGAGGTGCACGCGTCGTCGCGTCCGGAGCGGGAGCTGGCAGCGCTCGGGCAGTGATCACCGACGAAAGCGGGCGATACGAGATCACGCGTTTGGGCGCGGGGTCGGTCGTCATCACCGCTTCGAAGGAGGGACTGCTCCCGACGTCTTTCGGGCAGCGATCCTGGCCAGGAAACGGCACCCCGTTGACGCTCCGAGACGGACAGCGCGTCGATCGCGTCGATATCGCACTCCCGCCGGGTGGCGTCGTTACCGGACGGATTTTCGACGATGGCGGCGACCCGCTGGTTGGCGCGGCCGTGCGCGTGTCGAGGGTTGTATGGCTCAACGGAGAGGTCCGGGCCGCACCCGGAGGGTCGGACACGGCGGACGATCGCGGGGAGTATCGCGTATTCGGGCTCACCCCTGGCAGGTACTATGTGTCGGCGACCCGTGGAAACGCCGCTAATGAAGGGGCGCTGTCCGCGCGGGGGGACGGGCAGGCCCCTGGGGCGGCATCGGCCGCGTACGCGCCAGCGTATTATCCTTCGGCCGCGAGCGTGACGGAGGCGGCTGCGATCACAGTGAAGGCCGGCCAGGAGACGACCGGAATCGACGTCATCGTGCGTCTCGTCCCCGTCGTTGAAGTGAGCGGACTGATCGTCACTGCGGAGGCGTCCGCACGCGTGACCGTTTCACTCCTCGCCGATGGACAGCTCGGTTTCGCGCCGCCAGGCCTACGGGCGGTGATGTCGCGGGATGGCACGTTTCGGATTCCCGATGTGCCGCCCGGACGCTATCTCGCGTTCGCACAAGAACTGGGCAGCGGTGCGCAGCGCGCTGGTGGAAGCGACGCGAAACTCCGGTTTGCCCTTCAGCCGCTGGTTGTTGCCGGTCAGAACGTCACGGGACTGTCGTTGACCCTCGGCAGCGGCGGCACGGTGACCGGCAGCATCTCCTTCGAAGCCACCAGGTCCGAACCGCCGCGGGATCTGAGCGGGTTTCGAGTCATGACGACCGGGGCTCGATCATCGATCGGTGTTCCCGCGTCGGTGGCACAGGTCCGGCCCGACGGAACATTCGCGATCACCAGCGTTCCGCCGCTGCCGATGCTCGTTGACGCGGCGGTTCCGAGTCGCACACCTGACGCGGGTGCGCGGTCGCCATGGCGGTTGAAAAGCGTGTATCTCAACGGTCAGGAGACGACGGACACGCCGATCCAGGTATCTCCGGAGCAGTCAGTTTCCGGCGTGCTCGTTGTCTTCAGCGATAGCGTGAGTGGATTGAGTGGGATAGTTCGGGAAGATGCAACACCTGCCGCAGGCTGCGCTGTGGTCGTGTTCGCCTTCGACGAGACACTATGGCGTCTCCCGCAGTCGCGGTACCTCCGAATGGCGCGAACCGACGCGGAGGGGCATTTCGAGATTCATCCGCTGGCTCCCGGTCGCTACTATGTTCAGGCAGTCGCAGACCTCGACCCGCTGCAGTGGACCAATCCGGACGTTCTCGAACGACTCCGGCAGACAGCGTCCGTCGTCACGATAGGTGAGAACGAGACGAAGTCAATCGACCTCGTCGTCGGCAGCAGATAGATTCCTTTCCGGCGCGGACGCCCGAGGGACCCGGCCTGTTCACTACCAGTTAATCTTAGGAGTAGCAGTACCGTCTGTGCGCAGCCGTAGAGAGTCCGAAGTAACGCGGCGGCTGGGCGCCGGTGCGCACCGGCGCCCACTGGATGGGAACCATGATGACTGCTCGGCTGCGCAGGGTGCGGCGAAACTGGTTGCTTGCGGCGCAGTACTTGGCGACGATGACTCTGGGCATGGCTGCCGCGACCGCGGTGGTCAGTCTCATGCTGGCGATGGCGTTCCAGCCCCTGCCATTTCGCGACTCCGCGCAACTGGTGCAGGTCTGGAATCGGGTTCGATCTGGAGCGCCGATGGAGGCGTTGTCCGGCGAGGAGCTGATCCAGATTCAGGAAGACACGGGAAGGACGTTCGCATCCTTCGGCGGATACTTCAACATTCTGCTTTGGGAGTGGCATGAGGGAAGAAGCTTCGGACCGCTCCGGGCCGTCCGCATGGAGAAGGCCGCCTTTCGCGCGTTGGACCTCACGCCGGTGCTGGGCCGGCCCATCGACGAAAGTGCCCCCGGTAACCTGGGAGCGGTCTGGATCGGCCACAAACTGTGGCAATCCCGCTATGGTGGCCGGTCGTCGGTCGTAGGAGAGACGATCCGCCTCGCTTGGAACGACGCCGGCCGGAACGAGACTCGAGCCGAAATCGCCGGCGTGCTGCCACCAGATATCCGCATCCCGTTCCCCGCGCCGTTTTTCGATGGTCCGATCGATGTGTGGGCTGTTCTGCCCCAGGACATGATGGTCCGACTCGGGAGTTCGAGGGTCTTTCTCGCCTTGGGTCGGCTGCGGCCTGATCGGACGGTTTCCGAAGCGCAAGCGGCTCTGACGGTCCTCGCCGAGCGTCGGACGCGCGCGGTCGACCAGCGGCACCGGCCAGTTGTGGAGAGTTTCGTAGAGATCGCCTCCGGCCCGCTACGGCGCACGATGGGTATCCTCACGGCGGGTGTTGCGCTGGTCCTCCTGCTGGCGTTTGCCAATCTGGCCAGCCTAATGGTGGCCGAAGGCAGCAGGCGACGAGTGGACCTGGCGATTCGTGTCTCCCTCGGAGCCCAGCGGGCGCGGCTCTGGCGTGAGCTCGTCGCAGAACATGTGGCCCTGACCATGTGTGCGCTGGCGCTGGGTTTACCGCTTGCGTGGGCCACTTTGCGGGCCCTGACACGTCTGGTCGGCTCGGCGGGCGTTGGCCCCCCACTTCCGCATCAGCCGACCCTCAATCCGTACGTCCTGCTCGGCTTTTCAGCGTGCGCGCTGGCCACGACGTTGGTATGGGCGACACTGATCGCGCGCGGTGCGGGAGTCCAACACCATTGCAGTTCGGGAGACTTGTCAGCCGCCGCCCGACCGAGCACCGCTGACCGCCAGGCCAAACTGCTGAGGCTGGCAGTGCTGACGACGCAGGCGTCTCTCGGCGTCGTGTTGATTGTGCTGGCCGTGTCGATGGCGCGAATCTACGTACGCCTGACAGAAGTCAATCTCGGGCCAGCACCGAACAGAACAACCTTCTTTTCGGTGCGCCAAGCGCTCGGCGGGTCACAGACATCTGCTCAGGCGGCCGATTTTACATTCCAAGTGCGGTCGCGATTGCAAAGCCTTCCGAATGTGCTAGCAACAGCTTTCGCTGACAACTTCCCCCCCCGTGGCTCGGCGTTGTCGTTCTGGAGGGAAGGCGACGCCGTCGACTCTCCACGTGACACAACGTATCCGGTAACCGTCTCGCATGACTATTTCAGCACGCTGGGCATTCCAATTCTGTTTGGCCGAGGGTTCGACGATTCGGACAGATTTGCCGGCAAGGCGGTGGCGGTTGTCGACCTCGAGATGGCGCGTCGAAACTGGTCCTCCCCGGAACAGGCAGTGAACGCGCACATCAAGATCGGCACCGGGGGAACGTACGAAGTGATCGGCGTCGCTGGCTCGTTCGGCGGCTATTGGGCGGAAGTACCCTCGCCAACGGTCTACCTCTCGCAGAATCAGGAACCCCGCAGTACGAACGTGGTCATTCTGCGAACCGGCTCGCCATCACCACCAATTGACGAGTGGGCGCGCCAGGTCCTCAGCGGGATGCCGGTCCGTGTTGAGATGTCGGCGGCGACCACGCTTCAGGCCGCATGGCAGGCGACGGCGAGTCGACCTCGGGCGCGCATGCTGGGGATGCTCTTGCTGGCACTGATCGGCCTCGCCCTCGGCGCTCAGGGCGTCTATGCGTTGGCGGCGTCGAACGTCGCGGCGCGGCAGCACGAACTGGCGATTCGCACAGCCTTGGGCGCGTCCCCACCGGCGATCGTGTGGCTCGTGCTGCGGCAGTTGATAGTCGCTGTCGCGGTGGGTTCGGGCTTTGGGATCGCGGGGATCTTGACCGTGCAGAGATTAGCGCCGCAGTGGATCAGCGCGGCAGTGGGCGATCCCGCCGCACCGATCGCGCTGGCGATCGCAGTGCTCCTTTTGACAGCCGCGTTGGGGGGCTTCGTTCCCGCCCGTTCGGCCACCCGCGAAACGTCCGTCGCGTGGCTCAGCCGCTGACGTAAGTGTGAATCGACCCGCATGAGTAAGCGTCTGAAGGTCGTGCTGCGTGACGACGAAATGCGGGAAATCGAGGCGGCTGCCCGCCGCGAGCGGTTGACTCAACCGTGAAGCTGACATCGGAGACGGCCAGGACCCCGCCGTACCACTTAGTCAACCCGCGGGGCTCGAGCATC
The DNA here is from genome assembly GCA_003170135.1 of Acidobacteriota bacterium. GTDB lineage: Bacteria > Acidobacteriota > Vicinamibacteria > Vicinamibacterales > Fen-181 > Fen-181. Next base: position 10,044 of record PMZR01000080.1, read on the forward strand.
AGGTCCCCCCC
>PMZR01000026.1 GCA_003170135.1 Acidobacteriota bacterium
CTTGGCCACGGCATCCTGCCCACGACGCCTGTCGAGCACGTGCAGGCCCTGACGGACTACGTGCACGAACAGGGCGCGCGCGTCCCCGAACACGCATGAAGACGACCGGCACCGCGGTGCTCCTGATGGCGCACGGGACGCCCGACTCGCTGGACGAGATGCCCGAGTATCTGACGCGAGTCCGGAACGGGCGACCTGCATCCTTGCAGCTCGTCGACGAGATCACCGCGAATTACGCGGCCATCGGTGGCCGCTCGCCGCTGACCGACATCACNNGGCATGCGCAACTGGCATCCGTTCATCGCGGACGTGGTCGGTGCCCTCGATGTCTCGGCCGTTCGCCGCATCGTGGGAATTCCCCTGGCCCCGCAGTTCTCGACGCTGAGCGTGCAGAAGTACGTCGACGCCGCCCGCGCCGCCATCCCGGACGCTGTGCGGTTCGAGTGCGTCCGGTCGTTTCACGACCACCCGCTTCTGCTCGACGCCTTTGCCGCACGCGTGCGTGAGGCGGGTGTCGCCGAAGACGAGGAGATCGTCTTCACCGCGCACAGCCTGCCGGTCCGCGTGGTGGAGTCGGGCGACCCGTACGCCGACCAGGTGGCGGCGACGGCTTCCGGCGTCGCCGCGCGCGCAGGCATCGCGACCTATGGCCGCGCGTATCAGAGCGCCGGCCGGACGCCGGAACCGTGGCTCGGTCCCGATATCGGCGATTTCATCCGCAAGCGCGCGGCCCAGGGCGTCCGGCGCTTTCTGGTCGTGCCGATCGGCTTCGTGTGCGATCACACGGAGGTGCTCTTCGACATCGATATCCAGGCCGCGCGCATCGCCCGCGAGTGCGGCGCGACACTTCGGCGCACGCAGTCGTTGAACACGTCGCCAGCGTTCGTGTGCCTGCTCGCCGCGCTGGTGCGCGAAGCCATCGCCAATGGGGTCAGATAGGTTTGTGGATCCAGAACTTCTTGACGTCGTCGTTGTAGGCGGGGGCATTGCGGGCCTCGCGGCCGCTTATGAGATCCAGGCGCGCGGCCTGACGTTCCGCCTCTTCGAACGGGCGGCGCGCCCCGGCGGCGTGATCTTCACCGACCGCACGGGCGGCTTCACGATCGACGCCGGCCCGGATGCGCTCCTCATCCAGAAACCTGCCGCGGTCGAGTTGTGTCGCCAGGTCGGGCTCGGCGGCCGGCTGCTGCCCACCAGGAAGCCGCGCACCGCGTTCATCCTGCGCGACGGACGGCTGCACCCGCTGCCCGAGAGTTCCATCCTCGGGATCCCGCGCGACGTCCGCGCGCTCGCGACGACCCGCCTGTTCTCGATCGCCGGCAAGGCGCGCATGGCCGCCGAACTGCTCGTGCCCGCCGCGCGCGCGAACGGCGACGAATCGATCGCCTCGTTCATCGGCCGGCGGTTCGGCCGCGAGGCGGTCACCTATCTTGCCGAGCCACTCCTGGCCGGAATCCACGCCGGCGACGTGACGCGATTGTCGATGCGCGGCCTCTTCCCGCGCTTCATGGAGGCCGAGCGGCGCCACGGGAGCGTGCTTCGTGCCTTCCGGCAGTTGCGTCAACCCGCGACGCGGTCGGGCGACGGCGCGTTCTACTCGCTGCCCGACGGCCTGACGGAACTGGTTGACGCGCTGGTGGCGAGGTTGCCGGCCGGTGCGCTTCGCCTGAACGTGCCGGTCGATCGAGTCGTCCCCGGCGGGCCGTATCTCGTCCAGACGGCCGAGGGCGAGGTCCGGGCGCGGGCGGTGATTCTCACGACGCCCGCCTACGCCATCGCCAGCCTCGTGGAAGGATTCGACCAGGACCTGGCCGCCCTGTGCAACGACGTGCAATACGCCTCGAGCGCGACGATCGCGTTTGCGTATCGGCGCGAGGACATCGCCCACTCGCTGCTCGGATCCGGTTTCGTCGTTCCGCGGGTCGAGCACACCACCATCATGGCTGCCTCCTGGGTCTCATCGAAGTGGCCCGACCGGGCGCCGACCGGGCACGTCCTGCTCAGGGTCTTCATTGGCGGCGCGCGCGATCCTGGCGCCATGGGGCGTTCGGACGAGGACCTGCGCCTCACCGCCGAGCGCGAGATGGGGCGCATTCTCGGGATCACCGCCGCCCCGCTGTTCACACGCCTGTACCGATGGGATCGCGCCAACGCGCAGCACGTGGTGGGCCACCTGGACCGCGTGGCCGCCATCGAGCGCCGCCTGGCGGCGTGGCCCGGCCTGTATGTCACGGGCAGCGGGTTCCGCGGCGTCGGGATTCCCGACTGCATCGCCGACGCACGGGCAACGGCTGCCTCTGCAGCCACGGCTCTGTCGGGCCGATAGACAGACTTGGATGCCCGACAACCTGCAGAGCCCGCCCGACCGTCGGCCCCGAATCCTGCTGGTCGAAGACCAGGAAGCGTTGGCCAGGAACCTCGAAGACCTGCTGCGTCTGGACGGCTTCGAGGTCATGTGGACCGCCAACGGCGCCCGCGCGGTCGCCATGGCGCGCCGCTGGCACTTCGACGCGGTCGTGCTCGACCTGGTGCTGCCCGGCGAGATGGACGGATTCGAAGTCTGCCGCCTGCTGCGCGCCGACCCCTCCACTGAACGCATCGTCATCGTCGTCGTGACCGCCGTAGACGATCCGCGCTCGAAAATTGCGGGACTGGACGGCGGCGCCGACGACTACCTGGTGAAGCCGATTGCCACGCGCGAGCTCGCCGTGCGCCTGCGCAAGCTGCTCGGCGAACGGCGGGCGCGCGTCACCGAGGTGCGGGAGCAACGCCGCGCCGCCATCGACCAGATGGCGGCGGCCATCGGGCATCAGATCAACAACCCGCTCAGCGCCGCGCTCGGCCGGCTGGATCTGCTGCTGCTTTCCGCCGACATGTCCGCAGAGGTTCGCCGCGAACTCGTCGTCTGCCATGAGTACCTGATCCGCATCGAACGGATCGTGGCGCATCTGGACGATGGGGTCGAAGATCGCACGGTGCAATACATCGGCCCCGACACGATGATCGACCTCGACGAACCATCCTCGCACTGACCGCGCCAATTACACTTTCGTAATGGGGTCAGGCACCTTTTCTCGTTGCGTCTCATTCTCATTAACGACTGTCTCCTCAACGACTGTGATATCGATCAGATCATGACGCGAACATTTCGGGTGCCTGTGCTCGTCGCGGCCCTGGCCGCTGCCTGCCTCGTTCTCATGTGCGCCGCGACCGGCGGCCTCGCGGCGGTCGCACCGCAGGAACTGCCTCAACCGCTCGATGCGCTCCTGCGCCAGATTCGATCGGCCGACACCGGACAGCTGGCGGTTTCGGAAGAAGACGGACGCTTCCTGCGCGTCATGGTGGCGACCACGCGCAGTCAGCACGCGCTCGAGATCGGTGCCGCGAGCGGATACAGCGGAATCTGGATTGGCCTCGGGCTGCGCGAGACGGGCGGGCGGCTGACGACGATCGAATTCGATCACGGGCGGGCGCTGCAGGCGGCCGAGAACATCCGGAAGGCCGGTCTCTCCGACATCGTCCGCGTGGTCGAGGGCGACGCGTTCAAGGAAATCCCCAAGCTGGCGGGCCAGTTCGACTTCGTGTTCCTGGATGCCTGGAAACGCGACTACAAGCGCTTCTTCGACCTCGTGTACCCGCGCCTCGATCGCGGCGGCCTGTTCCTTGCGCACAACGTCGTCAACAAGCGCAGCGAGATGGGCGACTTCCTGTCGAGCATCGACCACAACCCGAACCTGTTGACGGCCATCGTGACGCCATCGGGCGAAGGCATTTCGGTGTCGTACAAGAAGAAATGACCGTGTCCGAAGTCCGACGTCCGAAGTCCGAGGTCCGCGCCATCCACATCATCGGCGTGCCGCTCGATCTCGGCGCGGGCCGGCGCGGCGTGGACATGGGGCCGTCGGCGCTGCGAATCGCGGGCCTCGATCGCGAGCTGGCGGCGCTCGGCTACGACGTGCTCGACAAGGGCAATCTGGGCGTGCCGATTCCCGAAACCGAAGGGGTCGGCGACCCGCGCAGGAAGTACATGCGGCAGATTGCCGGCGTCTGCACCGAGCTCTATGAGTCGTGCCTGGCGAGCCTGCGGCAGGGCGCGCTGCCCGTCGTGCTCGGCGGCGATCAC
>PMZR01000114.1 GCA_003170135.1 Acidobacteriota bacterium
GCGATCGTCGCCCCCGCCCCCATTTTTTCCCGCCCCCGGGATTCTCCCCGAACTTCCCGTCCTCATCGGCACACGCGGTACAATGTCCCTCCCATGTCTCGCGACCTCGATGCGCTGACCGCCTCCACGTTGAAATACCTGCGCGAACGCTGGTGGGACGACAACTTCGCCAGGTTCCTGGCCGAGGTGCTGCAGCCCAGGCCCGGCTGTCGCCTGCTCGACGTGGGCTGCGGCCCGGGCACGGCCGAGTTCTCGCTCGCCGATCACGGCCTGCGGGACGCCACGATCGTCGGCGTGGACCTCGCGTTCGACAAGCTCGACCAGACGACGGCACAGCCCTGGCCGGATGGCGTCAGGCTGGCCTTCGCCGCGGCCGACGCGGCCGCGCTGCCGTTCGCCTGTGCCTCGTTCGACTCGACCTTCTGCGTGGCGGTGCTTCAGCACGTCAACAGCATCGGCGATCCGGTCCGCGAGTTTGCGCGCGTGACACGGCCCGGCGGCCGCATCGTCGTTGTCGAGCCGGACAACAGCGCGCGCTATTGGTACAGCTCCGCGGAGACCGGCATGCAGGCGTTCGAGGTTGCCAGCCGTTTCTACAGTGCGGTCGCGCTCTCCGGCGGCGACACCACCGAGCCGGCGGTCGGCCCCAAGCTGACGCAGATCTTCGCGCAACACGGGATTCAGCCGTTGTCGGTACAGCTCTTCCCGGTGTCGGTGACGCGGATCGGCAACCCGCCGTGGGAGGTCTGGGAGAACCGCCTGGAGATGGCCCGGCAGGCGACCGCGCGCGCGCGCGACGAAGCGGTCAGGCGCCTGGGCATCGAGTACCGTCGGTTGCTCGAGCGCTACGCCGAGGAGGCCGCCGTCGCCGGCCGCGACTTCGTCGAGATCCAGTCCACGCCGCTCTTCGCCACGACGGGCAGGCGGCTCGCGGAATGAAGGGCCGCGCCGCATCACCGCCGCGCGGCCGGCGTCGTCCGAAGTCCGAGGTCCGANNCCGAAGTCCGAAGTCCGAAGGCCCGCGTCCGAAGTCCGAAGTCGGCCGATGCCGCGCTCAGAACCCCGAAGGCCCAAGGCCGAAAGCCCAAGGCCGAAGGCTGGCACGGCTGGGACGAGTACGCCGCGTTCTACGACTGGGAGAACCGGCAGACGATGGGCCGGCGCGACGTGGTGTTCTGGCAGGACATGGCGCGCCGCTACGGCGGGCCAATCCTCGAGCTCGGATGCGGCACCGGCCGCGTGTCGTTGCCCGTGGCGCGCACCGGCACGGCCCTTGTGGGCGTGGATCGGTCGGACCGCATGCTCGCCTACGCGCGCCGGCGGCTGACGCGCGTGCGGGTGCCGCTCTCGCTCAGCCTGGTGCGCGCCGACATCCGTCAGCTGCCGTTCAAGGCGCGGTCACCCTTTACGCTGGTGATGGCTCCCTACGGCATCCTGCAATCGTTGCTCGACGAAGACGACCTGATGGCGGCGTTGCGATCGGTCGCGCGCGTCAGCCGGCCCGGAACGATCTTCGGTGTGGACCTCGTGTCCGACGTACCGGCGTGGGACGAGTACCGCCGCCGCGTGCGCATGCGCGGCACAGGCGCGGGCGGATCGCAGATCACGCTGGTCGAATCGGTCCGGCAGGAGCCGCAGCGGAAGCTGACGATCTTCGACCAGGAGTACATCGAACGGCGCGGCAGTCGCCGGCGTGTGCGGCGCTTCTCCCTGGCGTTCCGCACACTCCCCCTGCCGGACATGCTGAGCCGCCTGGAATCGGCAGGGTTTGTCATCGAGGCGTTGCTCGGCGATTACGATGGACGGCCCTGGGACATCCGCGCCGACGTCTGGCTCATCCTGGCGCGCAAGATCTGAGGTCGGGGCGCGAGCTCGCCATGCGTTCGCTGGGGGCAGCCCTCGCCGCCAGAGCGTAAGTTGTTGCAGCACCTGAGGCTATGGTACAATTCCGCTTCAATTTTGGGAGTTTTCAAAGATGTCTGGCCATTCCAAGTGGCACACGATCAAGCACAAGAAGGGCGCGGCCGACGCCAAGCGCGGCAAGGTGTTCACGCGGATTATTAAAGAGTTGACCGTGGCCGCCCGCGACGGGGGCGGCGATGCGGACATGAATCCGCGGCTGCGCACCATCATCGCCGACGCGAAGGCGGCGAACATGCCCGCCGAGAACATCAAGCGCGCCATCCGTCGCGGCACCGGGGAAGAGCCGGGCGTCCAGTACGAAGAGGCGATGTACGAAGGGTACGGCCCCGGCGGTGCCGCGATCATCCTCGAGACGCTCACCGACAACAAGAACCGGACCGTCGGCGAGATCCGTCACCTGCTCGAGAAGCACAACGGCAAGCTCGGCGAGCGAAACAGCGTCGCACGCCTGTTCGTCAAGCGCGGCCAGATCCTGATCGAGCGCAGCAAGGTGGACGAGGAGACGCTGATGACGGCGGCGCTCGACGCCGGCGCCGACGACATGGCGGAAGACGGCGACAACTGGGAAATCCTGACGGCGCCCGAGGCGTTCGAGAAGGTCCGCGAGGCGGTCAAGGCCCTGAACCTGGAGCCGCTGACCGCGGAAGTCGCGATGATCCCGCAGACCTACGTCAAGCTGACCGGCAAGGAAGCCCAGCAGATGCTGAAGCTGATGGACTCGCTCGAAGATCAGGACGACGTCCAGCACCTGTGGTCGAACTTCGACGTCGAGGAGAAGGAGATCGAGGCCTCGCTCACGTGAGGGTCTTCGGGATCGATCCCGGCTCCCTTCGCACGGGCTACGGCTGCATCGATTCGGACGGCAGCTGTCATCGCCTCGTCGTCTGCGGGGCGATCGCAACGCGCGGCTGCGAAACGTTTGCGGACAGGCTCGTTGCGATCCACCGCGAGCTCGTGGCGCTCATCGCCGTCCACGCGCCGGCGGTCGTCGCGGTCGAGAACCTGTTCCACGCCGCCAACGTGCGCAGCGCGCTGAAGCTGGGACACGCGCGCGGCGTCGCGCTGCTGGCGGCCGCGGGACAAGGCGTGCCGATCGCCGAGTACACGCCGGCTGAAATCAAGCGCGCCGTGGTCGGGTACGGGCGCGCCGAGAAGCACCAGGTCCAGGAGATGGTGCGACTGCTGCTCGGCCTTCCCGCGGTTCCCGAACCCAACGACGCCGCCGACGCGCTGGCGGTCGCCATCTGTCACGTGCACATGTCGGTGCCGGCGGAAGTCGCCGCCGCGCGGGCGGCGACCGCCAAGGGCCCGGCCAGCCGCGCCCTGACCAGCTGGCGCAACTATCGTCCCCCCGGCGACCCTCGATGATCGCGTTCCTGCGCGGCCGTCTGCTCGAGCGGCACCCCAATCGCCTGGTCGTCGACGTGCAGGGCGTCGGCTACGAGGTGCACATCCCGCTGTCCACGTTCTATCGCATGCCCGAGGACGGCGGGGAAGTGTCGCTGCGCGTGCACACGCACGTGCGCGAGGACGCGCTCGCGCTGTTCGGGTTCGCGAGCAGCCTCGAACTGCAGATCTTCGAGCGCCTGATCGCCATCAGCGGCATCGGCCCGAAGCTCGCGCTGGCCGTGCTGTCGGGCATCGAGGCGGGCGATTTGGCGGTGGCGGTCCAGCGCGGCGACATTGCGCGGCTGACCGCGATCCCGGGCGTCGGCAAGAAGACCGCCGAGCGGATTTGCCTCGAGCTGAAGGATCGCCTGCCGGTGGCGGTGGCCGCCGGCACGGCGGAGGCGGGCAGCGACGCCGCCGCGCGCGATCTGCGCGCCGACCTGCTCTCCGCCCTTCTGAACTTGGGGTATCATCGGGCGTTTGCGGAGCGGGCCGTGGACGCCGCATTGAAGCTGCCCGGCGAGACGACCTTCGAGCGCCGGTTGAAGCAGGCGTTGGGAGCGCTGACGAAGTAACAGATCGTCCGAAGTCCGAAGCCCGAAGTCCGAAGCCCGGGGGTCGAGCGGTGACAATGGGCGATCGGACCTCGGACCTCGGACCTCGGACTACACCCGTATCACCACATGCCCGATCCCCGTCTCTCCACCGGCGCGCGCACCGACGACGATGCGCAGTTCGAAGTGGGGCTGCGGCCGCGCACGCTGGACGAGTACATCGGGCAGGACCGCGTCCGCGAGAACCTGGTCGTCTCGATCACGGCCGCCCGGCAGCGGCACGAAGCGCTCGATCACGTGCTGCTCTATGGGCCGCCCGGCCTCGGCAAGACGACGCTCGCCTACGTGATCGGCAACGAGCTGGGCGTCCCGGTCCGCTCGACGTCCGGACCGGTGCTCGAGAAACCCGGCGACCTGGCGGCGATGCTGACGACGCTCAAGGAGCGCGAGGTCCTGTTCATCGACGAGATCCACCGGATGCCGGCGACGATCGAGGAGATCCTCTATCCCGCGATGGAGGACTACGAGCTCGACATCGTCATCGGCCAGGGACCGAGCGCGCGATCGGTGAAAGTGCCGGTCCAGAAATTCACGCTGATCGGTGCGACCACGCGGGCCGGGCTGCTGACCTCGCCGCTTCGCGGGCGGTTCGGCATCGTCCACCGGCTGGACTTCTATCGTGAGAGCGACCTCGAGGAGATCGTGCGGCGGTCGGCGCGGATCCTCGGGGTGACGATTTCGGGCGAGGCGGCGGCGGAGCTTGCGCGGCGATCTCGGGGCACGCCGCGCATCGTCAACCGGCTGCTGCGTCGCGTTCGCGACTACGCCCAGGTGCGGGCGAACGGCGACATCACGCTGGAGGTCGCGCACGCGGGCCTCGAGCTCCTCGAAGTGGACGAGCACGGGTTTGACGAGGTCGACCGCAAGCTGCTGCGGACGATCATCGACAAGTTCGGTGGCGGGCCTGTCGGGATCAACAGCATCGCGGCGGCCATCAGCGAGGAGAAGGACGCGATCGAGGACATCTACGAGCCGTACCTGATCCAGGTCGGCTTCCTCGATCGGACGCCGCGCGGGCGCGTGGCGAGCCGGCTCGCCTACGAGTACTTCGGATTGCCTGCCCCGGGAAGGGATTCGCGGCTGTGGTGAACCAATCGAGTGGCCTGGTCAGTCGTCTTCAACGCGGGCAGCCCGTGCGGCGGACGGAGATTTCATCGCTGGCGACCTTCGTGCCGCCGCGCCTGCTCACCAATACCGATCTCGAGAAGATGGTCGATACGACCAGCGAGTGGATCATCCAGCGCACCGGCATCATCCAGCGGCATGTCGTCGATCCCGGCGTGGCCACCTCCGACCTCGGCAAGGAAGCGGCGCTCGAGGCGATCGAGCAGGCCGGCCTCACGCCGAAGGACATCGACCTCATCGTCGTCGGCACGACGACGCCGGACATGTTCTTCCCGAGCACGGCGTGCCTCGTCCAGCACAAGATCGGCGCCACACACGCGTGGGGCTTCGACGTGGCGGGAGCCTGTTCCGGGTTCAACTTCTCGCTGTCGGTCGCCAGCCAGCTGGTGGCCGCCGGGTGTCACGATCACGCGCTGGTCATCGGCGCGGACGTGATGTCGAGCATCATCGACTACAAGGATCGCGCGACGTGCGTGCTGTTCGGCGACGGCGCGGGCGCGGTGGTGGTGTCGGCGGCAAAAGATCCCGATCTGGGCATCATCGATTTCGCGCACGAGATCGACGGCAGCGGCGGCCCCGCGCTGCAGATGCCGGCGGGCGGCAGCCTGCGGCCGGCCTCGGCCGAGACCGTCGCCCAGCGGCTGCACTACGTGAAGCAGGACGGCCAGACGGTCTTCAAGTTCGCGGTCAGGAAGACCGAGGACATCTGCCGGACCATCCTCGAGCGCAACCACCTGGCCGCGAACGACGTGGACCTGTTCGTGTCGCACCAGGCGAACCGCCGCATCATCACGTCCGCGGCGGAGCGGCTCGGCCTCGATCCGTGCAAGGTGATCATCAACATCGAGATGTACGGCAACACGACGGCGGCGACGATCCCGATCGCGCTCAACGAGGCGCGCGAGACCGGCCGGCTCAAGAAGGGCGATCTGGTCCTGCTGGCCTCGGTCGGCGCCGGCTTCACGATCGGATCGGTGCTGCTGCGCTGGGCGATCTAGACATTTGTCGTCCGATGTCCGATGTCCGATGTCCGGGAATTGACTTCGACTTCGGACTTCGGACTTCGGACGTTTCTTTGTGGCCCCCGTGCCTCGCATCTTTTTGCTCTCCCCCGCGACCTGCTCGGCTCGTCGCGCGCTGATGCTGCGATCCCCGGCCGCGCGGTTCGAGCTTGCGGCTCGCATCCAGTCGCCTGACGGCGCGCCGCTCGGCGACGTGTTCGCGTTCCTCAGCGGCCTCTACTTTCGCGGCAAGCTGACCTACGCGCAGGTCTTCGCCCGCCCGCCCCGCCGCCTGTCCGAAGGAATCAGGAACCAGGAATCAGGAGTCAGGAATCAGGAATCAGGAAAGAGGACCCGCGCGGCGCGACACCTGAATCCTGGTTCCCGAATCCTGATTCCTCAGGTCAACGGCGTCTTCGTCATCACCCCGTCGCGCGGCCTGCAGTTGCCGGATTACCCGGTGACCGCCGCCGTGCTCGAGGAATTCGCGCGCGTGCGGATCGACGCGGCCAACGACGCCTATCGCCGGCCGCTCGACGCGAGCGCTCGCCTTGTGGCCGAGCGGGCGGGGCCGCGCGCGGAGGTCGTGCTGCTCGGGAGCATTGCGACGGGCAAATACTCGGACGTCCTGCTCGACATCTTCGGCGACCGCCTGCTCTTTCCCGTCGAGTTCGTGGGGCGCGGCGCCATGAGCCGCGGCGGGCTGATGCTGCGCTGCGCGCGCGCCGGAGAGGAGTTGACGTGCGTACCGGTCCGCGGCACCGTGCTCCACGGCGAGCGGGCGCCGAGGCTGGAACCGATCCGCCGGCGGCGGGACTGAGGTCGCATGCGGCGCGACCACCGACCACCGACCACCGCGCTACACTGGGGTTGTCGCGGCCTGCTTGCCCTGAGCACAGTCGAAGGGAAGGCCGGAACCAACGACGATGGCGGTCAACGTCCGACGAATCGTGATCCCGACCGATCGATCCCACGCGATCGTCACCGCCGGCGGCCGCGAGGTCGCGCTCACGAACCTCGACAAGCTGTTCTGGCCGGCGCTCGGCATCACCAAGGGCGCGCTGCTCCAATACTACGCAGACGTTGCGCCGATGCTCCTGCCCCACGTCCGCGATCGTGCGATGGTGATGAAGCGCTACCCGAATGGCGCCGCCGGGACGTTCTTCTTCATGAAGCGCACGCCGTCGCCGCGCCCCGACTGGATCCAGACGTGCTCGATCGAACATGGCTCGGGCAGCGTCATCGCGTTCCCGATGGTGAAGGATCCGGCCACGCTGTTGTGGCTCATCAACCTCGGGTGCATCGACCTCAATCCCTGGTACTCGCGCTGCGACGACGTGGACCGGCCGGACTTCCTCCACTTCGATCTCGATCCCGGCCAGGGCGCGTCGTTCCCGCAGGTCCTCGAATCGGCGCTCGTGGTGCGCGACGCGCTCGACGCGCTGAAGCTGACCGCGTACCCGAAGACCACCGGGTCGCGCGGGATCCACGTGTACGTGCCGATCAAGCGCGGTCCCACGCAGAAGCAGGTGTGGACGTTCGCCAAGGCGCTGGCCCTCGAACTGGCGGCGCGGCACCCGGCACTCATCACCGCGCAGTACCGGATCGCGAACCGGCCCCGCCAGCGCGTGCTCGTCGACTACAACCAGAACGCGTGGGGACGCACGCTCGCCTCGGTCTACTCCGTGCGGCCCACGCCGCAGGCGTCGGCCTCCGCGCCGGTGACCTGGCAGGAAGTGGAGGAGGGCTTCGCGATCGAGGACTTCACGATCGCCACGATGCGCCCGCGCCTCGCGCGCACCGGCGATCTCTGGAAGAGGCTCGTCCAACCGCGCGGACGGTGCGACCTGGGTCGCTTCCTCGGCTGATCACGCGCCGGATCAAGTGTCTCATTCCGTCTCAGTCGCGGCGAGGTCCCGCGCCCCGCCTTTCCACCCTCCCGCGCCCGCGGCGTTGATCGCGCGGAAACCGTTAAAGCACGATATGTTCCGGCCACATGGCCCGGCTGCAAGAGGGCCGCCAGCGACGGCCGGCAGGACTCTCGGACCGTGCCCGCGCTGTTCCTTTGGAGGAATGGTGTGCAATTACGGCGCAGTTATTGGGCGAGTCGAAATCGTGCCGTTTTTCCGTTGCAAAAGGCTGCGTTTCCGCGGTCCGTTGCAGTTTCTGCAACGCCCAAACGGGGATCGTGTGTGCAATAACTGATCAGTTGGCCTGCCGCGCCCGTTTGCGCTCAGCCGGATGGCGCGTGTAAATCATTGATTAAAAAGGTTTAACAGGCCTGAACCAATTATAGGCAGAGCTGGCCATGGAATTGCGAAGAGCTTGGCCGCCATGATTATTCGTAGACTCTCTCTGCTGGCTCTTCTCCTTGCGCTGTTCCTGCCGGCGCCTGTCCTTGGCGCGACCCCACCGCAAGGGTGGCAGAAGAAGGTCGATCGCGCGCTGCAGCAGGCCGTGAAGAAGGGCACGCCGACAGAGCGGGTGATCGTCCGCGCCAAGCCGGGACAGGAGGGGAACCTCGAGAGTCTCCTCGCGGGCAAGGGCACCATCCACGCGCGCCACAAGTACATCCAGGCGTTCACCACGCAGGTGAAAACGAAGGACCTCGCGGCCCTCGCAGACGACCCGTCCGTCGACTCGATCTCGATCGACGCCAGGGTCGGGGGCGCCCAGATTTCGTCTCCGTATTCGCTGGCCGCGCCGGCTTTCAACGACCATCTGCGCACGACGCTCGGTCTGGATACGCTGTCGCCGACCGGCAGCAAAGTCGGCGTCGCGATCATCGACTCGGGCATCGCCAACACGGCAGAATTCTCGGGCCGCATCTCGGCGTTCTACGATTTCACCCGCGGGGGCATCGCCACGAGGCCGTACGACGACTACGGTCATGGCACCCACGTCGCGGGCCTCATCGGCGGCAACGGCTACCTGTCCGCCGGGCAGTACCAGGGCGTGGCACCGGGGGCACGGCTGATCGGGCTGAAGGTGCTCGACGCGAACGGCGGCGGGTACGCGAGCGACGTCATCGCGGCGCTGGAGTTCGCCGTCGATCACAAGAGCGACCTGGGAATCGATGTCATCAACTTGTCGCTCGGCCATCCAATTCTCGAACCGGCCGCGACCGATCCGATGGTCCAGGCGGTCGAGCACGCTGTCTCGGCCGGCATCGTCGTGGTGGTCTCCGCCGGCAACATCGGCACGAATCCGAACACAGGCGCGGTCGGCTACGGCGGCATCACCTCCCCCGGCAATTCGCCCGCGGCGATCACGGTCGGGACCGCCGACACGCGCGATACGGCGCTTCGAGGGGACGACGTGGTTCCCCCGTATAGCTCGCGCGGACCGACGTGGTACGACACCTACGCCAAGCCGGACATTCTGGCGCCCGGCCACAAGCTCGTATCGGCCACCTCAACCGCCTCGACGCTCTTCGTGCAGCATCCGACCCTGCGCGTGACCTCGAGCACGGGCAATCCGTTTCTCCGGCTGTGTGGCACCAGCATGTCGGCCGCTGTCACCAGCGGCGTTGCGGCGCTGGTGATCGACGCGCGTCGCCGGACGCAGTCAACCAGCTACACCCTGACGTCGGTGACCTCCGGGTTCACGTTCACGGCGAGCTTGTCCGGTTCGACGCTGGCGGTGCGGTTGCCCCTGCCCGATCTGCCGCCAAACGCCATCAAGGCCATCCTGGAATTCACGGCGATCCGGCTTGGCGCGACCTCTGACGGCGCGGCGCCGGACCTGCTGACGCAGGGCGTCGGCGAAGTCAATGCGGCGGGTGCGATGCGGCTGGCCACGGCGCTCGTGCTCGGTGCGAAGGGCAGCATCTCCCTGCCCGCCAGCGCCAACGTCGACCCGGTCAGCGTGATCGACGGCAACGTCCTCAGCTGGGCGCAGAACATCGTCTGGGGCGACAGCCTGGTCTCGGGCGCGGACATCGTCTGGGGCGAGATGGATGTCGACAACATCGTCTGGTCCGAGGACATCGTCTGGGGCGAGGCCGATGTCGAGAACATCGTCTGGGGCGAATGCGACCTCGACAACATCGTCTGGTCCGAGGACATCGTCTGGGGCGAAGACATCGTCTGGGGTGAAGACATCGTCTGGGGCGAGGCTGATGTCGATAACATCATCTGGGGCGAGAGCGTGCTGTGGAGTGACGGGGACACCGTGGTCGCGACTGACAAGGGAGGCATCCGCTAATGGAGAAGATGCCTTACCGTGAGTCGCTGGAAGTCGAAGCCGCGGCGGCGGTCGGTGCCCCGTGGCAGACGGTCTCCTCGGACTGGCGAACGGGCTTGCCAGTGTTGTGCGGGAAACAGGTGACGC
>PMZR01000043.1 GCA_003170135.1 Acidobacteriota bacterium
ACCGACTTCACGACCGACCACGAGAAGATCGCGCGGGTGCTCGAGCGCTTCGACCGCGCGCACGAGGACATCGAGGGCCGGCTGGCGTTCCACTTCAGCGGCCTGGCCGCCGCCTACGGCAGCAAGGAGATCCCGCGCGACCTGCAGGCGCAAATCGACGCGATCTTCAGTGGAGACCGCGAACCCGGCCGCCTTGGCTACCGCCAGTTGCCGCCCGCCGCGATCTCCGATTCCGCGCGCGTCGAGCGCGACGGCCAGCGCGTCGTCGAAGACCTGCTCTCGTCGGGCAACAACATGTCGACCGACCTGCCGTTCGACGAGTTCGTGTCGGAGAACGCGCGAACGCTGCAGGACCTGGGCAACCTCTACACCGGCATCGAGTACCTGCGCTTTCTCGAAGGCGAGAAGCACCTCGTTCTGGTGACCGAGAAAGGCCTGTTCCTGCCGCGCGTCGAAGACGATGAACGGATCGCAGAGGCGGCGAGCGGCGCGCGCGTGGTCATCGACACGTTCGAGACCGGCGGCCTCTACGTGGGGCAGGCGCCCGGGGCCACCGCCGGCGCGCCGAACCCGGGCCAGTGGTCGCAGTTCTTTGCGTTCGCGTCGCTGCGGACCATCGCCGAGCTGACCGGCGGGCGGTCGTCGGTGACCGAATGGGGCCGGGCGGCCGTCGATCGCATCGACGACAGCACGCGGGCGGGCTACCTGCTCGGCTATTACCCCGCGCGCATGACGTGGGACGGGCGCTACCGGAAAATTGCCGTGCAAGTGGCCCGGCGCGACGTCACGCTGCTCTACCGCCACGGCTACGAAGCCACCGACCAGTTGATGCCATTCGACAGGCGGGCGTTCGTGACGTTCAACCGTATAATGTCCGCGGCGCTCTACCCGGAAGAGCTGCGCGACCTCCGACTGAAGGCGGGCGCACGGCTGGTGGAGGCGCGGGCGGACGCGGCAGCGACACAGGGCGCAGAGGGCAGGCTCCTGCAGGTCGAGGTGACGATCGACGCCGGCCGCGTGTCATTCGCGGTCGAAGACGGCACCCACCGGGCGCTTCTCGACATCGCGATCCTCGTCCTCGATTCCGACAGCCGCGTGAAGGACGAGCGCCGGCAGACGATCGATCTCAATCTGCAAGACGACGCGTACGCGCGGTGCCGGCGCGACGGCATCCCGTACAGCGTGCGACTGCCGGCGGCCCGCGGCGCCTGCGACGTGAAGGTCATCGTCTACGATTACGCGGCGGACGTGCTGGGGAGCACGGTGGTGCGGATCTTCTAAGAGGCTCAACATGAACCGACGTGCGTTGGCGTTCTGTGCGTTTCTCGGAGTCCTGGCCGTCATCGCGCGCCTCGGGGCATGGCCCGTCCCGACGGCCGGCCCGCAACAGGCGGCCGCCGCGCCGCAGGCGCAACAGCAGCCGGCGTTCCGGAGCGGCATCATCGTCGTGCCGATCGACGTGCACGTCATCGACAACAGGACCGGCAAGGCGGTGAGCGATCTCAAGCAGGAAGACTTCACGCTGCTCGAGGACGGCGTCGCGCAGCCGATCCGCCTGTTCGAGAAGCACGCCTTCACGCCGGAGACGCCCGCGCCGGGGGCGAAGATCCCGATCCGCGAATCGGCGTTCGGCGCGCCGGCGCAGACCAACCGCGTCTTCCTGATCGTGCTCGGGCGCGGCAAGCACAACCTGTCGACGTCGCGGCCACTCGACGCGCTGCAGCACTTCGTGCGCGACCAGTTGCTGCCGCAGGACCAGGCGGCGGTGTTCGCCTACGACCGCGCCACCGACTTCACGACCGACCACGAGGAAATCGCGCGGCTCATCGAGCGGTTCCAGAAGGTGCACTACGAGATCGACATGGACGTGCGGCTCCAGGTGGAGAGCGGGCTGGCCGGGCTCTACGGCAGCCGGGCGCTGCCGAAGAAGGTGCAGGACAAGATCGACATCCTGTTCCAGGGCACGGGCGCGGTGGCGTCGCGGGAACTCGGGCGCGGGGAGACGGCGGCCACCAGGCGCGCCGACGCCGACTCACAGCGGGCGGCCGGCGATCTCCAGCGGGCCGACGTCAACCAGAAGTCGCTCGACATGGCCGCGGCGGACAAGGCGAACATGGGCGTGAACACGCCGGGCGGGCTCGGCGGCTGGTCGTCGCTCGACGAGGTCACGAGCCAGATGTTCACGTCGCTGACGCTCGACGACTTCATGCAGAACAACGCGCAGAGCCTGCAGGACCTGGGAAACTGCTACGCGGGCATCGAGTACCTGCGGCACCTCGAGGGCGAGAAGCACATGATCTTCGTCACCGAGCGGGGCATGAGCCTGCCGCGCGTCGAGGACGACACGGATCTCGCGGCGGCGGCCAACGACGCGCGCGTGGCCATCCACACGTTCCAGACCGGCGGCATCATGGGCCAGCAAGGCGGGCAGGTGCAGTCCGCGCAGAACTTCACGGAGGCGTTCGCCTTCAAGGCGCTGCGGACGATCGCGGAGTTGAGCGGCGGCACCTCGTCGATCGCGGAGCAGGGGATCGTGGCCGTCGATCGCATCAACGACGTCACGCGCAACGACTACGTGCTCGGCTACTACCCGTCGATGGCGCGGCTGGACGGGTCGTACCGGAAGATCGACGTCAAGGTGAAGCGGCCGGATTCGACGGTGGTCTTCCGCCACGGCTACTACGCGCGGCGCGACGTGGGCTCGTTCAACCGGCGCGACTTCATCACGAACCAGCGGATGCAGGCCGCGGCGAGCTTCTCGCGCGAGATCAAGGACCTGAAACTGAAGCTGAACGCGTCGCTCGAGCCGAATCCGTCCGGCGGCCACCAGTTGGTCGTCACCCTCGGGATCGATCCGACCAAGCTGGCCATCACGGTCGAGAACGGGAAGCGCGTCGGCTCGGTGGACATCCTGGTCGTGGCCGCCGATGAGAGGGGGAACGTGCTGGGCCAGCACTACCAGCGGGCGAACATCGATCTGGCCGAGGACGTCTACCAGAAGGTGCTGAAGTCGGGCGGCATCCCGTACAACGCGCGCATCGAGTCGAACCCGGGCGTCCGCAACGTGCGCGTCATCGTCTACGACTACAAGGCCGACCTGGTTGGCCGCGCCGACGCGCGCGTCTTCTGAGGGGTCAGGTCTTGAACTGACGGTTTTTTCACGGCCTGACCCCGTGAGACGGTCAGAACATGGGTCGGGAGCGTCTTCTCAGGGCACACGAAGTCCTGAGCACGACGCGCCCGACCCATTCTTTGTCGCCTCGCCTCCCGTGACAGGGGCAGGTCGTGGAAAAAGTGGCAAGCCAAGACCTGACCCCAAGCCTCCCAAGCCTCTGTGAGTCCGCCCGAGTGATTGGCGCGAGGCCTCAGGAAGGAGCGGGGATGGCGTCACACCTGCCGACAGAGTCGATGTGACGCTCCCGAATGCGGACGGCGACGAACCCGAAGTGGCTCGACTGCTTGAAGTGAGTGGCGGGGTGAACGGGACTCGAACCCGCGACCTCCGACGTGACAGGCCGGCGTTCTAACCAACTGAACTACCACCCCGCATGACTGACTGCTCTGGCGAAGGCTCAATCCTGACCGTTGGTGGGCGGTACAGGATTCGAACCTGTGACAGCCGGCGTGTAAAGCCGGTGCTCTACCACTGAGCTAACCGCCCAGCCTGCCCTGACGGGCGCCAACCGCACCACGAGGCGGAAGGAGACGCCCTTCGGCTGCCAGCAGAGCATCCCATTATATCTCAAGTCATTTTCAGCGCAACGAGCAGAAGGCCGAGCACCAGGCCGCCAATCGCGCGGTGTTCGCGGTTCCTGAGCGCGCGCGCCGCGCTGAACTCGCGCTCGATGGTGTGTCCCGCGCAGTAGGCCTCGTACTCGCCGCCGAACGTCGCGCGCAGCCACGCTTCCTCGATGGAGATGGCCGCGCCGAGCGTCGCCGCCAGGTAGAGCCCAACCAGCGCCGCCGCGATCCAGTCGTTGCAGACAACGGCCAGCCCCACACCGATGACCGCCGAGCCGGCATACAGAGGATGGCGCGTCCAGCGATAGGGGCCGGAGCTGGTCACCTCGCGTCCCTTTTCGACGTGCCCCGCCGCCCAGAACCGGATCGCCTCGCCGGCCGCGGCGATCATGGCGCCCCACGTCAGGCTGGTCCGGGTCGGATGCGCGCACCAAAAGACGATGACCGCAAATGCGAAGCCGAGAGGCACGCGAAAACGGGCGAGCCGGCCGCGGACGTTATTCACCGCCCGCCTCCATCGCCCCGATCCCCGTGTGCGTATCCCCGATCCCCGACTCCTGCTTCCTGCGCGCTGCGGCCGCGGCCAGGCGCCGATCGATCGCCGACATCACCTCGTCCACGGTGATGTCGAGCAGGCAGCACACCGGCAGGCGGCAGCGGCGGCGATGGTGGCAGTGGCAGGCGTCGAACCGCGACACGCAGAGGTCGGCCGCGTCCCACGGGCCGTTGCGCGCGGGGCTGGTCGGGCCGTAGATGCCGACGATCGGCGTGCCGGTGGCGGCCGCGAGATGCAGCGGGCCGGTGTCGCCCGAGACGAACAGCGAGGCGGCGCGCGAGAGCGCGATGATCTCCGCGATGCCGGTCGGCGGCGCCAGCCGCGCGGCGCCCCGGGACGCGGCGACGACGGTGCGTGCCAGCGGCTCCTCGCCCGGTCCCCACAGGATGAGCGAGGCGAGGCCGTGGTTCGTGCGAAGACGTTGCGCGATCGCGCCGAACCACTCGGGCGGCCAGCGCTTGTTCGGCCAGCCCGCGCCGGGATTGATCAGCGCAAACTTGTCGTCCCTGGTCCCTGGTCCCTGGTCCCTGGTCCCCAGCGGAAAGCGTTTCGGCAGGTCATGCAGTCCGACAGCCGCCAGCAGCGCCAGGTTCTTGTCCACGACGTGAGCGCCGGCCGGCGGCTCGATCGTCTCGGTATAGAACAGGTGCGCCCACCGTTCGCGCAGGTGCCGCGTGGAGAATCCGACGACGCGGGCCGCCCCGGAACTGCGCGCGAGGACCGCGGACTTCAGCAGCCCCTGGAGGTCGAACGCGATGTCGTACTCCGCCTCCCGCAACTGGGCGATCGCCTGCGCGACAAACCGCCAGCGGGTGGTGCGGGAAGTCGAGGCCGGCGCCGCCTCGCGCAAGCGTCCGAGCACCACAAGGCGATCGATGACCGGCACGTGATCGAGGATCGCGCGATGGCGTTCCGACACCAGCCAGTCGAGGCGCGCCGCCGGGAACGCCTCGCGCAACGCCGCCGCGACGGGCAGCGCGTGGATGATGTCGCCCAGGGCGCCGAGGCGCACGATCAGGATGCGGTTGATCGTCACGGTTTTCGCTGCCCGTCAACAGTTAACAGTTCACCGTTAACAGTTAACCGTTAACCGTTAACCGTTAACCGTCCTTGATCCGCGCGAGCAGATCGCGCGTCGAATGATCTTTCGGGTCCCCGACGATGGCCACGCGCCCGCCGTAGGCGCGCACCGTCTCGCGTTCCGGCACGGTGTCGGCCGTGTAGTCGGTGCCCTTGCAGTGCACGTCCGGCTTCAGGCGATTGAGCAGCCGCGCGACGGTCATGTCGGGAAACGTGACGACGTAGTTGACCACGCGCAGCGCCGCCACCAGCTCCGCGCGATCCGCCGCCGCGAGGATGGGCCGCCCTCCGCCCTTCAGCGCGCGCACCGAGTCATCGTCGTTGATCGCGACGACCAGGCAGTCGGCCTCGCGCGCGGCGCCGGCGAGGTACCGCACGTGGCCGACGTGCAGGACGTCGAAGCAGCCGTTGGCGAGCGCAATGCGCCTGCCCGCCGCCCGCTCGCGCGCCACCGCCGCGATGAGTTCATCTTCCGTGACGACGAGGCCCATGGGATAACTACCGTTTACCGTTTACCGTTTACCGTCTACTAACCCCGTCGTCCCTGTTCCGGCCCTTCCTGCGACCATGGTTCGGGCGCGGCCTCGTGGTCGCTCTCCACCGCGTGGCGCAGCTCGGCGGGGCTCACCGTCGCCGTGCCGCGCTTCATCACGACGATGCCGCCGGCGTAGTTGGCCAGCAGCGCGGCCTCGTAGAACGACGCGCCCGCGGCCAGCGCCAGCATCATCGTCGCCATGACCGTGTCGCCGGCGCCGGTGACGTCGGCGATCTCGTCCGAGCCGTGGATCGGAATGTGGACGGTGCGGCGCCCCGGCTCGAACAGCGCCATGCCGCGGCTGCCGCGTGTGACGAGCACCGCCTGCATCGCGGCGCGCTTGAGGATCGCGCGGCCGGCGCGTTCGAGCGCGGCGGCGTTGTCGTTGATCTTCACGCCGAGAATCTGCTCGACCTCCGCCTCGTTCGGCCCACACGCGGTCAGGCGGCGGTAGCGCAGCAGGTCGTAGCGCGAATCGACGAGGATCGGAATCGCGCGCCGCCGCGTCGTGGCGGCGAGACGTCCTCGCAATCGCTCGACGAGTGCCGGCGTGACCAGGCCGTACCCGTAATCGGAAATGAGCACGCCGTCGCAGTCGGCCACGGCCGCTTCGGCCGTGCGCGCGATGCGCCGCTCGAGCGCCTCGTCACCGGCCGGCACGGCGCGCTCGCGGTCGATACGCACCACCTGCTGCTTGGCGGAGTGGATGCCGCCGGCCAGGATGCGCGTCTTGGTCGGCGTCGTGTACCCGCGCACGCTCACCAGAGACGATTTCGCGACGCCCGCGTGAAAGCTCCGGCGCAGCCGCCGCCCGGATTCGTCCGCGCCGATCAGCCCGACAATCGTCGCGCAGGCGCCGAGCGCGGCGACGTTGTTGGCGGCGTTGCCGGCGCCGCCGGGCAAAATCTCGGTCGAGTCGTATCGCAGGATGAGCACCGGCGCTTCGCGCGACACGCGCGCGATCTGGCCGTAGATGAACTCGTCGGCAATCAGGTCGCCCAGCACGACGATCTTCCGGCCGCCGAAGCGATCGATGAGATCGAGCAGGCGGCTGCCGCGTTCCTGGTTGCCGGGCAGCGGATGAACCGAGCGTGCGATTTGCATGGTGCGCTCAGGAGTCAGGAGTCAGGAATCAGGAGTCAGGAGCCTGCCTCAGTATCCAGCCCACCGCGTCAACCAGGTTGTCCGCAACCTGCTCGGCCGCCACGCCGTCGGGCGGGTGGCGCTCCTCGGTCGCGCCGTAGCCGGTCCGCACGAGGATGCCCCGCGCACCGACCGCGTGCGCCAGTTGCACGTCCAGGAAGCGATCCCCGACGACGTACGAGCGCGCCGGATCGATCCCCAGGTCCCGCTCGGCCTGCCGGATCATCCCGGGGCGCGGCTTGCGGCACTCGCACGGCTGGCGGTACCGCGCGACCGGGGCGTCCGGGTGGTGCGGACAATAATACCAGCCGTCGATGCGCCCACCCGCCGCCTGCACCCGCGCGTCGATGTCGCGCTGGACCTCGAGCACGAACGGCTCGTCGAAGAAGCCGCGCGCCACGCCCGCCTGGTTCGACACGACGACGACCTTGAAGCCCGCGCGGTTCAGCAGACGGACGGCGTCGATCGACCAGGGGAACAGCCGCAGCCGGTCGAGGCGATCGAGATAGCCCACCTCTTCGATGAGCGTGCCGTCGCGATCGAGAAACACCGCGCGAAAGGAAGTCATCAGTGGTCCTTGGTCCCTGGTCCTTGGTCCCTGGTCCCTGGTCCCGGTCCTGGTCCCGGTCCCAGCCGCAGCTCGACCTCGGCCTTCACGCGCGCGGCGTCGATGCGCGTCATGCACCCGTGGTCGAGCGGGCACTCGCGCAGCATGCAGGGCCGGCACCAGACATCGGTTGCGACGATCGCGTGCAACCTCGGACCGGGCGTCCCTTGCGCAGGCCCGACGGGCGGCGCGATCGGCAGCGGCGAGGTTTCCCGCTCGTTCGTCGAGCCGAAAATCGCCACCACCGGAACGCCCACGGCGGCGGCCAGGTGCATCGCGCCCGAATCGTTCGAGACGAAGCTGCGGCACTCCCCCATCACGGCGGCCAGCTGGCGAAGGTCGGTGGCGCCGGCGAGGTTGATTGAGCCGCCCGCGACCGCCCGCGCGACATCGTCGCACGCCCCGCGATCACCGGGACTGCCCACCAGCACGGTGCCGACGCCCGTTTGCGCCAGTTCGACCGCGAGCTGCACAAACCGGTCCGGCGGCCACTGCTTCGCGCTGCCGTAGGCCGCGCCCGGCGCCATGCCCACGAGCGGATCGCCTTTGCGCCACCCCTTGGACGCCAGCATCGCGCGCGCCCACTCGCGGGCGTCGCCAGGCACGTCGATGCGGACGGAGGGCAGGAGTCCGGACTCCGGCTTGCCCGCCGAAGCGCGGAGCGCGAAGACGGGACTCCGGACTTCGGACTCCGGACTTCGGACTTCGGACTCCGTTGACATCCCCAAGCCGTCGAGCAGTCGTTGATAGTACTTCACTTGATGTCCGCCGCGCAGTCTCGGCACGGCGCGCGTGAGTATCCGCGCGCGGCCGTCCGATGCGTACCCCCACCGCTCGGCGATGCCCGCGCGCCGGGCGATCCACGCCGCGCGGAACGAGTTCGGCAGCAGGATGGCCACGTCGAAGCGCCCGGCCCGCACGCGCCGCGCGTCGCGCACCGCTGCCAGCCACCCGCCCAGGCGTCCGGCGCGTCCCAGGGGCACGACCTCATCGACGCCCGCCACCATGTCGAACAGCATCGCCAGGTGCGACCGCGCCGCGACGGCGAGGGCCGCCGACGGGTAGCGCCGCCG
The DNA here is from genome assembly GCA_003170135.1 of Acidobacteriota bacterium. GTDB lineage: Bacteria > Acidobacteriota > Vicinamibacteria > Vicinamibacterales > Fen-181 > Fen-181. The sequence goes on from PMZR01000043.1 coordinate 8,736, forward strand.
AATCGCGTCCAGGCAGGGCACCGCCATCACGGCATCGCCGAGCCAGTTGGGCGCGAAGACGACGAGACGGTCGCGGGGTTCCAACATGTTGCTACGGTTCAAGACCCCAGGACTCAAAAGCCTCAGGGCTCGTGGCATGACGAGGCTCAGGGGCCGAGTTGGCTCAAAGCCTAAGCGAATTTCTTCTGACTACACCCTGTCATTTTCGTCCGCAGGCCGGATTCGGGTCGGGCGCAAGCAAGCCTGCGAGCACCGCGATGATCGTCAGCGCCTAAAACGGCTCGCCGGCGGTGGGGACCAGCGAGGTTGAGCGGGTGCACGGCCTATGGCCGTGCCCGCGACCATCGCGGCCCGCGGTCGCCAGTGCCGCCGAGACAGTTTTTCCGCGGTGTCGAGCGGCTTGCAGCACGAACCGAATACGGCCTGCGGGCGAAAATAGCCCTACTCCGGCATAAGGTCCGATTCCGCGCCGACGTCCGCCGCGATCGGGACGTCGCGCCACCGCCGGTGCATCCACAACCACAACTCCGGGTAGCGCCGCACGTACATCTCGAGCACGTCGGTGCAGCGCTGCGTGAACGCGCGGATCTCCTCCGGCGTGTCGTCGCGCGGCGGCTCGACCGGGTGCTCGTAGATCATCCGGTAGCGCCCGTCCGGGAGCGGAATGGCGAACAGCGGCACCACGGGCGCGCCGGTGCGCAACGCGAGCACGGCCAGCGACGAGGTCGTGGCCGCGGGTCGATCGAAGAAATCCACCAGCACCGCGTCGGACGTGTGGACGTGCTGATCGATGAGCAGGCCGACGCCCTGGTTCGCCTGCAGCATGCGCATGACGCGCCGGATGGCGCCGCGCCGGTAGATGACCGCGTTGCCCGACGACTGGCGCACGCGTTCGAGCATCACGTTGAGGTACGGATTGTCGAGCGGCCGCGCCAGCACGCCGATGGGCCCGAGCCGCAGCCCGTGGACGATGCCCTGCATCTCCCAGAAGCCGAAGTGGCCGGTCACGAGCAGGTAGCCCTTGCCCTGCGCCTGTGCCTGCCGGACCCGCTCGTCGCCGTCCCACTCCACGCGTGCGAGCATCTGCTCGTGCGACAACGTGGCGAACTTCAGCAGGTCGAAGAGCAGGCGGCCGAAGTGCGCGAACACGCCGCGGGCGATGGCCCGGCGTTCGCGCGCGCTGCGCCAGGGAAACGCGTGCGCGAGGTTGTCGAGCGTGACGCGGCGGCGCTTGCGGTCGGACGCGAAGAAGAGCACGCCGAGCACCCGGCCGGTGCCGCGCACGAGCGGCCAGGGGGTCACGCGGACAATCGCCATGACGACGACAACGGCGACGTGCTCGAGGCGATGCTTCACGCTCGCTCCACCGGCGCCGCCGCGCGGATCGCGGCCAGGCGCGCCGCCAGCCATTCGCCAAACGGCAGGGCGCCCGCACGCGCCGGGACCGGCAGATCGATGCGCATCTCGAGCGGCACCGCCGCGATGGGCACGGGAAACGGCCGGAACCGCAACAGGCGCACCAGGTCCTTTTCCGTCGTCACGACCAGGTCGGCCCCCGCCTCGCGCGCCGCGCGAACGATGCGGCCCAGGTCCGCGCGGGTGAACCAGTGATGATCGCCGAATGTGAGCTCGCCGGCGACGTGCCAGCCCGAGGCCGACAGCAGGTCGAAGAACCGCCGCGGTCGGGCAATGCCGGCGACGGCCAGGACCTTGGCGGGCTTCAGCCCTGTTTGCACCGGCCCCAGGCGCGTCCTCGCCTGGAACATGACACGTGCTCCGGTGGCCGCCGCGAGCGCCGCCCAATCCACGTCGTCGTTGGTGTTCACCACGATCGCATCGGCCCGTGCGAGCGCCGACAGATCCTCGCGCAGGCGGCCGGCCGGCAGCACCTGGTCGCGCAGGTCCGCGGGCGTCACCAGCACGATGTCGATGTCGCGGTGCAGCCGCACGTGCTGGAACCCATCGTCGAGCAGGTGCACCGAGCAGTCGAGCCCGCGCTCGGCCAGAAGCCCGGCCAGGTACCGATCCGCGCCGACCAGCACCGCCGCTTCGGGCACGGCGCGCGCCAGCATGAGCGGTTCGTCGCCCGCGCGCGGCACGTCCGCGCGGATCCGATGGCCGTCGCTCGGTCCCTCGCCCGCCCCGTCGCCGGCCGTGCCCCGATACCCGCGCGTCAGAATGGCCGGACGCTCGCCCGCGGCGACGAGCAGCCGCGCGATGTATGCCACCGCCGGCGTCTTGCCGCTGCCGCCGACCGCGATGTTGCCGACGCTGACGACGACGCGCTGCAGATGGCGCTGCCGATCGGGGCGACGCTCGTAGTAGCCCCGGCGCGTTCGCGCGACCGCCGCATAGACAGCGCTCAGCCAGTTCATATGCAATAACGGACGAGGTGCGATGTGCGCAGTGCGCAGTGCGACGTGCGCGGTGCGGTCGCACGATGTGCTACGTGCTACGTGCAAGGTGCCGGGTGCACCGGGCACGTTGCACCGCACGTTGCACTCAGCACTGCACTTTGCACATTGCACGTAGCACGTAGCACATCGTGCGACCGCACCGCACTTCGCACTCCGCACTCCGCACCCCGCACTTTTACCCGTGCGCGCCCTTCACCCCTGCCGGGGCACGATGCGGAAGGGCCGGAGCACGCCGCCCGGCGCGGTCTCGGCCGGGGGCAGCAGATCGACGACAACCGCGAGCGTCTTCTCGCGCGCGCCCCGATTGGCTTCCACGATCTGGCGCGCCGCCAGGCCCAGGCGCGCGCGCTCGCCCGCATCGGTCAGCAGGTGCCGCAGCGTCTGCTCGAGATCGGCGGGCGTCTGCACCTGCACCGCCGCGTCGGCCGACAGGAACGCCTGCGCGATCTCCGCGAAGTTCTGCATGTAGGGTCCGAACACGATCGGCTTGCCGAAGATCGCCGGCTCCAGGATGTTGTGCCCGCCGGTGTCCACGAGGCTCCCGCCCACGAAGACGACCGTGGCGATCTGGTAGATCTGCGCGAGCTCGCCGATGGTGTCCAGCACGACGACGTCCGCGCGGGGCTCCGCGTCCATCTCGAGCTCGCTGCGCCGCACGGTGCGGAAGCCGGACTCGGCGGCGAGCGCTTCGACCTCCGCGAACCGCTCGGGGTGGCGCGGCGCGATGACGAGCAGCGCCCGCGTCGCGTTGCCGCGCACGTGCCCGAACGCCGCGAGCACGGCGGCTTCCTCGCCGCGCATGGTGCTGCCGGCCACCACGACCGGCCGGTTCTCCGAGATCCGGAAGCAGCGCAGCACGCGATCGTCGCCGCGGGCGGACAGGTGAAGCGAGTCGAACTTCAGGCTGCCGGTGACCGTGATGCGGGCGCCTTCCGCGCCCAGGTCCAGCAACCGGCGCCGCGACTCCTCGTTCTGCACGCAGAAGCGGTCGATGTCGGCCAGCACGCGGCGAAAAAGCAATCGCACCAGGCGGTAGCGCGGGTAGGACCGCGCGGAGATCCGGCCGTTGACCACCATGGTCTTCACGCCCGTCTCGCGGCAACGGCGGAGCAGGTTCGGCCAGATCTCGGTTTCCATCATCACGAACAGCCGCGGCTTCACCAGGCGCAGCGTGCGCCGGACGATCACGCCGAGGTCGAACGGGAAATAGAAGACGTCGTCGACGTGCTGGACGTTCCGACGCGCGACCTGCTGGCCGGCGATCGTCGTGGTCGAGATGAAGAGGCGAAGCCGGGGGTAGGCGGCCTTGAGCTCGGCCGCGAGCGCGCGGGCGGTCAGGGCTTCGCCGACCGAGACCGCGTGGATCCAGATCGACTCGTCGCCGTCGATGTTGAACGACACGGGCAGGTAGCCGAGCCGCTGGCGCAGCGTGCCGATGTACTTCTTGTAGCGAATCGCCTGGTACACGAAGTACGGCGAAACGACGGCGAAGAAGACGAGAATCAGCAGCGTGTACAGGAAGTACATCAGGCGCGGCAGGGACAGTCCACCAATGAAGGCGTCGGCAGTATAGTCCGTGGTTTGACCCTCTCGCAACGGGTTCATTAGAATGGCTCGATAGCAGTCGCACGTCTCCCGCGTCCTGCACGCATGACGATATGAACCATCCGGCCGAGCTGCGGGGGCGTCCAGCGGGGCTACCGTGCCGGACCCGGCGCTTGCCCCAGTCACCTCTGCCTGCCCGGGACACGCTCGCCGCACGCGTCCTTGCACAGGCACCCGCTCCACCAGGAGGACATCGATGGCAGTGAGAGTCGGTATCAACGGCTTCGGCCGCATCGGCCGCAACATCATCCGCGCCGCGCTCGCCGAAGGCGGCATCGAGTTCGTGGCGGTCAACGACATCACCGATGCGGTGACCCTCGCGCACCTGCTCAAGTACGACTCGGTGCTCGGCAACCTGAAAGCGGACGTGCAGGCCAGAGACGGCGGGATCGCGGTCGACGGCAAGGCGTTCAAGGTGCTGTCGGTCAAGGATCCGGCCCAGCTGCCGTGGAAGGACCTGGGCGTGGACGTGGTCTTCGAGTCCACGGGCCTCTTCACCAAGCGCGACGATGCGCAGAAGCACCTCGCGGCGGGGGCGAAGAAGGTCATCATCACGGCGCCGGCAAAAGGCCCCGACGTGACGATCGTGCTCGGCGTGAACGACGACATGTACGATCCCGCCAAGCACCACATCATCTCGAACGCGTCGTGCACGACCAACTGCCTCGCTCCGGCGGCCAAGGTCATCCACGAGCGCTTCCGGATCCTCAAGGGCTGGATGACGACCATCCATTCCTACACCAACGACCAGCGCCTGCTCGACCTGCCGCACAAGGACCTGCGCCGGGCGAGGGCGGCCGCGCTGTCGATGATTCCGACGACCACCGGCGCGGCGTCGGCGGTCGGCGTGGTGATGCCCGATCTGAAGGGCAAGCTCGACGGCATCTCGATCCGCGTGCCCACGCCGAACGTGTCGCTGGTCGACCTGGTGGTGCTGACCGAGAAGAAGGCGACCGCCGAGGAGGTGAACGGGGCGTTCCGCGAAGCGGCGGCGGGCCCGTTGAAGAACATCCTCGAGCTGTCCGAGGCGCCGCTCGTGTCGATTGATTTCCGCGGCAACCCGCACTCATCGATCGTGGACGCCGCCTACACCGCCGTGATCGCGCCCGACTTCGTCAAGGTGCTCGCGTGGTACGACAACGAGTGGGGCTACTCGTGCCGCTGTGTGGACCTGGTGCGGATGATCGCGCGCAAGGGACTGTAAGCGAGGACCCCGTGGCGAAACTCTCGATCACCGATCTCGACCTCCAGGGCAAGCGCGTGTTCATCCGCGTGGACTTCAACGTGCCGATGAAGGACGGGACGATCACCAACGACATGCGGATGCAGGCGTCGCTGCCGACCATCCGGTACGCGCTCGACCATGGGGCGCTGGTCGTCCTGGCGTCGCACCTGGGGCGCCCGAAGGGCAAGCCGAACCCGGAGTTCAGCCTGCGCCCCGTCGCCGATCACCTGGCGAAGCTGCTCGATCGTCCGGTCGCGTTCGCCACCGACTGCGTGGGCGATCCGGCGAAGCAGGCCGTCGAGCAGGCGCGGACCTCGGGCGGGGGCGTCGTGCTGCTCGAGAACCTGCGCTTCCATCCCGAGGAGGAGAAGAACGACGCCGCATTCGCGGCGCAGCTGGCCGATCTGGCGGACCTCTACGTGAACGACGCGTTCGGATCGAGTCACCGCGCGCATGCGTCGGTGGACGCGCTGCCCCGGCGGATGAAGCGGCCGGCCGCCGGCTTCCTGATGCACAGCGAGATCAAATACCTGGGCGAGGCGCTGGCCAGTCCGACGCGCCCGTTCGTCGCCATCCTCGGCGGCGCGAAGGTGTCGGACAAGATCGAGGTGATCGAGAACCTGCTCGGCCGGGTGGACGCCCTCGCGATCGGCGGCGCGATGGCCTACACGTTCCTGAAGTCGCGCGGCGTCCCCATCGGGCGCTCGCTGGTCGAGGACGACAAGCTGGACGCGGCGCGGCTGATCCTGGAGCACGCGGCCACGCGCAGCGTGAACCTGCGCCTGCCGACGGACCACGTCGTGACGACGAAGATCGAACCGGGGGCGGCGGGCGACGTCCTGCCGATTCCGGACGCGGCCATCGGCGATCGGATCGGCGTGGACATCGGCCCGCTGACGGTGCGGGACTATACGCAGCTCGTGGCGTCGGCGAAGACCGTCGTGTGGAACGGACCGATGGGCGTGTTCGAGGTGCCGCCGTTCGACGCGGGCACAACGGCCATCGCACGGGCCGTCGCCGACGTCAAGGGCATGACGATCGTGGGCGGCGGCGATTCGGTGGCCGCCGTGGCGCACGCGGGCGTGTCCGACCGCATCACGCACATCTCGACGGGCGGCGGCGCGTCGCTCGAACTGCTGGGCGGCCGCACGCTGCCCGGGGTCGAAGCGTTGGCGGATCGGTAGTAGACAGTAGACAGTAGGCAGTAGGCAGTAGGCAGTAGGCAGTAGCTGACCATGCGCATACCTTTCGTGGCGGCCAACTGGAAGATGTTCAAGACGGTGCAGGAGGCGTTCCTGTACGCGAAGGAGTTCGCCCCGGTCGTCAAGGACATCACGGATGTCGAGATCGTCCTCGCGCCGCCGTTCACGGCGCTGCACACCGTGGCCGAGGCGCTGCGCAACACGAACGTCGGCGTGGCCGGCCAGAACATGCACTTCGAGCGCGAGGGCGCCTTCACCGGCGAGACGAGCGCGGGGATGCTGGTCGAAGCGGGTGCCGGCTACGTCATCATCGGGCACTCGGAACGCCGCACGCTGTTCGGCGAAACGGATGCGACGGTGGCGAAGAAGATCGCGGCGGCCCTCTCTGCGGACCTCGTCCCGATTGCGTGCATCGGCGAAACGCTCGCCGAGCGCGAGCGCGGCGACACGCTGGCGGTACTCGACCGGCAGATTCATGACGGCCTGGCGCCGGCGGTCGACCCCGCGGACGTGTCAAAGCTCGTCGTCGCCTACGAGCCGGTGTGGGCCATCGGCACCGGGCGGACGGCCACGGCCGAGCAGGCGCAGGAGGCGCACGCGCACATCCGGCGCCGGCTGCGCGACCAGTACGGCGAGGAAGCGGCCGCCACGTGCCGCGTGATCTACGGCGGGAGCGTGAAGCCGGCCAACACGCGCGAACTGGTGACGCAGCCCGACGTGGACGGCGCGCTGGTGGGCGGCGCCAGCCTCGACCTCAACGCATTTGCCGAGATTGTGGCCAGGAGCCGGCGCGACACGGTATAATTACAGGTTCGTGCCGGCCTTGGGCCTTGGGCCTCGCACATCGCACCGCGCGGCGCACTTCGCACGTCGCACCGCACATCGCACGTCGCACCCCGCACGCCGCACTTTCTGCCGCGTGCATGTTTTATCGATTCTCGTGAGGGCTAGTCCGTGCTTCAGTACTTGTTGACGTTCATGTACGTGCTCGTCTGCCTCCTGCTCCTGCTCGTCGTCCTGCTGCAGCAGGGCAAGGGCGGCGACATCGCGAGCGCGTTCGGCGGCAGCAGCAGCCAGGCGGCATTCGGTGCCCGTGCCGGCGCCACGCTGCTGACGAAGGCGACGACGGTGCTCGGCGCGATGTTCATGCTGGGCGCGCTGGGCCTGGCCATCGTCTACACGCGCGGGCCCTCGTCCTTGATGTCGGGAAAGAGCGGCGGGACCGTTCAGACGACGCCGGCCAGGCCGTCGGCGCCCAGACCGGCGGTCCCGCAGAGCGCGCCGCAGCCGCCGAAGAAGTAGCCCGGCTGTGATACGATCTTCGACCGGCAGCCGGCCACGGCTGCCCTCCGGCGCGGTTGCCGTACCGGGGATCCCACTTGCGGAAGTGGCGGAACTGGCAGACGCACCAGCTTGAGGGGCTGGCACTCGCAAGAGCGTGGGGGTTCGAATCCCCCCTTCCGCACCAACAACTTACAGCCACTCGGTGGGACCACGGGCTGGTGAGCCGGTGGGAAAAACGATGGGAGTGAGTCCAGCGCGGCCGGCGACCCCGGCTCACGGTTTCTGCGCTGGGACGTTCGATCGGCGGTAGCATCTGTCGTCAAGAATCTCCGCCCCCCGGAGGCCCCGACGCATCATGCCGCCCTACTCCGAGTACCTCAACCGAGGGTTCAACAACCCTGACGAGCTCGCGAATGAACGGAAGGTTCAGCTCGCCCGGATCTCGGCTCGCCGCGGCCGAGACGTTTTGGTGATTGCTGCGAACGTCGAGAACAGTAAGGCACCGGTGGCGCTGTCGCCCCAAGACCTCCTCTCGGTGGCCGACCAACTGGATCAACTGCCTGGAAACCCCGGCATCGACATCATCCTCGAGACACCAGGCGGCTCGGGCGAGGCCGCAGAAGACATCGTTAAGCTACTCCGCGGCAAGTATCAGTCGGTCGCGATCATCGTCCCAGGCACAGCGAAGAGTGCCGGCACCATCATGGCCATGGCCGGCGACGAGATCCTGCTCGATCCAGTGTCGTGTCTTGGGCCTATCGATGCGCAGATCTTCTGGCAGGGAAAGGTGTTCTCCGCCGACGCGCTACTGCGAGGCTTCGAGAAGATCAAGAAGGAGGTCGATGACAAGAAGGCCTTGAATCGGGCGTACGTCCCGATGTTGCAGGCCATCTCGCCGGGAGAATTGCAGCACGCAGAGAACGCACTCGATTTCGCCAAAGAACTGGTGCGTGATTGGCTGGCGACGTACAAGTTTCAGAACTGGAACGTCCATTCATCCGATGGCCGTCCCGTCACCGCAGAAGACAAGAGGGCGCGCGCGGCACAGATCGCCAGCGAGCTCTGCGACCATAGCCGGTGGAAAACGCACGCCAGGTCGATCAAGCTGGATGACCTGGTCGCGATGCGCCTCCAGGTCACCGACCTGCGCGACGACCCGGAACTTCATGATGCCGTCCGTCGCTACTACGTCTTGCTGAAGATGACATTCGAGACCAACATCTTCAAGCTCTTCGAGACGCCGACATCCCAGATCCTGCGGTTCGAACAGGTTCAGGGCGTGGTGGCGCCGCCGCAGAACGCAGCAATGGCGGAGTTCGACGTCACATGCGGGGCGTGCAAGGCCGTCATGAAGGTTCAGGCGAATTTCGTGCCAGACGTGGCCCTGAAGCCGGGGAATATTCCGTTTCCAGCGGACAACAAGCTACAATGCCCTCAGTGCAAGGTGGTGCACGACGTCTCTGCTCTGCGTCGTCAGGTCGAGGCGCAAATCAAGATGCGCGTGCTAACGCCACAAGGAGGACCGGGTGCCGCAACAGTTTGACGTCCTGTTCGAAAAGCTCAACGAACTGGTCGCCGCCGATCGCGACAACGGTGTCGAGCTGACATGCGTCGTCGAAGACTACGAAGAGATCGAGGAGATTCGCCGCTTCACGGCTGAACTGAACGACCCGGAGCCGCTGACGTACACAACCGTCTAGCGAAAACGGGACCTCTCGGGAATAAACGGCGACGCGCTGACAAGCCCGCGTCGCCGTTTTCGTTGTACGGGGAAAAAGGGGAGGCCCCGGAGATCGTCTCGTCCTGGGCCTCCACGTCGTAGGGGAGGATGACTTCCGGAAGGCTTAGACACCGGTCCCGCCGCGATGGGGCCATGCTATCCTGATCTCGGCCAGCCCCCCGCCGGGGAGGGGACCGAGGCGAGTGCGGCTCGACCCTCAACCAGTCTTGAAACCGCCAGCCATCCCCGGCTCGATTCCCTCCTGCCCTACCCCGCCGCCGCCTTCGGGTGCGCCACATCCCATCCGTCATCGATCGCGATGTTGCCGTCGGCGTCCTGCGGCAGCGCAGCCTTGATCTGCGCGGAGGTCGGGAAATTCCCGGTCGCGAGGAAGTGCGCCTTGATGGCAGTCACGATCAGCGGACCGAAGGTCTCGATGATGTCGGCGATGACGACGGTCTTGTCGGTCACGAGGCACCTCCCGTCGGAAGAAACGCAGCGAGCGAGACGTCCACCGCCGAGACCAGCGAGGCGAGCAGCGGATCCGCGAGCGTCTTCGGGGGGATCTCCTTCTTCGCCGCCGCCCATGCAGCCGCGACGGTCTGGCCCCAGCCGGCCGGCGTCGCCTTCAGCGTCGTCCAGGCGGCGCGATCGAAGTGAACGATGACGCGCGTGACGTCGGTCGGGAGCGCACCCTGCGCCTCGGCCTTGATTGCCGCGTCCCGCAGCGCGCTGATCGCCCGGCCGATCTGGTCCGCGGTGTAGGCGGCCTGCACGTCGGGCGGGAGCGCCGGCTGGTTCTTCGGCGCGCAGGCCGGCAGCGTGAGCGTGCCGCCAGCGAGCACCGCGGCGAGCAGCACGGTCGGCAGGACGCGCGCGTTGATACTGCCGACGCCGGCGCCGCCAGCGTCCTTCGCGCCGATCAGCGGACTGGTCGCCATCTTGCCGCTGAAGGCCGAGAGGATGAGCGCGGCGAGTCGGATGTAGGGCAGCCAGGCGGCCGGCACGCCGAACCACGCGGCGGTCTCCGGGCTCCAGGCCGCACCCACCACGAGCAGGCCCGTCACCATGCCGAGCCACCACACGAAGGAATCGCGAGTCAACGTGAGTCCGAAGATTGTCACCACACACCTCACATCGGGGGCTTCGAGTTATTCGCCTTCCTGCGTCGCTTCGCCCGCAGCCATCGGGCGCGCACCCTGCGCTTGTTCCGTCCGCGGCACGTCAGCCAGTGTATGCAACCCTTGCAACTGGCGCCCATTCCCGCTCACTCCCCGCCGAGCAGCACCTGGCCGAGCAGGTGATAGAGCAGCTTCGTGTCGAGCGTCACGCGTCCGCGCGTCGCGCTTTCGGCCGAGGCGATCTCCGCGCATGGCGACTCGACGTCGGCGAGCACCCACATCCAACCCTGTAACCGGATGCGCGGGTCCTCGCTTTCGATGGCTTCGGCGATCGTCATCTCGGACATTGGTGTCCTCCCCTCATCGCGCGCCAGGCGCCGCCACCTTGATGACGCTCGGATTCAACACCCCGACCGCCGTCGGCGCCTTCGTTTGGGTCACCGTCACCCGATACTCCGCATGGCAGTGGTGGCAGATCACGAGTCCTTCGCGAACGAGCACATTGAACTTGCAGTTGCGGCAGACGATCAGATCCACGATCGGACTACTCGGCATACAGCCGCCGGACGCCGAGCACGCGCGTGCGATCGAACGACGCGATGTTGACCGCATCGCCCTGGTTACCCGCGAGGAGGAGGACGTGGAGGCCGTCCAGTCCGGCGAAGAATCCGACGTGCCCGGGCGCCGCGATGACATTCGGCCCGGGCTGCGCGCCCGTCCCGCGCGAGAGCACAACGACGTCGTAGCCGGGCCGCGCCTCCTCGAGCGCGATGGGCGTGCCCACCTGGAGCCACGAGCGCGCGGCCAGAGATTTCGAGCGTGGCAACCTCAAGAGCCACGCGACATAGTTGACGAAAGCCGAACACCAGGCCGTCGCGTCATCCTGGACGGTGCCGTCCTCGAGGCGGAGCATCGCGAGCACCGCCGGATTGGAGGCTGTTCCGGCGACCTCTTTCGTGCCGATGAAGCGCTGGGCGAGATCGAACGCGGTAATCTGCATCACGTCACCATTTGTGCGTCAGAAGCAGTTTGAATAGCTCGATGATGGCCACAACCACGCCGCCCGCACCAAGGCCGCTGCGTACTTCCGCGCGCTGGTGCCACCGCCGCGGTTCGCCGGGCGTGTTCCAGCGCGTTGGAGGCTCCAGCGCGGGGCCAGAATCGTCGGCGTGCGGGCACCGCCGGTGCACCTCTTCGATGTGATTGAGCAACCCGCGGGCCTCGTCCACGTCATCACGCAGCCCGTCGTAGTCCTTCCCGAGACGTTCCGCGATCGCCAGAAGGCGTCCGACTTCGATCGACAGGTCGGGCGCCATCGTCACCCCCGGAGTTTCAGCGCGGCGGACATCGCGCCCAGCGCCGAGACGAATTGTGTGAGGCGCGCGCCGTAGCACTCGGCCGATGACGCGAGCCGGTCGCCGATCGGCGCGTGGCGCGCCCGCACCCGCCGAAGCAGCCGCTCGAAGGCCGACGGCTCAAACGGCTTTTCCAGCCAGTCGATGACGCCGCAGGCGAGCGCCGCGCGCACGATCGCGTGGTCCCCATAGCCGGAAATGATCGCGACGGGGAGATCTGGATACCGCGTCCGGCAATAGCGTGCCAGCGCCAGGCCATCCTCCCCGGGCATACACAGGTCGGTCAGCACCAGGTCGGGCACCTCCACGTCGAGCAGCGCGACGGCCTCCCGCACCGACCCCGCAGCCCGCACCTCGCAATCGAGGGCGCCCAACTGCAGCGCCATCAACTCCAGCGAGTCGCGGTTGTCGTCGACGATGAGCACGTGCATGGCGGTCCTGTTCCGAGGGGCTGCGTTGTTATTACTTCGGGTTCGCGGCATCCCATACATCGTCGATGGCCAGGTTGCCGTCGGCGTCCCGCGGCAGCGCCGCGATGATCTGTTCGGAGGTCGGATATGTCCCGGTCTGTTGTTGTCGCGCCCGCACGATCGCGACGATGAGCGCCGCGGCGGCCGCGACGGCGCCGCCGACCTCGAGCGCGGTATGCGAGGACGAGGGCTGCGCCGGCGCCGCGGGCTTCTGGGCCGGCGCCGGCTCTGGGACGATCGGGGGCTGAACGACGACCGGCGGCGGTTCGACCGGCGGCGGGGGCGGCTCCGGATCTGGTGCCGGCGCCGGGGCCTGGACGATCGTCGGCGCATCGCAGGCCGCGCAGATGGCCTGCACCCAGCGCAGTTCGGTCGGCTGCTGCGTCGGGCCGAATTCGTTCGCCGGCGGGTCGCATGAGAGCGCGCCCTCACGCTTGAACGCGAACCAGACAATCCCCGCGCACCCGTCGTGCCGCAGCGCCTCGTCGTGCCGCGCCTGGAGCCTCGAGAGCGCGGCGTCGGACCAGACCGGGTCAGGGCCGTGCGTCCGCCGCCGGTCATGAGCCTGGGCGCAGATGCCGAAGGGCATGCCGATCGTCGCCAGGGCGGCGCTCAGCCACGTGGAGTACTCGGATGGCGGCGGCTCGTGGTCCCAGTACGACTGCAGCAGCGGCAGGTCGACACCCGGGATCCGCTCGAGGACGTCCTGCTGGTAGCTGAGGATCGGCCGCGGCGCCAGGCCGAGGGTCGCCATGCGCGCCCGAGCTGCCGCGGCGTTGGCCGCCACGTTGTCACGCACGCTTCCGCCGCCGCTCTCGCCGTCCACCAGCACGCCGTAGACGCGCGCCCACTCGCTTGCGGTGACATCGATGCCGGCGACGCCGTAGGCGAGGATGAGGCGTGGATCGCCCGCCGCCAGCATCTGCCCCATGTCGGCCCGGCTGCCGATCATCAGCGCGTTGCCAGGCGCGGAGAGCTGCAGGCCGAAGTTGCCGGGATAGCAGGCAGTCAACCTGGTGCCGATGCGCGCGAGCGCGGGCGGCTCGGCTGGCAGGTCGACCGGCGCCGGCGGCGGCGCTGGTGCGGTCGGCACGAACGGCGCAAAGGCTGTCGTGGCGAGATCCACGTCGCTGAAGCGCGCGTCGGACGGCAGTTCGCCCTCTCCGGATGCGCAGACACCTCGAATGACCGTTCCCGGCGCCACGGCGTCGACCCCGAAGGCCTCGCTCGGCGGGAACAGCACGACGCCGCGCGAGGCGTCCGTCATTGGATGTGCGACGACGCCGTATCGCTCACTCCAGTACGCGATCAATCGCACGTCGCCAACCATGAACGTGCACGGCCGCCCGGCCGGGCCGACTTGCGCCGGCTGTGCCGGGCCGAGGCCGACATGGTGAATGGTGCCCGTCTGGTCGATCCAGATCGCCCCGGTCGCGTGGACGACGCGCAGGGATCGCTCGGACGGCTGCGCGAGGCGCACGTCCGGCACGACCGTGACGGTGCCGTCCGGCGCGTGCAGCTCGAACCCGGTCCAGGGCGGAGTGTGCTGGACGGCGACCGTCCCGTCCGGGCCGGTGTCCAGCACGTTCGCGTCCATAAGATCGACTGCGCCATAGGCGTGGCCGCCGAGCCACGCCCCAAAGCGCCCGCCGCCGAACCGCGCCCAGTTCGCGCCGCCGTGCGCATCGTCGAGCACGCGGGGCGCGCCGCCGCCAATCGGGAGCGCGACAATCGCGTAACCACGCACGCAGCCGATCTCGTCGTCGGTCAGCCAGCCGGCGCTGCGGCCGTCCGGTGCGAGCACGGCGATGTCTACGCCGCCCGGTCCGCCGTAACGCTCGGCGAGGCGCGGCGTCGCGACCCACGCCCCGCCGTTGCACTCACCCGTCGCCTGCCCGCGTGAATTGAACCTCATGGTGTCCCTCAGAATCCGAACGTGATCTGGCCCCACATGCGCGTCGCGTTCGTAGACGCCGTCCAGTTGTTTTGTTGGGTCCGGAATAACCGGAGGATGCCGCCACCGGCGGGAGAGACGACGACGATCCCGATCTCGTCAGCCCCGCCGTTGTCCGCGTACCAGAAAGTATTTGCTGCCGCGAACGCCGGAGTCACGTACGGGATCGCGATGCGGAGTTCGTTGCCAGGGGCGGCCACGGTCGTCGCGTCGAGCGCGAACCACATCGTCATCGTTCTGCCGACGATCATCCACTTCAAAGTGATCTGGTCGCCGGCTTCGACCGTCCACGTCCCTGCGCTGCCGGTGAAATTCGCACCGTTGTACGGGATGTCCTGCGCTTCACCCATGCCGTAGGAGCGCCCGCGTTCCGTAACCTTCGTGGTGGCAGACGACCCAAGATTGAGCGTCGCCGCTCCAGCCCCTACCGTCATCGTGGGCGTCACGCCATCGTCGAGCGCATCCGTCGTGATGTTGCCGGCCGTCCACGTCCCGTGCGCCCAACCGCCTTTCGAGTAGACTTCGACCTTCGACGCTTTCGATCCTGACGGCCCGAGCGCGTCGATCATTGCGCCGGCCTGGAGCCCCGACCCAACAGTCGTGACGTGCGAGAACAAACCGATATTCTTCCGCAACGGGATAATCCCGAAGTCGGTAAACATTCCGTAGAGATCGCCCGTGCCTGAGTCCGGGCTGGTGATCGCCAGTCCGCCAGTCACGCCCCACGAGCCTTGCGCCGAGATCCTGGCGCCGGCGGCGTCGGCCGTGAACGTTGGCGTCACGATGCCAGCCGGGGAGATGGAGACGACTTCTGTGTAATCGCCCGCGTTCGCGCCCTGCGAGCCGAACGAGATTTTCGGCGAGGCGCCGGCCGACATGACGATCCGCGTGTCGCCGTTGTGCCCGCTCACCAGATATGCGGTGCCGATCGCCCACGCGGGATCGGGCGCGTTCGCCGCGAGCTTGTCGCGCTCCACGTTGTAGGTCGTCCCGCCGACGAGCGTGAGGACCTTGATCCACTCGGCCTTGACCGCGCCCGACGCGTCGTTCGCCTGCACAAGCACAAAGTCGTTCGGCGTCATCGCCTGCCCGAAGTCGATCACAGCATCGCCACTCGCGACCGCCGCTGCGAACGCGCCCGCACTCTTGCCGATGACGTTCGTGCCGGCGAAGAGCTGCTGCACGTTCTGCGCGTAGACGGTGGAGTTGAGCGTCGAGATGTAGCCGCTCTTCCACGGATGCGAAGGCAGACCGAGTGAACCTGTGCCGGCCGGAAACGGAATCAGGTCGCCGCCCGCGAGATACCAGGTGCTGCTTCCGTCGAAGTAGAGCCACGAGTTGCCAGAGTTCCCGAAGTACGCCGCGCCTGCTGCGGGCGCACCGTTTCGAGAGAACGCGGCGTCGCCCGCCCCCGCGGAATACGCGCCCGTCCCCACCCGCAGCGAGCCGTTCACAAAGACGGTGTTCTGGAAAGTGAAGTCGCCGGCGGCGAAAGTCCCTGTGCCGACGTCCGCTGCGGTCAGCGTCACCGCCCCGGTGCGCCCAGCGACCGACGTGACCGTGCCGAGCGCCGCCCAGCCTGTCGTGCCAGTGCCCGTGAGCTTCACGTAGATGGCCGGGTTCGACAGGCTCGCGTCCGTCCGCCAGTACGTGTCGCAGGGGGATCCGGTGACGACGCCTTCGGGCGAGCCGGAGCCGCTCTGCCATCGGCATCCACCGATCTGGATGCGGTCGGCGGCGATGTCCTGCGCGAGCGCCTGCCCCTGCCACACCAGAAGCAGCGCGACGACCGCGCTACAGAATTTCAGCGCCCGGATTGCTCTTGACCGCATACCTGCCATTGGCGTCGCTCCCGTTCACCCTGAGTCGGTACGTGATAGTGGAGACCCCGTCCGGGTCCACCCACTGAATGACCTGTTGTGTCCACGCCGCCGACGATACTGCCGTTACCGTGTAGTCCACGCCGCCGCCGCCGGCCTGCGCGTGCACGATCGCCTGGACGGTTCCGAGCGCTGCGCCCGCCCGGTCGATGCCCTTCACGTCGACGATCACGCGCGCGGTTCGCCCGGCGTTCTTGCTCCAATCCACCGTCCAGTCGCGGTACTCGTACGCGTCATGCGCGCCAGCCCCGTCGACGTACTGCGACCTCGAGCCGCCCATGTCATAGGCGCCGATCTGGTTGATGATCGTCACGGACCCGGGCGGCAGCGGCGCGCCGCCGTAGACCGCCGACCCTGGCATCGTGACGGCGCCGGGTTCTTCCACCACGGTCGGGACCGCGTACGCCGCGATGTCCCGACACGTGAGCGTCACCGTGTTGTCGTCGAGACTGCCCTCGGCCAGTTCCGCCCGCGTCTTTCGGTTCGTCCAGCCGCTGTTCCCGGTCCCCTCGACGTGCGTGACACCGACGACGTCGCCCAACTCGACGTTCAGGCCGTGCATCCCCGTCTGGACGCGCACGCGGCGAGGGACGTCATGGGCGCGGGTGAGGCGATTCAGGCCGATGTCATGGGCGACCGTGGAGGCGCGCACGAACCAGAGTTCGGTGGCAGGCGCGATGGAAGGCTCCCCGCTCGCGCCGGTGTCCCGCAGGTGCAGGTTCTCGACCGCCCAGCGCTGATACAGGTAGTCTCGAGCGTACGAGTAGACGACCGCGCTGTAGTACTCCTCGACCAGGTGCGCGATCTCGAACCCGCCATCCAGGATGTCGTTCACGTCGTCGAGCGTGAGGGTCGCGGCGGCGGACGCATCAACCATCGCGATCGCGAACTGCATCGCGCGCGTGAAGTAGCAGTCGGCATCGCACGACAGGTTAAAGCGCGCGATCGCGTCCCGCAGCGTGACCTGGCCCTCGCCAAACGCGCCGATGATGCCGGCGCCGACGTAGCCGTTCGGGGCCAGCCGCACCTGGGAAATCGTCTTGGCGGCGGCGAACGATGCGCTGAGCAGCTTCGAGGTGCCGTCTGCCCAGGTCGGCGCCGCGAGCCAGGCGCCCGTCTGATAGTTGTTGAGGCCGAAGCAGCGCAGGAAGTGTTCGTACTGGTCGGCGATGGCGGTGTAGAGCGTGCCGGAGCCGTCGCCGACGCTCTCGACGCCCTGGACGTCGCACGACGAGATGTACGTGCCGTTGAGGTGCCCGGTCGCCAGGTCGCCCGACAGGTAGATGCACGTGTAGCGACGGCCGGCGATGTCGATGTAGGGCGTCCCGAAGAACCCCGCCCACCCGCCATGCCCGGGCACGAGCGCGGCGTTCCCGGCGTCGCAATAGATGTCCTGCAGGGTCCCGTTGAAGTAGTAGTGCGGGACGCTCTTGCACGCGTGTCCCGCCAGCACACACTGCAGGTAGCTGATCCCGCCGAGCGTGACGTAGCCCACCGGGATCGGATAGACCGGTCCACCGCCGCTCATGTCGCCGTAGACGATCGGTTCAGGTTGCCCGATGACCGTCGTCGCGGCGCTCGGGAACTGCGTCAGGGCAAAGAGCCGTCGGGGAATCTGCGCATCCAGCCGGGCGGCGCCGAAGACGGACGCGAGAAAGTCTTCGCACTCGAACTGAAAGCCGAACTTGGCCTGCGGCGTGTAGTTGCGCACGACCCCGCGGGCGATGATCCGTGGCGTCAGGCCGGCGCGGCGATCGACGTCCGAGAGGGCGCGGATGATGACCTCACAGTTGCGCAGCGCTCGGTTGGCCGACGCGTCATCCAGGAATCCCCGCAGCAGGCGGTCGACGTCGCTCAGCGCGAACGAGAACGTCGCGCTCGAGTACTGCCCCGCCCTGTCGGACATCGGCCGCGACCACTGCCCGAACGACAGCACGCGCGCTTCCTTGAAGCCCCCGTAGTACGCCGCGTCGTGCGCCATCGCGACGCCCGACCAGTAGTAGGTCGTCCCGCTCGGGGACACGAACTCCACCCAGGCGTTGATCGCCTCCGTGCCCGCTCGCGCCCGATCGGCCGAAAAGGTGACCTCTGGCATGGTCAGAAAGGGAGTCCTGGCGACAGCTCCTCGAGCGTGAGCGTTTCCGTATCGGCGTTGACCGAGAACTTGAGCGTCTCGCGCGTGCTGGCCAACCGGACCAGCATCGCGTCGGCGATCGTGGTGTCCCGGACGAAGACGAACGGCTTGGCGCGGCCGTGCGAGCTACGCCAGAGCGTGGCGAGCGCCGCGCGGTCGGTGTCGACCGTCGTTTGTGGCACCTTGATCGATCGCGTGGTCGTCAGGCCGTCATAGAGCAGGGCGACGCCCGCCCGGGTGCGCTGCTCGACGACCGGATGCGACTCGCCGGTCGTGCCGCCCGAGTTGAGCGCCGAGTTCGGCCAGGTGCGGACCGTGAGCGAGAACCAGACCTCGCCGACCGCAACAATGCTGGCGGCCGTGAAGACCAAGCGCCAGTAGCGGTAGCTCGGCGCCGGCACCGTCAGGTCCTGCCAGGGATTGAAGCTGAACCCGTCCTCCCGCGCCGCGAGGATCGAGAACGCCTGGCTGAAGGACGGCGCACCCCACGCGTCCGAGGCGTTGCCCTGCAGGGTAATGGCCGAGCAGCTGTGGTTGAAGACCGCCACGAACCGCATGGCCTTGGCGGCGCCGAAGTCGAAGACGAGCGAGCCCGCCGCCCCGGTGAACTTCGCGGGCTTCGCCGGATTCCCGTCGGTTATGTTCGCCGCGGGATAGGCGGCATCAATGCTGCCCGTGCTCACGGTGGGCGTGACGCCGGCCGCGAGGTTGTCGCCGGGAAGCTGGTACAGCGCGGCCATGGCTACGCCACCCCCAGCGCTTCACGGAGGACCGTGCGCGCGCCGGCGCCGAGGCCGGCCGAATCGTTTCGGCGGATGGTCCGCACGATCGGGCCCATCATCTTCTGCGCGAGGGTGTCGAGCGAGCCGGGCGCCTGCTGGATCTGGACGGAGAGGTCCTTTGCGATGAGCGCGGCCTTCAGGTCGCGGATCTCGCTCACGAGCGCCGCGGTGTCTACGTTGGCGCCGGCGGCACCAGGCGCCCCGACCAGGTCGCTCGTCACCGCGGGCGACGTCCACGCGCGGACCTGCTGCAGCGCGCCGACCAGCGCGTTCGTCATGAAGCCGACTCCGCCAATCGCTTCGCCGGCGTGCACCAGCGCGAGCTGTGTCTTCTGGACGATGCCGCCGGTGGCAAACGTGGGGAATCCTGCCCGGCCACCGCTGGTGTCGCTGCCCCCCAGCTCGCCCCACTGCGCGTCTGGTCCACCGGCATCCGAGGCCGCATCACCCGACGTGCCGGAGCGACCGATCGGGTTCGTCGAGATCGCCTTCGTCAGATCCTGGATGACGGTGATCAATTTCCCGCCGACCACTTCAAACGTCTTCCCGAGCGACAGGTCGCTTTCCTTCACGAGGCCAGCGGCCTTTGCCTGGTCGATCAGCTTCTGGGTGTTCTCGTCGACAACCGCGCCGTTCTGTTCGTGGGCGTCATAGATCGCCTGCAGGCCGCCCTTGATTTGCGCCAGCGCTTGCTTCTCGGTGAGGCCTTTCGCGATCAGTTGGTCGTAATCGTCCACGCCCTGCTGCTGCATCGCGAGCAGCGCGTCGGTGTCGGTCACGCCGAGGTTCACCATCGCGGCGTAGGTCTGTCCCCAGCTCGTGGCGGCCGCGGCCAGTTCCTTGTTGGCCGAGAGTTTCGCGCGCAGCGTGATGAGTTCCTGGACGCCGGCGTTCTGCGACTCCGTGCCGAGGTTCTGCTCGAGCGCGACCAGGTTGTCGAGCGCGGGGGCGAGTTCGTCGAGCAGCGTGAGCTGGTCGAGGCCCTTGGCGATGCCCGCGTTGTAGGACGCGAGCGCCGACAAGCCCACGCGCTCGAGCGCCGCCTGTGACGCCTCGGCGCCGGCCCGCTGGTCATCCTGGAGAGCGTTCAGCTTGGCGACTTCGGCTTGATAGTCTTTCGAAAACTGGTTCTGCCCCTGTTGCGCGATCGTCAGATTGACGACGGCCAAGCGCCACTCGTCCGTGCCTTCCTTCCCGGCCGCGGCGAGATCGTCAACGGCCTTTTGCGCGTCCGCTACGGCCTTCGCCTGGTCGAGCATTCCCTTGGCAACTTCCGGGCTGCCGATCTGGGCGTTCAGGTCGTCGATGACTTTCTTCTGCGCGGTGATCTGGTCGCCGAGCGTGCCATACTGCGCCGTCAACGGCGCCAGCTGCGGCGCGAGGCCGGTGCCGATCGTCGTGACCTGGTCATTGAGCAGGCTGTTGACCTGCTCGACGTCGAGCCCGAAGTCGTGCGCCAGGTCGATGAGCCCCTGGAACTCCTTCGACCAGATGCCGCCTTCCTTCTTCACAACCTCAGTCAGTTTTGGGAAGACGTCGTCGAAGGTCTTCTGCAGATCGTCTGCCGAGTAGTGCGCGTTCCACGTGGCGACCGCGAACGCGTCGTGCAGGGCCGCGGTCCACTTCGCCAGGTTCTTCTTGGTGACGCCGCCCGTGTCATCGATCACCTTTGCCATCAACTGGAACGTGGCCGCCACCTCGTCGCCGGCCGTATGCGCGGCGTTCGTCAGCTGGGTCTTCATCGCCTCCGAGATCGTCACGCCCCACGTCTGGCTGATGGTGTGGGCTGCGTCCTTGCCGGCCTTCGTCTGCCACTTGATGACGAGGTCGACGACGCTCCCCATCGCCGACCCGATCGCAGCGCCGGCGGCCTCGCCGACCGCCCCCCCGGCCGCCGATCCGATGGTCTTGCCGATCTCCTGGCCGATGTATTTCCCGAGCGAGGCGCCTAACACGCTGCCGACCGCAGACGCGACCCCCTTCGCTGCGCCCGCCAGCCCACCTCCGCTCGTGAAGGCGCTGACGACCATGCTCGGCACTTTCAGGAGCGTGTCGTAGAGGCCGACCTTGATCTGATCCTTGAAGCTGCCGGTGGCGGCCGCCTGCTTCCGCAGCATGTCGATCCAAGCGGTCGTCAATTCGTCGGTGGTGTAGCGGCCGGTCGCCACCATCGCGTCGTAGTCGATCTTCGCCTGCGCAGCGGTCTTGGCCAGTTCGGTGCGCGTGAAGATGCCCTGGTCGTGCAACCGACGCTCGATCGTGTCGGCCGTCCCCTTCGCCAGCTTGACCTGGTAGTCGTAGAACTCGTTGATCTGGTCGGTCTTGCGCTGGTACTCCTCGCTGTCGATGTCGTACAGGTCCTGCGCCTGGCGGATCTCGGCCTCGCGCTGCGCATCCAGCTGCGCCAGCTTCAGCGCCGTCCCGGTCAACTCCATCTCGTTGAGGCGCTCGGTGCTCTTGGCGAGATCGTCGTCGCGCTGCTTGCGGAGGTCGAGTTCCTTCTTGAGGTTGTCGGTGAGGACCTGGAAGGCGTCGGTGCTGGCTTTCTTCACCTCCCCTTCGAGCTTCAGCCAGGCCTTCTGCTGCGCCTCCTCGAGCGTCTTCTGGGTCTTGACCGTCTCGAGGTATTTGCGGACCTGGACGTCCTTCGCGCCGATCTTTAGCGCGATGTCCGCCTCGGAGACCGACTGCGCGTGCAGGACGCCGACCTCGGCCTGCTGCGCCGCGGTGAGCGGAATCTGGGCGGCGCGGATGTTCGCCAGGGCCTCGGCGTGTTTCTTCCCGGCCTCCTGGCCCTTCTCGAATTCCTTGTACAGCGCCTCGAACTGCTTGGCGGTGAACCCGACCGTCGGGGCACCGGTCTTCATCAGATCGAAGACGTCAGCCGCGCTCTGCCCATGTGCGAACAGCGCGAGCGCCGCCTGCCGGATGGCGGGCGAGAGCTTGTTGGTCGTCGCTTCGGACAACGCGTCATGCGCGAGGGCGAGCGCCGCGGACATCTCTCGCGCGCGCTCCTCCGCTGGCGTCAGATGGAGATCGATGTCCTTGCCGGTGGCGCGGGTCGTCGAGCCCAACCCGGCCAGGCCATCCGCCAGTTTGTCGCTCGCCCGTCCCATCCCGTCGAGCGCGGCCTGCGCATCGGCCGCTTGTTTGATGGCCTGCGCCGCACCCTTGTTGTCGCCGATCTTGAGGAACACGCCGGCCAATGCCGTATTGACGCCAACGCTGAGCATCAGATAGGCCTTGGCGGCATCGAGCAGTGGCCCGAGCAACATCCCGACGGCCAACCCGCCGGCCTTCAGCACCACCGAGAACGCTGCCTGTCCCGCCTCGGCCTTCGTCAGCCACTCGATGAATTGGCCGAGGATGG
The DNA here is from genome assembly GCA_003170135.1 of Acidobacteriota bacterium. Classification (GTDB taxonomy): domain Bacteria; phylum Acidobacteriota; class Vicinamibacteria; order Vicinamibacterales; family Fen-181; genus Fen-181. Next base: position 31,255 of record PMZR01000043.1, read on the forward strand.
GGAGCAGCTTCTGGCCGATGGCGATCTGGATGTGCTCGAGTTCCATCCGAAGGATGGCCGACTGCGTCTCGAACTTGTGGGCGGCGTCGACATCCTCCTGCGACCAGACAAAGCCCATCTCGCGGGCCTGCTCGGTCAGTTCGCGCAACGGCTCCATCAGGAGGCCGAGGGCTTCGCGCCCCTGTCGTCCGAACAGACCCCACGCCCCTGCCGTGCGGTCGGCCGAGTTCTCGGTCGTGCGCAGCGCGTCGGAGATCGTCAGGAGCACCTTGTCCGCTGACTGACCCCGGATGTCCGCGAGGGACAGGCCGATCTTCTTCAGGGCCTGTTCGATCTGCGGGGAGCCGTCCCCGAGCCGACGCTGCAGCATGAAGCTGGCATTGGTCAGCGCCGTGACGTCTTCACCGAGCGCGCGCGCGGCAAAGCGCAGGCCCGACAGCGCTTCGACGTTGATGCCCGATTGCTTGGAGAGGTGATCGAGTTGGCCGCCGCTCTGGGCGGCTTTCTCGGCAAGGCCGTAGAGCGCTTCGTAGGTCTTGATGCTCGCAGCGCCAATTGCCGCCAGCATACCGACCGCCCCGACGCCGGCGACGGCCGCGACGCCGAGCGGCTGCACGAGCTTCGAGATCAAGAGATTGCCGAGGCCGCTGATCGCCGACTGCGGCGACTCGAACGCCTCGGTCAGCGTCCCCTTGAAGTCCTGGAGCGCTTTCTGGGCGTCTTTCGAATCGCCTCGGATCCGGAGGATCAGTTCTTCGACGGCCATCGGATCTCTACTTGATCGCCTGCAGCAGCAGGAAGAGCGTCATCAGCCAGCCACCCTCCCCGTCGCCGACATCGCGGAGGGCCTGCGCCTCTTCGCACTCCGCCTTCGTCGCGAGCGCCAGATCGAGGTCAAGCGCCAGGCGCGGGTGGCGGATCCCCAACAGGCTCGACGGCCGCACCCGGTACCGGCGCGCCGTCCGATCGATCTGCGCCGCCAGCGGACTGGCGACGAAAGGATTTGGCGGCCTCGACCGCCACTTGATCGATGTCCACCGTCGCCGCGAAGATGGCGAGCTTGGTGGTCAGCAGCAGCCGGCCGACCGGCACGCACCCGACCGGCGCGGGATCGTCCGCGACGACGCGCGGCTCCACGGCGGCCAGGCAGACCCACTTGTCGATGAACTGCGCGAACTCGGGGTGTTCGGTCGCCATCCGACCGACCGCGTCCGCACTCTGCCCGGCCATGCCGAACACGATGGCGAAGGCCTGCTCCATCAGGGGCAGCGGCAGGATGCCGTTGAACGCGAGGGTCGGCAGGTCGAGCTTCTTGCAACGGAGATCGCCCAGGCCGTCGATCGTGGCGACGGCCTCTGGGCTGTCGTGCTGGAGCAGCTGCTCCGCCGAGACATACGCCATCGGAGACTCCGATAGCGGAAAGGTGGACGCGCGCGACGAGGGGTCCGGAGCCCCCCGTCACGCGGCGCGCTGCCGGATACCGGCCCCTGGCGCGCGCAGGTCCTGCTTACTTCTCCACGCGGACGTACCCGACCTGGTCGCCCAGGTTGCGGGTCAGGTCGGCGAGTCCCTTCAGCGTCACCTTGAAGGTGCTTTCCCCGGCGCGGCGGAAGGGCATCTTCCAGGCGTCGCCGATGTAGCACTTGTAGAGGACGCCGATGATGAACTTGGTCGGCGCGTCCGGCTGCATGCTGGTCACCATCACACAGCCCGTGGTCGGGATGAGGATGGACGAGCCGTTGCCGAAGTAGAAGGCGCGCCCGCCGGCGACGTCTTCCTTGCCCACGTTGTCGATCGCCCACTGCAGCGTCGTGTACGTGTGCTCGAGCGCCGTGAATTCGATCGAGGTGATCTCCGTGATGGTGAGCACCTTGACCGGGGCCAGCGACTGCTCGATCTCGATCTCCTTCTTCGTGTTCTGGTAGGAGAAGATCGTGTCGCCCTGTGTGGCGCCGATGTCGCTGCCGGTCGCCGGCACGCCAGCCGTGTGCGTGATGTAGGTCGGCGGCGTCCCCGACGCGCCGGCCGTCACGCCCGCGAAGACCTTGCCCGCGCCGCCGTGAATGTTGGCGAGCGTCACTGCCATGGTTCATGTCCTCCGTCGAAAGCGCGGCCGGCTCGGCGCGCGCACGTTGCCCTGGTTCCGGTCAGTCGTCGAGATGCGAATGGAACGCCTCGACGGGGTGCGCGTCGGGTGCGGCGGTCGGCTCGTTCGCCGCCTGTGCCTCCTTGGCGATCCGCGCGTCGAGGTCCGCGAGGTCCGCGGCCTTCTCGGTGCGCAGCTGCCGCAGGATCGAGACGCGCTCGTGCGGCCGCACCTTCGCCAGTTCGGCGTCCACGTTGGTCGGGGGCGCGATCGGCCGGTCGGCCGCGTCGACCGGCTCGACCAGGTGCAGGATCTCCGGCACGATGTGCGCCGGCACCTCGACAATCTCGCCCGGCGGGACGATCCGGCCCTGGTGCGGCAGGCCGTCGCCGGGTTTCACTCTCACGCGCGCGAGTTCGATGTGCGCGATGGCCATGACGACTGCTCCTTCTGGCCGCGCCGGCGAGGCGCGAAGCCGATTACGCGCTCGGCGGCAGTGCGAACGCAGCGACGGTCAGGCTCGTCACGCCGCTGTAGCTGACCTGGACGCGCCCGTTGGCGTCGTTGTAGCGATCCGTGCGGAACGGCCCGAGCATGTAGACCTTCGAGTCGTTCGTGATGGCGACGACCGTGTCATGGGCCGTCGTGCCGGCCACGCCCAGGCTGCAGGGCTTCTGGCCGACGAAGGTCACGTTGATGGGCGCGCCGCCGGCGTTGCGGACCGCCAGGAACTGCACGCCGTTGTTGGGGAACGAATCGCCGCCGCCGGCGGCCGCCGCCAGCGCCGTCGAGTCGATCGGCACGGCGGCCGCGAGGGTGATCGGGCTGACCGTCAGAATCGCCATTGTCTCCTCCCGTTACGCGGCCGGCGCGGGGCGGTCTGCCTCGAGCACGGCCCATCCGCCCTCGACCATCGCCTGCAGGCCGGGGTCCTTGCACTTGCCCTTGGCCGTCACCTCGACGTCGACGGCCTCGCCCACGCCGAGCGACAGCGTCTGCCCGCCCTTCGTGGTGTGCTGCCAGCGGTCCCCGCCCCGGAGGGCAATGAGTCGGAACGTCATGGTGTCCTCACACGTTCTTCTGCTGCACGCGCACCGTCACGATCGCGCTCTTCACGAACGGCGTCGCCTCGCCTTGCATTAGCGGGCCGTAGTCTTCCGAGAGCACCAGGACCGGGAAGATCCCAAGGCCGCACCCGAGCACCGACCGCCAGAGCGTGTCGCGTGTGGCCCGCACCAGGCGCCGGATACCCTTGACGACCGACTCCTCGTCGTCGCCCGTATGCGTCCATTGCAGCGCGATGGTGGTCGTCCCGAACTTGACGTCGTCCTCCGGGCTGCTGTACTCGGTCCGCAGTTCGTAGATCTCGACTTCCGGGAAGACGTTGTGCTGGTACTTCTCCGCCTCGTGGACGTCGCCGATGACGGACGGCGTCAGGCCGTCGCCCTTCGACGCCTCGATCGTCGCCAGCCGCGCCGTGAAGGCCGGCGACTTGATCTGGTTGGCGAGGCTGTGAATGACGTCGTCGATGTCCATCTACCCCACCCACCCCACGCCCGAGTACAGGCTGGGCCATTCCTCGAGCCTGATGCCCTGCACGAGATCCAGCGCCGCCCGGTGCTGTGCGGCGCGCTTCGCGTTCAGGACGTCCTGCACGTGGCGCTGGAGCCCGCGGCCCATCGCCGCCATGAACAACGCGTCCACGCGGATCGGCGGGCGGGCCGGCACGCGGGTCGACGCGCCACCGCCGAAAAGCCGGCGGGTCGCGCGCGCCGCCAGGCCGCCGCCGCCGCGTTTGCGGTAGCCCATCTGATGTGGCATGGCGTAGGGGACGCGCGTGCCAACGTCCAGGCTGTCTTTGGTGGCGCGCCACACGCTGTCGGCGTGCTTGCCCGGTTCGATGAGCGAACCCTTCAGCCGGCCCTCGCGGACGAGAATCCCCTGGCCCGGGAAGTGGCGCGCCTTCCACGCGGCGTAGCGCAGATCGAGGGGCGCCCAGCGCGGGCCCGGATCGGCGCCCTCGGTGATGAAGCCGCGCCGCATGCGCTCGGCAAAGATCGGCTTGAACCAGGTCTCCCAGAACGCGCTCCAGTCGGCGACGTCCGTCCGCAGACGGTTCAGCGCCGTCACGAACGATCCGCCGTTCGGCACCGAGAGCGTGAATTGAAGCGGCACAGTCTGGGGCATCGTCAGAACTTCATGTCCATGCGAAACGGCCGCGCCTCCGGGTCGTACACGTCGTCGCTGAGGTTCGCGGTCGAACGCAGCAACTCGCCGAGCGGCTTGACGAGTTCGCCCGTCGTGCGCGGCGCGTCGGGCAGTTCGAAGGGATCGCTCGGGTCCGAGATCCGGGCGATCCAGTCGTCGAAGAGCTTCGTCCACGGGCTGCGCTGCAGCACGGCGTCGGGCGCGACGAGCGTCATACGCGCCTGGTGCGCCTGGCCCATGGCGCCCCACGCGTTCAGCTCGCGCAGCAGCGTCAGACTCTTCGCCCCGGTGACCACGGGCACCACGTACCCGAGATTGGCGAGGACCGCATCGATCCGCTCGGCGACCTGGCCGATGAAGGTCGTGACGTCGGCGTCGGGCGGCTTACTGGTCGGCGTGAACGGCGCCTGGGGCGCCAGCTTGTTCACGTCGGCCAGGGTGGCGTAATGGTCTACGGGCATCAGGCCCTCTCGGCGGCAGCCGGCGCGGCCGGCACGTGTCCGGCCGATTCGCGCGTCACCTGGACGTCGCGCGCCGGCGTTCGCCGCATCGCACGCTTACGCGTGCGCGATGTCCGCGTGCCAGTACCACGCGGTGTACGTCTTCGTGGCTGCCAGCGCGGTCGTGTTGAACAGGATCGTGTCGTTCGCCGGGTCGAGCGTCGGCGCCGCGGCTTCGCGCGCCGCCGTCCGTTCGCCGCTGGCCGTCGTGTAGACCGACCCCTGGACCGGCGCCGCCATCGAGATCGCGCCGAGCCGTCGCTCGGTGCCGAGCGCGGCGCCGTACCCGACGGAGATGGTGTCGCCGCCGGCGCCCTGCGTCGGCACCGTGATCTTCGTGACCTTCGAGAACGCCACCGCGCCGTCCTGCGTGCCGCCGGCGGGCGCTCCGGCGATCGTGTCGGTGGCCGCCTCGCCGAACTGGTTGAGCCCGGTGATGACGGTGCCACCCGGCACGCTCGCGGCATTGCCCTTCAGCCGCACGACGCGCGGCACGTCCGGCTGGGTGATGGCGGTGGTGACGTCGGTCGTACCGGCGGCCGGGAGTGCGATGGCCGCGTGGATGTCCGTGTTGCCCGGGGCCGCCGGGTTCTTCCAGGTCTGCGTGTACGGGCAGCCCTTGAGCGAGAGAAGCTCGGGCACCAGTTGCTTGAGTCCGGGTCGCGTGAACGACATGTCCAGTCCCTCCTGCTATCGGCTTGGCGCGGCGCTTGGTGGCGCCGCGGAAATCGCCGTGGTTAGGCGACGACCGAGTAGAAGAGGTAACCGCACGCCGCCGCGACGATCCGCGGATCCAGGATCTGGCTGACCCGGATGCAGTCGCTGTTCTTCTTGTCCTCGCGGTACTTGTAGACCTTGCGCGGCTGCGACTGGAACGTGTACATCAGCGACGGCTGCTTGATGGCCGGCCGCGGATTCACGTAGGCGAGCACCGCGTGCTTGCCCCAGTTGTCGCCCAGGGTGACCGTCTGGCCTTCCTTCGCGGTGTTGCGCATCGAGAGGCCGACGAGCACGCGCTCGACCCCGAAGAACTTCGCGAGGAGCTCCTCGGTCACGATGCCGAGCTGCGAGTACTTCACCATCTCCTTGATCTGAGGGTGCTGCCTCAGCACCGCCAGCACGGTGGCGCCCAGGATGAGCGTGTTCGGGTACAACCCGGTCAAGGAGCGGATCGCCTCGCGGCCCGTGATCGTCACGTCCTCGAGCGGCGTGCTCGTCGCCCCCGCGTTCCACTGCGCGGCCGGCAGCGCCGAGTAGTCCTTCTTGTTGGTCGCCGCGTAGGTGGCGAGCGCGGTCAGTGGCGTCGAGACGGCGTTCTCGACGTTGTTGAGCAGCATGTCGGTCACGATCTCGGTCGTGTCGACATCAGCGTCGAGCGGCGCCGGCGTGTTCTTGCGCTGGCGGTCGTCGATGAGCTGCTCGAGGCCGTATTCCTCGCAGGTATAGGTGGAGGACTTGTCCACCTTGTACTCGACCCGCGCGTAGTCGGCGGTCGGCGCCCGCTTGGCGTCCGGCACGTCGAAGCGCGAGTAGTCGTACGTGTAGTACGGCGCCGATTCGTAGACGACGGGAATCGTCGGCGCGATCTGGTCGGCCAGGTAGCCGGGGTTCTTGAACTGCACGCTGATGTTGGTCAGCGGGATGTTCGGGATCAGCTGGTTCAGGGTCGGCACGGTCTGTGCGCCTCACTCGCGGGTTGATGTTCCGCCCGGACGGCGGTCGCCCCGCAGGGTTACGAATGACGATTCGAGCCGCTTCCTCAGAAGCGGCACTTGACGACTTCGACCTCGATGATGTCGCCCGCGGCCGTCGAGTTGTACAGCGCGCGCGCGATGCACTCGTGCCCGGCCACCGTGGACTTGACACCGTGTCCGCTGGCATCCGCCTCGAGCCAGTCGCCCGGCACGATCGGCGTGCCCGACCCGTCGACCACGAGCTTGCTCGTGCCGCCCAGGCAGACCGCGGCGGACTTGCCGGCCGCGTTCGGGTCGTTCTGCAGGATGCCGGGGCACTGCGCGTTGGCGCCGGCGAGGTCCACTTCGTTGTCGTTCGCCGTGAACTTCACGAGGTGGAAGCGGTTCGCGGACAGGTCCGCGGCCGCCTTGAAGGTCCGGACAATCGCGGGGTTGGACTGCGCCATCGTTGTCTCCTGCTCCCGCTTGGGAGCGTCATGCCGCGAAGAAAAGGCCGCGCCACCAAACGCCGGACGTGTCCGGCGATCAGCAGAGCGGCCTTCTCTCTGCGGCCGTTATGGATCCCACCGTGACGCGGCCTGCGTCACCCTTCGGCGCGGGTCATGAGGCCGCGCCTAGTGGGTCCGTCGGTTCGTGCGTTACTCGGCGAAGCGCTGCGCGGCGCTCGCCTGTTCGGCGAGCGACACGTTCTCGGCGGACACCTGCTGGTACGCGTCCCGATAGGACAGCTTCGGATCCGCCTTCATCTTGGCCTGCACGAGCGCGTCGATCTTGACCTGCGCCTCGCCGAGGCTGGCGGCGCCTTCGAGCCCGGAGCCGCGTTCGGTTAGGTCGACGATCACCGGTGCGCTCTCGAGCCAGGTCTTGAAGCCGTCGAGATTGTCTTCGGCGAACTTGCGCGCGAACGACTTCTCGAGTTTCTCGTCGATCTTGCCGGTGCGCTTGGCGTCGGCCAGCGCCTGCTCGACATCGCGCTTCTTCAGCGTGGCCTTGACCTCGCTCAGCTCGCGCGCGGTCTTCTCGCCCGACTCGCGCAGCTGACGGACCTCGGCGGGCTCGGCCGTCGCCTTGTCCTTCAGCGCGCGCACCGCGGCGACCAGGTCGCCCTGCTTGTCGACGCCGACGATCTCGCGCAGCGCGGTGTCGCACTTCGCCGCCTCGGCGACCTGCTCCTTCATCTCCTCGATCGGCGGCACGTCCTCGAGCTCGAAGTCCTTCCCGCATTCGGGGCAGGTCACGGTCTGCTTGCCGTCCGCCATCTTTGCGGCGGCCTTCTTGAAGTCCGGCATGATCCTCTCCTTCGTGTGATGGCCGTCGTGCACGGCGGCGGGCGCGTCTGTGGACTTGGTGGCGATTCGCTCGGCGATGGCGTCGCTCAAGACGACCGGGGCCTCGATGGGATCCATGCCCTCGAGGAATGGCCGATTCGTCAGCGCGATCGCGCGCAGCGTCGGCCCGATGCGCTTCCCGGACGGCTTGTCCAGGAAGTTCAGCGCGAAGTACGGGCTGATGAACCGATACTCTTTGTTGGCGAGCCGGCGCGCGGCCGGCACGGTCCAGGCGGGCTTGGCCCAGAGTTCAGTGTCATCAGCCCGAAGCTCGAGATCCTTCACCCAGCCCGCCGCGGCGCCGTCGCCTGGCTGACGAGGTTCGTCGGACAGGTGGTCGTAGTCGAAGGGCAGTTCGGTCGGGGCGATCGGCGTGAACTCGCGGAAGTTCCGCAACATCGTCCGGAGGTCGTCGGCGGTGATGTTGACCTCGCCGTAGGCCGGGCTCTTCCACTTTGTGACGACCCGGGCGACCTGCACCCACGGGCCGATGACGAGCCCCTGACCGTCTGCCTGGCTCTCGTCCAGTGCCAGCGCGGGCAGCTCGTGGATGAAGATCACGGCGGCGGCGTCCGAGCGCATGGTCGTCATTCCCCGCTCCCGTCGTCGCTGGCTTTCGCCACGTAGATCACGACACAGCGACAGTTGTCACGCCCATCGCAATTCGGGTTCGGCGGTAGGACCTCGTTGTAGCGCGGCGAGTCGATCTCCAACTCCTCCCCGTCGCACTCCTGGCACACGTCGCAGGTATTGGCGTCGAGGATGGCGCTGTAGACGCAGTACTCGATCGCGTCCTGCAGCGCGTGGGCGGCCGCGTTCCGCCCAAGTGCGAAGGCCTCGTTGATTTCCGCATTGGCGATGTGCAGCAGGTCGCCGTCGGACAGCCCGGCGAGGTCGCGCCGCAGCGCCGTCTCGATGTCCGCAGGAGACTGGCCCGCGCGCTTCATGCGCAGCGCGACGTTGAGCGCCGTCGCTTTCAGGCGGTCGGCCGCGGTCTGCGCCGAGATGCGCGCGGAACTGCGGAGAATCGGCTTCGCGGCCGTGGCCGACGCCGGCGCCGCCAGGGCGAGCGCGTCGGCGGCCTTGATGCCCTGCTGCTGCCGGCGCAGTTCGTGGGCGACCGTCGCGGTCCCATAGTCGAACACCCTGCCCATCGCCGCGATGAGGTCGGACTCCATCTTCCCGACGAGCGGCACGCGCACCTTGCCGGGGTCGATGGCCCCGGGGATCCGCGCGACCTCGCCGGCGAAGCGGGCAATCTGTTCGGCGCGAATCGACTTCAGATGCGCGACCAGTGCGTCCCGCTGGGTGTTCAGATGCGCGGGCATCTCGCGCAGATCGAGCACCCGCTCCTCGAGCGCGGTCGGCCGCCGCCAGAAGGTCCCCGCCGCGAGCTTGACCGCGCGGTGGCGGCGCTCGCGCAGTCCTGGCGCCTCCACCGGGCCGGCCGTGGCGCTGGCGCTGGCATCCGGCCTGGGCGGGTAGCCGAGCAGGGTGCGGTTCGTGTCTTGGATCTCCTGGTCGGCTACGATGCCGCCGCTGCTGGCGAGCTTCTCGTAGGCCGAGGCGATCGCGTCGATGTTGGTCTCCTTGATGCCCGTCATGCGCATCGTCGGATAGCCGGTGACGGCGAAGTTGCGGTCGACCAGGTCCGGGATCACCTGCTTGTTGATGACCCCGCAGAAGTACTTTGCGATCGCCTCTTCGGCGTTCTGGAAGAACTGCGTCGCCGTCTGCCCGAGCGCCCGGTTCCCGCCGCTCTGCGACTTCCCATAATCCAGGAACTGGGCGAGCACGTTCACCGCGATCGCGCGATCGTGGTGCTCGATCGACGGCAGCACCTCGACTCCGCCCTGGCTGCCCCCCTGCGGCGTGAGGATGTCGACGTCGACGCCGTAGGGTTGGATTAGGTACGACTGGTCGTGCGAGACCATGTTCTCGAGGTGTACGATCAGCTCGTCGCGTTCGTCGGTCGAGAGCCTGACGTCTTTCTGGACCTTGGCGCGCGGGATGCCGACGCCGTACCGATACCCGCGGATCGCGTCCGCCTTGTACAAGGCGTCCTTGATCTTCCAGTGCTTGTAGGCGGTGCGCAGCAGCGAGATCCCCTGGTAGTTGTCGCCTTCCTGCCGGAACGTGAAGCGGACCAACTTGCTCGCGGGGATGTCGAGGAACTGGTAGGTGCCAGCCTTGATCGCCAACTGCTTCACCGAGAGCAGCTCGCCGTTCTCGTTCGGGAACCACTGCCAGATCGTCTTCGGCGGCCGCGGCGCCAGCTTCTTCAGCGCCACGTAGCCCTTCCACGGCCCGTCCTCGACGATGGTCCAGATCTTCTCGAAGAGCATGAACCCGAACGGCAGCATGAGCAGCGCCTGGCGTACGACGTCGTCCCAGTCGATGGTCATGCCATGGAACAGGTTCCACTCGACGAAGTCCGTCGCCTGCTGGTTGGTCAGTTGCACCGCCGCGTCGCCCGACGCGCCGGCCGCGTCGATCTCGCAGGCGGCCGACTGCACGGGCAGCGTGCAGACCTGCAGGGTCGCGTTCACCATGCCGTCCGATCGGCGCATCTGGTCGAGGTTGCGAACGCCCTGCGGACCTTCGAGCTCACCGAGATAGTCCTCACCGCGGATGAAGCCCGACCAGAGCGAGGTGCCAGTGCCGCCAAGTTCTTGCGCATTCTGCTGCGGCGCCTCGACCTCGCCGGACGGAAATGGCGTCGCCGGGAACGCCGGCTGGTCGCCGGTGTTCGGCGTGGGCGAGAAGAACGAGCGGACGCGATCGAGCAGGCTCATGGGGTGGCGGCAGCGCGCGGCGTCAGGGAAGTCCGACGCCGCGCGCGCGCTGTCGTTACCGTTCGGCCCAGCCCATCTCGAACTCGTAGGAGAGGCCCGTCACGGCATTGCTCGGGAACCACACCGTCAGCACCGCTGACTGCTGCGGCCCGAGAATGATCGGCGCGGTGGTCGTCACGATGCGTCCGGCCGTCGATCCGACACCGGCGCTGGCGTCGACCGTGCCGCACTGGATGATCATCTCGTCGAAGAGGACCGGGATCGTCGAGCGCAACATTCCACGAGCGACCAGACGCGCCGACGAGCCGGCCGCCGGAGACGTGATGACGGTTGTGGTCGCGTAGTAGATCTGCGCGACCGATACCGTGCCATCGTCGCCGTTGACGTTGACGGGCACGGCCAGCGTGCCGCCCGACGTGTAGCGCGCGGCGGAATCCACGACGAGACTGAAGTGCGCCGACGTCGCGGCGGCGGGCACGACCGTGGGGATGACCTTGATCGTGTCCAGGTACAGCCGCTTCGGCATCGGGTTCGTCACGATGTCGTTGTTCTTGATGACAAACAAGTTCTTCGTGACGTCGTACGCCGCGTTGACGGGGAACGCGATCGCCGTGCCCGGCGTCGGATTCGTCGCGACGAAGTACGAGCCCTCGTCCGCCAGCGCGTGCTTGCCCGTCAGGCCCAGCGACATGGCCATCTGCTCGCCGTAGCGCCCGCTGCGCACGATGCCGAGCTCCTGCCCTTCTGCGTAGGCGTTTGGCCTCACGCGCCTCACGACAGCGATCTGTGTGACGTCAACGGACATGGCTTACTCCTCTCGCGCGGCTGTGGCGCGCGATTGAGAATGACGGGGCGTGTACAAGGCAAGCGGCGCGACCTGCGCCGACCAGAGATTGGCGCACGCGAGATAGAGGCACCAGGGACAGAGCCGCCGGCCATCGGTGGCGTCGGCCATCGGGATCGCGTGGAGCGAGCAGAAGGCAGGGCGCTCGGACATTGTCAGGAACGCATGCAGATCCTCGTGACTGGAGCACGCCGTGAGACGGCACGGCGACCGCGCTTGAGCTGCAGTGTGGAGAGGAATGGGGGCGAACGATAGACACTACCGGACGAAACGGCCCCAAACGGACCGAAACGGACTCAAACGGACAGGCGATCGACGCTGCCGCGGGGGATTCGATAGTCCCCACGGACCCGCGTCGTGCCCGGCAGTTGGTCCGCTTCGATCAGTTTGTACACCGTCTTTCGGTCGACCTGGAGGATGACGCAGACCTGGCGCACCGTGTAGAAGGCGGCACGTACTTCGCGATTCCGATCGATCCGTGGAGTTGGTGTCATGGTGTCGCTCGTGCGCTCAGGAGTTGCCTTGCCCCGCCCAAGCCGCACCACTTACTGAATGTCCACCGGAGTCCGCACGATGACCTGCGCGATTCCGATTTGCAACGTCGGTGCCCCGTCGGCGCCGTGCTCGTAGCGACACTCGGCAATGATGTACTGCTTGCCGCAGCCGGTGCATGCGTTCGGTCCCGTGTTGAGCAGCAGCATCGGTCGGCCGGTGCCGCACGGACAGGTGGCCACCGCCGAGATCAGCAACGCGTGGGCCTGCGGCGAGCCGATGATCGGGACGTTCGGGTTCATACTCAGGACCTTTCCCATGTCGGGTTCCTTTCGTGATCGCGTCGATTGTGTCAGAACGCCTCTCGCAGCACGTCGCCCAATGACGAGTCCGACGATCGCGGCCGGTCGGCGCTCGGTCCCCCGCCGCGGCCGGGGTTCATCCCGAGCACTTCCTTCACGCTCATCGCGGGCGCGCCGTTGAGCGCGAGCTCGCTGAACGCGCCAGACGCCGAGTCCGCTTGGTCGTCGTGCGACGCGAACGGCACGGCGCAGATCTCGTCGAGCCAGGCCTTGATCCACGCGCCGCGCACCAGGCGCACGTTGCCCGCTTCCGCCTGCACCGCCAGCGGTCGCCAGCGAATCGACTTCTCGCCCGTGGATCGCACCCCGGCGTAATCGAATCCGGCGAGCCGCTTCGTGCGGCTCTCGATCACGGCCTTCCCCGAGCTGCCCGGCTCCTGCTCTTCCCGCACGCGCACCTCGACCCCGTCGAGCAGCGCGGTCTGCCAGATGAGCGTGTCGAGGGCGCCGGCGAGCATGCGCACGCGCTCGACGTCCTCGATGTAGTAGAGGCCGTCGTCGTCGCGCGCTTCTCGTGTGCCGACCGCCCAGTCCGGGTCGCTGCCGGCTGCCGCCTCGCTGCCGGCGCAATCCCAGAACCGGCAGCGCGCAGCCTTGATCGGCGCCGCCTCGACGATCTTGAACCACTCGCGCTTGAACATGCCGCCGCCTTCCGGCACGGGACGCTGCTGGTGCTGCGCGGCGTACGCCTGGCTGCCCATGTTCGATTTGGCCGCCGCGACTTCCTCCGGCCCGAACCGCGCTGGACAGAGCAGATCTCCAGGTGCCGTCCGCGGATCGGCCCAGCCGATGATCGTGCGGCGCTCCGTGGGCTCGTATTCGGTCGGCAGGTTCAGGTGTTCGTAGCCGGCCTCGATCAACTCGCCCGCCAAGTCCTGCTCGTGACCGCGCTGCATGATGACCACGCGGCAGCCGCGCTTCGGGTCGTTCAGCCGCGAGGACCACACCTGCCGGTACCACTTGATGACCCCGCGGCGGACCGTCTCGCTGTAGATCTCCTCGAGGTTGTGCGGGTCGTCGCAGACGATGAAGTCGCCGCCGTGTCCGGTCACCGTGCCGCCGACCGACGTCGAGATCCGATACCCGCGGCGCGTGTTCTCGTAGTGCGTCTTCACGTCCTGGTCGGTCGTGAGGTCGAAGAGCCCGCCCCACCGCTCCTGATACCAATGGCTGTTGATGACGCGGCGCGACAGCACGGCGTGCTCGGTGCTCAGGGACCCGGAGTAGCTCGCATAGAGAAACCGCAACTCGGGCCAGCGCGTCCAGGCCCACGTCGGCCAAGCCACCGACGTGCACAGCGACTTGGTATGGCGAGGGGGCACGGTGATGACGAGGTTGCGAATCTGCCGGGTCGTCACCGCCTCGAGGTGCTCGCAGATGGCGTCGAGATGCCAGCCCGGAACGAAAGGCGTCTCCGGCTCGACGATCGACCACATCGCCTCCAGGTAGGCGCGCAGCGACAGGTCGCACTCGGCGTGCGGCGCCGCTCGCTCGGGCTCGAGCATCCGGCACAAGGCCTCGGTCGCGCGCACGAAGGGATCGCCGTGTGTCGGCATCTACGCCTCGACCGCGCCGGCGGCGACCGGCTCAACGTCCACGATGTTCCGTTCCGCGAGCGCCGGCGTCGCCAAGCGGATCTGGGTCGCGACCGCGCCCATGAGCGCATCGACCCGCTTGGCATCGCCGATGATGGCCAAGGCCTCGACGCGCACGCCGGCGACAAACGCCGCCATGAGCCGCCCGACGTCCTCGAGCGTCAGACAGTCTTCGAGTTGGAGGCCGTTGCGATCGAGCACGTCCTTGACCGCGCCCAGCGCCACGCGCTCGTTCTTCGTCCTCAGCAGCTGCGCCAGCCGGCCGAGCGCGGGATCGACCATGGCGGCCAGGCGTTCCTTCGCCGTGGCCTGCACTTGCGGCGACGCGCCGCCGTGATACCGGCAGACGTTCCCGCCCGGGATGGCCGGCTGCCGGCAGCGCTCGCCGGTCTGCTTAGAGTGCGCGGTGCACCGGTGCGCCGGCGGCCGTCGCTTTCGCTTGGCCTGCTGTTCCCCCATGGGCTTCGCTTTCTCCATGGGGTGACGACCGGCCTTGCCTTTGACCATGCGATTACCTCGCGTTGCCGACAGCCGGCGCCGACATGGACGCGGCGGCTTCGGTCAGCGTCTGCACCCGCTCGAATCGGAAGCCGGCGCCAGCGATGCAGCTCATGACCTTGCCGACGGACGCGGCCCCCATCAGGTTCTCGTGCACGGCCGGCGGGACGTCGTAGTAGCGATAGACGCCCGCGGTGAATTCGACCTCGAGTACGTGTTCGCCGAGGTCGTAGCCGATGGTCTTGACGTTCGACGACGTGACGGGTTGTCGTTCCATGAATCACTCCTCCGCACTCCGCACTCAGCACTCTGCACTCTGCACTGCCCTTGTTGCTGGTGACCGTCACGGGGCCCGTCCGACGCCCGCGTGCTGCTTAAACCGCATCGACTCGATGGCCGCGGTGATGGTCTGCGGGTCGTACGTGGCGCCTGGCGGAATCTTCCGCTTCACCGCCTCCGCATCGTCGGCCCAATCGCTCGTCATTGGGATGCGCTCTCGGCGGATGATGGCTTCGACTTGCCTGGTGGTCAGGTTTGTGTCCGCTCGAGATCTCGCCGGCGGGAGGTCGTCGTCGGTGACGTCGTCGTCTTGCCCGGGCGGTCCGCCGTCCGAGTTGTCCACAGGGTGAGCGAGGGGTGCCGCGCCAGCGGCACCGCTTTTCTCTTCGTGATCGGACGGGACGGGACGGGACGGGACGGAGACCGCGCGATGTCCGCGCGGACGCGTCGCGCGCGCGCGAGGGCTCGGACAACCCTCGGACAGGTCGATCTGTCCGTCCGGACAACCCTCGGACGGGGGCTCATCTTCGGCGGCGCTGTCCGGACCTTGTCCGTCCGGACAACCCTCGGACACTGGGCCTAGCCCGAGCTTGGTTCTTCGCTCTATCTCCTTGCGCTGTCGGTCTTTCTCGCGCTGAGCCCTGACTTCGTCGGCCCTGCGGTTGTAATGGTGGTAGTCATTGATCTGCCACCCACCATCGACGCGTATCCAGAGACCGCGTCCGTTCGGCTTCGAGATCGCTTTCGCTAACGCTTCGGCTACCTCTCTTGCGCGTTTCGAGAGCGGACACGCGGCGATAGCCTCGTCAGGAATGAAGCCGTCCGTGAGATTTTCTGCGCAGTACAGCAGGCCCCACGTCGCGATCCCGAGCGCCACCGCACCGCCATCGCGGCCACCGAGCAGCCGCCCGGCCAGAGCAATCTTCGCGTGATGCGCGAGCCTGTCGTCGACCTTTGCCCACATCGTGTGTCCGCCCTTCGCGCTACTCGAACAACGTCTCGGATGCCCGCACGGCGCCGCGGCCTTCAACCACGACCAGGCGACGCGAGACGAGCCGCTGGAGGTAAGTATCCCGACTGCTGCGCCGATACCCGGTCGCCTCGTCCAGGTCCTCGCGCGTGACCGCCTTGCCGTGCGCCTGGACGAGCACTTCGAGGATGGCGCGCTCGCCGCCCGACAATCGATCGAGCCAGTACTGCCGCAGATCGCGGCCGGTCGGGAGCGGCTCGTAATCATCACCGAGCGCGGCAATGCCTCCGTCCGTGACGCTGATGGCGCCGTTCGGGTTGACGTCCACGTAGCCGCGGGACAGCAACCGCTGCAGATAGGTGTCGCGCGAAGACCGCTTGTAGCCGGTCAGCACGGTCAGCTGGTCGCGCGCCGCGCCGTCCGGATACTGCGCGACGGCCGCCAGGACGACACGCTCGCCCTTGCCGAGGCTCGTACCCTTATCCATCTCGGCGAGAGCCCGGGCCGCGGCGCGACGATCGCCAGAGAATCGCACCTTCTCGAAGCGCGGCCCCTTCGCGTGGTCTTCACCGCGTGGCGAAGCGATAGAACGCTGAGCATTTCCGCCGAGCACTCGAACGGGCGGCGCTGCGGCGGCTAGCTTCGGCGACAGCATCGCCTGAAACACCGACAGGCTCGCGCCCAGATCCTTCCGGCCGCCGACGATCGCCGCCTGCACGTGCTCCTCGAACGAGCGTGCCGCCTGCAGGAACTCGTCTCGCATCACCTCAAGCCGCGTCCAGTCGTGTGCTGTGATGACCGGCACCTCGACGCGTTCCGGTTGACGCTCCAGCGCGTTTGTCGGCTTCGGTTGCTTCTCGAGCCTGACAACCGCTGCCTTCAGTTCGGCGATCTGCCGGCGCAGTTCCTTCGGGTCCTCAGCCTTCGCCCGCTCGACGGTTGCTTTCATGGCCTCGCCGAGCGATTCGAGCTCGGTTGGCGTGAGCGCGGTCGGCTTGACCCGCTTCGCCTGCTGCGTCGGCGTCGACGACCCGTCGTAGGTCTCGCGCAGGGCGACGTGCACGCGTTTCCGGATCTGCAGCCACTGCGGCGACCACACGAACGCGTCCCCCCGCGGCAGCGACGGCAGTTCGTTGACGAGCGCGAGGTCGGCGTCCCCGTGTTCCACAACCCAGCCGCCGATCGTCTTCCGCTCCTGCGGACCGTTGGTTTGAAACGCCAACAGGACTTCGGTCTGATTCAGGACGTCCTTGTTCACCGCCTGGGGCCGCTGGCTCAGAATCGAGACGCCAATCCCGTAGTTCCGCCCGACTTTTCCGATGTCCTCGAACACGCCGACCATGCGCGCGTCGTCGCCGCGCACCATCTGCGGCAAGAACGCCTGTGCCTCTTCGAGAAAGAGATGACACGCGGTGCGCGCCGTCTTCTTGCGGTGAAAAAGTTGCTCGGCAAACGCCGTCACGAATCGTGTGCGTTCGCCCTTTCGAAACGGTGAGAGGTCGAGCACGGCAGAGATGTGCTTGTCGACCAGAAGATCCGCCATCATGGCGCCGCCGGTCATCTCGAGCGGCACGTCGGCGTGCTCCCCGCCGAAGATGTAGACGCCTTCGAATCCGGGCGACTTGCCGTCGCGGTTGAGCCGCAGCGCCCACCAGTTGCCGACCCAGTCGAGCGCGATGACCTGCGCATCGGCGCTCAGAAAGAGCTCGGCGAGCTTCATCGCGCCGTACGTCTTGCCGGACCCGCTGCGTCCGAGGAATGCGTACTTCTGCGAGACCGCTTCGTCGGCCGGCAGCGCCAAACCGTCAGCTAGGTGGAGCTTCATTCAGTCCTCGTCGAAGTCATCTTCGTCCGCGCATTCGGACGGGTCGCATTCGCAGCAACAATCGTTCGGCGCCGGCTGGCCATGGTCCTCGCCGTCGCAGTCGCACATTTGGCCGCAGGTTGGACATTCGTGCATGACGTCCTCCTTGTCACATCGACAGCCGCGGTCGGCCGGCTACTTCCCAATGAGCAGCGCACAGATGCGTTGACCGTGACGTTGGATGCGCGTGGCGAGCACAGAGCCGGCGGCTGCACGGATAGAACGCGCCGGGTTCGCGATGGTCGCAGAGAGCACTGTGCTCGTTCGTGCAACCTAGCTCTTCGCACTTCGCCACAGCGGCGCCGCGGTGACTCTTGCGCAGCGTCACGCTCGCACCTCTCCCGTGTCGCATCCAACGCACAGATAGAACTCACCGAACTTCATCAGATTCGACGCCTTGCCGCAGACCGCGCACGTTCGCTTGCCCGCCTGCGACGGTGGCATGCCGTGTTCGAGGCGCTCGTCGAGCACGGCCAGGAACCGAAACAGCATCTGCTCGATCGACTCGTTCGAGCGGAGCTTGGCCGCAGCCGTGGCCATCCTTCGATGGTCGGGACTCATTGTCCAGCCGCTGACGCTCGCGTGTATCTGTCCGCGCAATGGGTGGCCCTGCATCTTCCAGTGCTTGACCTGCGCGAGCCGCTGCCAGACGGTGCCAACCGTCACGCGGACCTCCGGTTGCGAGTCGCCCAGTACGATCGGGACGAGGATCGCCGCCGGCCGGGCGGTGTCAGCGCGTACGGCGCATCCGGCCGCTGGCCGCTCCCGGCGCCGTCCCGCTCGCCGAAATAGCAATTCGTCAACGGCCGCCCGCGCGATGTGATCGCCCAGAGATCGCCACTCTTTCCGGTCGCTTCCAGCACCAGGTCCTCGACACGTCCGAACTGCTCGACCACGCCGACCATGTCGACCACGACGCAGCGGTCCTTCCCTGGGCATGGCCGGATGCCGCGCCCGACTTGCTGGTAATAGAGCGCCAGGGAGACCGTGGGCCGCGCAAGGACCACTGTCTCCAGGCCCGGGAAGTCTAAGCCGATCGCAACGATGCCCACGTTCGTCACGACGCGCGTCCGGCCGGCTTTGAAGTCCTCGAGGACGCGGGCTCGTTCGCGATCGGGCGTCTCGGCGGAGACCGTCGCCGCGCCGGGGATCGCCGCCGCCAGGCGCTGGCTCTCCTCGACGAACCGAGTGAAAACCAGGACGTTCCGCCGCCCTTCGGCAAGGAGCCCCTCAACCGTGCGCTGCAACTGCCCTTCGAAGCCGATCTCGTGGAAGTACGTCTGCACGGACGCGTCGGTGTAGTCCGCGCCGGTACTGTTCAGGCGCAGGCGGTCGCGCCGGAAGGGCTGCTCGCGGTACTCGACGCGCGAGAGAAACCCGTCTCGGCACAAGTCCGCAATCTGCGTTTGGTGGACGACGTCGCGGAAGATGCGCGGCCGCGTCCGCGTGAGGAACCGCAGGATCGAGCCGAAGGAGTTCGACGCCAGGCGGTACGGCGTTGCGGTCAAGCCGAGGACGCGCGATCGGTCAAGCACCTGGAGGAAATCCCGGTACATCCCGCCCTTGGCATTGCAGAAGTGCGCCTCGTCCACGAGCACGTACGGGAACGGCCGGAACTGCTCCGCGTGCTTCGCGACGCTGCCGATCGTCGCGAGGGTGATCGCGCCGATCTCCTTGCGGCCGACGCTCGCGGAGAACAGCGCCGGCTGGTAGCCGTAGGATTCGAGCTTCGCGGCGTTCTGCTGCAAGATCTCCTTGTTCGGCTGGAAGACGATGCACGGGCCGGGCAACTGCGTGACGATGCCGGCGATCACCAACGATTTTCCCGATCCGGTCGGGGCAACGATCAGCCCATTGCGGCCGCGCATCCGCGGGTCGGTCAGGTACGCCACGCCGCTGGCGACGGCTTCCTGCTGGTAGGGGCGGAGCTGGTAGGTCATCGACGTGTCTGCCCTTTTCGAGTCGTTCCGCACACGTCCGTCCGCTCGCCGGCGGCGCGGTGATAGGTGAAGTGCTCGGTCGGCAGCACGAGCGCGTACTGGTCCCGTAGTTCGATGGGACCGATGAACCGCCGCCGGCCGGCATCGTCGACGATCGCGGTACCGGGTGGCAGTTGACGGAAGTGGCCAGTGGCAATGGGCACCTTCACGCGGCCGCGCATCACGATCGCTGTCGCCTCCGACCCGGTCTCACGATTCATGACCTGCATCGTCGTTCGCCTTTCGCAGCGCCTCAAGCGGCGCGACCTTCATCGACCCGTCCCACGCCACGTCGAAGCCGTCTTCCCGCTCGACGAACCGCGGCGTCCGGGGGGGGGGCAGGAACGACCGCCCGCGATGCCTTCTGGGTCCGTGGCTTTCTCGGCTTGGCGTACGTCCGGATGAACGCACGCACCGCCTCCTGGCCGAGCGCGAATGGGGGCGCGTGCAGCTCCTCGGCGATGGTCTTCAGCCGCTCGGATTCACGCGCGGTCAAATGGACGGTGAACACTCGCATGGTGGCCTCTCGCGTTACCGCTTCTTCGCCTTCGGCTTCTTAGCCTTCTGTGCGCACCGATCGCAGAGCGTTTCCGTCGCATCCGCCCAGCCGCAACCGTCTTCGCAGGCTTCGGCATCCGTGCAGCCGCATTCGCGGCACGTGCCGGGTGTCGCCGGCGTCGACTTGTCGGCCGGCTTCTCCTGCGCCTTCAGCACGGCCGCGACGTCGATGCCGAACGCCTTCGCAGCCTTGGTCCACTCGTCGCGCCGCCACCAGTCGCCGAGGTCCCCGTGCAACTCCAGCGCGGCCAGGTGCCGGAGCGCGATGTCGGGCGTCTTCGGCGCGCCGAGCTTCTGCCGGCCGTCCACGTCCGGCTTCCAGCCCGGGTCGCGCCAGGCCAGCGCGACCTTCGCGTCCGAGATTTCGTCGTGGCGGTCCTTCCCGAGCAGGTCCGCCAGCATCCCGTACAACAACTTGCCGATCTGCGTCGTCTCATCGATGAGCCGATACGCGACCTTCTTCGGCCCCTTCGGTTTCCGCGTCCTGAATCCCATCTGCCGTCTCCTTCTTGGTTGCCGTTCAACCAGCCGGTTGCATGTCTACCGTGTCGAGTCAGTTCCACTGCTGTCTCGCGCAGTACGTGGCGAGGAGGATCGCGTCCGACGTCGCCAGCGTGATGTCGAGCGTCGGACACAGCTGCTGCGCGAAGGCTTTCAGGTCGTTCTTGTGCTCACGCTTCGCCTTTGATCGCTCGGCTTGCGTCATGAGCGTGCGCGGCTTCCCCGGCGGCGTCAGGCAGCCGAGCGCCTTCTGCCACTTCATCGGGCTGACGACGACGAACGGGACCTGCAGGGCAATGAGGAAGCCGGTCAGCATGCCGGCGTGCTTCAGGAAGGCGCCGGCCGCAGCGATGTTCTGGCCGGGCATTGTGTGCACGTCCTCAATGACGGCGACGGTGCGGCCCGGCTTCACCATCTGGTCGCGGAGCAGCGCGAAGATGTCGGGGCCGGTCGCCGGCATCGCCTCGGCGAACGTGACGCCGTTGTCGATACAGGCGATCCCGCCGCCCGCCCCTGGATCGATGCCGAGATACAGCATGTCCCTACCCCTCTTCCCCGGGCTCGCGCTCGCGCCGAGGCTTGCTCTTGCCCGAGAAGTCCTTCGACTTCACGCACGTCGCGAAGTGGCTCGTCGCCCGATCGTGCCGCTCGATCAGTTCGTGGTTGTCGTCCTCGGCGTGGAACGTTGACAGCGCCACCGAGTCGGCGTCGAGTGGATGCGCCTTCCGATTCGGATAGGTGTACGCCCACGTGATACGGGCGCCGCAGCCCTTGCACACGCCGCCGTTCTGCGGCCGGGCATACACGCAAATGACCCCTGGCTGCTCGGGCATCGTCGTCCTCCGTTCACGGTCACGAGAAACGTGGGGGATTGCATGGGGGGCTTGTTCTCGTCCCATCAACGAGGTGCCGGTCTCTGCCGGCTGTCACGCCAGACGAATCGGCGGCGGCGTTTCCGCTCTCGTGGATCTCTACGCCTGCGCTTCCGCTGCCGGCGCGTCTGCGGCGTCCGTCGTCACGATCTCGACCTGCTTCGCGTTGAGCGTGATCGTGTTGCACTGGTCGCCCGGATACATCGGCTCGATGGTCTTGAGACTGACGTTGCAGTACTCCTCGCCAGCCGTGATCGATTCGACCCTGCACGGCACGTTGACGATGTCGCCTTCCTTCAGCAGCTTTCCGTTCTTGTCGTGTGGCACGTGTCGCTTCTCCTTTGGGGGCCGTTGGTGTTCCTGCGCCGCCTCCGAGCGCGGCCTATTCCGTCTTGTAGAGCCTCGCTCGGACGGCGCAGTCCTTCGCCTCGAGCAGCTTGCGCAGGGCCACGGTGCGCTCCGGGTTGCGCGGGAGCGTTACCGCGATGTCGTGCGCGAGGTTCGCAAACGGCTGCGAGATCTCACGCGGGTGCGTCGGCAGGTGGTCACACACGAAGAACTGCAGCATCGGGTCTGTCTTCTCGTCCACGGTCTCACTCCGTTCCCTGAACTGGGGTCAGCTACGCCGCGTCTTTCGGCGTGTTCCGCAGCGCTCGCTCGACAAAATAGCGATCGAGCTCCTCGGCCGACATGCCGCACCCGCAGCCGCAGGACGTCGGCATCCGCTTGGTTCCGGCCTCAACCTGGTGGCCTCGCCGCTGAATCAGGCGCCACGACACTTCGATCCAAATCGAGAGCGCGGCCAGGACGACCAGCCCGATCACCGTCCACACGGTTCACCTCCCCGGCGCGGCCTCCGCTTCGTGACCAGCGCCTCGACCGCCTCGACGACGACCAGCGCGACGAACCAGCCGCCGCAGACGCAGGCCCAGAGCCGCGCGCCGGCGACGAGGATGGCTTCGAGCGTCATGCGGCACCGACCCCTTGTGCGCGTTTCACACGCGCCAACTCTAGGCGAACCGCGGCCACACGCTCGACGAGCCTGACCGTTGGGAGCGCGCGCGCGTCCGGTGTTAATCGCCAGACAGCGAACGTGCGCCACGTAGATGCCGCTATAGACCAATGAGCGCCCTGTCGCTTGTGTCGCCGCTGTTCCCGCGATTCCAGGGCTCCGACCAATCCGAGGTCATGTCGCCGCAAACACAGTGCCGCGCGAGAAATCCCCGTGTCCCGATGTGCCTCGTAATCATCGGCCCCGCGTTCGTCGCAGCTCCGCAAGTACTCGACGTAGCGCCCCAGCTGGCTGTCACAGAACCCCTCGGCCTCGACGGCCGCGCAGCAGCTCGCGTGCGTCGCTTGTGACGATTCGCTCTCGGCGAACGGCAGGCCGGCCTGGGTGTGCACGTCAGCTCTCGCAGTCCTCGAGCGCGGAAAGCGCCCGGATCATTCGCGCACAGTCGCCCGACGCAATGGCCGCTTCGCCTTCGGCGATGTCTGCTTTGAGCGCCGCCACGCCGAAGAATCCGACCGGGCCGAGCGCCTCGTAGTGCGGCAGAATGGCTCGCACCCGATTGCACTCCTTCTGAATTCCCTCGATTAGATTCATCGCGTCCTTTCGCTTGCCGGGAGCGGCCGCTCTTCGCCTAGCGTCGAACACCTGACGGGCTCTTAGCCTCTCCAGCCACCTGGCGCCGTCCCGCATAGGGCCGACCTCTGGCGTCCGCACCGCTCCCGGCAATTCCTCACGCCGCCTGGCGCTGCTGGTCGTACGGCGGCAGTGCGATCTCCACTTTCCCGTCGGCGAACCGCAGCTGCGCGTCCGCCTGGTTCGCCACATCCATGTCGTGGGTGATCAGGTAAATCCGCTCGAACCCGGCGAGCTGCTGCAGCCGTCGCAGCATCGGCAGATAGTGTGGACGGTTCCCCGGGCTCAGCGGTCCCGTCGTCTCGTCGCGCCAGCAGGTCCGGATCGGCGTCGCGCTGCGCGTGTTCACATACGCCGCCAGCGCGTTCGCGAGCGCTTCATCGACCGGCACCTGCTCGCCGCCCGACAGGTCGCCGATGTCGCGTGGGGCCCCGCCGCGCTCGTTGTCGGTGACGAGGATCGAGAAGGTCTCCTTCATCCCGTCGCCGTTCTTGCTCTTCGAGACCCGCGCTTCCTGGGTGACGACTTCGACGGTGAACCGTGCGCCGAACGACGACAGCAGGAGGTCGTTCGTGAACGCCGAGACGGTCGGGCCCGCGTTCGCAATCTCGAGCGTCTGCAAACCGTCGCGTGCGAGCGCCTTCGCGAGCTGCTGCCACTCGACGAGTTCGGCGTCGAGCGTGCGCAGTCGGCCCTCGAGGTCCGCGAGCGTGGCTCGGCGGTCAGCGAGCGCCTGGCGCCGGCGATCGAGTTCCTTCCGTCCGGCGTCCACCCGCGCGAGCGTGCCCGTAGCCTGGTCCCACTCCCCGCGCAGCCCGGCGAGTTGGCCCTGCCAGCGTTGCGCCTGTTCGTTGGTCTGGTCGGCCGCAGCGAGTTCCGCCTTTGCCGAGTCCAGCCGCGTCTCTCGGTGCTGCTGGTCGACGTCGATCGAGCGCAGGTTCAACTCGGTCGCCTGCCACGCCTGCGCGGCCCGTTCCTCGGCCGCCTGCTCGGCCGCGGTGCGATCAGCGGTCGCCCGGTCGCGGTCCGCGATCAGTTCCTCCTCGCGCGCCAGCGCGCGCGCCTGAATCTCCGGCCTGGCGGCGTCGGCGGTCCGTGGCGCCTCGTCCCGCTTTCGCCGCAGGTCCTCGAGCCGGGTCTCGGCCTCCGCCACCTTTGTAACGAGCGCCGCCTTCGCCTGGTGCTTCTTCTTCGCGGCGTCGAGTTCGCCGATCGTCGTCGCGATGATCGACAGCTGGTCAGCCGCGGCATGCAGGTCGGCGTTGAGAGTTGACAGTTGAGAGTTGAGCGACGGCACGGCGCCGGCTTTCTCGCGGAGGGGCTCGATCCGGCCCTTCGCCGCGATCGCCTGCACCAGGAACTGGCAGCCGGCATATTCGCCGCTCGCCTGGCAGGGGACGTCATCGACGAGTTGAGCGTCGGCCTCGGCCCGTTTCAGGTCCTTCTCGGCTGTCTGCGCGTCGTACAGCGCGGCCTGCACCGCTCGAGAGGCCGTGACGATCTCGGACCGCTTGTCCAGCCAGCGCGCCTGGTCGTCGCGTGCTGTGCGCAGGTGCTCGTCCGTCTCCTCCACTGCGACGATCGCCGCCTTGATGCCCGCGGCGTCGGCCAGCAACGCCTCGTTGTTGGCGATCCGTTCGTCGAGGTCCTTCAGTGTGGCGGCGAGGTCCCGATCGAGCTTGTCGAGTTCTACGCGCAGAGTCGCCGAGTTCTTCTGGGACCGGGCTTCGAGGTCGCGCATCGCGCGCGCGTGGGCGTCGGCGAGCCGCTTCCGTTCATCAACAAGCCCCTGTTCGGCGGCTTTGCCGGCCGCCTCCACGCGCTTGCGCTCCGCCGCCGCGGTCGCGAGTTCGGTTTCGATTGCCCGGACCTTCTGCAGCACGACCGCCCGAGCCGCCACCTGGTCCTGCACCGTGGCCAGCTGCGCCTCGACGTCCGCAATCGATTGCGCCAGCGCGGTGCGCCGCCGCTCAGCCCCGGCCGCCTCGGAGTTGAGCAGGGCGCCCTCCGTGTCGAGCGCGTCGTCCTCTGTGGGCCTGACGTCCCGCTCGAGGATCTCCCGCTGCGCCAGCATCCGGCCGCGTCCGGCGTCCACGAGCCCGGCTGCCGTCTTCGCCACCTGGCTCATCGCGTCGAGCCGCTCGAGGCCAAGGAACTTTGCGAACAGGTCCTTGCGCTTCGACTTCTCGAGGCTACTGAACCGCCCGCTGCCGTCCTGCGCGGAGAACGCGGACGCGGCGAGCACTGCGCGCGGCGGGAAGATTCTCGCTATGCACTGGTCGTACGTGGTGACCTTGCCGTCGTTGAGCACGGTGCGCGTGCCGTCCGGGTCCACGCGGACGATGACGGCTTCGCTGGCGCGCTTCACGGCGTCGACGTTGAGCCGGCACTGATAGACGGCGCCTTCGAGATCGAACGCCGCTTCGAGGTAGCTGTCGCGGTCGTGGGCGTAATCGCTGATGTCCTTCGAGCGGGTAAAGAACTGGCGGTAGAGGCAGGCGAGCGGCGCCTCCAGGAACGTGGACTTCCCTTCCCCGTTTTCGCCGACCAGCGCAATCAGGCCGCTCGGCAGCTGCGTGCAGTCGACAGTGACGGCATCGGCGTAGCGGAGGACGCCTCGGATGGTCAGAGATAGCTGCCTCACGCGGCACCTCCGTTCTCGCGCGGCGTTTCGGCATTCACGATCGTTCCGGGGACTGGCCTGGCGGCGTTGTATTCGCCGTCCCACGCGAACATCGGCTTCAGATCCAGCGCCACGCAGACGTCGAGGTAGTGCGCGTACAGGTCCTTGTCGTTGTAGAACGCCACGTGACACTGCTCGTACCAGCACTTGAACTCGCCGAGCAGCGTCATCGCCTTCGGCCCGCGGTGCGCGCCCTCCGCACCCCGCGCCTCCAGCATCGCGTCGGCCAGCAGGTATGCGCTTCGCGCACAGGTCCCGGCCCATTCGCGGTCGCCCTCGCTGTCTGGTTCGTTCGGGCCGACCGAAATCTCGGAATTGGCCTGGAGGCCCATCATCGACATGGCGGCGAAGTGGTCGCGCAGCCTCATGCCTTCGTCAGCGAGCGGCACGTTTTCGGAGACCGGGAACGCCGGCCCGCCATCGTGTTCGTATTTCATGCGGCCACCTCGTGCTTCTGTCCGCTCTCCATGTTGGCGACCAACGTCGCGACCGCCGAGAGCACGTCCGGGCCGTCCCGGTGCTCGAGGTCCGCGAGCTTCTGCAGGACCGTGGCGGCGACGTTGCTGCCACCGTTCGCGCGCGACCAGGCGTCGATCTTCTCGGCCAGCGTCTTCGCCGCCGCGACTTCCTCGGAGCGGAGGCCGCGGTCGGGAATGGCGACGGGTTCGAGCTCCAGGCGCGCGGCGCCAGCGAACTGCGCGCGGACGACGTCCTCCGCGACAATAGACCGCTCCGACGCGGGGAAGCGGAACCGCACCCGCACCTCACATCCGTCCCACGTCGACGGGGCGCCTTCCATCTCCCCGCCGGGCCCGCGCGTGGCCCGCCAGGTGAAGCCGTATTCGCGCGTGAACTCGCCCTCGACGTGGTACAGGGCCGGCGTCTGAATCGGCACCGACGTGACCGACGGCGGCAGCCTGGCGCGATCGTCGAAATACTCGACGAGCAGGAATCGCTTCTCCTCCAGCTCGCCGAAATTACAGGGCGCCACCGAACCGCAGTACCACGCCTGCGCGCTGTCGAACTGTTGCGGCTTGTGCACGTGGCCGAGGATTTTCGGGAACGGACCGAGCAGTTGGAGCGTCTCGCGCGAGATCTCGATCTCGCGACCGATTGAGGGTTGAAAGTTCGACAGCGTCGCGCCGGCGACGTTGATGTGTCCCAGGAACAAAGGCAGGTCGCCGCACCGCATGACGCCGTCCTCGATCTCCGCCGCGAGTCCCTGGAGGATGTCCCCGAGCGCCGCACCGCCGGCCTGCTGAGTGTCGGCCGCGCTCGCTCCGGCAGCGATGAGGCCAGAGCGAGCGGGATACGGCAGGCAGCCGACGATGGCTGTGGCGCCCGTCGGGAGCGGGACGCGGAGAGTGCGGGGGCTGACGACGACATAGATAGGCCACGCGGCCGCGAGCCTCGAAAAGATCAGGCTGTCGCCGGGAACGCCGTGGTTGCCTTCCACGCAGACAATCGGCGCCCGGGCGGCCATCCGCTGGAACCGTTCGGCGATCGCATTGCGGTCATCCACGGACGACCGCTGATCGAAGAGGTCGCCAGCCTGGAGCCAGAGGGCCAGGCTCGGCAGGGACAGACCGTAGTCGATGATTGAATCGAGCGCGGCGACGTACGCGGCGTCGCGGAAATGTCCGCTCCGCTTGTGCACGTCGCCGATGCAGACGATCTGGTGCGTCATCGGCGCGCCTCAGTACTTCCCGCCAGCCGCGGCGGGCAGATCGTCGTCCGTCACGCCAGCGTCCTCGAACAGCCCGGGCTCCCACGGTTTCAGTTCGGTGATGACCTGGCCGCCCTTTTTCCCGGGCTCGTCGACCATCTCCACGACAATCTTCTGGTCGCGCGCCTTCTCCGCGAACTTGCCGATCGCCTCGTCGAAGGTGAACGCCTCGCGGCCATCGTCGAGCGTGACGAAATACCGCGTGTAGGGGCGTCCCTTGTCGGCCGTCTTGCCGCTCTGCGCCTCCACCTTGACCACGACCGGGCCGTTCGGCTTCTCCGGCTCGCGGCGCTGCTCCTGCTGCGCCTGCCGGGCCTGCTGCTGCGTCTCGGCCGGTGCCTGCCGCCCCTGACTGGTCTCGGCCGCTGTCTCGCGCACCGCCTCGACGTCGATGACGTCCGGCTCGGGCCGGCTCGCCTGGGGGTAGAGGGCCGCGGTGCCCATCAGCCGCCGCTCGGTGACCATCCGCGCCTGCGCGGGGTCGTTCATGTTCGGCTGAAAGGACACGCGGAGCGCGACGAAGGGCTTCTCCAGGTCGCGCGCGTCGTACTTGCTGGGGATGCCCCACGTGTCGCGCGCCGCGGCGTTGCACGCTTTCGCTTCGCACAACCGGAGGCCGAAGCGTCGCGCCTGTGCGATCTGCCCTGACTTCATCCCGGCGACCTGCGGGCTGCCGTCGCGGAGATCGACTTCGGCGGTCCGCTCGATCACGCGCGCACTGCCGTCGAAGTCGGTGTAGGTCAACCGCGCGCGCATCTCCCAGTAGTTCGGGATCGTGCGGTCGTCGGTGCGGACCGTCGTGTAGGAGGCGCCGGCGGCAGAGGCGATCTTGTTGAGCGCCACCTTCGTCAGCGACCGCTCGTTCTGCCCGCGGTGGAACAAGTTGCTGTGGTACGTGTCCACGCCGATGCCCTGATCGTCCACGCGCGGATCGAGCACGACGACGGACGGCGCGATGACGTGCTGGGGCGCGAGCGCCGAGATGCTGACCGCCGGCGACAGGACGTGCGCGACCTGCTGCCATTCGCGGATGCGCTCGGCGAGCTGCTGCGGTTGCGTGATCTGCATGGAGGCCGTCTTTTCGAGCCGTGCGAGTGCGGTGGTGTCAGCCACGGGTTATTTCTCCTGTCTCAAGGCGTCGGCTTGCCGGCGCCGGATCTTTTCGTTTTCGCGGTCCGCCTGGTGGCGGGCCCGTGCTCGATCCGCTGTCGTGTTCCGCTCCGCGCGCCGCACGATCGCGGCGAGCCGCTGTCCGTCGCGCGCGTCGGCGACCCGCTGCAGCGCGTCCAGGTGGCTGCCGACTTTCGCGAGCGTCTCACCCACGAGCGGCCCCTTCTTGTTCGCGCGCGATCGCGAAGCGGAGGACGCCCTCGGCGGCCTGCACACCGGCGTAGATCCCGAGCGGCTGCCGCTCGACTTCCAGCGTGAGCCAGGCACACACGCGCGGATACCAGCGGCCGAGCATCTTGGCGGTGAACCAGGAGACCTGCTCGCCGAACTGCGGGGAGCCGGGCCTCACCGGGCGCTGCTCGTGTCCAGTCAGCTCGGACCGCACGAGGATCGCGCCCTCCGCGTCGCAGATGCGCGGCGCAGCCAGGCCGGACCGCGGCGGCAGGACGCCGAGCCAGAGCCCGAGCGCCGGGTCGAGCTCGCAGAGCGGCAGCGCTTGGAGCCGCGTGGCCGGCGCCCCGTGGACTTCGACCGCCATCTGGCCCATCGCGACCGCGGTGTGCATGAGTTCTTGTGTGAGTGCTGAGGATTCGTGTAAGATCGTCACTGCTTCGTTCCTTTCGATTTGCGGGCCGGCGCTGGTTGTGACAGCAGCCGGCCCGAGTTGTTTCCGCCTACCTTCGGGTCATCCACGCCGCCACGATCACGGCCACCACGAACGCGCGCCAGAACCAGACAGCGCCGCGGCCCGCAAACGTCGGTTCCCCAAATGCGAGCGAGCAGCCACCTTCCTTGCGCCACGTCTCGTAGCGCACGACCCGCCGCGCGTGCCGCAGCAACCGGATGGCGTTCGTGATCGGCCAGCCCTTGATGCGCTCGACCGGCCAGCCGTCGCGCCCAACGAAGACGAGGCGGTCGGCATCGAGACAGGTGCAGTCGTTCGCATCGAAGAGAAACCCGGAGTGACACAGGCAGCAGTGGACGTCCCACGCGTGGCCGTGTTTGCACACCATGTCGGTGGTCACCACTGCGTCGCAGTCGGTTCCCATCTACGTCCTCGCCTTTCAACAACCAATCCGGACGTACCACGTCTTGATGCAGGTCCCGACCAGCGGACCCGGCCAGGGCTTCTGCTCGCGCTGGACCAGTCCGTGCTTTACCGCCCACGACAGCCTGCGTTCGTCCACTGGCGTGAGTTGCCCAATGCTGGCGATCTCCTCCCGGCCGGCGAAGATCGCCAGCAACTCGGTGATACGCTCGCGATGACGGCTGCTCTCCATTGCTCGCTCACTTCCCGTGAAACCGAATCCGCGGTCGTCTGCCGTCGAGCGCCCAGCCCGGCGACTGCCAGCCGCAATCCGTGCAGCGTTGGGCCATCCGGTCCGGCGCAAAGTCGTAGACCAGTGCGTGCCCGTGCACCGCGCCGCACCACCACTGCCCGACCGCGCGCGTGAGCCGGGCGAGTTGCCCGGTCGGGTGCGGTCCGGCCTGATTGCCTACCGCCTCAACCCTCGCCCGGCTCACGCTCAGGGTCGTCATCGCTTCTCCAGTCGCGCGCCTTCGCCGGGCGCGAGCAGATGCCCGAACCGCTCCCGCAATTCGTCGGCGTCCTCGCCCACCAGGTCATAGACCGACACGGCGGCCAATGCCGGCACGAGCTTGCGCGTGGTCGCGAACGCCTCGCGCGGGTCGCGCGCGTAGACGTAGTAGGTGCCAAGCGGCGTGCGGTTGATGTGCAGCGTCATGAGAAGCGCCTCTTCGCTGGCGCGGGAAGATCCGCCGCGATCGCGGCAGACTCTCTCCGTGGAAATCTCGCCGGCCGCCGGTCCGACGTCGCCGGCGCGCGGTGCGCGTCGATCCACGCATCGAGATCCGCGAGCAGGAATCGCAGCCGGCCGGACTTCACGTACCGCTCGCGCTGCCCGTCCGCGGCTTGCCGCTCCATCACCCGCCCGTCCGTCCGCACGCAGGCGATGCGCCCTTCCTCGGCGAAGCGATAGAGCGAACTCACGGGCAGCCCGAGGTAGGCGGCAGCGTCGGTGGCCGAGAGCCAGCGGCGCGTCATCGGCTCACCGCCTTCGCCATCCGGACCTTCACGCGCACGAACTGCATCGCGGCCTCCGCCAGGCGCGTTGCCGCGAGCACCGCCGCATCCTCGCGTTCGACGTGCGCGCCGCGTTCGTGCGCCATGCGATCGAGGTAGTCGAGCACGATCGAATCCGGGAGTTGATCGAGCAGGGACAGTGGGAAGCCTTGGACGCCGCTCGTGAGCCGGGAGAACTGGGCCTCGCTCATCCTGCAGTCGCTGGCGAGCGCCTTGCGCGCCGTCCCGCCGGCATCGATCGCGTCATTGAGGCACCGCAGGGCGAGGCGCTTGTCCTCGCGATCGACGAGCGCCGCGTCCGGCTCCTCGTGGTAACGCGTGGTAAGTGCATTCCCTAGCGTTGCGGTTCTCATTGGCAGATCCTCGTGCTCGTGAACCTCAGCAGCCCTACCCCACCGGCGCCGGTCTCATCAGCCGGCGCTGCCCACCTACGCGGCCTCGCTGGCGCGCACGCGGTCGATGTACTTCCGGATCTTCGCGAGCGTCCTGTCGTGCATCTTCGGGTTGGGCGTGTTGAGGATTCGATAGATCGCCTGGCGCGTGACGCCGTGAATCTCGCGCGCGAGATCCTCGTACGTCAGGTCGCGGTCGATCCGGATGCGGTTCAGTTCAAGGACTTCGTTCAACACGATGGCAATCTTAAGGGCGACCTTACGTAATGTCAATAGACAAACGGATAATATTTTACGTGATGGCAAGTGCCTGAAGTCCCTAGACTTAGCGGTCGTGACTGCCGCAGAAGTGTTGATCGCCCTGAAGAAACTCCGCGAGGACGAGGGGACAGACATCGCGGTCGCGCGACTGCTGCACGTGCAGTCAAATCACGTCCCACGCATGCTGGAGAAGGCGCCGGACGACTTTCACCCGCAGACCGCCACGTGCATTCGGATTGCGGCCGCGATCGACCGCCCGGCCCGCGACGTGCTGGAGGCGCTCGGCCAGCAGGACGTCGCCGACGCGATCGAGGAGTGCTATCGCGAGCGGCCCGTGCAACCGAAACAACCGTCGATCACGCTGCCGCGCGAGGATCAAGCCCACCTCGCTCAGGAGCTGCAGCGCTTACCCGACCCCATCAAGGAGGCCCTTGGGGCGCTCGTCCATGCGCTGGCGGCGGAGCCTCGTGCTCGTCGTCGGAAATCGACCGGGACCCGTCCCGCTATTCGAGCGGGCAAAGAAGACGTGTCCGATCTGCTTCAGGTTGAATCAGATCTGGAACCTTCTGACGCCGAGCGGCCGGCGCATCGTCCGGGAACTCGTGCGGGAGGCGCATCGAAGCACAAGCCATAGACTGTAACTGGCGTTCGCCAGATTCCCCACTCAGGAGGGTCGCCCTTGGGTGGCTCGGGGAGGCCTGGCAACGACGAGGAGAAGGACCATGACACGAGCACTCGTTGTTGTCGTCGCTGTGCTGCTCCTGGGGTCAGCATGGACCGCTGGCGCACAGCCACTCACGGACGATCAGATCGCCGCCATCATTCGCGACCCCGGCAAGGCCGAGCCTGGGCTGCACCTCGATGAAGCGTTCAATCTCGCGGCGTCGGGATTCGTCATCGACGTCTATTCGCCAGCCGCCTGGCTGCGCCTGCAAGCACAGAAGGCGAAACGGGAAATGCGTCCGTTCACACCAGCGGATGTGGATGCCGAGATGCGTGCCGACGTGTGGCGCGTCAAGGCCTTTCCGAGTATGCCGCGCCGACTCCACGACACGATCGCCGTCTCCTCGGTCTCCCACGTGGTCATTCGCGATAAGTCCGCAGCAACCGTGATCCAACCCCTGACCAAGTCGCCGTTTCCGCATTCCGCACAGAATGCGCTCGGCGCGTCAGTCAGCTATGACGGCTTGGATGCTGGCTTCCCGGGTGAGGCGGTGCGGGGGTTATGGGGCGAACGGTCGGACCGTCCGTTTTGGATCTCGGTCATCGGTCCCGATTGGAAATATGATTTCGAGATCAAGCCGAAGCACTTCGACAAGCTGAAGTGACGGGCATTGCGCTGGCGGGGCTCGTCTTCGCGGGCCTGGCTGCCGTCGTCGCAATTGCGCGCCGGCGTGCACGGGCGCATGCTGCGCCAATAGCCCGGCCCCCGTGTTGCGTCGCTGAACTTATTCCGCGCGCGCAGACCTGCACGTTTCTTGCGCTTCCGGACGCGTGCGACGCGTGCCGGGAATTCGACGGAGAAGCTGTCGTCATCGGATCGTCCCGGTGGAAAGAGATCGAGCCGCCATACGCCGGATGTACGAGACGCGGCGGCTGTCGCTGCGTCTATTGCTACGTGACGGTTTCGTTGCCGCCGTCGCACGAACAGGCCAGACGGCGGAAAGATGACGAGCGTTGGGCGGCCGTCGGAGCGATGCGGGCGGCTTGTGGTCTCGGCGGCTACGCCAATCTGAAAGCGTGCATCGAGAACGTGGCGAAGTCCGACGTCAGCGGATCCGAACTCGCCTACGCGTATCGTCGACTCGGCGAATGCGCAGAAGCGGAAACCCGATTCGCCGAAGCGATCGAGTCATACGAGACAGCCATGGGGCTGGACCCGAACGTCGGCGTGAAACGTCGCCTGAGCCGGCTGCGCAAGAGTCGATGACGCACCTGCTCACGTTTCACCGCTCGGTCGTCCGCGAGATGAACGAGGACGCGGACGATCCGTGCCTCTGGGCGCACCTGGTCCGCGGCGACGAACGGCGCGCGTACGAGATCTACCCTGGCGTGACGTTCGCCGGCTGGCAGGCCCGCACCGAGGTCAACGGCGTCGAGCGCGGCGGCATTCACGTCAAGCGGGAGAACGTCCTCGCGAAGAAGACGGCGTGGCTCGCGGAGATCAAGCAATTGCGATCCGCGGGATGGCGCGACGTGAAGGCCCTCGAGGATCAGGGATGAACCGACTCTACTACGGCGACAACCTGGACGTGCTGCGCGAGTGCATCGCGAGCGAGTCCGTGGATCTCGCGTACCTCGACCCACCGTTCAAGAGCGACCAGAACTACAACGTGCTGTTCAAGGCGCACGACGGCGCCAAGGCGGCCGCGCAGATCCAGGCGTTCGAGGACACGTGGGAGTGGAACGAGGAGTCCGCCCGGGCGTGTGCGCACGTGATCGAGTCGGGCGGTCCGGTGTCCGACGCGATGCGCGCGTTCCGGACGTTCCTCGGCGACAGCGACATGATGGCCTACCTGGCCATGATGGCGCCGCGGCTGGTGGAATTGCGGCGGGTTCTGAAGCCAGCGGGAAACATCTTCCTGCACTGCGACCCGGCCGCCAGCCACTACCTGAAGATGCTCATGGACGGGACCTTCGGGCCGGAGAACTTCAGGAACGAGATCGTCTGGCACCGGACGGCGGCGAAGGGGTTGATGACCCGCGCCCTCGCCGGCAATCACGATGTCATTCTCAGCTACCAGCGCAGTGCCGGATCGACGTGGAACACCGATCAGATGTTCACCGCCTACGACCCGGACGACCTCGATGAGAAGACGTTGGACAAGTACTCGGCGACCGATGCGACCGGCCGGCGCTACCAACTCACGAGCCTGTTGAACCCCAACCCGGATCGCCCGCATCTGACTTACGAGTTCCTCGGCATCACGCGCGTCTGGCGCTGGACGAAACCCCGCATGCAGGCCGCCTACGAGGCGGGCCTGGTCATCCAGCCGCGACCCGGAGCGGTGCCGCGGTACAAACGATACCTTGACGAACAGCGGGGCAAGCCGTTCGGGGACGTCTGGACCGACATCCCCCCGATCAATGCTCGAGCCCGCGAACGACTCGGCTACCCGACGCAGAAGCCTGAGCCTCTGCTCGAGCGCCTCATTCAGGCGGGCAGCAATCCGGGAGACGTCGTGCTCGACGCCTTCTGCGGCTGCGGGACGACGATCGCGGCCGCGCAGAAGCTCGAGCGCCAGTGGATCGGCATCGACGTCACGTTCCTGGCGATCAACCTGATTCGACAGCGCTTGCGGGACCAGTACGGGCCTGACGTCGACGCCACGTACGAGGTGATCGGGCAACCGACGACCGTTCAGGATGCGGCGAACCTGGCCGCCGAAAAGCCGCACCAGTTCCAGTGGTGGGCGACGGGGCAGGTCGGCGGCCGCCTGGCCGAACAGAAGAAGGGCGCCGACCGCGGCATCGATGGCCGGATCTTCTTTCACGATGAGGGTCCGAAGGGACCGACCAAGCAGATCATCCTGTCGGTGAAGGCGGGACACCTGAAACCCGAGTACGTCCGCGAGTTGCGCGGCGTCATCGAACGGGAACAGGCGGTGATCGGCGGGCTCTTGTGTCTCAACGAGCCGACGAAGGCGATGCGCCGCGAGGCAGCCAACGCCGGCTTCTACAAGTCGCCCTGGGGCAGCGAGCACGCACGCCTGCAGATCCTGACCGTCGCCGAGCTGCTCGAGGGAAAGCGCATCGACTACCCAGCCGAGCGGCAGACGCAGGCCACGTTCAAGCGGGCGCCTCGCGCGGTGAAGGAACACGAGCAGCCGCGGCTCCGCGAAGCCGAGGACGTGTAACACAAATCGTCAGCGCCACGGATCAGGAGATCGCGCCAGCCGTCACTCGAGCGGTCCCAAGCCAGCCGCTCAACAGGGGAACGTCATGAAACGACACTTGCGTTCGCTCCTCGTTGTAGCGTCGGCGCTGGTCATCCTCGGCACGCTATCCGGCCAGGCGCTCGCGAAGCATGCTGGACCGACGCGATCGCCGGCCGCGGTCGCTCCGGCCGGTCACGGTGCCGTCGCCATCGGTCAGGCGAAGACGGCCGACAACGGCGACACGATCGTCTACATCACGAAGACCGGGAAGAAGTACCACGCGGACGGTTGCCGCTCGCTCGCCAAGAGCCGGATCCCGATCAAGCTCCGGGACGCCGTGGCGCGCGGCTTTACCGCGTGCTCGATCTGCAAGCCGCCGGCGCTGACAGCGGGTCAGGAGGCTGCCGTCCCTCCGACGGCAGCACCGCCGGCGCCGGCGGCTCGCACGGCCCCCGCGCAGGACAACGGCGACGTCACGGTCTACATCACGAAGACGGGCGCGAAGTACCATCGGGCCGGCTGTCGGTCGCTGGCTAAGAGCAGCATTCCGATCAAGCTACGCGAGGCCGTGGCGAAGGGCTACAGCGCCTGCAAGCTGTGCAATCCGCCCGCGTTGACGAAGAAGTAGCGGCCGATCATGAACAACGAAACGGCGGGTGCCGACACACAGAGCGCGCCGCGCAAGACGCCATTGCCTTGGTGGAGAAGCCTGACGGTTCAGATCGTCAGCCTTGCTCTGGGCCTAGGTGGCATCGCCGCCACTGCGCTCACATACTATTTCCCTCCACGGCCCCGGCCTGTCTTCATGATCGATTCCGTTCGCGCAACTCTCGTCGACGCCGAGCGGGACACCGGCTTGACCCTGCTGTTCAAGGACCGACCTTTGCCACCTGGCTCGAAAATCACCGCGGTGCGAGTCTATTTCTGGAACGCGGGGCGCAGTCCGATATGGGCCAACGACGTCCTGCTGCCGGTGCAGTTGGACGTGATGGACGGCGCCGAGATCCTCTCGACGAAGGTCTTGAAGCCCTCGCGACAGGAGATCGGTCTCCGTGTCGAGACGGATGCGCGCCGGGTTGTGCTGGGGTTCAAGGTCCTGGAACCAAATGACGGGACGACGATCCAGGTCTTGCTCCTTGGCACTCCGTCTGCCCGCCTTTCAGCTGCCGGTTCGGTAGTGGGCGTCGGTTCGCCGATAGTCATTACCCAGGGGGCTTCTGAGAACGATGGCTCTTTAGCCAAGGCTTTCTTCATGACGCTCGTAGGTATTCTGGCTGGCGTTGCTGGCTTCACTCGAGCCACCTGGGTCACCCCCCTTCCCGGACGCAGACAGCGCGCCCTGCTGTACGTGACCGCGACGGTCACTACACTGTGCGGCATCATGCTGCTAGTGGTGTTGTTCTTACTGCAGACGACTCCACCGCAGCGATTGCTCTAGTCGACGGAACCGAGATGACGAATGACGAGCGCTGACACGGTCCTGTGGACGCTGACGAAGAACGGTCACCGCATGGAGGCCGTACAGCGCGTCGTTCGGGATCTCGGCCTCGAGCTCCGGTTCTCGATCGATGGCGAACTGTATCACTCGCAGATCTACCGCAACGGCGGGGACCTGCTCGACGCGGCCAAGGCGAAACGCGTTGATGCCGAGGCGAAGGGATGGACAGCGCCGCCGTCAGCCGGCTGACGCGGCTACCGGCGGATCAATCTGCGCACCGCACGGATCAGCTCGTCGACCGTGAGCGGCTTCGTCAGGACAAGGTCGGCGCCCGCGTCCTTCGCCGCGGCGAGACCTGGCGCGTCGACCCAGGAGGTGACCACGAGAATCGGCACGGTCTCCATCCCGGAAAGCGATCGCAGGCGACTGCAGATCTCGGCGCCAGGCGCGTCGGGCAAGGCGAGTTCGGTCACGACGAGGTCGGGGGTCACGCGCGCGATGGCCGCCTGCGCCTCCGCCGCGGTCGCCACGGCGATCGGACGGCAGTGGATCAAGCGTAGGACGCTCTTCCACATCTGGCGTGTGTCAGCGTGGGGCTCGATGACGAGGACGATCGGACGACGACGACGCGACGACGGGGATTGCATCCGAGATCTGATGATTGCACGGTAACGGTCGGGGCGGCGCGCTCCGTTGCACAGAATATTTGGCTGTCCGGAACGGAGGGTGTCCGTGACGAAGACCGAGTCGTGGGGCATCTGCTTTCCGCTCGACGAATTCCAGGCGATGACGCCGACGGGGCGGACGCAACTATTGGACGCGCTGGCTCCGTTCGGCGCCCATCTCTCGCTCCCCCGCTGGCCCTCGCCGGCGATGTCGAGCGGGGACGTTGGTGACGTCTGCATCGCGGTGACGACGGCCGATCAAGCGGCCGCGGTGAAGCGCGTGCTGCTGTCGTTTGGCCTGTCGCGCGCGACGCTGCATCGACTCGACGAGACGGCATCGGAGTGACGGATGAACGCCAATTATCCGGAGGCAACCATGCTTGTGGTAAATGTTCTTGCACTTGCAATGTCGCCGCTCGTCGCCGTTCTGGTGTCCATGTACCTTCAGAGTCGGCGCGATAAGCGCAGTCAGAAGCTTTCGATCTTCAACACGTTGATGAGTACCAGAGCACCCGCGATGACCATGACGCACGAACACGTGCGCGCCCTCAACATGATCGACTTCTCGTTCCCCGACTGTCCATCAGTGCGACAGCTGTGGCACGAGTACTTCGACATGCTATCCAATGAGGGGCTTAACAATCCGGTCGGCTGGGGACAGCGTCAGAAGAAGAAGCTCGAGATGACCGCCGAGATGGCCAAGGTTCTCGACTACGGCTCGGCGATCACTCACTTGGACGTCGATCGAGTCTATTACCCGGTCGGGTTGGGCGCTCAATCGCAGAGGTCCGACGAGATCGCCGCGGAAGTACTGCGCGTCTTGAAGGCTAGCGGTGGAGTCCAATTCACACCACATAATCCACCAGCAGCCGCCGTGTGACAGTGCGTGTCGCTGAAGCCGACGAACCAAGACGCCGAACGACCGGCGGAAGAAGTAGCGGACGGGAGCTCGAGACGAAGGGCTCGCACCCGCCGCAATTCACGAGGGGACGAAAGATGCAACTGACTAGACTTGAGCGGCTCATGCTGGCCAACCAGTACCGCATGCTGGAGGTGCTCGTCCCGGACGAGGCAGACTCCTACGCCCGTTATCGCGAGGCGTTGGAGTGGGGATACGAGGCAGAATACGAGGGCATCGCGAAGAACGTCTACCCCGACGCGCTGAGCGGCGAGGCCTGCGCCGAGGTCGTGAACATCCTCGATATGTTCAGCGCGCTAAAGCGTGCCTACGGGCGACTGGACGACAAACCCGACGTGATCTGGATTGAGTTCCCGGGCTTCTCTGGGAACGACGAAACCATGCAGTTGGCGTACGCTCAGTTCTTCTGCGACAAAGGTCGATTTCAGGATCTGGACAGAGGTCCGGACAACTTCAACGGTCATATCCCGGTTCTTCCTGCTTACCGTCGAATGCTCGGCGAGTGGCTTCCGATGCCGGCCGAACAACGGTACAACTTGACGAGGGACGACATTGTGAGAATTACATCAGCCGCGCGTGACTCCGGTGCGTGAGAACGGAGCCGCCAAACAGCTGAAGAGGGCGCGCCTGCGCGCAACGAGCGGGCCCGGCCGGAGGCCTGGCAGATGACCGTCTACCGCCCAGACGACCGCGCCGCGTACCGCTACGACTTCTGGTACAGGGGCCAGCGCCACGTCGGGTCGACTGGCCAGCACCGGAAGGATCTCGCCGACACCTTCGAATCGGACCTCAAGCGGAAGCTCCGGGAGCGCGCTGGCGGGATGCCGATGGATCCGGCCGACACGCCTCGCTTCCAGGACTGGGCCGAGACGTACTACGCGCACGCGCAGAAGCGGGTCACCAGGCCGGAGCGGATCGACGACCTACTGCGCGTCGTGCTCCGCTTCTGGGGCGCGAGGCCGGAGCGCGAACACGGGAAGATCAAGATCGTCGAAGGCGAGCCGTACCACGACCTACACCTGGGCGACGTCGTCGCGGACCCGATGTGGATCGTGCGCTTCGAGGACTGGCTCGACGCACGCCCGATCCCCATCTCTGGGCAGACGAAGAACCAGTACCGGTCGGTCGTCTCCCAGATGTTCGCCCTGGCCGCCTCGCCGGCGCATCGAAAGCGCACGGGCATCATCACGAACCCACTGGCCGGCATCGCCCGGGACAGCCAGGTCGAGCGCACGACGATCGTCACCGTGGAGGAGCTCCGGCGCTGGCTCGCGCACGCCAGCTACCACGTCCGCCTGGCCATCGCGATCGCGGCGCTCGCGCCGAAGCTGCGCCTGGCGAACGTGCTCGCGCTCACCTGGCGAGATCATCTCGACCCCGCGCTGCAGTACATCACCGTGATGCAGCACAAGACGGTGCGGGCGACAGGGCGGCCGCTCGTCGTGCCGATCGTCCCGCAGCTGCGCCAGATCCTCGAGGATGCGCGACGTCGGAACCGCGGCGAGTACGTCGTCGCGTATCGCGGCCGCCCTTTGGCCTCCATCCGCGGCGGTCTCGACGGCGCCGCGACCAGGGCGGGCCTGCACTACGGCCTCAAGGACGGGATCACGTTCCACACGATCCGCCACGCGATGGCGACGCTGCTCGCCGAACTACGGGAGCCCGAAGCGATCCGCAAGGAACTCATGGGCCACGTGCGCATCGAGACGACGCAGCGCTACACGCACCTCCGACCGATGCACCAGGTGGCCCCGCTCGAGCGGCTATCGGACGCGATGCCGATCGCCGACCTGGTCACGAATCCGCGCCGGCGCGCGCTCTCCAAGGGCTCCCTCCTCGACCTGCCGCCTGGTGGGAAAAACGGTGGGACTGCCTCCGAGACTGACGGGGAAACACTGGGAAAACGGGGGAATAGCGAGAAGGCGAAACCGGAGGCCGAATCGGTCGATTCAGGCCAGAAAACCCGGCGAAAGTCGCGCTAGCCGTGGCCCCTTGAGGGGCTGGCACTCGCAAGAGCGTGGGGGTTCGAATCCCCCCTTCCGCACCAACCTTCGCTCGCCTGCGGAATCTCCGCTGTTCCTCGGCGAGCTTCGGTTGGCAAGCCAGGCGAGCCCGATCCAACACCCCCCCATCAGGCCACCCGAAGGTTGTCCCGCCGTAGCAACGCGAGGAACGCGTCACGCCGCCGCAGGCTGCTCCGTCACCTCTTCCCGCGTGTCGACCCATGCCTGTTCGCGGTGGCCCTGACGTGCGCTGTGAGTTCCGCGACCTGCTGTTCGAGCGATGCGATCCGTTTCAGCTTGACGTCCTGCTCATGACGCATCTCGATCAGGAGGGCTTCCATTCGCGCCAGACACCTCCCGATCGGTTGCACGACGGCGACGACAGCCGAAACTCTTCGACGTCGAAGAGTGTTCACCTTTGCCATTACGCGCACTCTAGCCGCAGTGACGAGCCAGCCGATGTGCTGTTTTGCACACGGCCGATCGGAGAGCCAGACGAGTCCGCTACGTGCAACATGCTATCCTCGAGATGATGGGTACTGTCCTCTACGGGTGGACGCTGGATCATGGTTCTGCACCGCGCCGCCACTTTCACCGCATGCTACACGTCATGGCCCTCTGGGTGGTCGGGTACGCGCGCGGCCCCTATCGTGTCCCCACGACCCTGAGTGTCGCGGTGTTCCTGGGCTTCCTCTTCGCCGCCATCTCCATCGCCGTCTACATGCCGGTACTGCTCGGGGCCAGGCGGGTCGTGCAAGCGATGCGAGCGCGGCTGGTGCTGTCGATGCTCGGCGCGGCCCTGTTCCCGCTCCCCTTGCTCGCCTTACCGCTCCTCCAGGGACAGATCGGACCCACGCGCTCGAGGTAAGACAGGCGAGCCAGCAGCTTGCTGATGTAGGCGTAGGTGATCGCCCAGATCGTGAAGGCACACCCGGTCTCGAACGATCACACGGATGGGATGGCTCTCGCCGCTCGCTGCCTGAGCCGTTGCCAGAACGCGCCGAACGGAACGCGTCAGCCGCCGGAGCCGGCCGGACGCGCGATCGTGTCGGGCGTCGCGCGGTACCCCGTTCGCGTGCGGACGTCGAGTCGTCCCTCCCCTTTCGCCACCACCGTGATCTTCCGGAACGAGCCGTCGAGCGCCGGATTCGACGGCGTGTAGGCCAGCGTGTACTGGGTGCGAATCTGCCGCGCCAGATCGAGCGCCACATCGCCGATCTCGTCGAGCGTACCCGGGTAGCAGGCGACGCCGCCGGTCGAGCGCGTCAGATCGTCGAGCGCGTGCCGCGCGCCGTGCGCGGTCGTCTCGCCAAGCAGCCCGATCGCGTAGATGACGATGTCGCGCTGCTGGGCGTAGGCGCGGATTTCGTCGAGCGGCGTGTCGCTGGCGTTGTCGATCCCGTCGGTCACGATGACGAGCGCCCGCCTGTCGCGGGTGCCGTGCTGGTCGAGGTACCGCTCGGCGCCAGCGAGAGCGTCGCGCATCGCCGTCCCGCCGATCGAATCGAGGCGCGCGATACCCGCCTCGAGCCGCACCGGGTCGCTCGTGAACGGGACGTCGATTCTCGGCGTGTCCGCGAAGTTCACGACGAAGGTCTCGTCCTGCGGATTCGAGGCGCGGGCAAACGCGAGGGCGGCCGCCTCGACCTTTTGTCGCTTCGACCGCATGCTCCCGCTGTTGTCAATCACCAGGCCGAGCGAGACCGGCACATCGTCGGCGCGAAAGATCGCGATGGTCTGTCGCTGGCCGTTCTCGAACACGGCGAACGCGTCCCGCGAGAGACCGGTGACGATCTCGCCGCGGCCGTTGCGCACGGTCGCGTGCAGCACGACCAGGCGCGTCGAGGTGTGGAACGCGGGCGCCTGCAGCGCGGCCACCATCACGAGCCAGGCGGCGGGCCGCGTCATCACGATGAGGGCTTTCGCGAGGGTCCCGGCGCGAGCTGCACCTGGATGGGCGTGTCGGCCGGGAACGACACGTCGCGGCCCTTGCCGAAGACCGCGCCGTACACGGTGCGCACGGTGCCGACGGCGGCCAGCACGATCCCGACCGGGCGCGACGCGAAGCTCAGCGCGGTGCCCGCCAGACTCCAACCCAGGAAGCCGCCGACGCCGCGCGATCCCACGTTGCCAGAGGCCGGCGCCGGCAGCGAGTCGTTCGCGTCGCCGTCCATTCGCCGGTCGCCGCGATCGAACAACGCCCGCATCGACATCACCGCGAGCGCTGGCGCGATGAACCGCGCCTTGCTGTTGGTCGCGCGCGCGCCGCCTTCCTCGTCGACGGCAATGCGGTCGCTCTCGTTCACCTGCACCGAATAGAGCGAGGCCAGCAGCGTCGTGGCATCGGCGCCCGGCACACGCACCGATTGGAAGAGGAACCGCAGCTGGCCGTTGCGGTGGAAGCGTCTCGCCTTCCTGACCAAGGTCACGGTTCCGCCAAGTTCGGCGCCCTCGGGCAGGATGAGCCGATTGTCGGCCGACAGGACCGGCTGCGTGACGATGGCGGCAATCGTCGCGCCTTTGAGGGTCGCGGCCGACGTGACGCCGGCAACGAGTCGCGCGGTCAGGATCGATTCAGGCGCCGGCGCGGTGCCTTCGGGCGCACGCGCGAGCGGCGGCTGCGTGTCGAAGTCGAGGGGAACCGCGAGCTTCGCGTCATAGACGGCGCCCTTCGCAAGGTACTGCGGATGGTACGGCAGGCGATCGATCGCGGCCGCCTTCAACCGCTCCAGCCTGCCCGGCTGCCTGACGAGGGCGACGGCGTCGCGCGCCCGCTGCGCCGCCTCCTGCCGAGCGCTGGCCACGGCCTGTCGCGCCCGATCGCCGACAGCAACTTTGTCCTCGTCTCCGGCGTTGCCCGGCCTGTCGGACGCGGCGAACCTCACCGTGACGTGCACGGTCGGCGGGCCAACGGTCGTCCGAATCGGCCGCCGGAGGCCGCCGGGAAGCACGATCGTGTCGAACTGCAAGACGACGCCGCGGTGGGGCGAGAAGTTGCCCGACAGAAGCGCCTGCACGCGCGCCGCCCGCGATGCATCCTGGAGCGCGGCGATATGTCCGAGAACGGCGACGCCCGCCGGGATCACGAGGCGGTCGTACGCGTAGATGGGTTCGATGAGCGTCGCGGCGACCGGTTGCCCGACGCGCGTGACGGCGATCCGTTTGTCGAGCGCGACGCGCAAGGGGCGGCCCGCCGCGACCACGAGCGCGACGGGTTCGGCCGCGGATTGCGCGAGCACCGGAGCGCCAAGAGACAGAACGGCAAGGTGCGCGATCGCGACCGAACGAACGAGCGTCGCCACGGGTCACCACTCTTTTCAGGCAGGTAAACCCATTGTACGCGGGATTCGCGGCACGTTATCTCATCAGGAACGCCAACCGCGGGATCGCGTCGGTTGACGCGCTGTTCAGAACGAGACACGTGTCGGGCGTCCAAGCCGAGTAGGCTGGAGTCCTGTGGCGAATCCACCACCTGAACACGCGGCACGAC
Organism: Acidobacteriota bacterium; assembly: GCA_003170135.1. Lineage (GTDB taxonomy): Bacteria > Acidobacteriota > Vicinamibacteria > Vicinamibacterales > Fen-181 > Fen-181. The sequence goes on from PMZR01000043.1 coordinate 75,054, forward strand.
CGTCCTTTGACGCTCCGCCCACGCCGTCGAAACAAGCCGCCCGGGTGCGGCCGCGTTGGCGGTCGCAATCCTGGTGGCTGATCTTCCTCGTGCTCACACTCGCCAATTACGCGATCACGCAGGTGTTCTTCGCGGAACCGTCCTCGATCACCATCCCGTATAGCTTCTTCAAGACGCAGGTCGAGGCGGGCAATGTCGGCGACGTGACCAGCGTGGGGAATTCGATCCAGGGGACCTTCAGGACGAAGGTCACCTACCCTCCGGAGAAATCGCCGGCGCCGGCTGCCAAGTCACCAGCCTCGCCTCCCGCGGCGCCGCCCAAGGGCTCGACCTCGACGCACTTCAAGACGCAGCGACCGGACTTTGCCGATCAGGATCTCGAGCGGCGTCTCGACGAGAAGGGTGCTGTCATCAACGCCGTCGACGAGAACGCGTCGTCCTGGTACAAGCTGTTGATCAGCTTTGGTCCGACCCTGCTGCTGGTGGGCGCCTTTGTCTGGTTCACTCGCCGCGCGGCGGCGGCGGCCGGTGGCGGGCTGTTCAGTCTCGGGACCAGCCGCGCCAAGCGCTACAGCGAAGAGCAGCCGAAGGTCACCTTCGACGATGTCGCCGGGATCGACGAGGCCGAGAACGAGCTGGTCGAGATCGTCGATTTCCTGAAGAACCCCACCAAGTACCAGCGGCTCGGGGGCACCGTGCCGAAGGGAGTGCTGCTGGTCGGCGCCCCCGGAACCGGCAAGACGCTGCTGGCCCGCGCGATTGCCGGGCAGGCGGGCGTCCCCTTCTTCAGCCTCGCCGCGTCGGAGTTCATCGAGATGATCGTCGGCGTGGGCGCGTCCCGCGTGCGCGACCTGTTCAAGCAGGCGCGGGAGGCGGCGCCCGCAATCATCTTCATCGACGAACTGGACGCCATCGGCCGCACGCGCGGCAGCGGCGCGCAGCTGGGCGGCCACGACGAGCGCGAGCAGACCTTGAACCAGATCCTGACCGAGATGGACGGCTTCGACTCCCGCGAAGGCGTCATCGTCCTGGCGGCCACCAATCGCGCCGACGTGCTCGACCAGGCGCTGCTGCGTCCCGGGCGCTTCGACCGGCGCGTCGTGGTCCAGCGGCCCGACCGGGCCGGGCGCGCCGCCATTCTCAAGGTGCACACCCGGAAGGTCCCGCTGGGGCCGGACGTGTCGCTCGAGCGCATTGCTGCCGAAACGCCCGGCCTGGTCGGCGCCGAGTTGCGCAACCTGGTCAACGAGGCGGCGTTGCTGGCGGCGCGCAAGGACGCAAGCGCGGTTGGTGCCGAGGACTTCGCCGAAGCGCTCCAGAAGATCACGCTCGGGCCGGCTCGCAACATCCTGCTCACGGCGGCGGATCGGGAGCGCACCGCTTACCACGAGTCGGGGCACGCGCTGCTGGCGTTGCTCATACCGGGCAGTGACCCGGTTCACCGCGTGTCGATCGTGCCACGGGGCATGGCGCTCGGAGCGACGTATCAGCTCCCCGTCGACGATCGGACCAGCTACGCCGAGGACTATCTGCAGGCGCGCATCACCTGCGCACTGGGCGGCCGCGCGGCCGAGAAGCTGGTTTATGGAGTGACGACCACGGGCGCCGAGAACGACCTGCAGCAGGTCACCGAGATCGCCCGCCACATGGTGTTGCGCTGGGGAATGAGCGAGAAGCTCGGCCCGATCAGCTTCGTGGCGCCGCAGGACGAGGGCCTGCCGCCGGCCTTCCAGCACCAGCCTTACAGCGACGCCACCTCGGAGCTGATCGATGCCGAAGTCCGCCACATCGTCGAGGACAGCCACCGGGACGCCGACCGGCTGCTGGCCGCGCACCGCGACAAACTGGAAGCGCTCGCCCACGCCCTGTTGAAGGCCGAGTCGCTCAACGAGAAGGAAATCTGGGACGCCACGGGCCTCGTCGATCGCCCCAGCCAGGAACAGGAGACGCCAGTCCGGCCTGGCGCCCAGGTTGTCACATCGCCGGACCCATAGCCGGACCGCCGCCCGCGTGCGTCACACGACGGCGCGGCCCCGCACGAAATGCCAGACCAGGGCAATCACGGCCACAACCAGCAACGCATGGATCAGTCCGCCGGTCACGTGGAAGATGACCCAGCCGAAGATCCAGCAAATCAGGAAGACGAAAAACAGCGCCAGAAACATCATGCACCCCGTTTCACCACCGTAGCGACACGCGCAATCGCGTCGCCGGCCTTGCGGCCTATCCGACCCACAGCGGCTTCACCCTTCCCCACGGTTTCATCGACCTGACCTTCAGCCTTCAACTCGTCGTCGCCTGTCAACGTGCCGACGGCTTGCTTGACCTTGCCCTTCGCCTGATCGACCTTCCCGTCGCGCTCGTTCTTGTTCCACATGTGAACCCTCCACAACCCAGCATGCGGCACATCGCGGGCGCGCGTCTGTGCGCTTGTGAACAGGTGGTACGGCGTCAGGGCAAGGTGTTCACAACCGCACAGACGCGCGCGAACTCTTCCGGCATGCTTGGGTGCGCAAGGAGCCACACATGACCGACACGACCGCGCGGGACACGCATCTTCGGGGCATCCTGCTGGCTCGCCGAGGCGAGGTACAAGAGGACGTCCAGCGCCGCATCCGCGACGGCCGGACCGACCGGCCGATCGACGTGCGGGACGAGATGGAACACTGCGACGGCGACATCTGCAAGGATGTCGAGTTTGCGCTGCTCCAGATGAAGGCTGAGACGTTGCGGCGGGTCGAGGAGGCGCTCGGTCAGCTCGACGCCGGCACATACGGACGGTGCTTCCAGTGCGGCGTCGAGATCTCGGAGACACGACTCCTGGCGTTGCCGTTCGCGGTACGGTGCAAGACGTGTGAAGAGAGACGCGAGCAGGTTCACGCGCAGACGCAGCGGCGCGCCGAACAGCACTCAAGCTTCTTGTCCCTTTCGGACATGGGCTAGCGGGGCTGGCAACCGTCGGGGTCAACGGGCGTCGACAATCCGCGGGCGGGCAAGCCCGCGCGCAAGGCGGGCCAATCCTGCTCGCACAGAGAGGCAACGAACATGCGATTCATCCACCTGTTTCTCGCCGGGTACTTCGTGCTCGTGATCGGTATCGGCCTGGCCTTGTGGCAGACCGGCGTGTTCAACCACGTCGCGCCGATCTGGATCGGAATCGGCGTGCTGGCGGCCGTCGGGATCGGGATCATGCTCTCCGTCTCATCGGGGAAGCCGACGGTCACGGAGGAAATGCAGAAATGATCGCGGAACGGTAGGGGAAGGAAGGGCCGGGCGGTCACGCCGTCCTCAGCCGGACGGACAGGTACACGCCCAAGGTCACGTTCATCAGCAGGCCCGCGAGCGAGACGATCGCGATCGAGCCTCCGAGAATGAACTGGAGACAGACGCCAGCCCCCCACCACGCTGCGACGACGAGAGGACGCGACAGGAGGCCACCCAGCCACAGGAGCATGAACAGCACGCCGCTGGCGACCGCCGGGATCAGGGAGAGAAATGGCACGTGGTCGCATTCTCCTGCACGGCACGGGCGCACCGCGGTTCAGGTCGTCGTGATCTCGACCGGCACCGACTGGGGCACCCAGAGGACATGGTTCGAGACCGTCCGGCGCGGCGTGATGCAGCCGCAGCGGACGCGGAACGGCGGTGACGCCGCCCGGATCGCTTCGATGTTGACCATCGAGCGGGCATCACCCCAGAACGCGATCATGCCGAGACTGGTCTCACATTCCAGGCACGAGCTGTTGTTGGGCGCGGGCATGAGGGCACCGACGCGGCGGACTTCGAACTCGCGGATCGTGGGCTTCTGATACGCCATGCGCGAATGTTAACCGACTTCGGCTCGTTTTGGCAGATCTCTGCCGGTCAGGGTCCGCAGTTTTCGGCGTGCGGGCCGCCGGGAACGCGCGGCGCTCGGCGAGTTGCAGCTTCCGCGTGACGACACCCAGCCGCAGATTTCGCAGATTCCCGCAGATTCAGACACCGGGACTTCGACGTGCGGCCCGGCCGTGGCCGGCCGCCCGCAGCCGTCGCGACGCGACGGCTGTCGAAGTCCCGCTGTCCACGTATGCCGCGGAAGCTAGGTTGCCATCGCGCGCGGGAACTTGCCGCATCGGCGAAAATCTGCGTGAAGCTGCGGCCCTTGACCGTAGATTACGGCGCGAGGAGGGCGTTACTCGTAGCGCAGGGCGGTCGTCGGCGCGATCCTCGTCGCCCGCAGCGCGGGCAGCAGCGACGCGAGCGCGGCGGCAGCGGCGAGGATGGCCAGGCCCACGCCCAGCGTGAACGGATCCTGCGCGCCGACGCCAAACAGGAATGCCCGGACCAGGCGCGTGAGCACGAGCGCCGACGGGATGCCGATGGCGGCGCCGCCGCCGACCAGCAGCACGCCGTCGCGCAGCACCAGCCACAGCACCGAGGATCGGGGCGCGCCGAGCGCCATCCGGATGCCGATCTCGCGCGTGCGACGCGACACCGTGTAGGCGATCACGCCGTAGAGGCCGACACCCGCCAGCAGCAGCGCCAGCAGGCCAAAGAACCCGGACAGCGTCGCGATCAGCCGCTCGACGACGATGTCCTCGTCGATCTGTTCCTGCATGGTCCGCGACGCGAGGACCGGGATCGCCGCGTCGATCCCCATCACCTGGCGCCGCACCGCGGCGACAATCGCGGCATCGTCGCGACCCGTGCGGATGCAGAGCACCTTCGGCTCCGGGCCGGGACGCCAGACCGGGAGGTAAATCATCGGCTGGACCGCCTCGCGCAGGCCGAAGTAGCGCGCGTCGCGGACGACGCCGACGATCTCGCAGGCGCGCGCCGCGTCGTATTCTTCTTGCAGGCACACGTGCATCCCGACCGGGTTGCGGCCGCCATAGAACCGCTTCGCCATGCTCTCGCTGACGATCGCGACGTGCGGTCCAGGCACGTCGACGTCGCGCCCGCCGGAAAGCAGCCGCTCGGGCGGATCCGGCGAGTAGGCGGGGTTGTCCTGGTCGCGGAAGTCGCGCCCGAGGAGCATCTGGATGCCGACGGTCTCGAAGTACCGCGGCCCGACCGTGTTGAACTCGACCGACTTGTCTTCGTCCGCCTTGAACGTGTAGCCCTCCGGCCGGAAATCGCCGTTCCATTGCATCCCGGTCAGCGGGGTGATGGTGGCCAGGCTCACCGATTGCACGCCCGGCTGACGTTCGACGCCGGCCCGCAGCCGCTCGTAGAAGTCGCGCAACCGCTGCCCCTTGTAGCCGCTGCGGCTCGGATCGATCGAGACGAGCATGGTGTGGTCGCGCCGGAACCCGGTGTCGAGGTCGCGCAGGTTCTGCAGCGTCCGCACGAACAGCCCGGCGCCCACCAGCAGCAGCAGCGACAGCGCCACCTGCACCACCACCAGCGTCTTGCGCAGCGTGACGCGCGATCGGCGGCGGCCGCGCCGCCCCGCAAACGCCGGATTCCCCGAACTATCGTCCTTGAGCGCCGGCACGAGATCGGGCCGCGTGGACAGCAGCGCGGGAGCGAGGCCGAACAGCGCGCCCGTCAGCAGCGACACGGCAAAGGTGAAGGCCAGCAGCCGCAGGTCCGGCGAGACCTGCAGGTCCACCTGCGAGAAGCGCGACTGCGGCATGAAGCCGAGCAGCAGGTGCACGCAGCCGTACGCGAAGACCAGGCCGACGACGCCGCCCAGCAGCCCGAGGACGATGCTCTCGACGAGCAACTGGCCGGCCAGGCGCGAACGGCTCGCGCCGACGGCCAGGCGGACGGCCATCTCGCGCTGGCGGGCGGCGCCGCGGGCCAGCATCAGGCTGGCGACATTCGCGCACGCGATGAGCAGCACCAGCCCCACCACCACCATCAGCACGACCAGCGGCTTCTCGAGCGTGTTGCGCACAGACGACCAGCCGCGGGCGGCGGGCAGCAGCACGACCGGCTGGCCGGCGTTGGCCGATCCGCTCCTGGGTGACGCGCGCCGCTCGGCGGCCTCCTGGTCGCGATACGTGACCGTCAGCTGCGCCTGCGCCCGCGCCACGTTCGCGCCGGGCGCGAGCCGCCCGGTCACCTGGATCCACCAGTAGTGCCGCGTGTTCCAGATCGCCAGCGGGACGCCGGCGGTTTCGGTCTGCATCGCGATCGGAATGAACACGTTCGGCGAAGAGGTCACGTCGAGTCCACGAAACCCGCGGCGCGCGACGCCGACGATCGTGAACGGGTAGCCGTTCAGCCGCACCGTGCGGCCGACCACGCGCGGATCGGCCGCGAACCGGCGCTGCCAGTAGTCGTAGCCGAGCACCGCGTAGGGCGACGCGCCGAACTGTCGATCGTCGGCCGCGTTGAGCAGGTGTCCGATCGCCGGTTCGACGCCGAGGACGTCGAAGTAGTTGCCGGACACGGCCGAGGTATAGGCCAGTTCGGTGCCGCCATCGCCAGATGCCGCGCCGGCCACCTGCAGCCCCAGCGGCTGCGGACTGCTGTAGGCGGCCAGGCCCGTGAACGAGCGGACCCGATCGCGAAAGGCGCAGTAGTCCGGATAGTCCCAGCTGACCGACGGCCGGTCCCTGAAGTTCCTCGCCACCTGGTAGAGCTCGTACGGGGCGCGCACGGGCAGCAGCTTCAGGAGCATCGTGTCGATGAGCGAGAAGATCGCGGTGTTGGCGCCGATGCCGAGTGCGAGCGACAGCACCGCGATCGCCGACGCGCCCGGCGTCTTGCGGATCATGCGGATTGCGTAGCGCAACTCGCTGGCGCGATGGTCGGCCCACGTTCCGAGCGTCACGATTGCCTCCCGCAGATTGGACGGTCGCGCGGGCGAGCAGTTGGCCCGCGGGCGCGATTATAGGACGAACAGGTGCGCGGTGCGGGGTGCGACGTGCGACGTGCGATGTGCGGGGTGCGAGGTGCGGCGTGCGGGGTGCGGTGCCGGGTGCGTGCTCGAAAACTACGAGATCCAGCCGGTGCTGCTGAGGGCCGTCAAGCGCGAGAAGTGACCGCTGTCACCGAGGTGACAGGTACGGTCGCGGTGTCGCGCAAAGCGTACGCTTTCTTCCGCTCCGCGAAAGCGTCCGGGCCGCACGAGGCCGGCGACGACGTGGATCGGCCCTGTTTTGCGGCTTTGCCGGGACGCGGCTGGCTGGCACGTGATTTGATATATCGGATGGTGACATGGCGGGGCGCCCAAACCCCCCGGACGAGCGATCGTTCGTTGGGCCAACGCCATGTTCTCTGGCGTCAGGGGTTCGATCGGCCGCGCGCCCGCGGCGTATGACCGCGTTCCGTGCGAGCCGTCGAATCCCGTCGTTTCCCGCCCGCTACAACCACCGGTAAACGCAGATCGCGCGCGGGCGTATTCCCCAATTAGAGGTCGATCGCCTCCCATACCCGTGTCCTTGGGGAGGCTCCATGCGGAGTCTCCCCATTTTTCGCGCCGGCCGCGTCCCGCCCGTTGTCTCTGCCCTGTCGCGCGTGCGGCTGATGTGCTCTATCCTCCTGCGCGCACGCGATCTGCCGCGTCGATGAAACCTGGCGGCATCCTCATCGTCGTGCTGCTCCTGACGGTCCCCGCGGTCCTGGCGGCGATCTCGCGGGCGGCAGGACTCGCGTCCGGCGCCGCCGCGGTCGCTGTTCTGGTCTACCTCGTCCTCAGGAACGAACGCACGCAGCCGTGATGCGGCCAGGCTGAGAGAGCGCACCGCGTTGTGTGCTGGCCGCGCGCGCCTGCCGCTCTTGACGAGCGGACACCAGCGGCGTACCGTTAAGGGTTGCCTCGCCCTCCCGACCCGCTCACCGTTGACATTCGCATTGATGGCTCCCCGATGAGGCTCATGCACCATTTCCACGAAAGGTGATTGTGGCGTCCGACACCCAGACGACTCGCGCCGCAGGCGTGACCGGCCACGGGCCGGTTCGCGTCGTCGTCGCGACGACCATCTTCCTCTCGTTCATCTCCTTCTGGCGCGCCGCGGCGATCGTGCTGGCCGACCTGGGGTCGTCGGCGTTCTACGCCGGCGGCATCGCGGAACAGGCGGTCGGCAAGGCGGCGCCCTGGTTCATCCTCGGCGTGATGCTCTTCTCCTACGCCGTGCGGGCGATCTACATCGAAAGTTCGATCATGTTCGTCCGCGGCGGCGTGTACCGCGTCGTCAAGGAGGCGATGGGCGGCACGCTGGCGAAGATGTCGGTGTCGGCGCTGCTCTTCGACTACGTGCTGACCGGGCCGATTAGCGCCGTGTCGGCCGGCCAGTACATCGTCGGCCTCATCAACCAGGTGGCGCGGCTCCTCAATTACCCGCAGTTCGCGCTGCCGGCCAACGAGACGTCCGCCGTCCTGGCGGCGGCCGTCATCATCTATTTCTGGTGGCGCAACACGCAGGGGCTGCGTGAATCCAGTTCCGACGCGCTGCGGATCATGGAGATCACGACGGTCATGATCGTGATCCTGCTGGTCTGGGCGGGCTACACCTTGCTCGTGCAGGGCGGCCAGCCGGTGCCGTCCCCGACGCGGGCCCATCTCCACTTCTCGCCCGACGCGCTCGGCTGGTTCCGCGGCACCGTGCTGCCCTCGATCACGATCATCGCGGTGCTGGTCGGCCTGGGCCACTCGTTTCTCGCGATGAGCGGCTGGGAATCGCTCGCGCAGGTCTACCGCGAGATCGAGCATCCGAAGCCGCTCAATCTGCGGCGCGCGGCGACGGCCATCTTCTTCTACAGCGTGATCTTCACGGCGTCGGTCAGCTTCCTGGCGGTCGCGCTCATTCCAGATGGCGAGCGACCGCGGTTCTTCGACAACCTGATCTCCGGCATCGCGATGCACCTGTCGGGTCCGCTCGTCGTGCGGCTCCTGTTCCAGGCGTTCGTCGTCGTGGTCGGGTTCCTGATGCTGGCCGGCGCGGTGAACACCGCGATCGTGGGCTCGAACGCCGTGGTGAACCGGGTGTCCGAGGATGGCGTGCTGACGGAGTGGTTCCGCAGGCCGCACCGGAAGTACGGCACGACGTACCGGATCCTGAACGCGATCGTCATCCTGCAGCTGCTCACGGTCATCCTCAGCCGCGGCGACGTGTACCTGCTCGGCGAGGCGTACGCGTTCGGCGTCGTCTGGAGCTTCGCGCTGAAGTCGCTGGCCGTGCTGGTGCTGCGGTTCAAGGAGCCCGGCCCGCGCGAGTGGCGGGTCGGCTGGAACCTGCGGATCGGCCCGGTCGAGCTGCCGATCGGGCTCGCCCTCATCACGATGGGGCTGTTCGCGATCGCGATCGTCAACCTGTTCACGAAGCAACTCGCGACGATTTCCGGCATCGCCTTCACGGCGGTGCTCTACGTCGCCTTCGTCTTCTCCGAGCGGCAGGCGCACCGGCGCGCGCGGGGACGCGATCAGACGATGGACCAGTTCCAGTTGCTGCCGGCAGCCGACGTCGGGCTGGGCGAAGTCGCGGCGCGGCCGGGCAACGTGCTGGTCCCGGTCCGGGACTACAACACGTTGAAGCATCTGGCCTGGGCGCTGGACCACACCGACACCGAGAAGCGCGACATCGTCGTCATGACGGTCCGGCTGCTGCAGGGCCCCGACACGCCGTTCCGGAACCTCACCGAGGACCAGCTGTTCCTGGACTATGAGCAACTGCTCTTCACCAAGGTCGTGTCGGTCGCGGAACGCCACGGCCGGCCGGTGAAGCTGCTCGTGGTTCCGGCGAGCAACGTGTTCGACGCGGTCGCGCAGACCGCCGTGCGCCTCGGCTCGGCCGAGATCGTCGTGGGCGAGTCGGCGAAGTTCGCGGCCGACGAGCAGGCCCGCCTGCTCGGCGAAGCCTGGGAACGAGTGCCCGGCAGCGACAAGCTGCGGACACGGCTGGTCTGCTGCCGCCTGAACGGCGACGTGCAGACGTTTGTACTGGGGCCGCACGTGCCGCCGTTGACGACCGAGGATCTGGAGTTGATTCACCGGTTGTGGCTGCAGGCGGTCGGGCCGATCGGCCTGCGCCTGCACCACCGCGACGTGGTGCGGGCCGCGCTCGAGGCGTTCGCGCGCGAGATGACCGGACCGGCGCGCGAGCGGGCGCTGAAGGACATCCAGCAGCAGGTGGACGAAGCCAAGCGGCCGGAGTGAGGGACAGATTTCGACGTGCGACGTGCGAGGTGCGCGTGCAGCGCGCGGTCCCGTGCGGGTGCGACGTGCGAAGTGCGAAGTGCGGAGTGCAGTGTGGACGGTAGGAGATAGGCAACTGATGGCGGTCATCCTCGGATCCGATCGGCTGCTCGACTCCGGCCTGCTCGAAGGCCGCCGCGTCGGCCTGGTCTCCAACCCCGCGTCGGTGGACGCTCACCTGCAGCACACCGCCGACCGGCTGGCCGCGCGAGACGAGGTGACGCTCGCCGCGCTGTTCGGCCCGCAGCACGGCTTCAACGCCGACGTGCAGGACAACATGATCGAGACGGGCCACGCGCGCGACGTGCGGCGCCGCGTCCCGATCTACTCGCTCTACAGCGAGACGCGCGAGCCGTCTGCCGACATGCTGGCGGGCCTCGACGATCTCGTCATCGATCTCCAGGACGCCGGCGCGCGCATTTACACGTTCATCTACACGATGGCCAACTGCCTGCGCGCCGCCGCCCGGCACGGCGTGCACGTCATCGTCTGCGATCGCCCGAACCCGATCGGCGGCGTCGCGGTCGAAGGGCCGATGCTGCAGCCGGGCTACGAGTCGTTCGTCGGGCAGTTCCCGATCCCGATGCGACACGCCTTGACGATGGGCGAGCTGGCGCGGCTGTTCAACGAGCACTTCGGCATCGGCGCGAAGCTGACGATCGTGGAAATGCGGGGCTGGCAGCGGGGAATGTACTGGAACGACACCGGCCTGGCGTTTGTGATGCCGTCGCCGAACATGCCCACGCTCGACACCGCGATTGTCTATCCGGGCATGGTGCTGTTCGAGGGAACGAACCTGTCCGAGGGACGCGGCACGACGCGGCCGTTCGAGATTTCAGGGGCGCCCTGGATCGACGCGCACACGCTGGCGGAGCGAATGAACGCGGCGGCCTTGCCCGGCGCCTGGTTCAGGCCGGTGGGCTTCGAACCGACGTTCCAGAAACACGCGCGGCAGGCGTGCGGCGGGTGCCAGATTCACGTCACCGATCGCGACGCGTACCGGTCCGGGCTCGCCGGCGTCACGCTCATGGCCGAGTACCGGCGGCTCGATCCCGCGCGCTTCGCATGGCGGCAACCGCCGTACGAGTACGAACTGACCAGGATGCCGATCGACATCCTGGCCGGATCGGACGTGCTGCGCCGGCAGATCGAAACCGACGTGCCGGCACGCGACATCGCCGCGAGCTGGGACGACGACATCGCCAGGTTCCTGCGCGTCCGCGAGAACTTCCTGCTGTACTGAAACTCGCGCCCGACCCGCCCCACCTGCCCTGCCTGCCCGACCGGCCCCCTGCTCTTCCCGTCAGGGCCGGGACGTCTCCGGCACCAGGACTTTGTCCCCCTCGATGGCCACCAGGATCTGGCCCGCATGTTTGTGCGCGTGCTGCGCGTAGATCTCGAGCCAGGTCTCGACGTTGTAGCGCCCCATCTCGCTGTGCACGCCCTCGCGCCGCCACTCCTCGGGCGACAGTCCGTCGAGGAGCTCCGCGGTTGAGTCGCGCGCGGCCTTGAACGCCTCGAGCGACTTCGCAATCGGCCGATCGTAGTGGAGGCGGCGCGCGAACGCGTCCTGGTCGTACCCGGCAATCGCCGGCCGATCCTGCGCCAGCAGCAGCCGGACGCGGATGGCGGCGGTCATCTCGCTGTCGGCGAGGTGGTGCACGATTTCGCGCCCCGACCACTTCCCCGGCGCCGGCCGGCGGTCCAGTTCCTCGTCCGAGGCACCCGTCACCGCCTCGGCCACGACCGCATAGCCTTGCTTGTACTTCTCGATCAATTCGCGGCGTCTGTTGTCGTCCATGGGGGCATCTCCTCAAAGGTGCGGGGTGCGGAGTGCAAAGTGCGTAGTGCTCGGTGCTGCGTGCTGTGTGCTTGTGCTTGGTGCTTGTGCTTGGTGCTCGGGCTTGGTGCTTGTGCTACGTGCCTGGTGCCAGTGCCTTGTGTCGGGCCAACGGCCAACGGCCAACGACTAACGACCAACAACCAACGACCCCGACCAACGACCACGGCGGATCATCCGCGCGTCCTCGCGAGCCCAGGCGCCTGCCCTTCCTGCGCGCTCGCCGGTTCGAGATGGTGCTCCACCAGGTGCGTCTTCAAGTACTCGAACGCGTCCCCGGGCGTGTCCGCGAAGCGGAACAGCGCGAGGTCCGATTCCGCGATCGCCCCCCATTCGGCCATCGGACGCAGGTTCAGCACCTGGTCCCAGTACTCGCGGCCATACATCAGCACGCCGATCTGCTTCGACAGCTTCTCGGTCTGCGCCAGCGTGAGAATCTCGAACATCTCGTCGAGGGTGCCGAAGCCGCCGGGAAACACCACCAGCGCCTTCGCCGTGTAGGCAAACCAGAACTTGCGCATGAAGAAATAGTGAAACTCGAAATGCAGGCCGGGGCTGACGTACGGATTGACGCCCTGCTCGAAGGGCAGGCGGATGTTGAGGCCGATCGTCTTGCCGCCCGCCTCGCGCGCGCCGCGGTTGGCGGCCTCCATGATGCCGGGACCGCCGCCCGAACACACCACGAACCGCTCGTGCTCGGCGCCGAGCGTCAGGCTCCACCGCGTGAGCATGCCGGCCAGCTGTCTCGCATCCTCGTAGTAGCGCGCCCAGTCCACCGCGCGCCGGCTGCGCGCGATCGCCGCTTCCTCCTCCGCCGTCCCGTGCGAATGCTGCTTCAACGTCTCGGCCAGCGCCCGCCGCGCCCAATCGCGGCTGTGCATGCGGGCGGACCCGAAGAAGACGACGGTATCCTGGATGTTGTGCTGGCGGAAACGCCGGAGCGGTTCGAGATACTCGGACAGGATGCGGACCGGGCGCCCTTCCTCGCTCTCGAGGAAGTCGCGCATCAGGTACGCCAACGGCTGATTGTCCATATGCTTCTGACTGTAGCACCTTCCCTGCTAACTCCTGACGTGCGGCTTCTCGAGCGCGCATCCCGCGCGCTTGTCGGCACGCAGCAGCAGGAACGCAAAGATCAGGCCGGCAACGCCGAGCATCGAGAACATCACCTGGCTCGCCGTGTAGCCCTTCGTCGCATCGATGAGACGCCCGGCCGCCCAGGGAAACGTCATAAGCCCGACGTTCTGAATCGCGGTAATCAGCCCGAACGCGGTGCCCACGCGATTCTCCTCGACGACCAGCGGCACCGACGGCCACAGCGCCGCCGGCACCAGCACGAAGGCCGCGCCGAGGACGATCATGCTCGGGATCGGGTTCCAGTGCGTGACGCCCATCAGGAGATGCGCGGGAATCATCAGCAGCGAGCCGAACACCATGAGCGTCGCGCGCCGGCCAATGCGATCCACCAGGCCGCCCGCGAACGGCGCGCACACCATCGACGCAAAGATGATGATGCTCGTCATCCCGCCGGCGGTGCTGAACATGTGCAGGAAGCTGGCGAACGCCTCGTACAGGAACCCGCCCTCACTGCCGCTGGTGGTCGGGATGCCCCACTTGGTGTGAAACAGATCGGGCGCGAGCGCGGTGAACGGGAAGATCGCGCTGTAGAAGGTGACGCACAGCAAGGCGACGTACCAGAACTGCGCGCCGAACTTCGCGATGTCACCGAAGACGATCTTGTCGCCCGCGCCGGGCCGCGGCAGATCGAGCGCCCGTTCGCCAACCCGGTCCATGGCGTTGTAGACGAGATTGCACAGCAGCGAGAACCCGCAGAGCAACGCCGCCGCCCAGAGCGCGGACCGGAACCCGCCGAAGTGCGACGCGATGACCTGCTCCGTGTTGAAGGTGAACAGCGTCCCGAGCCGGCTGATGGTGAGGCTGATGCCGAACGCGAGCGCGAGTTCCTTCCCCTTGAACCAGCGCGAAATGATGGCGCTCTGCGCCACGACCAGCGACTCGGAGCCGGCGCCGAAGACGAAGCGGCCCGCAAAGAGCATCCACGTGCTGGTGGCCATGGCCACGATGACGGCGCCCGCCGTCACCAGCGCCGAGAACAGCAGGCTGGCCTTGCGCGGTCCCAGCCGGTCGATGAGCATGCCGCCGAAGAACACGATGAAGATGGCCGCGAGCGAGTAGGCCGAGTACAGCATCCCGATGGTCTGCCGCTCGAGGTGCAGCGCTTCCATCAGCGTGATCTCGAGCGCGGAGATGCTGTCGTAGGCGAAGTAGCTCCCGAAGGTCAGCAGGCAGATGAACAGCAGGATGCTGAAGCGATAGCGGAGCGTGGCTGGATGAAAGGCGCCACGCTGTTGCGACGCGGCGACCGTTGACGCCGCCCGCCCGTCCCTGTTGACGTCGGTCATGTGGCCTCCCGGAATGCTGACTGCATGATAGCCGATAGCCGACAATCGTTCGGTTAATCCCGCAACCGGCCGGAGTCGTCCCGCCAGGTGCCGGATGCCACTACGGCTTGATCCCCCGCTCCGCGAACTCGGTCACGATACGCCATCGCAGCTCGCGCGCGACGGCGTACTGCCGGAGCGGCAGCGTCTTGAAGCGGACGCGCAGCGTGGCGGTCGTTTCGCCCAGGGTCTCCAGGCCGAGGACTTCGAGCGGCGACAGGATCATCGCCCCACAGGCCGGGTCGGCCTGCATCCGCGCGCCGATCTCGGCGAGCGCCTGCGCGACGCGCGGGAAGTTCTCGCCAAGCGGCAGCGTGAGATCGACGACGGCGAAGGCGAAGTCCTTCGAGAGGTTCGCCAGCGTCGCGATCGTGCCGTTGGGGAACACGTGCACGGCGCCGTCCCCATCGCGAAGCACCATCGTCCGCAGGTTGATCTGCTCGACCAGGCCGGTGACGTTCTGGATCTGCGCGAGGTCGCCGACGCGCACCTGGTCCTCGAGGATGAGGAAGAAGCCGGAGATGACGTCGCGCACCAGGTTCTGCGCGCCGAAGCCGATGGCGAGGCCCGCGATGCCCGCGCCCGTCAGGATTGGCAGGACGTTGATGCTCAGTTCCGACAGCACCGTCAGGCCGGCGCCGAACGCGACGGCGACCGAGACGAGGCTGGCGAGCGTGCCGCTCAACGTCCTGGCGCGGCGGCGCCGCTCCTGGCCCACGGGGCCGACGGCGTCACTGGTCAGGTGATACTCGAAGTACTCGATCCAGAGATGGATCGCGCGAATCGTGATGTAGGCGGCGACGATGATGAGCGCGATGTGCACGCCGGCGCCAAGGAGCCACTGGAGGATGTGACGCGGCTCCCATGCCCAGTCGGCCAGCCTGGTCTTGAGCTGCGGGAACGCAAGCGGCAGACCCAGGGCCACGCTCACCAGCGCGGCCGTGCCGTAGGCCAGCAACTTCACGCCGCGGAGCAGCTGGCGCGCGCGCACCTGGACCGCGTCGCGGACCTCGGGCTCGCAAACGTCGCGGGCGACCAGCGACGCCCGCAGCACGCGCCGGCCCGCCCAGGCGACGAGCGTTGCCAGGACGAACAGGCCGACGACCGCGGCGATGATGGCGGCGGCCGGCAGATCGGAGAAGGTTTCGGACACCAATTCCTCGGATTGACGAGATCTCAGCTTACAATTTCAGGTTGTCATGAGCCAAATTCTTCCGGAGGCGATCGAGCGATACCTGGCCGGCGTCAACCGGCGCCGCGACCCGGTGCTCGACGCGATCGCGGCGGAGGGCCATCGGCGCGACCTGCCGATCGTGCATCCCGAAACCGGCGCGCTGCTGCAGGTGCTGGTGACGGCGCTGGGCGCGCGGCGGGTGCTCGAGATCGGCACCGCCATCGGCTATTCCGCCGTCTGGATGGCGCGCGCGCTGCCGCCCGACGGCCTGCTGCTGACGTTCGAGCGCGAACCCGACCGCGCGGCGGAGGCGCGTGTGAACTTCGCGCGCGCCGGGGTGGCGGACGTCGCGAACGTCATGGTGGGCGACGCCGCCCGGCTCGTGTGGAAGGTAAGTGGACCGTTCGATCTCATCTTCCAGGATGGCGACAAGCTGTTGTACGAACCGCTGCTCGATCGGCTGCTCGCGCTGCTGCGACCCGGCGGGCTGCTCGTCGCCGACAACGCGTTGTGGCGCGGCGAGGTGGTGGCCGGCTACGTCGAGCGCCCGCACTATCCGCGCGAGCAAACCGAGGCGCTGGTCGCATACAATCAGCGCCTGGCGACCGACGCCCGCGTGCTGAGCCTCGTGCTGCCGCTGGGCGACGGCGTCTCGCTCGCGGTCCGGCGCCCCTGAACCCCGCGCGAATGGCAAGAACTGCGATCTTGGCACGCAATAATGGGGTCAGACCCCATTACGAAAACGTAAGGATGGCGCAACCTGTGTCAGGACAAGAAGTTCGAGCGGAAAAAGTGGCGGATTGGCTGAAAACGGCCGTCGCCGATGCGGAACGGCGAGGCCTGGTGGACCTCAGGCCCCTGCTCGAAAATCTCGCGCAGGCTATGGCTTCTTTGCGTTCCGCCGACTGGAACGACGATGCCGCCGGCGGATCGGAAGATGAGACTGATCTGAGAAAAGGTGCCTGACCGGTACGCAGATTTGTGTATGACGAACATGCTGTCCATCGCGCGGCTTGCGGCCCAGGTCGCGGCCAGGCAACTGACCGTCGAGCACCTCGTCGGTGACGCGCTCGCCCGGATCGAGCCGGCCAACCGGGCGATCAACGCTTTCATCACCGTGCTCGGCGACCGCGCTCTTGCCGACGCGCGGCGCCTCGACGCCGATCTCGCTCGAGGCCGTTACCTCGGACCGCTGCACGGCATGCCGATCTCGGTCAAGGACCTGGTGGACGTCGAAGGCGTCCCGACGACAGCCGCCTCGCGCGTGCGCCGCGATCACGTCGCCCGCCATGACGCGACGGCCATCGCGCGACTGCGCGCGGCCGGCGCGGTCATCATCGGCAAGACCAACCTGCACGAATTCGCCTACGGCACCACGAGCGAGGACTCGGCCTACGGTCCCGTCCGCCACCCCCTGGATTTCACGCGATCGGCCGGCGGATCAAGCGGGGGATCCGCAGCGTCGATCGCCGCCGGCCTGTGCGCCGGGTCGGTCGGTACCGACACCGGCGGTTCGATCCGCATCCCGTCGGCCGCGTGCGGCACCGTCGGATTGAAGCCGACCTACGGGGAAATCCCGTGTGACGGCATCGTGCCGCTCAGCCGCTCGCTCGATCACGCCGGCCCGATGGCGGCGGATGTGGCAAGCGCGTGGCTCCTCTATCAGGCGATGACGGGTGCGCCAGGCTCGCTCGCGTCGCTGCCAGACCCGGCCGGTCCCGGACCCGGTGCGCGCGGAATTCGTCTCGGCATCCCCCGCCGGTACTTCCTCGATCTCCTGGACGAGGAGGTGCGCGCCCGATTCGAAGAGGCGATCGACCGGTTGCGCCAGGCGGGTGCGAGCGTGACCGACGTGGACGTGCCTCACGTGGATCTGAGCGGCACGATCTATCTTCACATCCAGCTGCCCGAGTCGTCTGCCTATCACGCGACGATGCTCGAGCGCGCACCGGAGCTCTACACGCTGCCGGTTCGCCTCCGGCTCGAGATGGGCCGCTACGTGCTGGCCGAGGACTACGCACGCGCGCAGCAGGGCCGCGAGTTGCTGCAGCGGGAAGTGGACGCCACCCTCGAGAACGTGGATGCCCTGGCGCTGCCCACGCTCCCCATTCCGGCGCCACTGCTGGGCCAGGCGACGGCGCGCGTAGGACCCGCGGAGATGCCGGTGCGAGCCCTCATGCTGCGGCTGACGCAGAGCTTCAACCTGACGGGCCACCCGGCCATTTCGTTGCCGTCGGGCCGCACGGCCGGCGGACTCCCAACGGCCCTGCAGCTGGTCGGTCGCCGCCACCAGACGTCGGATTTGTTGCGACTCGCCCTGCGCGTGGAGACGACCCTGCCGCCGGTCTGACGCTCTCTCAGAGGTACTTCAGCAGGCCGCTGAACGCCTGATAGAGGACCGAGGCCAGCTCGCGCACGAACGGCGTCACCTGACCCTCGTTGACCGCGTCGGCGACCGTCACCGGGTCGGTGAGCAGCAGCCAGATGACGGCGCTGGCGAGCACCGCCGACATGATGGCAACGACGCCGAAGAGGCTGAGGCTGACGCGTGCCAGCTGCATAGCGCGGCCTAGTGTAACACCACCATGAATGGTTGGACGCCACCCTGCTCAGTTCGGTTGGGCCCCGGACGATCTCCCGCCACGGTTATAAACGAGCCGCCGCCGTCGATGGTTCGGTTTGACGCCACGATCTGATACTACGGGAATCGGCGGCAGATGGTTGCGAAGACCGGGGCCGGTCTACTCGACGGTCACGATCTGCGGCTCGGGAAACCCTTCCGCCTGAAGGGCCGGCGCCACGACGTCCGGATCGCCGACGATGACCGTGATCATCTCCGACGGCTGCAGGTACTGGTTTGCCACGCGCGTCACCTCGTCTTCGCTCGTCCGGTCGACGCGCGGGACGAACTGCTCGAACGAGTCGTCTGGCAGGTCGTACAGGGCCAGCTGCGCGACGGCGCGCGCCACCTGTTCCGAGGTCTCGAAACTGCGCGGGAACCCCCGCGTCAGCGACGCGCGGGCCAGCGCGACTTCCGCGGGCGTGGCCGGACGCACATCGCGGATCGCCGAGAGCTCGTTGAACGATTCGCGCACGGCGGCGGCCGTCACCTGCGTCTGCACGCTCGTCTGCAGGAGGAAGGGACCGCGCCCGCGGCGGAAGTCGAATGTCGTGCGCGCGCCGTAGGTGTAGCCCTTGGCCTCGCGCAGGTTCATGTTGATGCGGCTGACGAACTGTCCGCCGAGCAGGGCGTTGAGCACGAGCAGCGCGTGGTAATCGCGCGTCCGGCGCGCGACGCCGACCTGACCGATCCGCAGTTCCGACTGCGGCGCGCCGGGGCGCGCGACGATCGCGACGCGCGATCCGACCACGCCGGCCACCGCGTCCGGCACCGCCGGCGCCGGTTCTCCCGCAGCGCCTGGCGCCCAGCCCGCAAACGCATCGGCGATGGCGCCGAACAACTCGTCATGCGGCGCGTCCCCGACCGCGATGATCGTGGTGCGCCGCGGGTCGTACGCGTTCCGGTGAAACGCGCACACCTCGCCGTGGGTCATCGCGAGCAGCGAGGCCGCGGTCCCCATCGGCAGGTGCGCGTATGGGTGCGCGCCGTAGAGCAGCCGGCTGAAGGCGCGGTCCGCAAGCGACGGCGGCACGTCGCGCAGCTGCGTGAGGCGGTTGACGCGCAACTCGCGCAGGCGCATGAATTCGTGGTCGTCCAGCGCCGGGCGCGTGAGGACGTCGGCGAGCAACGCGAAGCCGCGCCCGGTGAAGCGGGACAGCATCGCGAGCGTCACGATCGTGGCATCGGCCCCGACCTCGGTGTCGAGCGACGCACCGATGCGGCCGAGCGCCTCCTGCAGGTCGAGCGCCGACCGCCCGCCCGCGCCCTCGTCCAGCATGTCACCGGTGAGGGCGGCCAGGCCCGGCCGCGCCGGCGGATCGCTGGCCGCGCCGGCCGGCACCAGCGCGATGAGCGCGATGACCGGAAGGCCGGGCTGCTGGATGGTCCAGATCCGCAGACCGTTCTGCAGCGTCTGCTTCGCGATGTCCGGGAAACGGAAATGCGGCTCCGGGCCCGGAGTCGGCAGCCGTGAACGGTCGACACTCACGATGGCATCACCGCGGTGGAATCGGACACCGCCAGATCAGGCCGCCCGCGCGGCACCACGCTCGCAATCACGCGTCCGGCCGGATCGAGGTACCGCGCGGCGGCCGCGCGCACGCCGGTTGTCGTCGCCTCGCTGTAGCGCGCCAGGTCGCGCGCGAACCATCCGGGATCGCCCAGGAACATGCTGTAGGCGTTCAGCTGGTCGGACTTCCCGCCGAAGCCGCCCACGTTCTGCAGGCCGAAGACGAACTGCGCCTCGAACTGCACCTGGGCGCGTTCGAGCTCGTCGGTGGTAGGACCGTCGGCGACCATGCGCGCCAGTTCCTCGTCGATGGCCTGCTGCAGATCGTTCAGCGTGCGGCCGGGCGCGGCCGTCGCGATGACCTGGAAGAACCCCGCCGCCTCGCGTGAATTCTGAATCGCCGCCACCTCGGTCGCGATGCGCCGCTCGTAGACGAGCGCACGGTAGAGGCGCGAACTCTTGCCGCAGGTCAGCACGTCCGCCAGCAGGTCCATCTCCGCATCGTCCGCGCGGAACAGGCCCGGGGTGTGCCAGGAGATGTAGAGCCGGGGCAGCTCGACGCGATCCTCGAGGAGCAGCCGCGTCTCGCCTGACAGGCGCACGGGAGCGGGATACACGGGGGCGACCGGCGGGCCCGGCTGGATGTCGCCGAAATAGTGGTCGACGACCTCGAGTGCGCGCGCCGCATCGATGTCACCCGCGAGCGCGAGCGACGCGTTGCCCGGGTGATAGTAGGTTCCGAAAAAGTCCCGGACCTGGTCGAGCGACGTGGCGTGCAGGTCCTCGGGAACACCGATCGTCAACCAGTGGTACGGATGGTCGGGCGGATAGAGCGACGCCTGGATCGCCATCGGCGCCAGACCATACGGCCGGTTCTCGTAGTTCTGGCGACGCTCGTTCAGCACCACGTCGCGCTGGTTCTCGAATTTCGCCTGGGTGAGGGCCGGGAGCAGGAACCCCATCCGATCCGATTCCATCCACAACGCCACCTCGACCGCGTTGGTGGGCACGACTTCCCAGTAGTTGGTGCGATCGCCGTTGGTCGATCCGTTGAGCAGGCCGCCGGCTTCCTGCAGCGGCTGGAAGAAGCCCTTGTCGTAGTGCGCCGACCCCTCGAACATCAGGTGCTCGAACAGATGCGCGAAGCCGGTGCGCCCCGGCTGCTCGTTCTTCGAGCCCACGTGGTACCAGAGATTGACGGCCACAATCGGGCAGCGATGGTCCTCGTGCACGATGACGTTCAGCCCGTTGTCGAGCACCCGCCTGGTGAACGCGACATCCATGCGCACGCCCTTCATGCTCTCGCCCTGTACGTCCCTGAATCCTTGAACCTATCACAGCCGACATCGTGCCGGATCGAGTATATTGCCCCTTTGCAGACAACCGAGTCACTCGTGGAACCCGTCGGCCCGACGACGTGGCGATGAGCGCACCCGTGATCGAATCAGCCCAAGCCGAACCGCGGACCCAATGGGCGATGCTGGCCCTGCTGGCCGCCGGCGAATCGCTCGGCATGACACTCTGGTTCTCCGCGACGGCTGCCGCGCCGGCCCTGGTCGCCCAGTTCCATCTGTCGGCGGCGGGCGCCGCGTGGTTGACGATGGCCGTGCAGGGCGGTTTCGTCGTGGGGACGCTGGGTAGCGCGCTCTTGAACCTGCCCGATCTGCTGGCCGCGAGACGGCTGTTCGCGCTTGGGTGCATCCTGGGCGCCCTCGCCACCGCCGCGGTCACGCGCGCCGGGAGCGCGCCGGCGGCGTTCCTGCTGCGCTTCTGCACGGGCGCGGCGCTGGCGTGGGTCTATCCGACGGGCATGAAGATGGTGGCGAGCTGGTTCGCGCGCGATCGCAGCACGGGCCTCGGCGTGCTCGTGGCGTCGCTGACGATCGGCCAGGCGTTTCCGCACCTGCTGGCGGCGCTCGCGCCCGACTCGACGTGGCAGGCGCGCATGCTCGTCAGCTCGATGCTGGCGGTGTGCGGCGGCGTGCTCGTGCTGGTGGCGTTTCGCGACGGCCCGCACCTGCTGGCGATCGGCCGCTTCGATCCGCGCGCGGCCGCTGCGCTGTTCCGCAACGTGCGGACGCGGCTTGCGGCGTTCGGGTATCTCGGCCACATGTGGGAGCTCTACGCCATGTGGTCCTGGGCGGGCGTGTTCGCGGCCGCCAGCCTGGCGGCCGCGGGTGGCCGCGACGTCTCGCGCGCCGCGTCGGGCGCGGCGTTTCTCGCCATCGCGACCGGATCGATCGGCTGCCTGCTGGGTGGACTGCTGGCCGATCGCATCGGCCGTGCGCGGGTGGCGGGCGGCGCACTCGTCCTGAGCGGCAGCTGCGCCATACTGTCGGGGCTGGTCTATGGCCACAGCCCGACGCTGCTCTACGCGCTGCTCGCCTGCTGGGGACTGGTGGTGGTGGCCGACTCCGCGCAGTTCTCGGCGCTCATCGCCGACTACAGCCCGCGCAGCCACGTGGGCACCGCGCTGGCGGTCGAGACCTGTTGCGGCTACCTGCTGACGATGTTCTCCATCCGCCTGATGCCCACCATCGCGTCCGCGATCACCTGGCGCTGGACGTTCCTCGCGCTGGTGCCGGGACCGATCGTCGGCGCGTGGGCGATGCGCCGGCTGGCGCGAATCACCCACGCCGATCCCTAGTTCGTCCCCGCGCCGTAGTTCACCCATCCCACGGCCTTCAGGATGTCCAGGTACGCGGCCACGCTGTCGAGCGTCACCTCGCGGCCGGATTCGCCGACGAGAGAGTTGCGGATCTTCAGCACGGATCGACGGCCGTTCACGTAGTTGACGACCGAGGTCGCCTGCTGCGGCGTGAGACCAGTCTTTTTCAGCGCGTCAGGATTCGCCTTCATGTAGGCGGCGTACTTCTCGTAGGAGTTCAGCGCGAACTCGCGACCCTTCACCGCCCCGTCCAGGCACGGCACGATCGCGTCGTACTTCTTCTGGACCGGCGTCAGCGCAGGCTCCGCGAGAGGCTTCGTCGCGCGCGTTGTCCGTGACGGCGCCGGCGAGAGTTGCGCCGCGCGCAGCCGTGCGAACCCCACGATCTGCCCCTTCAACCCCGCGCGATACAGCTCCCACTGCTGCACCTTGTTGGTCACCGCGGTCTTCGCGGCCGGCGTCGCCGTGTAGATGTCCTCGATCGACCGCAGCGCGCCGACCTCGCGGTCCACGGCGAAATCGGCGACGATGAGCGACGTCGCCATGGCCGCCTCGAGCCCCGCGGCGTTTGCGTTCTCGACCAGCGCCAGCGCCCGCGGCACGTCGCGCTCCGCGACGCGCGCGTAGCCGAATTCCGACACCGCGTCGGCAAGGGGCGAGACGACCGTGTCGGTCGCGTTCGCCGCCACCCACGCCATCGCCGCGCCGATGAAGCCGATGCGCTTCATCTCGGTCGGGTCAGCCTTGTCCGGCGTATCGGTGTCCGCGTGATACCACTGGTCGGGCCACGTGAAGAGTTCGATGCCCGGGACCCCGACCGACGGGTTGTTGAAGCAGATGTGATCGCTGCCGCCCGTCGCGCGGTGAATGAAGAACCGGAACGCATCGTCCGATCCGTTCTTTTCCATCATCGGGCGCGGGAAGTACTGCCCGCCCGGCCGCGACCGCGGGGCATCGGGCAGGTAGACGATGTCGTTGGTGCGCCAGACGTAGTTCATCACCGACTTCGCCAGGCCGTCGATGTAACACGGCAAGTGGTCGGGGCACTCGCTCATCGTCATCAGGCCGTTGTTCTTGCGCAGCCACTCGCCGACCATGTCCATGTTGATGTTCGCCGAGAGCTTGTCGCCAAAGCCCGGGTGCTCCTTGAGGAACTGGTACGTGCCGGAGATCTCGAACGGCCAGAGGAAGTAGATCGTGCGGCGCGGCTTCGGCAAATCGCCCGAGGCAATCAGCCTGTTCAGCGCCCGCAGGATTTCGAGCTGCACGACGCAGCCGCTCATGTCGTCGTTCGCGCCGCGCTTGACGATGCCTTCGAAGAGGTGCCCCGTGAAGATGACGCCCTTCGCGTCCGGCTCAGTTCCGGGAATCCAGCTGTAGACCGCCTCGAACTTGTCGGGCACGGATTCGATCCGCGTCTTCGCGCGGACGACGATCTTCTGGCCGCCCTGCACGTCTTCGAGCAGCTCCGACCACTGGCGCCACGACACCGTGAGGCCCACCTTCAGCGTCGGGTTCTTGTAGGCGCCGCTCGAGTAGACGACCTGGTCCGGATCGAGGTAGCGGTCGCGCGAGCTGAACGAGATCACGCCCTGCACGCCGGCCGCGTCGAGCAGCTTCGCCTGCGGATCGCGCACGTGATTCCACATCAACACGAGCCGCCCCTTGAACCGGTCGCCGGACGAGGCGAGGAGCGTCTTCAACTGGTCGTCGTTGCCCGGCGGGATGTAGGCCAGTTCGCCGGTCACATCGGCCGTGGACGATCCGGATGCGACGAGCGCCGCGTCGGCGCCGAGGCGGGCGACGAGGCGCTTGTCGGGTGAGGTCACCCACAGCTCGCCGTCCATCGGGTAATCGATCTTGCGATCGGTCGCGGACCGTTCAATCCGCGTGGTCTCGATTCCGTAGCTGCGCACGAGGTCGTAGATCTGCTGCGCCTCGTAGAACGTGCCGGTGAATTCCGCCTTGTCGCGCACCCACGGCGCGCCGGCCAGCAGCACGTCGTTGTTGAACATCATCTGGCCGGAGATCTCGTTGGCCAGCAGGTTCAACACGTCCTGCTCGAGCGGCGTCTTCGGCAGCGCGGGCGGGGCCGGCGCCTGCGCGCCGAGCACGCACGCGAAGACGAGGCAGACGGCGGCCATCGAGGCACAACGGCGGGCAGTGGTGGGCCGAGTCACGGCGTTTCTCCTGGAGAGTTGTGGCGACGGGGGCGCGGATAGGCTACTACGGAGGGGTGGGAAGTGCGG
>PMZR01000112.1 GCA_003170135.1 Acidobacteriota bacterium
GCGCAGGACGCCATCATCGGCTACCTGCTGATTGGCACCGACAACACCGCCCGCCAGCGGGCGGCGGACGAGTTGCAGCGCCTCCAAAGCGCCGCGCTGAACGCCGCCGCTGATGCCATCGTCATCGCCGACCGCGCAGGCGTCATCGAGTGGGTCAATCCGGCGTTCACCCAGCTCACCGGTTACACCGCCGAAGAAGCCCTTGGCAAGAGCCCCCGGGACCTGGTCGAGTCGGGCAAAAATGCCCCGGCGTTTTTCGAAAAGTGTTGGGAGACCGTCGTCGCCGGACGAACGTGGCGCGGCGAAATTGTCAATCGCCGGAAGGACGGGAGTCTGTATACCGAGGAGCAAGTCGTCACCCCGATCGCGGATGCGTCGGGCGCCATCACGCACTTCATGGCGATTAAAGAAGACATTACCGAGCGCTTGCAACTCGAGGCCCAGTATCGTCAGGCGCAGAAAATGGAAAGCGTGGGGCAGCTCGCCAGCGGCATCGCGCACGACTTCAACAACCTGCTCACCGTGATCAACGGGATGTCGGAGCTCCTGCTGGCGCAGGTCAATCAAGACGATCCCATGCGCGCGGATGTGCAGGAGATTCACCGCGCCGGGGAGCGAGCCGCCACGTTGACCCGCCAGCTGCTGGCCTTCAGCCGCCAGCAGATCTTGGAGTCACGGGTGATGAGCCTCAACACGGTGGTCGCGGGGATGGAGAGTCTGCTCCGGCGTTTACTCGGCGACGACATCGACCTGGCGGTCGTACTGACACCAAGTGTGGGTAACGTCAAGGTGGACCCCGGACAAATCGAGCAAGTGATTAGCAACTTGGCCGTCAATGCGCGAGGCGCCATGCCGCAGGGCGGCCGGCTGACCATCGAGACGCAGAACGTCACGACCGACAAGGACTACGCGCGCCAGGTCGGCGTGACCGTGCCGCCAGGGCGGTACGCCATGCTGACCGTGAGCGATTCCGGCGTCGGCATGGACGAGGCCATACGCGCGCGCATCTTCGAGCCGTTCTTCACCACCAAGGGTCGGGGCCATGGCACGGGGCTGGGGTTGTCGACCGTGTACGGCATCATCAAGCAGAGCCACGGGTTTATCTGGGTCTATAGCGAGGTCGGCCAGGGAACCAGCTTCAAAATCTACCTGCCACAGGTGACCGAGGCAGTGGGCACCGACCAGCCGGCGCCGACCGTGGTGTCCAGTGTCGGCACCGAAACCATCCTCCTCGCGGAAGACAACGCCGGGCTTCGCAAGCTGGCCACGCGTCTTCTTGAACCCGCCGGCTACACCGTGCTCGGGGCGGCCACAGGCGAGGAGGCGCTGCGCCTGCTGGAGCGTCATGAAGCACCGGTGCACCTTCTGCTCAGCGATGTGGTGATGCCCGGCATGAGCGGACGGCAACTCGCGGAGCAGCTCGCCGAGACGCATCCGGGGATGAAGGTGCTCTACATGTCAGGCTACACGAGCGACACTATCGTGCAACACGGGGTGTTTGAGGCGCAGGTGGCCTTCCTCAACAAGCCGTTCACCGCGGCGGCGTTGCTCCGAAAGGTTCGGGAGGTGCTGGATTCGTAGGCCTGATACGTCTCCACGGCCTGGCCGGGTCGGGAAGACGATGATGGCACCCATGAACCGGAGCGCTTCGGAAGGAGACCGCCCACTCTCAGCGGTCCGTGCCGGCGGCCGGGTCTTACCTCAGACCGGTGTACTCAAATCGACGAAGAGCCCGAAGAGGACGCCCTCCTCAGAGCCTTCCCAGACCTCCGTGGCGGCGCTGTCGCATGGGGCGGCTCCCTCGGAGGCGGGATTCGGCCGAGCGAATGGGGCGAAGGTATCGGCACCAGCATCCGGCCCGCTGGCCGAAGACGGAGGCGCTCCCGAATGACCCCCGCGCAGCGGAAAGCGGTCAGCGTGCGGATGAAGCGGTATTGGGCGGCGAGGCGGAAGGCAAAGAAGGGGTAGTACGATGCCTGAAGAGTAGCTCGTCAGGACCGTTCGTGAGGCCGAAGCGCACCGAGAAAAGCAGGCGCACGAGCACCGGCGCGTACCCACCCCTAAGTTGGCCGGCAGGGTCTTCGTTCGGGCCGCGTAACTGGTAATCCGACCCAAGGGGCGGGCCGCCGCGTGGCCCGCCCTGCCCCCATCTCAACCTTTAATCTTCAGACACCTTCGTGCTGTAGGCCGGCGGCAGGCACACCGAGTTGACCATCGTGATCGCGTTCGTCGCGGCGGTGAGTTGGACAGGCGACACCGGGAATTCCTCTGCCACCGGCCAGCCCGCGCCGAGGTATTCAGGCCGCACGTGCGAGCGGAACCCTTCGATCATCGCTATCATTGCCTGCCGCATGTCGTGCACATTCCAGAACTTGGCTTCAGGCGTCACGCTCTGTCGGTCGTAGGTGAGGTGAGCGATCTCCGCACCGACACGCCGATTGACATGCGCCAGCGTCTTCGGAACACCGCCGCGGACCTTCCTCCACGCCATCAAGTCGTCTGCAAAAAAGTCGTCCGCGAGAACGTGGCTGTTCCTCGGCTTCGTCGGAATGAGGAACTGCAACAGCACGCGAGTGTGCACCGTGAACGACTCCAGCAGTGCGTTCGTGAAGATCAGGTCGAGACCGCCTGCCATCAGCCGTTGCGCCGTTGCGTCGAACATTCCGACTTCGTAAGCCAGATGGTCGGATGCGGCTCGCAACTCCTCCGGCGTCCTCTTTGCTCGGGCTGCCATGACTTCCGTCTTCCCTCTTCGTTGAGCGGCCAACATTGTAGATCAGGCTGCACCGCCCAGCCCCTGTCCCTACCAGAAACTCCGTCGGCACGCGAAGGGCCTCCGAGGCGTGCGATCACGTCGCCCAAGTCGCAGCCCGGGGACGGCGCAGGCGCGGTGCTGGCCGGCTCGGTGACGAACGGGGGGCGGCGTGGATGCACCACGGGCGGACGACGGCGAGTAGCGGCAAGCTGTTGGTGGCGGCGAGAGCGACGATCAGGCGGCGCGACGTTCATAGTGATGATGCAAACCGCCGAGGTGCGCGACTTGAATGATCGGGCCGCAGGTCGGCGGTTGCACCGCCCGCGGGACGGGAGCATCCTTGTCCAGCGCCAGGTGCGTTCGCCACTCGTGATAGTAGGTGAGGTACTGCTGGAGGTAACGGCGCAACGAGCGCTCGTTCCACACGATGACGTGGGCGAGGCACTCGCGTCGCAGGGAGCCGATCGCGCGTTCAACGAAGGGGTTCTGCCAGGGCGACCGAGGCGCCGTCAGCACCTCCTCGACGCCTATCGCCTGCGCGGCACGCTGGACATCCGATCCGTAGATCGTGTCGCGGTCCCGGATGACGAATTGGGGGGCCGTGTCCCACGGCCACGCCTCGCGGAGCTGCTGCGCGGTCACGCCGCGGTCGGGTGGGCCGTGACGTTCAGGTGGACGATGCGCCGTCGGTCGTGCGACAGCACCACGAAGACAAACAGCACGCGGAAGGTCGCTGTCGGCACCGTGAAGAAATCGATCGAGGCGAGCTGGGAGACGTGATTGCGGAGGAAGGAGCGCCACGTCTGTGACGGGGCGGTCCCGCCGTAGCGCGCGAGGTACTTCGCCACGGTGGCCTGCGCGATCTCGATGCCCAGCTTCCGTAGCTCACCATGGATGCGCGGCGCGCCCCAGAGCGGGTTGCAGGTCTGCATCTGCCGGATCAACGCTCGGATGTCAGCCGCCACGGCGGGTCGGCCAGCGCGTCGCGGCCGTGATCTCCACCGCCAGAAGAGCGCGAACCCGCGCCGGTGCCAGCGGACGACCGTCTCGGGAGTGACGATGTGGACCACCCGTCGACAGTGTGGCCAAATCTTCGACAGCAGTACCCACAGCAAGCGATCGGCGCGGCCGAGACGTGGACGCCTCGGCACCTGGCGTTGAAGCACGGCGAGTTGATGCCGCAGGGTGAGAATCTCCGCCGCGAGCTCGAGACGGGACCGAACCGAAGCCCGGAACGCGGCGAGGAAGGCGACGAGCAGCGCGGTCATGCTGGCCGCGAACGGTATCAGCCTGCGGCCCAGATCTGCAACGGCGACAGCACGTTCTGGATTTCTGGTAGGGACAGGTCAGGTGCGGGTCGTATCCGTGTTCCCAAATGGGACCTCCTGTCAAAGTCCGAGCAACGTCGCCACCGGAGACGAGGAGGACGGGGTAGCGGCCCTCTTTGAGCGCCGCGATTTGGCCTCTTGGCGTTGCAGGTGCTGGATCCGCAGCCAGAACACCGGCGACGGCCTTCGCCTGCCGCTTTCCCACTGGTACACCACGGCTTTGCTGGCCGCGCCAATCCTGGCGGCCAGCTGCTGTTGACTGAGGTCGAGCCGGTGTCGCAGGCTCACGAGGGTGGCCGCGTAGTTCGCCGGCACGGTCACGCGACACACGGCCACGAGCCGGCGCCGGCCGCGTCCGTAGGTCCGTCGATACCACGTCGCCATGAATCGTGCTCCGGCCTCTCGCGTCGCCGTAGCCGTGAGCTTCCCGAAGTACGGTCGCGGACTGAACGTGGCGGCGAGGCGCCCGTCATGTGCCGCGGCGCGCAAGGTCCGCACATGCACCTGGAGTTCGTTGGCCAGGAGTTGCAGGGGCAACCGCTGATGCGCTGGTCGCTTCGCCGTAAGCGTCTCTGCGCGGTGTACGACGGCTGCGGGCGGGGGGCGCCGGCCCGCATCCCACGTGCGGAATGTTTCGACGGCGACGCCAAGCGCGGCGGCGCATTCCGCTTGCGAGAGCTGGAGACGTGTCCGGATTGCTCTCAGGATCGACGGACTCACCGATGCCGGTTCGGCTCGCATAGGTGGTCACGATGCCATCCATGTGGGGCACATGGGAAGCGAACAGAGAGCGATGCGCGGGCGACGATCGGCCAGCGGCACAACTGGCCAGAAATCGACGAAAGTACTTCAGTTGGTACCTTGCGACCGGTCGCGGCTCCCCGCCGTTTGTCGCGGCGCCTTGCCGACGGGATCGGCGAATGCGCGGAAATCTGGCGAGTATTGGCGCGCCCGGCAGGACTTGAACCTGCGACCCTCGGCTTAGAAGGCCGATGCTCTATCCGGGCTGAGCTACGGGCGCGCACGAGGCAGGCGAACCTCAATTGTACGCGTCGAGCGAGCCGCGATGACGGGGAAATCGCCTCCACACCGGCGCGGGAGCGGGCACCGGCGTGGCCGGCCTACACCGACGTTGCCGTGGACGACCGCGCGGATCGCGCAGATCTCAGCCGCCCGCCTGCGCAGGCCGCTGGAATCAGCACGGCGAGACTGGCAACCCAGAACCACAGGGGCGGCGGCACCATCAGGTTGTTCGCGATACCGGCCAACGTCAACAGCGTGCCGAGAGCGACCGCGTGGCCTCTAGGCGCCCGGCCGGCCATCCACGCCGTCAGGTAGCCGCCGGCGAAGCTTCCAAGTGTCCAGCCCACGATTACGACGGCGAACGCGCCGGCAGGAGCCGTCGCGAGAAGGGCCCGAATCGCGTCGCGGTCGGTCATCCCACGCGCCAGCGCGCCAAGCTCGGGATAGAGGACCCGTCCGTTCAGCGACTCGAACACCATCATGACCGCACTGGCCGCGACCAGTCCCAGCACGACGGCTGCGACGCTTCGAAGGAACGACTTCATTGGAGTGGCTCGTTCACCCCTACTTGCCCGCTGCCTTCTCGCTCGCGCGGACGTAGAGCAGGAGCCGCGGGAACACCACCTCGCCGGCGACCGCGTCGATGACGTTCACCTGGCACGTGTACAGGCCCGGCCGGAAGTGGGTCGCCTCCACTTCGAACTCGAAGATCTCGGCCTGGCGATCCTGCGCGTCGATGGCCGTGCGCTCGACCACCGGCGTTTCGTACACCTTTACGTTCCCGCGGTAGAAGGCCAGGCTCGTCCGCACCTGGGGCCGCGCGTTGCCGAGCGCCGGGTCGTACACCTCGTAGTAGAAGTACAGCTTCTGATCCTGGCTGACGACGCGCGTGAGGTTCGGCACGATTTCCAGGTTGTCGTGCACGAGCGGGCTCAGCGTCTTCAGCCCGGTGGCGGGGCGCACCTGCGTGCTCAGCACCACCGAGCTCACCTTCACCGGTGATCGGCTCAACTCAGGCACGGTGAACGGCATTTCGAACGTGCCCATCTGGCCGGTCGTGTTCTCGCGAACGATGATCTTCGCGGTGAAGCGCCCCGGGGGGAGCGTGGTGCCCGTCTGGTAGAGCACCTGCCGCGTCGACAGGCTGTCCTTGGCCGCGGGCGGCATGGTCAGCGTGTCCTTGATTTTCGCGAACTGGTTACCGCGTTCGTCCCGGATGTACCCGCGCACATCCAGCGTCACCGCCGTCGGCGACGGCGGAATCGCCTCGCCGGGCACCGCGAGCGAAATCGGCACGTAGAAGCAGGTCGGTACGAACCCGAAGCCGCCCGGCCCACCCGGCC
>PMZR01000045.1 GCA_003170135.1 Acidobacteriota bacterium
GATCGTTTTCCCCGGCTCGTCGCGCGGCTCGAAGGGGCAGCGAGGGCTCCAGAGTCAGCGGGGCAGGCCCCGACGCATTGGTTCCGCGCCGCGAAACACGTCGCGAATACCCGAAGGACATTGTCGATAGTTCACGGTTGACAGTAAATCATCGCGAAGGACCTCGGACCTCGGACTCCGGACTCCGGACTACTTTCGTTCATATCTCCCCATCACCTTCGCCGTTCCCACCACGTGCCCGCGCATCTTCGCGTCCACTTCCTGCCTTGTGGCGGCGTCCGGCAACCCGAGGCTGGCGATATCGACCGCCGACAGCGTGAAGAAGTAGCGATGCGCTCCGTGTCCCCTCGGCGGACACGGCCCTCCGTAGCCGCTCTTGGCGAAGTCGTTCCTTCCGGCGCGGCCGATGCCGTCCTTCTTCTGCGCCTCCGGCAGCGCGTGGGCGGTCCCGGGGATGTCGTACAGCACCCAATGCGTGAACGTGCCGGACGGCGCGTCCGGGTCGTCCGCGATCAGCACGAACGACTTCGCGGCTTCGGGCGCCGCTGTCCAGATGAGCTCGGGCGACACGTTCGCGCCATCGCACGTGAACCACACCGGAATGGCTGAGCCGTCGGTGAAAGCCGAGCTGGTGAGCGTGAAAGCCATGAGATCTCCTTCATAACCGGCCCCGGGTCGAAGCCATGTGCCTCCGAGGAGGGTTGCAACGAGGCCACAGCCGTGGTACAAATACATATACGACCATTTCGGTCCCACATGATTCGCGCCTGTCGCTGAGGCGGACGAGCGGCAGGGCTGGCTGAGGCAGGCAGGGAATGAGCACTGGCACGGACACGATCGAACAACTTGCGCGCCAGGAATACCGGTACGGCTTCAGCACCGAGGTCGAGGCCGACCTCGCGCCGCGCGGGCTCAACGAGGACATCATCCGCCTCATCTCCTCGAAGAAGAACGAGCCGGAATGGCTGCTCGAGTGGCGCCTCAAGGGCTACCGGGCCTTCCTGACGCTGAAGGATCCCGACTGGGCGAACGTCAAGTACGACCCGATCGATTTTCAGCAGATCATCTACTACGCGGGGCCGAAGAAGCGCAACACGCTCAAGAGCCTCGACGAGATCGATCCCGAGGTGCGCCGGACGTTCGAGAAGCTCGGCATCCCGCTCGAGGAACAGAAGGCGCTGTCCGGCATCGCGGTGGACGCGGTGTTCGACAGCGTGTCGGTGGCGACCACCTTCAAGGACAAGCTCGCCGAACTCGGCATCATCTTCTGCTCGTTCTCCGAGGCCGTCCAGAAGCACCCCGATCTGGTTCGCCAGTACCTGGGATCGGTCGTGCCGTATTCGGACAACTTCTACGCGGCGCTGAACGCCGCGGTCTTCAGCGACGGGTCGTTCTGCTACATCCCGAAGGGCGTCCGCTGCCCGATGGAGCTGTCCACCTACTTCCGCATCAACGCGAAGGACACCGGCCAGTTCGAGCGGACGCTCATCATCGCGGACGCGGGTGCGCACGTCAGCTACCTGGAGGGGTGCACCGCGCCGATGCGCGATGAGAACCAGCTGCACGCGGCCGTGGTCGAGCTGGTGGCCCTCGACAACGCCACCATCAAGTACTCGACAGTCCAGAACTGGTATCCGGGCGACAAGGACGGCAAGGGCGGCATCTACAACTTCGTGACCAAGCGCGGCAAGTGCCAGGGCGTCAACTCGAAGATCACCTGGACGCAGGTGGAAACCGGGTCGGCCATCACCTGGAAGTATCCCAGCTGCATCCTGATGGGCGACAACTCGGTCGGCGAGTTCTACTCGGTGGCCGTGACCAACAACTGGCAGCAGGCCGACACCGGCACGAAGATGATCCACCTGGGCAAGAACACGCGCAGCACGATCGTCTCCAAGGGCATCTCGGCCGGCCACGGGCAGAACACGTACCGCGGCATGGTGAAGATCGCGAAGAACGCGGCGGGCGCGCGCAACTACTCCCAGTGCGATTCGCTGCTCATCGGCGATCAGTGCGGCGCCCACACGTTCCCCTACATCGAGATCAAGAACACCTCCTCGCAGATGGAGCACGAGGCGTCCACGTCGAAAATCGGCGAGGACCAGATCTTCTACTGCCGCCAGCGCGGCCTGAGCACCGAGGACGCCGTGAACCTGATCGTCAGCGGCTTCTGCAAGGAAGTGTTCCGCGAGTTGCCGATGGAATTCGCCGTCGAAGCGCAGAAGCTGCTGGGCGTCTCGCTGGAAGGCAGCGTGGGGTAGGAGTCAGGAATCGGGAGTCAGGAATCAGGAGTCAGGAATCAGGAGTCGGGAATCAGGATGCTTGAAATCGCAAACTTGCACGCGCGCGTCGGCGACCGCCCCTCGACTGGCGCTCGGGGCGCCCTGAGCGGAGTCGACGGGCGAGAGATCCTGAAGGGGATCGATCTGAAGGTCGGCCCGGGCGAAGTGCACGCCATCATGGGGCCGAACGGATCGGGGAAGAGCACGCTGGCGGGCGTGCTGGCCGGGCGCAGCGAGTACATCGTGACCGAGGGGTCGGTCACCTTCGACGGCCGCGACCTGCTGGCGATGGCGCCCGAGGAGCGCGCGCGGGAAGGGCTCTTCCTGGCGTTCCAGTACCCGGTGGAATTGCCCGGCGTCAACAACGCCTACTTCCTCAAGGCGGCGGTGAACGCCGTTCGCAAGCACCGCGGCCAGCCCGAACTCGACGCGATGGACTTCATGGCGATCGTGCGCGAGCGCATGAAGATGCTCGACATTGATCCGGCGATGCTCAGCCGCCCGGTGAACGAGGGCTTTTCCGGTGGCGAGAAGAAGCGCAACGAGATCTTCCAGATGGCGGTTCTCGAGCCTCGGCTCGCCATTCTCGACGAGACGGACTCGGGCCTCGACATCGATGCGCTCAGGATCGTGGCGAACGGCGTCAACGCGCTGCGCAGTCCGGCCCGCTCCACCATCGTCGTCACGCACTACCAGCGCCTCCTGACCTACATCGTGCCCGACTTCGTGCACGTCCTCTCGAACGGCCGCTTCGTCAGGTCCGGCGGCAAGGACCTCGCCCTCGAGCTCGAGGACAAGGGATACGGGTGGCTGGAGGAGACCGTTAACAGTTAACCGCTGACAGTTAAACAGTTAACAGTTCGGTGAACGGTGAACGGTGAACGGTGAACGGTGAACAATGCCAGTGACCGACGTCAACTCCTACGTGACCGAGTTCGACCGATTCGACGAGGCGCACGGCGCTGGCGGCACGCCGTGGCTTCGCGCGACGCGCTACAAGGCGATTGCCCGCTTCGCCGCGCTCGGCTTTCCGACGACGAAGCAGGAAGAGTGGCGTTTCACCAACGTCGCGCCGATTGCCGACCGCGCGTTCCGGCTGTCGGTTGACGGGGGCGAGGGGCTGCGGAAAGAGCACCTGGCGCCGTACACGTTCGCGGCCCCGGGCGTCGTCGAGATCGTGTTCGTGAACGGCCGCTTCGCGCCGCAACTCTCCGCCGTGGGCGACCTGCCCGACGGCGTGTCGATGCGCCGCCTCGCCGACCTTCCCTCGCACGAGTCCGGCCGCGTGGCCGCGCACCTGGCGCGTCACGCGAGCTTCGAGGACCAGCCGTTCACCGCGCTCAATACCGCGTTCCTCTCCGACGGTGCGTTCATCGAGATCGCGCCCAACGCCGTCGTCGGTCCGCCGCTGCACATCGTCTTCGTGTCCGTGTCCGACGAGGAGGTCTCGTATCCGCGCGTCCTGGTGCACGCGGGACGGAACAGCCAGGCGCGCGTGGTGGAAAGCTACGTCGGGCTGTCGTGGAACGTCGCGGCGCCGCACGTGGCGCCCCCGTCTTCGTCGCGGGCGTCGTACTTCACCAACGCCGTCACCGAGATCGTGCTGGACGAAGGCGCGGTCCTGGATCACTACCGGGTGCAGCGCGAAGCCGCCGACGCGTTTCACGTCTCGACGACGCAGATGCACCTGGGGCACAGCAGCACCCTCACCTCGCACGCGTTCACGTTCGGCGGCGCCATCGTCCGTAACGACGTGAACGCGCGGATGGCCGGCGAAGGGGGCGACTGCACGCTGAACGGCCTCTACCTGGCCGACGGCACCCGGCTCGTGGACAACCACACGTTCATCGACCATGCGCAGGCGCACTGCGGCAGCCACGAAGTCTACAAGGGCATTCTCGGCGGCCGCGCGCACGCGGTGTTCCACGGCAAGATCCTCGTCAGGCCCGACGCGCAGAAGACCGACGCCAAGCAGACGAACAAGACGCTGCTGCTTTCCGACGACGCGCAGATCAACACGAAACCGCAGCTCGAGATTTTCGCCAACGACGTGAAGTGCACGCACGGCGCGACGGTCGGGCAACTGAGCGCCGACGCGCTGTTCTACCTGCAGGCGCGCGGGATCGATCGCGTGTCCGCGCAGCAGATGCTCATCCGCGCGTTCGCCGCCGACATCACCGGGCGGGTGAAGATCGACGCCTTGCGCGAGCAGCTGGACCGGGTGCTGCTGCAGGCGCTCGGCACGGACGTCGATATGTCGGATCCGTCCGGAGCGGGGTCGCGCGAGATGTCCCGACCCCACGGGGACGGACTGGCGGAGCACACGCAGGTGCGGGCATGATCGGCGTGCGGGCGGCGCACGCGGCGACGGACACCCGGTTCGACGTGGACGCGGTCCGCAAGGATTTCCCGGCCCTCCACCAGGAGGTGCACGGCAAGCCGCTCGCCTACCTCGACAACGCGGCCACGACGCAGAAGCCGCAGGCGGTCATCGACGCCATCGTCAATTTCTACAGCCGCGACAACGCCAACGTCCATCGCGGCGTGCACCTGCTGAGCGAGCGGGCGACGGCCGGGTACGAACACGCCCGCGAGACGGTGCGCCGGTTCGTCAACGCGCGCGAGGCGCGCGAGATTGTCTTCGTTCGCGGCACCACCGAGGCGATCAACCTGGTGGCGCAGACCTTCGGGCGGCAGCGCCTGGGCGAGGGCGACGAGGTGGTGCTGTCGGCGTTCGAACACCACTCGAACATCGTGCCGTGGCAGATCGCGTGCGACGAGAAGCGGGCCCGCCTGCGCGTCGTGCCGATGACCGGCGCCGGCGAGATCGCGATCGAGGAGTACGCGCGCAGCCTCACCGATCGCACGCGCATGGTGTCGCTCGTGCACGTCTCGAACGCGCTCGGCACCATCAACCCGGTGCGGCGCCTCATCGCCATCGCCCACGAGCGGGGCATTCCCGTGCTGGTGGATGGCGCCCAGGCCGTTGCCCACGTGCCGGTGGACGTGCAGCAGCTCGATGCCGACTTCTACGCGTTCTCGGGACACAAGCTGTTCGGGCCGACCGGCATCGGCGTGCTCTACGGAAAGGCGAACCTGCTCGAGGCGATGCCGCCCTACCAGGCGGGCGGCGACATGATCAGCTCGGTGACCTTCGAGCGCACGCTCTACAACACGCTGCCGTACAAGTTCGAGGCGGGCACGCCGAACATCGCCGGCGCCATCGGGCTGGCGGCGGCGATCGAGTACGTGCAGCGCGTCGGTCTCGACCGCATCGCGGCCTACGAGCACGAACTGCTCGACTACGGAACGCGCCGGCTCGATGACGTACCCGGCCTTCGCCTCTACGGTCCGCCGCTCGACCGCAAGGCCGCCATCCTGTCGTTCACCCTCGCAAACGTGCACCCGCACGATATCGGGACCATCCTCGACCAGGAGGGCATCGCGATCCGCGCGGGGCACCATTGCTGCCAGCCGCTGATGCGGCGGCTCGGCGTGGACGCCACGGTTCGCGCCTCGCTGGCGTTCTACAACACGGTCGACGAACTCGACCAGCTCGCGTCGGCGCTCGGCCGCGTGCGCGAGGTGTTCCGCTGATGGCTGATCTGCGCGAGCTCTACCAGGAAGTCATCCTGGACCACAACCGGCGGCCGCACAATTTTCACGAGATGGCGGATGCCAATCGCAAGGCCGAAGGCTACAACCCGCTGTGCGGCGACCGGCTGACGGTGTACCTGCACCTGGAGGGCGACCTCGTCCGGGACGCGAGCTTTCTCGGATCGGGCTGCGCGATCTCGAAGGCGTCGGCGTCGCTGATGACCGACGCCGTCAAGGGCAAGACGTTGCAGGAGGCGAACGCGCTGTTCGAGGCGTTCCACGGCGTGGTGACGTCGGACGTCTCGAGCACGCCGGACCTGGCGGCGCTCGGCAAGCTCGCGGTCCTGGCCGGGGTTCGCGAGTTTCCCGCGCGCGTGAAGTGCGCAAGCCTCGCCTGGCACACGTTCAAGGCGGCGGCCTCAGCCGCCTCTGCCGAGGTCGCGGCGGTGACGACGGAGTAGCGAAGGCTCCGGGCTCCAGGCTCTGGACTTCGGCGGGCGGTGGACAAGACGCCGCGGGCGTCTTTCGACGCGAGAAGGGACAGTCGGCGCGCGTCGCNNCGCGAGCCGGCTCCGCCGCCGGGGCACCCATCGGCGGCCCTCGCTCGTCTGCCGGATCGTGAGGCCGGCTGGCGCGACGGCTCCCCGCCGCAGACCCTGGCAGTACGGCCGCGTCGGGGCCCCGCCGGCGCGCGGCGCCGGGGCAGACGTCGCTCGGCGCCTCGGGTGCCGCGTCGGCGACCGGCGGCTCCGCAGGCTCGCGGCCGGGGTAGAACCGCTCCTTCGACGCGGTCTGGACGCCCGGTGTGTTCGCCGCGTTGAGCGGCCGGAGCGACCGCGTCATCGCCGAGCCATGCGGAGCAGTCGGCGGTCGATTCCGCCCTTCGACTGTGCTCAGGGCGCCCCGAGCAAGCGTCGAGGGGCGAAACACGACGAGCATCGCGAGGCTTTTCCGGCGAAGCGCGCCGGCGGGCCCCCACCGCGGCATCCTTGCGGGTTCTGCGGCGGGGAGCCGTCGCGCAAGCCGTCGGGCGACGGGCGGAAAGCGAGCAGCGCGAGGACGTGTTCCCCGACTGCGGAGCCGGCTCGGCGAGGGCGCGGCCGCTCCGGCTGCCGCCGCCGCGTCGTCCGAGCGGGCCATCCGGTGCCTCAACGAACTTCTCGGCTCGAGAGTTCGGGCTTCCGCAACCAAAAGGCGCCAAAGGAGAGGACATTGGAAGTTCAGGCGACGCAGATGCTGCTCGAGCCGAGGGTCATCGAGGCCATCAGCGGCGTGTATGACCCGGAGATCCCCGTCAACATCTGGGAGCTCGGCCTCATCTACGAACTTCGTGTGGAGCGGACGGGCAGCGTAAACGTCAAGATGACGTTGACCGCGCCGGCGTGTCCTTCGGCGCAGACACTCCCGTCGGAAGTCGAGAATCGGATACGGCAAATCGAGGGCGTGACCGACGTGAAGGTGGAAGTCGTGTGGGAACCGCCCTGGACAACCGACCGGATGTCGGAGGCAGCGAAATTGCAGTTGGGGATGTGGTAGGCGACAACGTGTCGCCTCAACAAGGCCCCCAATCGACGAGCCCGGGAAATCGGCCCCCACTCGGGCTCGTCGTTAATCTCCCCAACCCAGCTCGGCTTGGTGGCCCTGGGCCGCGATCCTGCGGCCATCGCGAGGCGGGCCACCGCTCGAGCCCAGTCTTCGGCAAATCCTCGGCTACGGCGGCGGGGTCCCCACTGCGGCAGCCGCGGTGGGGTGCCCTTATCGTCCGAAGAACGGCGCGGGGTGCAGGACGGGTGCGTGGGCCCCATCGCTCGGGGTCAGGTCTGAGACCTGACCCCGTGTGCGGTTGGCCTTCGCCTCGGATTTCGACGCCTGCCGCTTGTCCTGACTCTACGGCCCCGACTCCGCTGCGCGCGCAACCAGCGCAGCTACGGCCTAGCCTCGCCATAACTCGCCAAAGGCGAGCGACGGCGGGTCGCGCCCGGTGGCCCGCCTCGCGCTGGCCGCCGTCCGCAGCGCGGCAGCCAGCCGGCTGCGATGCGGGAACGGCGCCGAGTTTCCGAAGGCATTGGCGTTAGGTCTACCCGCGCACTACTCGAGACGACCGCCATTCGCAATCATCGCCGAGGACGGGCGCGGCCGCGGCCAGCGACGAGCCTTGGAGGTCGTCGGCGGTCGATCCGGAAAACGCCACGCGACACGGAGCTTTCCCCGGCGGCCGACCGGCGCCCACTCCCGCACACCAAGCCGCTCGCACCTCAGCGCGGCTGCCGCGCCGGGGGCCCCGCGGAGGCTGCCGGCGGCCGAAGCTCGGAAAGCGAGGTGGCGTCGTGGTGTTTTCCCCGACGGCCGACGGCTCGTCGGGGGCCGCGGCAGCGCCCGTCCTTGGCGCGACTCACCACTCGCAGACTCCGATTCAGTTCTGATCCGTCGTCTTGCCCGCCTTCACGTACTTGTCGAACCAGTTGATCATCTCGGCCAGCGTGGTCAGGACCGATTCACGCGCCGAGTAGCCGTGGGCCTCGAGCGGCAGCGTCACGTAGCGCACCGTCGCGCCGTGGCCCTTGAGCGCCATGTACATCCGCTCGGACTGGATCGGGAACGTGCCCGAGTTGTTGTCCGCTTCGCCGTGGATGAGCAGGATCGCGTCCTTCACCTGGTCGGCATAGCGGAACGGCGACATCTTGATGTAGACGTCCGGGATTTCCCAGAACGTGCGCTCCTCGCTCTGGAAGCCGAACGGCGTCAGCGTGCGGTTG
Source organism: Acidobacteriota bacterium (assembly GCA_003170135.1). GTDB lineage: Bacteria > Acidobacteriota > Vicinamibacteria > Vicinamibacterales > Fen-181 > Fen-181. The sequence continues at coordinate 8,636 of PMZR01000045.1, forward strand.
TAGGCGCCGCTGCGCGCCACGCCGGCCTTGAACAGCCGCGAGTGCGCGAGCAGGTTGGCCGTCATGAAGGCGCCGTAGCTGTGGCCGCCTACGCCGATGTGATCGCGATCGGTCACGCCCATCTCCACCACCTTGTCCACCGCGGCCTGCGCGCTCGACACGAGCTGCTCGACGTAGGTGTCGTTGGCGGTCTCGCCCGCGCCGATGATCGGCATCTTCGGGTCATCGAAGATCGCGTAACCCTGCGTCAGCAGGAACATGTGTGAGGGACCGCTGACCGTGTTGAAGCGGTAGGGCGAGCCGGTGACCTGCGCCGCCATCGCCGCGTCGGTGAACTCGCGCGGGTACGCCCACATGATGAGCGGCAGCTTCTGGCCCTTCTGATAGCCGGGCGGCAGATAGAGCGTGCCGCTCAGCTCGACCCCGTCCTGGCGCTTGTAGGTGACGAACTGCTTCTGCACGCCCGCCAGCTGCGGCGCCGGGTCCTTGAACTGCGTGACCTGGCGCTTGCTGCCGCCGGCCAGGTCGAGCACGAAGAGGTTCGGCGGCTCTTTCGACGTCTCGTACCGCGTCAGGATCGTCCTGGCGTTGTCGGACATCAATGCGACCACCGTCTCGTAGTTCTCGCCCTGGCACTGCCACACGCGATCGCTCGTGAGCGTCTTCAGGTTGAACCGATCGAGGAACGGGTGATCGCCCTGCGCGCCGGCGCCAGCGCCCTGCAGGTAGATGGTGTCGCCAATCTGCAGGATCGCCCGCCCGGCCGCCGGTCCGCTGGTCCGCATCACGGGCGTCCCCGGGTCCTTGTACCGATCCGCGGAGTCGAGCTCCCACACCTTGCGTGGTGCGCCCGATCCGTCCACGAGCCACGTCGTCCTGATGCGCTTCGCGCCGCGCGACACTTCGCTGACGAGCGCGATGCCCTTGTCGGTCCACAGGATGCCCTGCGACCGGTTCTCGGTCTTGATGATCTCGGCCGGCTCGCCGGTAAACGGCGCCTTGAGCGACACGAAGCGGTCGCGATACGGCGCCTTGGCGCGCAGGTCGCCGCCGTCGATGGCTTCCACCCAGACGATGGTCGCGGGATCGAGCGGATGCCAGTGGAAATTGCGCGGCCCGGTGCGGACGCCCATCATCGGGACGCCTTCGCCCGAGGGCACGTCGGCGACCTTCTTCACCAGCTGGCCGCTCTTCGTCCACACCTCGAGATCCATCGGGAACTCGCCCACGGTCACCAGGTGCGAGAAGGGGCGCTTGACGCGCGCGACGAGGAGAAACTGCCCGTTCGGCGAGAACGACGCCTGGAGGATGATCCCCGGCTTGCCGACGACGGTTTTCGTGCCCGTTGCCACGTTCACCACCGCGAGCTGCTTCGTGAAGTAGTACTCGAACAGCGCTTCGTCGTGGCCGTCCTTCAGCAGGTCCTCGTAGGTCGCGGCCGGTGCCGCCTTCCCGTAGCTCTCCTGGACGTTGGGCCCGGCCGGCACTTTCGGCTCGGCGGGCGGCAGGCCGCGCGTCGCCGACACGAAACCGCACAGGAGCGCCTTGCCATCATCGAGCCACTCGCACGGCGCGCCGACCGTGCCGTTCAGCGACGGCGCGGTCACGGCCTTCGCGGCGCCGGTCGTCGTATCGGCCACCCACAGCGCGATTCCCGCCGCGGTCGTCTGCGTGAACGCCAGGTGCCGGCCGTCGGGCGAGAAGCTCACCGACCCGATGTTCGGCGCCGGCGGCATCGTCACTTTCACGTCGGCGCCGCCCGCGATCTTCTTCAGCGTGATGGCGTAGGTCGCGCCCGACACGCGCTGCGCCCCGTTGGTCTTCGGGTTGATGCGCGTGCCCGCCAAACGCAGCATCGGCTGCGCCAGCTCGGCGATGGTCGGCATGCTCTTCCGGTCGAGCAGCGCGATCTGCTGCCGCGTCGGGCTGACGATCGTCTGCGGGATCGGCCTGGCGTCGAGGATGTCGACGACGACCTTGGGCGGGGTGAGATATTTCGCCGCGGTCTGGGCGCCGGCCGGGGCGGAGACGACGAAGAGCGCCGCAACGAGCGCGAGTATCCACGCGACCTGGTTCCTGTGCATGGCTGGCATTCTCCTGGAGAAAACAAAGGCGGGCGCGATTCTACCACTCGGGGCGAGGAGACGAAAAAAGGCCAGGCGGAACGGTCCCGCCTGGCCCCTAGTCCCTAGTCCCCAGTCCCTAGAACGTGAACCGGAACCCGATCTGGCCGACTCGCTGCTCGGGCATCTGGAAGTCGCCCGCGAAGGAAGTGGGCCGCAGGAAGTCCGAATTCAACGAGTGGCTGCTCTTCGAACCGGTAAAGAACGATCCGATGAAGTCACCGGGGTTCAGCGCGTTGAACAGGTTGAACACCTCGGCGATCGCTTCGAGGTGCATCCGGTTGCCCAGCGGGATCACCTTGCTGACGCGCAGGTTGAAGACCGACAGGCTGGTGCCGCGCCCGCAGTTGATGGTCGAGCATTCCCCGAGCGACTTGATCGTCGGATTGCCGTTCGCGTCCAGGCCGGCGAACGCGTACGCCTCGGTGTAGATGTCGTTGTTCACGCCGTTCTGGTTGTTGTCGTAGCCGTAGAGGATCATGACCGGCAGCGCGGAGCGGTAACGGAAGATCGGCGAGATGTTGATGCCGCCCGGCGCTTCGATCACGGCGCTCAGCGTGATCCGGTGGCGCGCGTCGGTGTGCCCGGACGGACCAGTCTGCACCGGCGCGAAGGGATTGGTGGTGTCCTGCACGAAATTGCCCGACAGCTCGTCGACCCCGGTGGAACCCATGCTCTTCGCGCTGGACAGCGAATACCAGGCGTTGAACTGGACGCGCTTGTCCATCCGCCGGCGGATCCCGAAGTTGATGCTGTCGAACTGGCTGGTGCCCTTCGAGATGTCGAAGGTGATACTCGCCGGGGCGAGGGTGCCCGCGACCAGGTTGTCCAGGCGGCGAGGAAAGCTCGAACTCGCTCCGCCCACCCGCGTGTTCAGCGGCCACCGCAGGCCGAGATCGTGGCCGTTGATGTGCACGTAGTCGATATCAACGACCGTCGTCGGATTGAATTCGTGCGACCAGCCCGCCGACGTCTGCATGGTGTACGGCTGCAGGATTCGCGGAGACGCGACGTGCGAACCCATCGGCAGCGCGCCGGCCTCGTTCTGGCTCGCGATGTTGCTGATGGGGTCCGAGACCTTGAAAAAGGTCCCGTTGGGGTTCTTGATGCCGTTCTGGTCGCTCACCGTGAAGATCGTGCCCGCCCCGACGCCGTTGGCGTTGATGGCGGCGAACAGGATGTTGGCGTTCGTGTAACCGAAATCGTAGTAGATGCCCCAGCCGCCGCGCACGACGTCCTTTCCGTTCCCCTTGACGTCCCACGCAAAGCCGAGCCGCGGCTGAACGTTGTTGTAATCCTCGCGCGAGGGCAGGCCGAAGTCCTCCAACCCGATGATGCCCGCCAGCTTGCCGGCGGCGCCCGCCTGCTGGAGCAGGACGAAGTTCGGGTTCTTCGACTGGTCGATCGCAAACCCGGTGTTCAGGTCGTAGCGAAGGCCCAGGTTCAACGTCAACCGGTCGTGCACGCGCCAGTCGTCCTGGAAGTACATGCCGAACTGCTTGGTCGGAATGTTGGCGGACGAATCGCCGCCGCCCCTGCTGACCGCCGTGATCGGCCCGTTGGGGTCGTTGGTCAGGTGCGTGTACTGGTACGCCAGCGTCCCGGTGTTGAACGTCACGTAGAGCCGCGGCTCGTAGATGAAGTTCATGCCGGTCCGGAAGTCGTGGCCCAGGCCCCAGCCGCCGCCCTTGTGCCAGGAGAAGTCGTCGCGGAACTGGAACTTGTGCTGGATCGTCGTCTGCGGCGTGTTGATGTCCTGCCCGACGGCGACGCCGTTCGGGAAGCTCTCGTACGGCAGGTTGCTGCGCGCGGTCATGTAGTCGGAGAAGTCCGCGTACTGGAAGATGAACTCGTTCAGCTTCGAGCCGCCCAGGATCCAGTTGTGGTTCAGGTTGACCGAATTGAACGTGTTCTTGGTGTCGCCCCAGTCGTTGGGCGGCGCCTGCGGGCCCGCGTTATACGGCTGCGAGTTCGAGTTCCGGCCGTAGCGCACCGACAGGTACTGGTTCGTCGTGACGTTCGCCGTCACCTTGCCGGTGAACAGGGTCTCGCGGTAGCCGACGGGGTAGATGCCGTCAAGGCTCGGGAAGAGGCCGGAGGTGTTCACCGACTGCTTCGTGTCCTGCTGCGTGCGCTCGACCGCGGCGAAGAAGTGCGCCTTGTTCTCCACGATCGGGCCGCCCAACGATCCGCCGAACTGATAGCGGCGGTAGTCCTGCTTGTCGATGCCGTTCAGCTTCTCGGTCTCGGTCTGGGCGTTGAGCGACTTGTCGCGCCCCAGCGTGAACCAGCTGCCCTTGAGCTGATTGGTGCCGCCCTTGGTGACGATGCTCATCACGCCGCCGTTGCTGCGGCCGTACTCGGCCTTGTAGCGCTGCGTGACCATGTTGAATTCCTGGATCGCCTCCAGGGGGAACATCTGCAGCAGGCCGCCGACCGTGTCGTCGTTGTTGTCGCCGCCGTCGATCTGGTAGTTGACATTGCGGCCGTTGCCGCCGCCAATCTGCGGCGAGTACTGCGTGCTCTTGGTCGGGTCGGAGTGGAAGCCCATGCCGACGCCGGGGATGGTCATCGCCAGGTTGGCGAACTGCCGGCCGTTGAGCGGCAGGCTCTCGATCTTCGCCACGTCCACGACACCGCCGACCGAAGACGACGTGGTTTCGACCAGCGGCGTTTCGCCGGTCACCGTGACGGTCTCGGCCATCTTCGCGATCTTCAGGCCGATGTCCAGGTTCAGCGTCTGTCCGACGGAGACCTGGACGGCCTTCCGATCGACGGTCGCGAAGCCACTGAGCTCAATGATCAGGTCGTAGGTGCCGATCTGCAGGGCCGTGAACCGGTACATGCCCTCGGCGTCGGACGTGACGCTGCGCTTGGCGCCGGTCTGGGTGTTGGTGGCCGTGACCGATGCGCCGGGAACCGCGGATCTCTGATCGTCAACGACGCGCCCGGCGATGTTCCCCGTGGTCTGCTGGGCGAATGCCGGCTGGACGGCCAGGATTGCCACCACCACGAAGAGCGACGCCGCAAGGACGTGGCTTCTTCTCATGCCGTACCTCCTAAAGAGTTAGCGCCCGGGATTAGGGAATCGAAGAGTGCTGCGAGAGCCGTACGACCAGGTTCGCCGTACACGACGGACGAATCGAAACGGGGGCGGTTGGGAGTGTGTCGGAAGTCGCGGTCCGGCGCAGGGACCGTCCGGGGGCAGTCGCAGAATTCAGCAATTCACGCGCCACGGAGATTGTGCCGCTTTTGGGCCGACTCTGCAGTAACAAACGTGAAATGTGCTGCGATTCTCCAAAAAGGCTCGGATGATTATCCGGAGACTTGGATTTCTCGGGGCGCTTCGGAGAGGGCTCAAGTCTTAGGGCTTAGGGCCTGACCTTGGCTTAAGCCTGCCTGGCCATGAGCCCAGTCGGGTCCTGAGCCCTAAGTCTTAAGCCCTGAGCCTTCTTCCCGTTATCGTCCGAGCGCGGCGATCAGCCGTTCGACTTCCGGGCGTTGCGGCGCGTCGGCGGGGAGCCGCGAAAGCAGGTCCCGGGCTGCGCGTTCCGCGTCCTGCCGGCGTCCGGCCCGCGCGTAGGCGAGCGCCAGGTTGAAGCGCGCCTCGTGGAAGTCGGGATCGACAACCAGCGCTTCGGTGAGCGATCGAATCGCCTGGTCGGCCCGACCGGCTTGTGACTCCAGGATCCCCAGGTTCGCCGAGACGACGGGGTTGTCGGGTTCGAGTTCGTGCGCCTTGCGCAGGGTCTGTTCCGAGGCGTCACGCCGTCCGAGCGCGGACTGACAGGCGGCGAGTCCCAAATAGGCGTCCACCGACGGCAGATCGCCGGTGATGGCGACACTGAAATGGCGCTCGGCTTCGGCCCACTGCGCCTGGTCGAGCAGGCAATCGCCGAGGCGAAGGTGTGCCTGCGGATTGCCCGGGTCGTCCCTGAGAATCGCGCGGAGCGCGTCCTCGAGCGCCTTGCCCTGCAGCTCGCCGGACACGACCAGTCCCATCCGTGCGGCCAGTTCGCGGCGGTCCTTTGGGTCGGCGCGCCCGGTGGCCGTCGCCTTCTCACGCGTGCCCTGGACGTAGCCGAGCGCTCGCAGCCTCGTGGCCGCCTCGCGATCGCTTGTCACGATCGCATCGGGCGACTGCGCCAGCTCCGCCGGCGAGTAACGGTCGATCCGGTCGGCGAATTTCTTCTGCACGTCCGGGTGCAGCGCGGTGACATCGGTCGTTTCGTTCGGGTCGCGTTCGATGTCGTACATCTCGGGGCGCGGCGCGGCAATCGTCTTCCACGCGCCCGATCGCAGCGCGCGAAGCGGGCTCCAGCCGAAATCCACGAGCGGGGCGAACGACTCGGCGTAGAGATCGCGCGCGGGCAGGTGACCACCATCGATGAGCGGGCGCACGTTGACGCCGTCCGCGTCGATCTTCCCTGTGCCGAGCAGCGCGAGCAGCGTGGGCGCGAGATCGATCAGGCACACCGGGTCGGTGATGGCGGCACCGCGCGCTGTGATGCCGGGGCCCATCATCACCCACGGCACGTGCAGCGTCGTGTCGTAGACGAAGATGCTGTGGCCGATCTCGCCGTGCTCGCCGAACGCCTCGCCGTGGTCGCCGACGACGATGACGATCGTGTCGGCAAGGACGGGCCCGAGACCATCGAGGAGCCGCCCGACCTGCCCGTCCGCGGTCCGAATCTCATCGTCGTAGCGCTCGATGGGGCTGCGGCCCGCGGCGTGCGCCGGATCGCCGTACGGCGCGTGCGGCTCGTACAGGTGCACCCAGAGGAAGAACCGCCCGCCGCGATGGGCCTCGAGCCAGCCGAGCGCCTCGTCTACCACCTGCCGGCCCGGACGCTCGTTGAGGAGCTTCCCTTCCGGGCCGCGCGGCATCCGGTCGCTGTACACGTCGAACCCGCGCGAGAGGCCGAAGCGATGGTCGAGCGGGAACGCGGCGATGAAGGCCGCCGTCTGGAATCCCTGGTCGTGGAGCACGGTGGCGAGCGTCGGCACGCTCGCGTTGACGGGCATGAGATTGTCGCGCGCACCGTGGCCCGCCGGGTAGCGGCCGGTGAGCATGCTGGCGTGCGATGCGAGCGTGATCGGCGCCGGCGCGTACGCGCGGTCGAAGCGGACGCCGCCTTGCGCAATCCGATCGAGCGAGGGCGTCGTGCCCGCGCGATAACCGTAGGCGCCCACATGATCGGCGCGCAGCGTGTCGATCGTCACCAGCACGAGATGGCGGGCGGTGCCGGCGCGCGCCACCGGCGCGGTCGACGCAGCCTCGCGTCCGCCGCGATACCGCAGAAAGACGCCGCCCGCTACGGCCGCGAGCATCACCACGAGTATGTATGGTGCGGCTTTGCGCATGGTTCGTTCCAGGCTTCAGCCCACAGAAATTCCGAACCGGGTCCGCCTGGCCGGTCGCACGGCGGCCCGTCGCGGCACCGCGACACCCGACAGGGGTAAAGCGGCGAGCGGCCCAGGGGATCAGCGAGGTTGAGCGGGCTCACGGCCCCTGGCCGTGACCGCGACCCGAGCGACGAGCGGTCGCGAATGCCGCGCAGCCGCTCTTCCGCGGGGACCGCGCCGGGACGCGGTGCGACCGGCCAGGCAGACGCGGGTCCGCGTTTCCATCACTTCGGCCGGCGTCCCAGCCCCTCCAGCAGCTTCCGCGCCCCCTCGCGTTCGTGCGCGAAGCTGGCCGGCGCGCGCAGCACCTCGCGATATGCCGCCTCGGCGCCGGCGCGGTCCCCCGACTGCTGGCAGGCGATCCCCAGGTTCAGCCGCGCTTCGTAGAAGCCGGTCGTGTGCTCGAGCGCCCGCTGGAACCAGGGAATCGCGTCCGATGGGCGGTCCGCCTGCACCAGCAGCACACCCAGGCCATTGGCGGCGTCCGAGGCGCGCGGATCGATCTCGAGCGCGTGGCGGTATGCCTGCTCGGCCGCCGATGTCGCCCCGACGCCGCGACGGGCGTTGCCCAGGTTCGTCCAGTACTGCGCGTTGGTCGGGTCGATCGCGACGGCCCGCTCGAATGCGACGGCCCCGTCCGCGAGTCGTCCGAGATCGACGTCGAGCAGGCCGATGCCGTTGTGCACGGTCGGGTCGGCCGCATCGAGCGCCAGTGCCGCCTGCTCGGCGCGCATCGCCTCGCCTGGCTGATGCGCGTCGCGCGCGGCGACGGCGAGCGTGTGGAAGAGCATCGGGTCGCGCGGATGGCGCGCGACCGCGCGCCGGGCGAGCGCCACCGCGCCGCGCACGTCGCCCGAGTCCTGCAGCGCTTGCGCGTAGCTCGATTCGAAGACCGTCGCATCCGGGTACGCATCGACCAGCGTCTTGAGCAGCGCGACGGCGCGCGAATAGTCGCGGGCCGTCATCGCGTTCTGCGCATCTTCGAACCTGGTCCAGGCATCGATGACGGTCGCCGGATCCGCCGCGGCCGCGGGTCCCGACTCGACGGCCGGTTCCGTGGCCGGCGCGACGTAGCCGAGCGCGCGCAGCCGGGCCGCCACGTCTGCCGGCAAACGCTCGCGGCGATCGGCGGACGCGCCACCTTCCGCGCGGATGAGGGCGAGGCGGGCCGCGAGGCTTCTGACCAGCGTTTCGTGCTCGCGCGCCACGTCGTGCTGCTCGCCGGGATCGACGCTCACATCGAACAGCTTCGTGGCGGATGACTGGATGAGCTTCCAGCGGTCTTCCACAACACTGTAAACGGGGCTCCACCCGGCGGCGCGCGGATAGCGGGTCTCGCTATAGACGTCGGTGCCCGACTGCCGGTCCGCACGCAGGAGATCCGCTCCCTTCATGTCGCCGGGCACGGACCGTCCGAGCAGTCGCAGGATCGTCGGCGCCACATCGACGGTGCTGACCGCCTGCCGGCGAACGCCTGGTGCCACCCCGGGACCCGCCAGCACGAGCGGGACGCGCACCGCCGCCTCGAAGAGCAGCATGCCGTGGGTGTGCTCGCCGTGTTCGCCCAGGCTCTCGCCATGATCGCCGGCAACGACGACGATTGTGTCCTGTGCCCGGCCGATCTCGTCCACGGCGGCCAGGACGCGGCCAAGCTGGGCATCGGCGAACGCGACTTCGCCATCGTAGGCCTGCCCGTGCGCTCGCTCGAGAAACTGTGGCGGCGGGTTGTAAGGCGCGTGCGGGTCGTAGAAGTGCACCCAGAGGAAAAACGGCACGCGCGCACCAGCCGGATCGCGCACGCTGCGCAGCCAGGCGATTGCGCGATCGGCAACGACGTTTCCGGGGCGCTCGGCGTCGAGCCGGACGACGGCATCGGGGTCGCGCTGGATCTGGTCGTCGTAGAGATCGAAGCCGTCGTTCAAACCGAATCGGCGATCGAGCACGTAGGCGGCCACAAACGCCGCGGTCCGGTAGCCGGCCTCGTGGAGCAGCCGCGCCAGCGTGGCGTGTTTGCCGTCGAACCGGTAGGTGCCGTTCTCGCGCACGCCGTGAACGGGCGGGAAGAGGCCGGTCATGAGCGACACGTGCGCGGGAAGCGTCAACGGCGCCACCGTGCGCGCGGTCGTGAACGCGAGACCGCGCGCGGCCAGCCGGTCAATCGTCGGCGTCAGGCCGCGGCCCACGCGGTCGGCGCGGAACGTGTCGATCGTGACGAGGACGAGATTGGCGCCGGCGCTGACGGGACGTGTAGCCGGGCGCCGGTGGGTAGCCCAGAACAGGCCAGCTCCCGCGGCGACGCACGCGAGCACGGCGACGAGGAGAAGCGACCTGGCGAGAGACGACGTGAGGCGCACGGCGCGAATTGTCTCACATTCGGGCGCGGGTCCGCGTCGTGAACGCTGAGCTGCGTCGCGGCGGCGCAGCGACGCCGGCGGTCGCGCGCCGCCGGATCGATCCCCGATTCCTGACTCCTGGCTCCTGATTCCTGATCCCTACGCTCCGGCCGCCACAATCCAACCGCGCGTATTTTCAGTTCTCAATATTTGAATCCGGCGGGCCGCGCGCCGACGTGCGGTTCCGGTCGAGTCTGCAAATCCCGCGCGATCACACGCTTGGCGCGGTGCCCGCGCGGGTCGAAACAGCGCGGGTCTGGCGCTGCGATTGCAGGAAACCTTGCGGGCTTCCCAAGTCACGAAGTTGTCTTTCGAGCGAGCACTGTGTTCGTTGCCAACCACAGCTCCCACTCGAAGCGCACACCTTCCCGGGCCAGTTGATCGAGGTGACGTGTGCGTGCCCGCTCGTAGCCGTAGATGCCGAGATGGTCCGGTCGCGTCGTGTCGAGCGTGATGAGCAGCAGGTTCAGCGGGCGCGCGGCGCCCGGCGCCGGGCGCATCGCGCGCCGGCCTCCGGAGACTCGATACAGCGCGAACGCGACCACGAGGATCACGGCCAGCGCCACGAGGACGGCGCGCGGCCAGCGCATGCGCGACGACACGGCCGGCGCGGCACGGCGGTCGTGTTGTCGCCGCCGCGATTTGGTCATCGGCGTCCCTCGAGCTTCTGCAGCATCGCGACGATGTCCGGCTGCCCCGGCTTGACGCGAAGCGAGCGATGGAGCGCGTCGATCGCGCCCGGGTTGTTGCCGCTTTCGAGGCGTGCGAAACCGAGGCTGTTCCAGACGACCGGGCTCTCGACGCCCGCCGCGACGGCCCGTTCGAAGTACGGCACCGCTTCGGCCGCGCGTCCCGCCTTGGCCAGCGCTCCGGCAGCGAGCACGCCGAGCGCAACGAGCCAGGGCATGAGCCGCCGGGCGGGACGGACCGGCGCGAAACGAGCGACCGTGGCCCGGCGCGGGCCTGGTCGGGCGGTCACGGGCGCATGCCGCTTCATTGCCGCGGCGCCTGATCCTCGGCGGGCCCCTTGCCGGACCCGCCCTGGCGGGACATGTCCAGCAGTTTCCTGATGTCTGCCTGGTCCGGCCTGAGCTGCAGCGAGCGCTCGAACGTCGCCGCGGCCTGTCCCTTCTGGCCAGCCTGCAGCTGCGCGTAACCCAGGCCGTTCAGCAACTCGACCGTCGGGGCGCCGTCCGCCAGCGCGCGTTGGTAGGCGCCGGCCGCCGCGGTCCAGTCGGCTTTCTTCGACAGCGCCGCGCCCCGGATCGTCTCGACGTCACGCGACGATGCGAGTGCCGCCATGACGTCGAGCGCGGCATCGGGCCGATCGCCGAGCAGGCGCGCGCGCGCCAACTCCACGCGAACCGAGACCGCGGGCGTTCAACGGATCGACGCGCAGCAGCGCTTCGAGTTCGCGCAACGCGCCGCGATAGTCGCCCTTCCTGAACAGGATTTCGCCGAGGTTCACCCGCGCGAGCGAACTCGGCGCGCTGGCGCCCGAGACGTAGCCGAGTGCCCGCAGTCGTTCCAATTCGGCCTTCGCCATCGCCGGCTGCTCGGACACAGGCAGCGGCTGCTCGTGTTCGCCGTAGCTCACAACCTGGGGCAGCGCCGGGGCGCCCTCACAGGCGGGCAGCACGCGGCCGGGCATGTCCCGCGCGGTCGGAAGCCCCGCGCACGAGAGCAGCGTGGGCAGGATGTCGAGCGGCGACACGACGCCGAGCGACCCGCCGCGCCATCGCGCGGGCGCGCTCGCCGCGCCGCTCAACGCGCCAGCCGTCGTCACGGCGATGATGCCCGCCGGGCGATGCCAGGCGGTTGCGCCGGCGGTCAGGTCAGACGGGTCTTCGCGGATCCCGGCGTCTGCCGGATAGAACCCGTGATCCGAGACGACCACCAGCAATGTGTCGGGGTCGAGGGCCTTTGCCGCGGCGGCGAGTGCGCGATCCATCTCGCCATAGGCGGCGCCGATCGCCACCTCGGCGCGCCGATCCTTCACGAAGAGGTGCGACACCGTGTCGACGAGCTCGTAGTAGACGGCCCACAGATCCGGCCGCGTCGTTCCCATCAGATCGGTGCTCACCCGTTCGTAGGTGCGGGTCGCGGCGAGGGCGGCGCGCAGGTGCGCGATCTTGTCGCGATACAACCCGGACGTGGACCGGGCGCTCTCCTCGGCCGCGGCGAACTCCTGCGGCGTGACCGGGACGAACTGCGAGAGCGTCGCGAGATCGATCTGGTCGGGCGCGACACGCAGGCGCGCCAGGTCGTTCCAACGGTCGGGCGGAAAGACGAGGCCGGCATGCGAGGTCTCGGGCAGGCGAAGGTGCGGCACCGCGACCCGATCGGACACGATCGTCCCCTGCACGCGATCGGCTGGCCACGTCGCCCACCAGCCCGTCACGAGCACGCTGCGCCCCGCCTTCGACCAGATCTCCCACATCGCTTTCACGCGACGCGAACCGCCGTTGACGGGGGCCACGGCGCCGCCGGGCGCATCGACGAGGAAATCGAGCACGCCGTGGTCCTCGGGCCTGCGTCCCGTCGCCATGGTCGTCCAGATGAGCGGGGAGAGCAGCGGCGCGTCGGCCTTCAGGACGCCGGTGGCCGCCACGCGCTCGAGCTGCGCAAACGCCGGCAGATGTCCGCGCGCGATCAATGGATCGATGACGGCCCAGTCGCCGGCATCGATGCCGAACACCGCGACCCGCGCCCCGGGGCGTGGCGCCTTGGGCTCGTTCGTCGCGACGGCGCGGGCGACGGCGGCGCGCGGCCTGCTCCGCTCGTGGTTGACAGGAACCGCGTGCGAGGCGCTCGCCACCGCGCTCGTGCGCTTGTGCCGGGAGAGGTCGAGGACGAAGGGGATCGGTCCCTTGCGGGCGAGATGGTGTGACGCCGAGGTCAGCCGCGCCAGCGTCGTGGTGTAGACGCCGGAGGCAAACGAGCGGCCGCCGGGCGCGCAGAGAAACGCAACGCCGAGCAGGACGGCCGAACATGCGAGCGCGCGGCCGCAACGGAGACGGCCCACGGAAGGCAGCGTATCACACTGGACACCACGACGGGTTTCGGGCTTCAGGCTCCAGGCTCCGGCCACGGAAGCCCGAAGCTGGGAAGCCGACAGCCGAGTCCACGGCCCTGTTGACTGTTTATGGTTGGCCGTTCACAGTTGACCGTAGACCCTCCGTTGCCGGCGCAACGGCCGACTGTCAACCGTCGACTGCCAACAACTGTCTATCCGATGCACTTTTCCCGTCGCGTCCCGTCCGATCTCGCGCCGAACCGGTTCGCGCTGGCCCTGGCCGGGGCCCGCAAGTCTGCGCGGCGCCTGATCGACCTGACCGTGTCGAATCCCACCCAGGTCGGCCTGGGCTATCCGCACGACCTGCTGGCGCCGCTGGCCGATGCGGCCGCGCTCGTCTACGACCCGCAGCCGTTCGGCCTGCGCGTCGCGCGCGAAGCCGTGTCGGAGGACTTCGCGCGCAAGGGCGTGCACGTGCCGGCCGATCGCGTGGTGCTCACCGCGAGCACCAGCGAGGCCTACTCGATCCTGTTCAAGCTGCTCTGCGATCCGGGCGATCGCGTCCTCGTGCCGCGCCCCAGTTACCCGCTGTTCGAGCATCTCACGCGGCTCGACGATGTGGAGGCCGAGGGCTACCGGCTCGAATACCACGGGCGATGGTCGGTCGATGTGGACAGCGTCCGTTCGGCGATTTCGGCGCGCACGCGCGCGATCCTCGCCGTCAGCCCGAACAATCCGACCGGGTCGTTCCTCGACGGTCCCGATCTCGCCGCGCTGGCCGCGATCTGCGCCGAGCACGACCTCGCGCTCATCGGCGATGAAGTGTTCGCCGACTTCCCGTTGCCCGATCGTGTCCCGGTGCGAGCGGGCCAAGCGGACATCGTGCGGCAACGCGGCCGGCAAGGCGGGCACGAGGCCGCGGAAACTCTGCTTCCACGTCCCCCCGGCGTCCTGTCGTCACAGCAGATACTGGCGTTCAGCCTGGGCGGGCTGTCGAAGTCTGTCGGGCTGCCGCAGTTGAAGCTCGGGTGGGTTGGCGTCGGCGGACCGGACGATCTCGTCGGGCCCGCGCTGGGCCGGCTCGAGGTCATCTGCGACAGCTACCTGTCGGTGGGCACGCCCGTCCAGCAGGCGGCCGGCGCGCTCATGACCAGTGGCGTTGCGGTCCGCGCGCGCATCCTGGCACGCATCAGCGAGAACTACGAGACGCTCGTGCATCTGACGAGGCGGTACCCTTCGTGCACGCTGCTCGCGGCCGAAGGCGGCTGGTACGCGGTCGTCCAGGTGCCGGCGACTGCGAGCGAGGAGGACCTTGTCGTGACGCTGCTCGAGGAGGACGCCGTCGTGGTCTACCCGGGCTACTTCTTCGATTTTCCCCGCGAAGCGTTTCTCATCGTCAGCCTGCTGCCCGTGCCGGACGAGTTCCGGACGGGCATCACGCGCATGCTCGAGCGCGCAGCGTCGCCGGTCCATGGCGATTGACGTCTCGCGCGGCCGCCATGTGGGACTGCTCGTCCCGCTCTTTTCGCTGCCCTCGGCCGCGAGCTGGGGCATCGGTGAAATCCTGGATATTCCCGTGGTCGGGACGTGGCTGCACCAGGCAGGCCAGGACATCCTGCAGATCCTGCCGATCAACGAAACCGCGCCGGGACAGACGTCTCCCTACTCGGCGTTCACCGCGATGGCGATCGATCCGATCTTCATCAGCCTGCGCGGCGTCGACGACTTCATCGCGTCGGGCGGAGAGCCCGCCCTCGATGCCGCCGCGCGCGCCACGCTGAACCGCGTGCGCCGCGCCGGCCGCATCGACCACGCTCGCGTCAGGGCCATCAAGAACCTGGCGCTGCGGCGCGCCTTCGATCGGTTCCGGCGCGAGGAATTCGATCGGGGAAGCGCCCGGGCCGCGGCGCTCGCCGCCTATGGCGAGGAGCAACGGTGGTGGCTCGACGACTACGCGCTTTTCCGCACGCTGCATGCGGCGTTCGACGAGCGCCCGTGGATGGCCTGGCCCGAAGACGTGAAGTCGCGCCAGCCGGATGCGCTGGCGCGGGTCCGGCGCGAACGGGCCGCCGAGATTCTCTACTACGAGTACCTGCAGTGGCAGGCGGACCTGCAGTGGCGAGCGGCCCGCGAGCAGTCCCCGGTCGCGCTCTTCGGCGATCTGCCGTTCATGGTGGACAGAGACAGCGCCGACGTCTGGGCGAACCAGGACCTGTTCGATCTCGATGCGTCGGTCGGGGTGCCGCCGGATGCGTTCAGCGAGAGCGGGCAGAACTGGGGCCTGCCCGTGTATCGATGGGACGTGATGGCGGCGCGGGGTGACGTGTGGCTGCGCCAGCGCGCCCGGCGCAGCGCGGCGCTCTTCGACGGCTACCGCGTCGATCACGTGGTGGGCTTCTACCGCACCTACTTCATCCCGCACGACGGCAGCACGGCGCGCTTCCGTCCGGCCACCGAGCCCGAGCAGCTGGCGCAGGGCGAACGCGTGCTGGGCGCGTTTTGCGGCGAACGAGCGCGCATCATCGCCGAGGATCTCGGAACCGTGCCCGATTTCGTCCGCGCGTCGCTCGCGCATCTCGGTGTTCCCGGCTATCGCGTGCTGCGCTGGGAACGCGAATGGCACGCGCCGGGGCAGCCGTTCCGCGACCCGGTGGCGTATCCGGCGTCATCGGTGGCGACCTCGGGAACGCACGACACGGAACCGATGGCCGTCTGGTGGGATTCGGCGCCGGCCGAGGAACGGGCGGCGGTCGGCAGGATTCCGATGTTGCGCGCGATCGTGGGCGGCCTCGACGTCCAGACCGCACCGTTCACGCCGGCCTTGCGCGACGCCTTGCTCGAAGTGCTCTGCGCCTCGGGGTCGGACCTGCTCATCCTGCCCGTCCAGGACGTGTTCGGGTGGAGGGATCGGATCAACCTGCCGGCGACGGTGTCCGACACGAACTGGACCTACCGGCTTCCGTGGCCCGCCGACGCCCTCGGGACGCAACCCGAGGCGCGCGAACGGGCCGCCCGCCTGCGCGAATGGGCGGGACGGTACGGAAGAGGCTCGTCAAAAGGCTTAGGACTCAGGGCTTAAGGCTCAGGGCCTGTCGGGCTCAAGGCATCGGCCTACGGCTTAAGCCAGACAGGCCGTAAGCCGTAAGCCGTAAGCCGTAAGCCGTAAGCCGTAAGCCCTGAGCCTTCGGCGAGGTCCTAATGCGTCGTCGGCCGCGTCGGCGGCGCGGTCGCCAACGGCTTGCGCGGCAGCTTGTCGTCGCGGTTTGCCGCGAGATACGCCCAGGCCGCGCAGATGGTGGCCATCTGCACGTTGTCCCGCGGTTGCAGGCGTTCGTAGGTGTCCAGGTTCGTGTGGTGGACGATGGCGTTGTATTCGACCTCGTCCTGGATGAACTGGAACCCCGGCAGCCCGACGGCATCGAACGACTGGTGGTCGGTTCCGCTGGTGTTGCGAATCGTGACGGTGGTCATGCCCATGTTGCGGAACGGCTCCATCCACTCGCGGAAGATCGGCGCCACCGCGTCATTGCCCTGCAGGTAGATTCCGCGCAGCGCGCCCGTTCCGTTGTCGATGTTGAAGTAGACCGACAGCTTGTTGTAGTCGGCCTTCACGTCCAGATCTTCCAGACGCACGGGCGCGCCGCCGCGGCCGCCGCCACCGCCGCCCGGCCCCGCGCCGGCTCCCGCGGGCGCCGGCTTGCGGCTCGCGAAGTGCATCGACACGTATTCGCGCGACCCGAGCAGGCCCTGCTCTTCGCCTTCCCAGAACCCGACGCGCACGGTGCGGCGCAGCCTGACGCCGGTTGCCTTGAGGATGCGCACCGCCTCCATCATCGCCGCCACGCCGTTGCCGTTGTCGGCCGCGCCGGTTGCCGCGTGCCAGGTGTCGATGTGGCCGCCGAGCAGGACGATTTCATCGGCCTTGTCGGTGCCGGGAATCTCGCCGACGACGTTGAAGACCGGCGGGTTGGGGTAGTAGGTGTTCTTGATGTCGGCTTCGATCGTCACGGGGATGTTCTTGGCGAGAGTGCGCCCGATGCGGCCGTACTGCTCCGCCGGAATCACGATCGCAGGCAGCGTCGTGGCCGGGTCGGATGCGCGGTTGCCGCTGATCGTGTAGATGCCGTGGCCGCGCGGCGCGGTCGAAATCGTTCCGAGCACGCCTTCGGCCCGGAAGAAGTCGTTACGAGCGTTGGCCGCACCTTGTCCGCCGCGGCCGCCGGCCGCAGCCGGTGCCTGCGGCGCGCCGGGCGCGCCGGCGCGCTGTCCCGCTGCCGCCTGCTGGCCCGGTGCGCCGGGTGCGGCCGGCCCGCCCTGACGCCCGGCCGGCGCCCCACCCTGCCGCCCGCCGCCGGGCGGCGTCACGCCAAACTCCGGCTGCGGCGCCGTGGCCAACTCCATCGCCTGGAGCTGTTCGGGCGTGTAGCGTTTCGCAATCGCATCCCAGTACGCGGGCACGTCGGGCATCTCCTGCGTCATCACCCACTTGCCCTTCAGCTTGCCCTTGTACTGCGCGAGATCTTCCGGTGTCGTGGCCGTCACGAGAACGACCTCACCGCTCTGCAGGCCGTTGGTGCCCGGCGTCCACCCGGTGGGCGTGCCGGGAATCGGGAACCGGTCCGGTGAGACCGCCGCCATATAGAACTTGTCGTTGGTCCAGCCGCGGTCGAACCCGTTCCGGTTTTCCCAGGGTTCGATCTTCGCGTTGGCGAGTCCCCACTCCTTCAACTTGCCGACCACCCAGTTGGCGGCCTTCTCGGCCATCGGCGACCCGGTCAGCCGCGGCGCATAGACGTCGGCCAGCCAGCTGTTCAGCTCCATCACCTGCGAGTGCTGCATGCCTTCGGCCTTGATCTTGTTGATGTCGGTGTAATTGATGTTCTCGTTTGCGGCGCCAAGCGGCAGGGCGAGCAGGATCGCCACCAACGCCAGCACCAGAAGATGTTTTCGCCTCATTGACTGATTCTCCTCAGGGGGGCGGACGGAAGTGGGCGCATCGGGCTCGGACCTGCCGTTCGTCGCGCTACTCAGCACTGCGCGTGCTGGCGTTTCTATCACGCCGGCGCGCAGGTGGCAACATGGCGATGCCGCGTTGCGGCCAGAACACGAGTCCCGCCGTTCCCGCTGACGGTTTTGAAAATTATTCCGAATTAGGACGTGGCCGGTTTCCGTGGGACGCGCGGCGCCGTTCTTTCGGGGTCAGTCTCGTCTTCCGGATCACACCTTTGGTAGCTCGACCGACACGACTGTAACCGCCCGGAGGCCTGTCGCTCCCCCCGGATGGACGCCCCACGCCCGCAAATCACGGTTGGGCAAGCGCTTGTCGCAAACCGCGCACGGATGAGATCGTGGTGTGCGAGTTGCACCACGCGTAGAACTTGCTCTGTCCAAAGATGGACCGTCACGCGCGGCCCGAGTGGGCCCGCGGCACCTCGCTTCTGCACGGATCGTGAAGATGACTACTGCTGAGTGAAGACCAGCAGGCCAATACCAATACGAGCGCGATGCGCCGCCGCGGGCACCGACGCGCTCGGCGAGTGGGTGGGTGCGTGCGCGTCGCCGCCCCACGAGAATTCGCTTCTTCGGCACGCGTTCGAGGGTCAGGGGGACGTATGGGAAACGCCAATGAGGCGGCACTGCCTGGATCGACACCGGGCACCAGGCACGGATTCAGAGACAGCCTTGGCGATCGGCTGATCACGGCCGGCGCGGGCCACGGCGAGCTGCTCGAAGTCCTGCACTTGCGCGCGGAGCTGACGGCGGTCTCGTCGTTCGAGTTCGCGCTTCGCGAGCGTGCGGCTCGCCTTGCCAACTTCCAGCACACCGCCTACGCGCGCACCCGGCAGATCGATCGCCTGCCGCCGCCCGATGGCCGGCTGGCCATCGTGTCGGAGCACGTCGCCGGCTGGCGGCTTGCCGAGATCCTCTCGGCGGTCCAGGACCAGCATCTCGAACTCGACATCAACGCCGCGCTGTGCCTGATCAAGCAACTCGTGCACGGCGTCGCGATTCTCCACCAGCACGCCCGCGGTGTCGCGCACGGCGCGCTCGGTCCCGAGCGGGTCGTCGTCACGGCGCATGCGCGCCTGGTGATCGTCGAGTACGTCCTTGGCTCCGCGCTCGAACGGCTGGAGATGTCGCGGGACCGTCTGTGGCGGGAGCTGCGAATCGCGGTTCCTCCAGCCGCCGGAAGCGCGCGCTTCGACGCGCGCACCGACGTCACCCAACTGGGCACGATCGCCATGGCGCTCGTGCTCGGGTGCCCGCTCGCCGGCGACGATTACCCCGATCACATGGCGGAACTGCTCGCCATGGCGACCGAGAACCGGACGCTCGGCGGCCGCCGGCCGCTGTCCAAGCCGCTGCGAACCTGGCTCGCGCGGGCGCTGCAGATCGACTTGCGGCGCTCCTTTCAATCCGCCATCGAGGCAGAGACGGAGCTCGAGGCGCTGCTCATCGCGGAACCGAGCTACGTCGCCGCCCCGGTCGCCCTGGAGACGTTCCTCGCCGGTTACCAGCGCTCGGCGGCCGCGTCGCCGCGATTTTGCGAACCCGCGGCCGACGAGGCGGACGACGACGAGGGCGAGGCCGTGGAAATCACGCTGCCGTCCGGCGAACCCGAGGACGCGGCGATCGAACTCGACGGCGTCATCGAGGACCTCGATCATCTTCTCGACGAGCCCGCGCCGGTGACCCATCCCAGTCCCGTCGCCTACGTCGCCCCCGCGGTGCCGGCCTCCGTCGCGCCCGTGGTGCCGACCTATGTCGCGCCGGCCGTGCCGACTTATGTGGCGCCCGCGGCGCCGACCACGGCGCCAATCGCTCGCGTATCGGTTGCACCGATCGACGCCGCGCCGGAACCGGCCGCGCGGGCGTCCGTGATGCCGGTGACGGCAATCCCCGCGCCCGCCGTTCGCGCCGAGGCGCCGCCGCCCCGCGCGGTAGTCGAACCACCCGTCCGCCCGACGCCGCCGCCCGTCAAGCCCGTGGCGACCGATGCCGGACGCGACGCGAAGGACAAGGACCTCGAGCGTGGGTACCAGGGGGGCTTCGAGTCACTCTTTGGGAGCGGCGCCGGAGCGGCGACGGCCGACAAGGACGAGCGCGGGGTCTTTGTCAAGGCCCAAAGCCGGATGGTGCCCATGGCCGTCGGTCTCGCGGCGCTCCTGGTGCTCCTGGTGGGTGGCTACGTCGGATTCCGGTACCTGGTCCCGTCGGTCGCGCCGTCCTCCACGGGCACGCTCGTGGTCGAATCGCAGCCGCCGGGCCTCAGCGTGAAGATCGACGGCCGCGTCCGGGGCACGACGCCGGTGAAGATGACACTGCCCCCCGGTCATTACCAGCTCGAGCTCGAGACCGGCGGCCAGGCGCGCGTCGTTCCGATCACGATCACCGCGGGCGGGCAGGTGTCGCAGTACATCGATGCGCCGGCCGTGCCGGCCACCGGCCGGCTGCAGGTCACGAGCGAGCCCGCTGGCGCGACGGTGCTGGTTGACGGGGAGCGCAAAGGCTTTGCGCCGCTGCTCGTCAACGATCTGGCCGTGGGCCGGCACCAGGTGGAGCTCCAGGCCGACGGCGCAACGGTGCAGCAGGAAGTGACGATCGATCCGGGCGGCACCAGCTCGCTGGTCGTGCCGATCTCGTCGGCCAAGGGCGGCCCCGTTTCCGGTTGGCTGTCGGTCAGTTCGCCCGTGGAGGTGCAGGTCTTCGAAGGCACGCAGCTCATCGGGACCAGCCAGATCGATCGCATCCTGATCACGGCCGGCCGTCACGACCTCGACATCGTCAATGACACGCTTGGCTACAAATCGCGGCAGACGGTGCAGGTGACGGCAGGCAAGACCATGGCGGTGAAGGTGCAGCTGCCCAAGGGCGTGCTGAGCGTGAACGCGCAGCCCTGGGCGGAGGTGTGGGTGGACGGCGAGCGCGTGGGCGAAACGCCCATCGGCAATCTGGCGCTGACGATTGGGCCCCACGAAGTCGTGTTCAGGCACCCACAGCTGGGCGAACAGAAACACGCCGTCACGGTGACGACAAACGCGCCGGCCCGGCTGAGTGTGGACTTACGAAAATGAGATACCGACCACACGTCGCATGGTCCCTCGGCGGGAGCCTGCTGCTGCTCTCGCTCGGCGGCATCGCGGCCGCGCAGGATTCGCTGGGACCCATCAAGACACTCTACGCGTCGGCAGCGTACGAAGACGCGCTGACCGCCATTGACCGGCTGCGAACGGCCGGCGCCGCGGCGAGCGACAGCCGCGGGCTCGATCAGTACCGGGCCTTCTGCCTGCTGGCCCTCGGGCGCGACGCGGAAGCGAACAAGGCGCTCGAGGATCTGATCACGGCCGATCCGTTCTTCTCGCCGGACCAGGCCGAGTCGTCACCGCGCGTCCTCACGCTGTTCCACAACGTGCGGCGCCGCCTGCTGCCCGGCCTCGTCCAGCAGAAGTACGCGATGGCCAAAGCCACGTACGACCGCAAGGAGTTTGCAGCCGCAGCCGATCAATTCACCCGGGTCATCGGTCTGCTGGGCGATCCCGACGTCGATCAGAAAACAGCAGGGCTGGACGACCTGCGGACGCTTGCCGGCGGCTTCCTCGATCTGGCCAAAGGGGCGGCGGCTCCGCCGAAGCCGCCTGCGCCTCCACCCGATCCCACGCCGCCCCCGCCGCCCGCACCGCCCGTCAAGACGATGTACGACGGGTCGGACACGCACGTGACGCCGCCGGTTGTGCAGCGCCAGGATATCCCTCCGTTCCCGGCGTCACAGACCCTGCTCGCAAACGCGCCGTGGCGTCCCGGAGTGATCGAAGTGGTCGTCGACGAGACAGGCCGGGTGGAACGCGTGACCCTGCGTCAGTCCATCAATCCGGCCTACGATGCGCTGCTGCTGAACGCCGCCGCCGGCTGGCGCTACAAGCCTGCGCTGCGCGACGGGACACCGGTGAAATATCGGAAGCTCATCCAGGTGAACGTCGAGCAGCCCAGGTAGGCTCGTCCGCGTGGTCACGGTTGGGTCGGTCAGGAAACCGTGAACCGGCCGTGTATCGAAACCCGGCAGGACGCTGAATGCGGGCGCCCGCCGCGCCCGCCCGCCGCCGCCACGGACCTCCGCAAATCGGTTGATTTGCCGCCGGAACAGCTGTGCCGGACGCCCCGGCTGTCCTGGCGCGCGTCTTGGCTGTCTCACCTCCTGTTGACCGCCGCTCCGGTCGGATGCCGGCGGGAGGTGTTCCCATGAGCGTGGCTGATTACTACCCGCGGATGCTCGCGTCGGGCCTGTTGCTCGTCGCCGGCGTCGCGTTCGGCCCGCTGTCCGGATGCTCGTCGGCGGGCGGCGTTCGTCCGTCCAGCGCGCCGACCTCGCCCTCACCCGTCGCCCCGCACCCGAAACAGCCGTTCGACCTGATGCCGTCATCGTCCTTGCGCCAGAAGGCGGACAAGGATCTCCGTACGAATCCCGGCGGCGATGAAACAACTGTCGGTGTCCGCGTGTCGCCCGACGGGAAGTGGGTGGCGTTCGAATCCGAGCGCGGCGGTGTGCACGGCGTGTGGATCGCGCGAAGCGATCGCAGCGGCGCGAAGCGCGTCAGCGGCACGAGCCTGGCCGTCGGGCCCAGCTGGGCGCCAGACGGATCGCGGCTGGCCTTCTTCGCGCGCGAATTCAAGCGCCCGGGGCCGTGGACCATCTGGGTCGTGGAGATGCGGGACGGCGCCGCGCGCCGGCTGGCATCCACGGGCGGCGTGCGGATCGAAGGTGCGTCCTGGTTTCCTGACAGCCAGCGTCTTTGTTACGCGGCCGAGGATCGTCTCGTCGTCTTCGACACCTTGACGCGCGCGACCCGCGCGCTTCACGTTCCGGCCGACGGCGGCCGCATCGCGGGCATTCCGGCCGTCTCGCCCGACGGCGGCCGCATCGTGTTCGCGGTGGCCGACGACGGCGTCTGGATTGCCTCATGGCCAGACGGGCGCATGAAGCGGGTCATCGCCGAGCGCGACGTGGATGCGTTCGCCTGGGCACCTGGTGGGCGGCAGATTGCCGTTCGCACGGCCCGCGACGGACAGTGGAAGCTGCACATCGTCCTGCGGTGACCGCGGATTCCGCGGCGCGGTCGGCGATGCGCCGAGCGCCCTCTGGCATCATGCCGAGGCGCAGCCCGCCAGCTCTGCCGCGTCGTCTGCTTCGCCCTAGCCTGGCGACACCGGCGCCTGCTAGACTCCCGGTCGATGTCGCCACGGTCCGCTGCCGCGTTGCTGCTTGCCTGTCTCATCTGTTCGTCCTGTGCGCACCAGGCGCCCGCCGAGGCGACGCGCGGGCAATTGGCGGACATCTCCCTGCGTCCCGACACGGCCACCATCAAGGACCGGGTGCCGCCACGGGCGACCTTCGCCACGCTGCTGCGCGATTTGGAGATGCGGGCAGAGGTGATTCCCACGATCATCGAGAAGACGCGGGCGGTCTTCGATCCGCGCCGCCTGCACGCCGGCAATGCCTACCAGCTCGTGCGCACGACCGACGGCCTGCTGCGCGATTTCCAGTACGAGATCGACGGCGATCGCTACCTTCGCGTGGCCGCGACGCCGGGCGAGGAAGCGACGACGCTGCGCGCCGAGGTCCTGCCCTACGACAAGCAGCGCCTGCCCGTCTCGCTTCGCGGCGAGATCAACCGCGAGGCGCCGTCGCTCTTCGCGGCGATGGGACAGGCGGGCGAGACGGACGACCTGTCGGTGTCGCTGGCGGACATCTTCAGCGGCGAGATCGACTTCAACACCGATCTGCAGCCAGGCGACACCTTCGCGCTGGCCTTCGACCGGGTCCTGCGCGAAGGCCAGCCGGTTGGCTACGGCGCGATCGTGGCCGCCGAGTTCGACAACGACGGGCGCCGCCACCAGGCCATTCTCTTCACGCCGCCGGGCGGCAAGCCCGGGTACTACGACGTGCAGGGTCGATCGCTGCGGCGGTTCTTCCTGGCCTCGCCCCTCAAGTTCACCCCGCGCGTCACCTCCGGGTTCTCGCGCAGCCGCTTTCATCCGATCCTCAAGATCTTCCGGCCGCACCTGGGCATCGACTATGCGGCGCCGCAAGGCTCCCCCGTGATCGCCGTCGCCAACGGGACGGTCGTGTCGGCCGGGTGGGGCGGCGAGGGTGGACGCGTGGTGCACCTGAAGCACGCCAGCGGCTACGAGACGTATTACATGCACCTGTCGGCGATTGCGCCGGGCGTTCATGCCGGCGCGCACGTGAGCCAGGGCGAGTTGATCGGCCGGGTCGGGATGACCGGCATGGCCACCGGGCCGCACCTCGACTACCGGATCCGGAAGGCCGGCGGATTCATCAACCCGCAGACCGTGAAGCGGAGCCTTCCGCCGGGCGAGCCGATTCCCGCGGCGGCGATGGCCCAGTTCGCGGTCGAGCGCGACCAGGCGCTGGCCAGGCTCATCGCCGACTCCGCGCCGCCAGCCGCCCCGAACGCACCCGGTGCGAAGCCTGCATCTGCCCCGCGGTGAGCTCTGACCGGCGCCCGGCCCAGGGTTGACACGAGACTTCGCCGCTAAGTAGGCTGTTCGGACGCCCCGTCGCGGCAGCTCTCGCCAGGTTGCCGCCAGGCAGTTGCGGCGGGTGGAGTGCCGGCCCTCCCGATCAACCCGGGTTCGCGGGACACGTGCGGTTCAAGCCCGCGTGCACCGCCTCTCACAAGTCATCCGATGGCCATCATTCATCCATTTCGAGCGCTTCGACCGACCGCCGCGAATGTCGCAGAGATTGCCGCCGTCCCCTACGACGTGGTGAACACAGAGGAGGCGCGGGCGCTGGCGGCCGGCAATCCTCTGAGCTTCCTGCACGTGTCGCGCGCGGAAATCGATCTGCCTCCCGACACGGACCCGTACGCCGACGCCGTTTACGCGAAGGCGCTCGACAACTTCAACCGGCTGCGGCGCGACGCGCCGCTCGTCCAGGAGGCCGCGCCGGCGGTCTATTTCTATCGCCTCGTCATGGGATCGCACGCGCAGACCGGCCTGGTCGCGTGCTACTCGGTGGACGAGTACGATCGCAACCTGATCAAGAAGCACGAGCGCACGCGCCGCGACAAGGAAGACGATCGGACCCGGCAGATCACGACCTTGCGCGCGCAGACGGGTCCGGTGTTCCTGACCTATCGCGCCTCGGACGCGGTCGACGCGGTTGCCCGTCGCGTGACCGCATGCCCGCCGCTGTTCGACTTCACGGCGCCGGACGGCGTGCGGCACACCGTGTGGACCGTGACCGGCGAGGATCTCGCCCGGGTGGTCGGCGCGTTCGCCGCGCTGCCGTGCCTGTACATCGCCGACGGCCATCATCGGGCCGCGAGCGCGGCCCGCACGCGCAACTACCTGGCCGAGCACGGCGGCGCCAAGCCGGGCGCGGAAGCCGACTGGTTCCAGGCGGTGGCCTTCCCCGACAACCAGATGAACGTGCTGCCCTACAACCGCGTCGTCAAGGATCTCGCGGGCCGGACGCCCGAGGCGTTCCTGGCCGAGTTGCGCGCGCACCTCGCCGTCGAGCCGGGCACGCCGTCGCCGGTGGCCAAGGGCGAGGCGTCGATGTACCTGGGCGGACAGTGGTATCGGATCCGCCTGGCGGACAAGGCCGCAGGCGGCCCCGGTCATGTCATCGGCAACCTCGACGTCAGCCTGCTCCAGGATCACGTGCTGGCGCCGGTCTTGAAGATCGCGGACATCCGGACCGACAAGCGGGTTGACTTCGTCGGCGGCATTCGCGGAACGGGCGAGCTCGAACGACTCGTCAACCAGGGCAAGGCGGCGGTCGCCTTTTCGATGTTCCCGGTGGGCGTGGACGACCTGATGCGGATCGCGGACGCGGGCGGGATCATGCCGCCCAAGTCCACCTGGTTCGAACCGAAACTGCGGGACGGTCTCCTCTGTCATCTTATTTAAGGGGCAGCCATGAAAGTGCTCATCGCCGACAAGTTCGAGAAGAGCGGGATCGAGGGCCTCAAGGCCGCCGGTTGCGAGGTCATCTTCGAACCGGATCTGAAGGACGACACCCTGGTCGAGGCGATCGGGAGAACGCGGGCCGAGGTGCTGGTGGTCCGTTCGACCGCCGTCAACGAGGCGATGCTCGACGCGGGGAACCTGGCGCTGGTGGTCCGCGCCGGCGCCGGCTACAACACGATCGACGTGAAGGGCGCCTCCAAGCGCGGGATCTACGTGTCGAACTGCCCGGGCAAGAATTCGATCGCGGTGGCGGAACTCGCCTTCGGGCTGATGATCGGGCTCGACCGGCGCATCCCGGACAACGTGGCCGAGCTGCGCCTGGGCAAGTGGAACAAGAAGGAGTATTCGTCGAAATCGAAGGGGCTGCACGGGCAGACGCTCGGCATCCTGGGGTTCGGCAGCATCGGCCAGGAGATTGCGAAGCGCGCGCTCGCTTTCGGCATGAACCTGGTGATCTGGAGCGAGATGGGGGTGCGCGTCGACCGCGACGCGATCCCGGTGGATCTGCCGCTGCTGCTGCAGTTCCGGCCCACCTCGGCGGCCATCATCGCCGAACGGATCAGCGTGGCGGACACGCCGGGTGAAGTGGCCGAGAAGTGCGACATCCTGACCATCCACGTCGCCGCCGGGCCGCTCACCAAGAACCTCGTCAGCGAAGCGGTGATCGCGCGCCTCAAGCCGGGCGCCTACGTGATCAACACCGCGCGCCCCGACGTGCTGGACTACAAGGCGCTGGCGAAGGCCGTCAAGGAGAAGAACCTGCGCGTCGCCGTCGACGTGTATCCCGGGGAGCCGGCGAGCGCGACGGCCGAGTTCGCGTCGCCGATCATCGGCCTGCCAGGGGTCTATGGGACGCACCACATCGGCGCGTCCACCGACCAGGCGCAGGAAGCGATCGCGGCCGAGACCGTGCGCATCGTGCAGACCTTCAAGCAGACCGGCCGCGTGCCGAACGTCGTGAACCTGGCGAAGAAGACGCCGGCCATCTACACGATGATCGTCCGCCACAAGGATCAGCCGGGCGTGCTCGCCTGCGTGTTCGGCAAGCTGGGCCGGGCGGGCATCAACGCGCAGGAGACCGAGAACATCATCTTCGAGAGCGCCGAGGCGGCCATCGCGCGGATCAACATCGACAATGAAGTGCCGGCCGAGATCGTCGCGTCGATCAAGGACAGCTGCCCGCAGATCATGGACATCATTGTCGTGCCGCTGGGAACGCCGGCGACGGTCTGAGGATAGGAATCAGGGATCAGGAATCAGGGATCAGGAATCGGGAATCAGGACCGGGAATCAGGAGCGGCGCGAGCGCCTGAATCCTGATGCCTCATTCCTGACTCCTGGCATGGAGAACGCCATCATGACAACGACGACCACGCGCGTGTACAACTTCTCACCCGGCCCGGCCATCCTGCCGCTTCCTGTGCTCGAAGAGGCACAGCGCGACCTGGTGTCGCTGCCCGGCGTCGGCATGTCGGTGCTCGAGATCAGCCACCGCGGCAAGGTGTTCGAGGGGATGCTCGCCGAGTGCGACGCGAACATCCGCAAGCTGGCCAACATTCCCGCCAACTACAAGATCCTGTTCCTGCAGGGCGGTGCCAGCACGCAGTTCTCGATGGTGCCCATGAACCTGCTCGGTCCCGGCCGCTGGGCCGACTACATCGTCAACGGCGCGTGGGGCGAGAAGGCGATCAAGGAAGCGAAGAAGATCGGCGCCGTCAACACGGCCCACACGACCGGCCCGGACTTCAAGCGGACGTCGAAGCAGGCGGATCTGAAGCTGACGCCGGGCGCCGCCTACGTCCACATGACGTCGAACGAGACGATCCAGGGCGTCGAGTACACCTCGTTCTTCGACACGGGCGACGTGCCGCTCGTGGTCGATACCTCGTCCGACATGTTCAGCGGACCGATCGACGTCAGCAAGCTCGGGCTGGTGTACGCGGGTGCGCAGAAGAACATAGGGCCGGCGGGCGTCGCGCTGGTCATCATCCGTGACGACCTCGTGACCAAGGGCCCGGCGTCGCTCCCGTCGATGATGAATTACGCCACCCTGGCGAAGGAGCCGTCGCTCTACAACACGCCGCCCTGCTTCGGTATCTACGTCGTGGGCCTCGTGATGAAGTGGCTGGTGAACCTCGGCGGCCTCGAGGCGATCAAGAAGATCAACGATCGCAAGGCCGGAAAGCTCTACGCGGAGATCGACCGGACCGGCTTCTACCGCGGGCACGCGGAGAAGGACAGCCGCTCGATCATGAACGTCACGTTCCGGCTCCCGAGCGAGGCGCTCGAAGAGACGTTCGCAAAGCAGGCCAAGGCGGCGGGCCTCGACGGGCTGAAGGGCCACCGCTCGGTCGGCGGGATGCGCGCCTCGATCTACAACGCGTTCCCCGAGGACGGCGTGGACGCGCTCGTGTCGTTCATGCGGGAGTTCGAGAAGAAGAACGGATAGGCGGTACATGTCGTCCGGAGTCCGGGGTCCGGAGTCGGGAATCTGACTTTTGGACCCCGGACGTCGGACTCCGGACTTTCGCACATCGGACTCCGGACCCCGGACTCCGGACTTTCAAGATCCCCCCGCGAGGTGCCCGACGAGCCGCCGCGTCAAAGTCATTCTTGCCTTCGCCCTGGTCTACGTTTTCTGGGGCTCGACCTACCTCGGCATCGGCATTGCCGTTCGTCGAATTCCGCCGATCCTCATGGCCGGCATGCGCTTTTCCATCGCGGGCTCCGCGATGCTCCTCTTCTGCCGGCTGTCCGGGCGTAAGACGAAGGTAACGCCCGACCAGTTCTGGCGGCTCGCGTTCATCGGCATCCTGCTGCTCGCTATTTCCAACGCGGTGCTCGGCTGGGCGGAACTCTACGTGCCGACCGGTCTGGCCGCACTCCTCATCTCGATCACGCCGATCTGGTTCCTGTTCATCGAGCACGTGCTGCTCAAGCGCGGCGGCCGCGTGGGGCGTGCGGCGCTGGTTGGTGTGGGCCTGGGCATCGCGGGCATGATCGTGCTGCTGTGGCCGCAACTCCGCGCGACGCAGTCGCTCGGTGGCTGGGAGTTGCTGGGAGCCTTCAGCCTGCTCGGGTCGTCGTTCAGCTGGGCGTTTGGTTCGGTGCTCGCGCGGCACTGGCGCGTCGGCGTCGATCCGCTGGTGGGCGCGGGGTGGCAGATGGCGATTGCCGGCATCGTCGATCTGGTCCTCGCCCTCGCGCTCGGCGAGCACCGCGCAGCCACGTGGGACTACGCCGGGCTCGGAGCGATTTTCTATCTCGTGGTGTTCGGTTCCTGGGTCGGCTACTCAGCCTACGTGTATCTGCTGCGCCACGTGCCGACCGCCAAGGTTGCGACCTATGCCTATGTCAACCCGGTCGTGGCCGTGATTCTGGGCTGGCTGGTCCTGGGCGAACCGATCGATCGTTTCATGTTCGCCGGCGCGGCGATCATCGTTCCGGCCGTCGCGCTCGTGACGACGGCGGAGCACGAGATCGAGCCGGCGGACTAGGGCACTTCGAGATCGTCCGACGTCCGAGGTCCGAAGTCCGACCATAACGTGAGCTGACCATGCGATCGAGACTTGCGCTTCTTTCCGCGGCCGTCCCGGTTGCGGCGCTGATCCTGGCGCTTCCGTTCGTCAATCGTGTCGAGCCCCTCGTGCTCGGCCTGCCGTTCGTGCTCTTCTGGATCCTGGCCTGGGTGTTCGCGACGCCCGCGTTCCTGGGCATCGCGTACTGGCTCGTCGGGCGCGGCACGGGCGATGCCGGCAAAGCGCCGCGATGACGACGCCGCTCGTCATCATCGTCGTCTTCGTGATCGGCTCGGCGCTCGTCGGGATCGTGGCCGGCGGTCGCGGCGAGATGAATCTCGAGCGATGGAGCGTCGGCGGCCGCCGGTTCGGCGTGGTCCTCGTGTGGCTGCTGATGGCCGGCGAGGTTTACACGGCCTTCACGTTTCTGGGCGCAAGCGGCTGGGCCTACTCGCGCGGCGCGCCGGCGTTCTACATCCTGGCCTACGCGACGATTGCCTACATCGTCTCGTTCTTCGTCCTGCCGCCCGTGTGGCGCGTGGGGAAACGGCTGGGCCTCCACACGCAGCCGGACTTCTTCCTCGCGCGTTATGACAGCCCGATGCTTGCGGGCCTGGTGGCGTTCGTCGGCGTCGTCTCCGTGGTGCCGTACCTGCAGCTCCAGCTGACGAGCCTTGGCCTGATCGTCGAAATCGCGAGCGCCGGAGCCGTCACCGCGAAGGTTGCCACGATCGGCGCGTTCGTGCTGACGTCGGTGTTCGTCTACACGAGCGGCCTCAAGGGAATCGCCTGGGTGGCGATCATCAAGGACGTCGCGATGATCGTCGCGGTCGTCATCATCGGCATCGGCCTGCCGTACATGTATTTCGGCGGCGTCGGGAGGATGTTCGCCGAGCTGCTGCGCCAGCACCCGGGGCACCTGACCTTTCCCGGCAGCACGCAGGCAAATGGCACGGCGTGGGTGATGAGCACGGTCGCGCTGACAGGCGTCGGGTTCTACTCGTGGCCCCACCTGTTCGCCTCGGCCTTCTCGGCGAAGGACGAGCGCACGATCCGCCGCAACGCGATCATCATGCCGCTCTACCAGCTGCCGACCCTGCTGATCTTTTTCGTCGGGTTCACCGCGCTGCTGGTGGTGCCCGGCCTGAAGAACGCCGACACCGCGTTGCTGGTGCTCGTGACGCGCAGCTACCCGGCCTGGTTCGCGGGGTTCGTCGGCGCCGCCGGTGCCGTCACCGCGATGGTGCCCGCGGGCGTGCTGCTGCTGTCGGCCTCGACGCTCATGGCCAAGAACGTCTACCGGCCGATCGTCCGCCCCGGTGCCGATGACGCGCACCTGATGCGCGCGTCGCGCGTCATGATGCTGGGGATCGCGCTGGCGGCGCTCGTGCTGGCGCTGTGGTCGCCGCACGAGCTCGTGAACCTGCTGATCTTCGGCTACGACGGCGTCTCGCAGTTCTTCCCGGGCATCGTCCTCGGCCTGTTCGTCGGCCGGGCCACGGCCGGGCCGGTTGCGCTCGGTCTCGTGTCGGGCGAGGCCGTCGTGGTCTACTTGATCTGGGGGCGGCAGGATCCCTTTCTCGGCATGAACGCGGGGTTCGTCGGGCTGGTCGTCAACGGCGTCGTGACGCTGCTGGCGATTGCCGTCACCATCGGCCGGCGCCGCGCGGCGGGGGCGCAACGCGAGCGGAGAGTCGCATGACCCAGGACATGGTGCGCGAGATCGGGGCGATGGCAGGCGAGCTCGTGGAGTGGCGGCGTGATTTTCACCGGCACCCGGAGCTGTCGTTCGCGGAGCGCCGCACGTCGGAGGTGGTCCGCGCGTTTCTCGAGACGTGCGGCATCGAGGTGCGCGCCTGCGCCGGCACCGGGCTTTGCGGCCTGCTCCAAGGAGGCCGCGAGGGGCCGACGATCGCGCTGCGGGCGGACATGGACGCGCTGGCCGTGGCCGAGGAGAACGACACGGAGTACCGGTCGCAGGCCGAAGGCGTCATGCACGCGTGCGGCCACGACGGCCACATGGCGATCCTGATGGGCGCCGCGAGGCTGCTCAGCCGCCATCGCGCGACGCTCGCCGGCAACATCGTCTTCCTGTTCCAGCCGTCCGAGGAAGATCCGCCGGGCGGCGCGACGCGCATGATCGCGGAGGGGGCGCTCGACGGCGTGGATGGCGTGTTTGGTCTGCACCTGTGGCAACCGCTCCCGACGGGGCAGGTCGGCGTGCGCAGCGGCGCGTTGATGGCGCAGGCGGACAAGTTCAAGGTGGTCGTCAACGGCAGGGGCGGCCACGCCTCGCAGCCGCACCTCACCGTCGATCCGGTGCTGGTCGCCTCGCACGTGGTTGTCGCCGCGCAGTCGATCGCCAGCCGCTTCGTCGATCCGCTCGCGCCGGCCGTCGTCTCGTTCACGACCGTGCACGGCGGCCGGGTCCACAACATCATTCCGGACTCCGTCACGCTGACGGGCACGGTGCGCACGCTCGACCTCGGCGTGCAAGGCGCGATCAAGGCGCGCCTGCGCGAGGTGTGCGAGCAGACGTGCCGGGCCTTCGGTGCGTCGGCGGACTTCGAGTACGAGGATGGCTACCCGCCCCTCATCAACGACGCGAGCATGGTGGATCTGGTGACGCGAGCGGCGCGGCGCGAACTCGGCGACACGCACGTCACCACGATCGAACCGGTCATGGGCGGGGAAGATTTCGCCTTCTACCTGCAGCGCGTGCCCGGGGCCTTCATGATGCTCGGCGCCGGCGACGGCATGCGGTACCCGCACCACAACGCGCGGTTCGACATCGACGAGCGCGTCCTGCCGCTCGGCGTGCGCCTGATGACGGCGGTCGCCCTCGAGGCGCTCGCGACGCGCGTCGCCGGGCGTTGATCGGATCGACGCGCGCGGCCCCGACCGTGTCACGAGGCCTGGGCCGACTATAATCCACGCGTCCCACCGCCCGGCCCTTCGGGCGCGGCACACACCAGAGGCAGCCATGGCCCGCATTCGTGTCACCTGTTCCGTGTTCTCTGCCCTCATCGTCGTGCTGGTGCTTTGCGGCGGGCCGGCCGGCCTGCAGGGTCAAACGACGCCCGCGTCGCTCGAACCCAAGGTGGACGCCGTCTTTGCCACATGGACGGCCAGCACGCCCGGGTGTGCCGTGGGCGTGTCGTCCGGCGGCAGGATCGTGCTCGAGAAGGGCTATGGCGAGGCGGATCTCGAACACGACGTCCGCAACGGCGCGGAGACGATCTTCGAGGCCGGCTCGGTGTCGAAGCAGTTCACCGCGGCGGCCGTGCTGCTCCTCGCGCGCGAAGGGAAGCTGTCGCTCGACGATCCGGTGCGCAAATACATTCCGGAACTGCCCGACTACGGAAAGCCGCTCCTCATCCGCCACATGCTGACCCACACGAGCGGGCTGCGCGACTGGGGCGAAGTCGAGGCCATCGCCGGCTGGCCGCGCACCTCGCGCGTCTATACCCACGCGCACGTCCTCGACATCGTCAGCCGCCAGAAGGCACTCAACTTCGAGCCGGGCACGAACTGGTCCTACAGCAACACCGGCTACAACCTGGCGGCGATCATCGTCGCGCGCGTCAGCGGTCAGCCATTCGCGGAGTTCTGCCGCGCCCGGATCTTCGAGCCGCTCGGCATGACGCACACGTCGTGGCGCGATGATTTCACGCGCATCGTCAAGGGCCGGGCCATCGCGTACAGCCAGGCGCGCGACGGGTACCGCCAGAACATGCCGTTCGAGAACGTCCACGGCAACGGCGGCCTGCTGACGACGGTGGGCGACCTGTTGCGGTGGAACGAGAACTTCGCCGCGCCGAAAGTCGGCGACCAGGAATTCCTGCGCATCGAGCAGGAGCCGGGCCGCTTCAACGACGGGAAGCCGTACGATTACGCGCTCGGCCTCTACATCCGCACGTACAAGGGCTTGCGGGAAGTGAGCCACAGCGGATCGACGGCCGGGTACCGCGCGTACCTGACCCGCTATCCCGACCAGCACATCTCGGTGGCCGTGCTGTGCAATGCGGCGAATGGGGCTGCCGAGCGGTACGCGCACGCGGTGGCGGACTTGTACCTGGGCGACAAGATCACGCCGACACCGGCCACGACAAACGCGATCGCGAATGATGACATCCTGGTCACCGACCGCATGAAGTCGCGGGCCGGCATGTACCGGAATACTGTCACCGGAGCGGTGCTGACGATCCTGCTCGACAAGGGGCAGTTCCGGCTGGACGGCGGCACGCCGGCCACCAACACGCTCGTCCCGGAGTCGGACTCCAGGTTCTCGTCCCTGAACCGCGACCGTTGGTTCGAGTTCGATGCGAAGGGCACGCTCTCGGTGCCGGCAGCCAACGGCACCGTCGAGACCTACGAGCGCGTGGAGCCGGCTCACCCCACCGCGGAACAGTTGATGGCGCTGTCGGGAACCTACGTGAGCGACGAAGCCGAAGTGACGCTGCAGATGATTGTCGAAGGCACGGATCTGAAGGTCACCAGGCGGCCCGATACGAAGCTGACGCTGCGGCCGCTCTACAAGGACGCCTTTGCGGCGCAAGGTCTGGGCGTGATCATCTTCCGCCGCGACGCCCAGGGCGCGGTCGTCGGGTTGAGCGTCGTGCAGGATCGGGTGTGGGATCTGCGTTTCACGCGGCAGGTGGGGAAGCCGACGGGGACGTAGGATACGTGCGGGGTGCGGGGTGCGGGGTGCGAAGTGCGGTGCGAAGTGCGAAGGGCGGTGCGAAGTGCGAGCGAGGTGCGGTGCGGACGTTCGTGGCCGCGGTCAACGCCGATCTCGACGTCCTGCCTCCCGATGCGCGTGCAGGGTGCCGTCGCGTCGCGGGCTGAAAGACGAAGGGCGCGCAGCGAACCCCGCTACGCGCCCCTCAACGTCGAACGTCGAACGTCGAAAGCCCAAAGCCTAGAGCCTAAAGCCTAAGGCCGTCTACATCCTTACGCGCTCGCGACAATCCTCTCCAGGAACCCTTCGAGCACGGCCTTCAGATCCGGCTGGCCGATTTCCTGCAGCTCGTACTTCACCCGCGCGGTCGGCTTCTGAATCTTCACGATGCGATTCAGGTCGATCGGCGTTCCGATGATCACGACGTCGCAGGGCACCTTGTTGATCGTCGCCTGCAGATCCTTGACCTGCTGATCGCCGTAGCCCATGGCCGGCAGCAGCACGCCGATGCCGGGGTACTTCTTGAACGTCTCGGTGATGGTGCCCACCGTGTACGGCCGCGGATCCACGATCTCGCTGGCCCCGTACTTGTGCGCGGCCACGATGCCCGCGCCGAACTTCATCTCGCCGTGCGTCAACGTCGGGCCGTCCTCGATGACGAGCGCCCGCTTGCCGGCGATCCGCTCGGGGTGATCGACCGAGATCGGCGACGCGGCATCGACGATGACCGCACGGGTGTTGACGGACCGGATGTTCGCGCGCAGCTGGTCGATCGCCCGGCCGTCGGCCGATTCGATCTTGTTGATGATGACCACGTCGGCCATGCGGAGGTTCGTCTCGGCGGGGTAGTAGCTGAGTTCGTTGCCCACCCGCAGCGGATCGGCCACGACGATGGCGAGATCCGGCTTGTAGAACGGCAGGTCGTTGTTGCCGCCGTCCCAGATGACGACGTCCGCCTCGGCCTGCGCCTGCTCGAGGATGGCGCCGTAATCGACACCCGAGTAGATGATGGTGCCCGAGACGATGTGCGGCTCGTATTCCTCCATTTCCTCGATCGTGCACAGGTGCTTCTTCTGGTCGGCGACGCTCGCGAAGCGCTGCACCTTCTGCTTGGCCAGGTCGCCGTACGGCATCGGGTGCCGCACCGCGACGACCTTCAGGCCCACGTCGCGCAGCAGGGACGCCACGCGCCGGGTCGTCTGGCTCTTGCCCGACCCCGTGCGCACGGCGCAGATCGAGATGACCGGCTTCGTGCTCTTGATCATCGTCTGCGTGGCGCCGAGCAGCTTGAAGCTGGCGCCGCACGCGTTGACGAGCGCGCTGCGGTGCATCACGTACTCGTAGGAGACGTCGCTGTAGGCGAAGACGACTTCCTGGACGTCGTGCTTCGTGATGAGCGATTCGAGCTCGCTCTCGGCGTAGATCGGGATGCCCTTCGGGTAGAGCTTGCCGGCCAGCGACGCCGGGTACCGGCGGCCGTCAATGTTGGGGATCTGCGTGGCGGTGAACGCGACCACGTCGTACAGGTCGTTGTCGCGGTAGACGACGTTGAAGTTATGAAAATCGCGTCCTGCCGCCCCCATGATGATCGTCTTGATACGGTTCATGCGTGCCTCGTATGCGGGATCCCCGGCGCGGCGTGTCTTCGGCGCGGGCGCAGGGCCCCGCCTGCGCGACGTCGAAGGGCTGCCGCGTCGTGAATCCGCGCTGGTGTTCTTCCGGGTCGGGTCCATTAACGGCGTTCGATCACCCGGCGGATTCGCTCGAACGCCCAGTCGATGTCCTCGCGCGTGATGACCAGGGGCGGGGCGAACCGGATCACGCGCTCGTGAGTCTCCTTGCACAGGATGCCCTCCTCCTTCAGGGCCTCGCAGTACGGCCGCGCGGCCGATTTGAGTTCCACGCCGATCCACAGGCCGCGGCCGCGCACCTCCCGCAGATCGTCGCTCCTGAGCGTCCGGAGCTTGTCGAGGAAATAGGTCCCCATCTCGGCCGAGCGCTCGACCATGTGCTCGTCCACCAGCACGCGCAGCGCGGCGCGGGCGATCGCGCACGCGAGCGGGTTGCCGCCGAACGTGCTCCCGTGATCGCCCGGGTGAAACACGCCCAGGATCTCCTTCGAGGCGAGCACCGCCGAGACGGGATAGAAGCCGCCGGCCAGGGCCTTGCCGATGATGATCACATCGGGGTGCACGTCCTCCCACTGGTGGCAGAACAGCTTGCCCGTGCGGCCGAGGCCCGACTGGATTTCGTCGGCCATCAACAGCACGTTGTGCGTCCGGCACAGGTCCGCCGCCTGCTTCAGGAAGCCCTTGGGCGGGATGACGATGCCCGATTCGCCCTGGATCGGCTCGACCAGGAACGCGCACGTATTGGGCGTGATGGCCGCTTCGAGGGCCTTCGCGTCGCCGTAGGGAACGATCGTGAAGCCGGGCGTGAACGGACCGAAGCCGTCGCGGTACTGCTCGTCGGTCGAGAAGCCGACGATCGTGATGGTGCGGCCGTGGAAATTGTTGGCGCACACGATGATCTCGGCGCGGCCCTCGGGGATCCCCTTGACCTTGTAGCCCCATTTGCGCGCGGTCTTGAGCGCCGTCTCGACGGCTTCCGCGCCCGAATTCATCGGCAAGGTCATGTCCATGCCGGTCAGCTCGTGCAACTGCTGGCAGAGCAGCGGCAACTGGTCGTTGCGGAACGCGCGCGAGGTCAGCGTGACGCGCTGCGACTGCTCGATGAGCGCTTCCAGGATCTTCGGGTGGCAGTGCCCCTGGTTGACCGCCGAATAGGCCGCCAGGCAGTCCAGATACCGCTTTCCGGCGACGTCGTACACCCACACGCCTTCGGCACGTTCGACCACGACGTCCAGCGGGTGATAGTTGTGAGCGCCGTAGGCGTTCTCCAGCGCGATGTAGGCTTCCGTCGTGAGGCCGGTCCGTGTCGTCGGATTCATCGATCTACTCCTTCTCGTCCCATACCATCGTCAGCAGCGCCATCCGGACGAACAGGCCGTTGGTCGCCTGCCGGAAATACAGGGCGCGGGGGTCGCTGTCGACGGTCTTGTCCAGTTCCACGGTCCTCGGGAGCGGGTGGAGGATCATGGCGCCCGCTTTCATGACCTGCAGCACCCGCGAGTCGATCGTATACCGGCGCAGCTGCTCGCTGTTGGCCAGCCGCCCCGGCAGGATGCGCGTCTGGTACACGACGTCGGCGTCCCGGATGACCTTGTCGAGATCCGACTCGACCGCGTACCACACGCCGTGTTCCTCGAGGTGCTGGAGGATGTCGGGTTGCATGCGCAGCTCGGGCGGGCTGACGAAGTAGATCTTCACGCGCTCGAACTTGCTCAGCAGGTACGCGAGGGACCGGGCGGTGCGCCCGTGGTCGAGCTCGCCGATGATCGC
Source organism: Acidobacteriota bacterium (assembly GCA_003170135.1). Classification (GTDB taxonomy): domain Bacteria; phylum Acidobacteriota; class Vicinamibacteria; order Vicinamibacterales; family Fen-181; genus Fen-181. The sequence goes on from PMZR01000045.1 coordinate 46,170, forward strand.
GATGGTGAGGCCCTCGAGCCGTCGCTCGCGGAAGATCGTGTACAGGTCGAGGAGGGCCTGCGTCGGGTGCTGCCCGCCGTTGCCGTCGCCGGCGTTGATGACCGGGACGGGCGAGACCGCCGCCGCCCGTTTCGCGCCGCCCTGCTCGGTGTGCCTGAGGACGATGACGTCCGAGTAGCCGCCGATGATGCGGATCGTGTCCTCGAGCTGCTCGCCCTCGATCTCCGACGAGAACATCCGTGCCTGCTCGGTGGACATGACGCGGCCCCCGAGCCGGTACATGGCGGCTTCGAAAGAGAAGCGGGTGCGCGTGGACGGCGAGTAGAAGAGCGTCGCCATCACCTTCTGCTGGTAATCGAGCGTTCCGCCGCGCGCCACCACGCGCTCCATGCGTCGCGCGCGGTCGAACAGTTCCATCAGCAGCGGGACCGTGAACTGCTGCGATTCGATGACGTGGTGAAGCGGCATGGTGATGCTGCCCTGGTCCTTCGTGCTAGGTGCTGTGTGCTACGTGCTCGGTGCTGTGTGCTTCGTGCGCGGTGCTGGGTGCAAGGTCGCGCCTCGCTGCCGCCCCGCGCGTTCATTCTTGAATGCTGCGCGGTGCGTAAGGTCGAGCGCCTCCTCGCACCCGGCACGCAGCACGTAGCACCAAGCACTCCGTGTGTCCCGTCAATTCGTAATGTGCGTCCCGGCGGTCCCGCGGACCGCGTCGGCCACATGCTCGTACGAGGTGATGATCACCTCGCGGTTGCGCGTGGCACTGCCGGTGTCGCCCGCCGCGCCCGGGCCGCCATCGCGCAGGAACCGCAGCGCCGATTCGATCTTCGGCCCCATGTTGCCGGGCGGAAACTGCCCCGCCTGGTAATCGCGTTCGATCTCGCCGGCCGTGACGCGGTCGAGCCCCTGCTGGGTCGGCTTCTTGTAGTCGCGATACACGCGGTCGGCGTCGGTCGAGATGATGAAGTAGTCCACCTGCAGCCGGCAGGCGAGCAGCGCCGACGCACGGTCCTTGTCGATGACCGCTTCGATCCCGGCGAGCCCGCCGTTCTCGCGGACGACCGGGATGCCGCCGCCGCCAAGGGCGATCACGAGCACGCCGTCCTGCATCATCCGTCGGATGCACTCCTGCTCGACGATCTCGATCGGTTCGGGCGAGGGCACGACCCGGCGATAGCCGCGCGCGGCGTCCTCGACGACCTTCCATCCGAGCTGGCGGGCGCGGTCCTCGGCATCGGCGCGCGAGTAGAACGGCCCGATGGGCTTGGTCGGGTGCGTCATCGCGGGGTCGTCGCGGCAGACGACGACCTGCGTCAACAGCGTGACGACCGGGTGATGGAGGCCCGCTGCGAAGAGTTCGTTGTGCAGGGACTGCTGCAACAGGTACCCGATCTCGCCCTGCGTCGCCGCGTCGCAGACATCGAGCGGCTGGGCGTACACCTGGTCGGCGGCCCGCTCCGAGCGGAGCAGGGCCGCGCCGACCTGGGGCCCGTTTCCGTGCGTGACGACGACGTGCAGGCCGTCACGAATGAGCTGCACGATCGCCCGGGCCGTGCGGCGGGTGTTCGCCAGCTGCTCGCTGATATCACCCTTCTCACCCGCCCGGATCAGCGAGTTCCCCCCGACGGCGATGACCGCTGACTTTGGCACTAGGAACCCGCTGGCGTCGTCCGAGGTCCGAGGTCCGATGTCCGAGGTGTCCGGTGTCGTGGGCACAGTCGGACTTCGGACTTCGGACTCCGGACGACAAGTTTCGTCTATTTCATCAAGCTGAGCATGATCGCCTTCTGCGCGTGCAGGCGATTCTCCGCTTCCTGGAACACCACGGACCGCGTCGAGTCGATGACATCGGCGGTCACTTCCTCGCCGCGGTGCGCCGGCAGGCAGTGCA
>PMZR01000130.1 GCA_003170135.1 Acidobacteriota bacterium
TCGTAGGTCGCCAGCTTGTAGTCGGCGCCGGGCTTGAAGCCGAGCACGGACTCGGGTGCCGGCACCCCGCTCTGCCCGGCAAGCAGTATTGCCTGACTCACGAACAGCAAGGCCGCCATCCATCTCGCCGCTTTAGGCATTACGATCGCTCCGTTACTGAATCACATCGCCGGTGTTCACACTTCGACTTGCCCGCCGACGCGCCACACGCGCGAAGGCGGGATGTTCGGACTCCGGACTCCGTACGTCCGCTACCCTACAATCGTGCAGGGGTGAAGAGCAAGCGCCATGAGCCGGGAGGGGCGTCGCGCGGGGGCCGCGGCCGGCATGAAATCGAGGCGGGCGCGTTGCGAGCGGACCCACCGGTGCTAGAATTCGACCGGTTCGCGGTTGGCGTCCGACCGGCCGTGCCCACCGATCGCGGCTCTTTCACCAGCAGGAGGCGGCAATGCCTGGCTCAATGGCCACCATCAGTCGTGTGGCGGTGACACTGTTTGCAGTGCTGACGATGTTTTCGCAGGGTCTGCTCGGGCAGGAGTCGAAGGCCGGCGCCACCGCCAAGTACCAGTTCAAAGTGGGCGTGCTGCCCTTCGTTGACAACACCGGGTCGCGCGGCGCCGATGTGGGCACGTCCGTCGGCCGCGCCGTCCAGGCGGAACTGGTGCACTCGACGCAGATCATCGGACGCGTCCTGAAACTGGGCGAGGGTGTCAGCGCGGAAGACATCGATGGCGAAAAGGCCGTCGAGATCGGGAAGACCGGGAACGTTGACGTGGTGCTGGTCGGGATGGTCCTCGAGGCCGGGTCTGAGGAGTCCCAGAAGGACGTGCGCAGCCCGTCGATCTTCGGCCAGTCCGTGGGCGGCAGCGCCCGCTCCGTCACGTCCACCGTCACGCTTCAGGGCGATTTGTACAACGTGGCCGACGGCAGCAAGATCGACAGTATTCGCGTGACGGGGAGCGCCTCGGACCGGAAGCTCGGCACGGACGTCTCTACCGACTTCGGCTCGATCTCGACCGGCGGCAGCTCGTTCGAGAACTCGCCGATCGGCAAGGCGCTGCACACCGCGGTTGCGGAGCTCGTGAAGAAGATCGCCGCCAGCCAGTCGAAGATGATCCGGAATCAGCCGACCGTCGAGCCCAAGTAGCCGGCCCGGCGCGTCAGAGCCATTGCGCCCAGACGCGGACGGCCGCGACCACGGCGGCGACCAGCAGCGCGCTCGATGCGAGTCGCGCCACGGTGCCCGCCCGCCATGCCCAGATCGCGCCATAGGCCGCGAGAATCACCGCCACCGGACACGTGGCGTGTTCCACGCGGCCGATGAACTCGAACGCATCCTGCTGGTAGCGCACGTCGCTGGCCCCCACGACGCTTGCCGCCACGAACGCGAGACCGACCATACCCCACGCCGCGAGCACCAGTGACAGACGGTCACGCGCACGGCGAACCAGGAGCCGCCACGCACCGGCCAGAGCCAGCACCACGATCGGCCAGCCGAGGTTGCCGACGGTCTGGTCGAGAGCATCGACCACGCGCCCGGTCAGCGGAATGGTGACCCGGCCAAGACGTGGCCGGCCGCTGTCGCTGGCTGGCGCCATTGCGGCTGGCGCCTGGGCAGGCGCCACCCCGACGGCCGGCGCGGTGCGCACCCGTGCGAGCTGCGCCTGGTACACGCCGCCGAAATGTCCCCAGTACAAGAGCACGGACAAGACGAGGGCAATCGTCGCGGCGACGAGCACCGACCGCGCGGCCACGCGCAGCGCCGGCGCTCCCATCCAGCGGAAGACGACCGCGATCGCCACCAACGTCGCGAGCAGAAAGGTCAGCGTCGTCACGTGCGACAGCAACGCGAGCGTCGCGAGGAGGCTCACCGCCATGATCTGGCGGCGGTGATCGGCCTGCAACCCCAGCACGGTGACCGCCGCAATCGTGACGAGCGCGGCCGATTCGCCGAACGCATTGGTCAGATTCGCGTTGCCGACGACGGCGTACGACACCGGCACGAGGTTGACCAGGGCGACGGCGACCGCGGCCACGAGCCGGTCGCCCCACGTCCGGACGACCATCAGGTACACGAGACCGCCCGCGATGGCTTCCGACGCGCACACCACGACCCTGAGCAGCATCACGTGATCGCGGGTCAGCCACGACCAGGGCGCGGCGAAGAGGTACAGCCCGATCGCATACGGAAACGGCGTCGCGCTGGTCGAGAGCTGCGTGAAGTAGAACCGGCCGGCGAGCACCGCCTCGAGCCGGTGCGCGTGGAAGAGCGCGTCCACCAGCGCCTTGGAAGGATGCGACAGCCCGAGCAGCTTCAGGTAGAGCACGCCGGCTGAGAACAAGACGACGAACCTCGCCGTGTTGCGCAGCGCCTGCCCGTTGCCCGCCTCGAGCAACTTCAACCCTGTCAGCGTGAGAAGCGCAATCCAGGCGGCGATCCACACCATCGTGGTCGGGTAGTCGCCGTACGGCGCCGCGCCGCTCGCGAGCGGGAGCGCCTGCCCCGCCGCCAGCAGGATCGTGCCGCCGATCGCGCTGCCGGCCGTGATGCCCGTCAGCCCGAGCGCCGCGCCAAAGACCGCCGACGCGAGCGCGGCCGATGCCATCGCACGCCGTGGCGGCAGCACGACGGCCGTGCCGGTGGGACGGCATGTCAGGTCTTCAATCTGGACGCCGAGCGGGCGCCGATCGGAGGCGCCGGGCGTAAACGTGGTCGAACTCGTCAGCGTCAGGATCAGGCCCGTGCCCAGTGGACGCACGGGAACCGTCACCTCCATCTGCTGGAACTCGTTGGTCGCGCGACTGGTCGCCACCGCGACGCCGTCCAAGGCCACGGTCAGGTCCGGCTGCGGCATCGCGGGATCGGGACGCGCACCGCGGAAGCGCACGGCGCACGACCATGGCGAGCGCCGGTCGAGGCCGGCGAGCACGAGATCCGCGCGGCGCGACGTCCAGGCGAACGAGGACGTGCCGGCGCGTTCCGCCGGGTAGAACCCGGCAGAGATCGACGCCAGGCGATCCGCGCCAAAGGTGATCTCCGGGCTGATCGCGTAGGCCAGCAGGAGACACGCGGGCCCCGCCAGCGCACCGAACAGCGCGGCCGCCAGGCCCCGTGGAATCGATCGAATCATGCTGTCGCTACTGCCCTGCGTGCGGGTTCCCGTCCACGTCCAGCACGACGATCGGTGCGATGCCGGTGGCCTTCAACGGGCCCTCGATGCTCGCCCGATCGCCGACGATGACGATCGCGAGATGCGGCAGATCGATATACTGCCGCGCCACACGCAGGACGTCGTCTTTCGTGACGGCCGCGACCGACTTCGCGTACTGCTGGTAGTAATCGTCGGACAAGCCGTAGGTCCACACCGTCGAGAGGGACCGGTTGATGCCGGCGACCGACCCGAACATGCCGGGCAGGCGCTGCACGAGCGCGTTCTTCGCCGTGGTCAGCTCCTCGTCCGTGACGGGGCGACTGCCGGCGATCCCGCGCAGTTCCTTCATGAACTCGACCAGCGCCGCGTCGGTCTTCGCCGAGATGATGTCGCCGCCGGCCCGGAACGCGCCCGGGCCCCGCCCGTAGGCGAACGACGAATTGACGCCGTAGCTGAAGCCCTTCTCCTCGCGGATGTTCGCATTGAGCCGCGACTGGAACAGGCCGCCCAACATCGCGTTCATCACCTCCAGCGCGTAATAGTCGGGTGTGTTGCGCGGCGGCCCGGGGTTGCCGATGGCGAAGGTGGACTGCGCCGCTCCCGGCTTGTCCACGATGAAGATGGTCGCGGCCTGCCGTTGCGCCGGCGCCGGGTACGAGAAGGCCGGCTTCTGGCCGCCTGCAGGCCACGCGGCGAGCGCCCGCTCGACGGCGGTCTTGACGTCCGCCGGGCGGACATCGCCGGTCACGACGACCAGCGCACGCCCTGGCTGCCAGTACGCCTTCTGGAACGCGACCACGTCTTCGCGCGTGATCGCCTTGAGCGATTCCTCGGTCGGCATCTGGCCGAACGGGTGCGCGGCGCCGTAGAGGACCTTCGGAAACACGCGCGCCGCAATGGAGCCAGGCTGCGCCCTGGCCTGGGTCAACGCCACGAGTCGCTGCCCGCGCAGGCGCTCCAGCGCGTCCGCGGGAAACGTGGAGTTGACCAGCATGTCGGCCAGGATGTCGAGCGTCGGCGCGAACTTGCCGGTGGTCGAGATGAAACTCATCGAGCCGGACTCGGACCCGATGCCGGTCATCACGTTCGTGCCGAGCAGTTGCAGGGCGTTCGACAACGCCTCGCCGTCGCGAGTCTTCGTGCCCTCACTCATCATGGACGCCGTCAGGCTCGCGAGCCCTCGCCGGTTGGCCGGCTCGAACTGGCTCGCGCCGCCGAGCAGCGTCAGCGAGAACGACACGAGCGGCAGGTCGTGCTTCTCCGACACGATCAGGTCCACGCCGTTCGTCAGCGTCGTCTTCGTCCACGTCGGCACCCGGAGCACCGGCGGCGTGCCCGGCGGCGGGATCTTCGTGCGATCGAGCGCCTGCTGCGCCAGGAGCGGCAACGTGACCAGCGCCAGGACGATGAGAATGGCCAACAGCACAAAGGTGCGGGGCGACGGTCTGTTCGTGGTGTTCATCGCTCCACCTCCGGGCGTGGCATCGGTTCGCCACTCACCTTCTTGCTCTCCGCCGGCTTCGACGCCTGGTCGGTCTTGCCCAACGGGACGACGCTCAAGACGACGCGCCCCTTCGTCAGGTACTTGTTGGCCACGCGCTTCACGTCGGCGGCGGTGACGGCGAGCGACTTCTGATACGACGTGCGGAAGTACCCGGCATCGCCGTGGAAACCGGCGCCGTCGCAGAGCTGCATCGCCTTGCCGAGATTCGATTCGAGCGACCCGACGAATGCCAGTTCTTCGCCGGCCGTCGCCTTCTTGATTTCCTCGGCCGTCGGCCCGTCGGTCTTCAGCTTCTCGATGATTCCATCGGCCGCTGTTTCCAGGTCGGTCAGCGAATGACCGGGGCGCGGCGTGATCATGACGAGGAAATCGCCGACGTCCTCGTTCGACCCCTGGTAGACGGACACCGACGCCGCCGCCTGCTGGTCGTAGACGAGCGCCTTGGTGAGACGCGCGGTCCGCGGGCCGCTGAGGATCGCGCCCAGCACGTCGAGCGCGAAGTTGTCGTCGTTCTTCTCGCCGACGCTCGGCCACTCGATGTAGAGACGCGGCACCTGCACGCGGTCCTCGTAGACCAGGCGCTGTTCGGACCCCAGCGTGACCGGGGCGACCGTGGGCCGCGTGACCGGCTTCCCGCGCGCGATGTCGCCGAAGTACTTCGTCACCCACGCCTTTGCCTGTGCCGGCTCGAAGTCGCCGACGATGGCCAGAAACGCGTTGTTCGGCGCGTAGTAGACGCGGAAGAAGTTCTTCACGTCCTCCTCGGACGCGGCGGACAGGTCGTCCATGCTGCCAATCACGTCCCACGAGTACGGGTGCGAGGGCGGGTAAGTCGTCTTCGCGAGAATCTCGTTCACGCGCCCGTAGGGCTGGTTGTCCACGCTCTGCCGGCGCTCGTTCTTCACGACGTCGCGCTGCGCGTTCAGCTTGGCGATGTCGAGCGCGTCGAGCAGGAATCCCATCCGGTCGGATTCGGTCCAGAGCGCCGATTCGAGGTAGTTCGACGGCACCGTCTCGAAGTACGTGGTGCGATCGTTCGACGTCGTGCCGTTGTTGTTGCCGCCGACGCCCTCGGTCAGCTTGTCGTGCAGCCCGTAGGGCACGTGCCCCGACCCGGTGAACATGATGTGCTCGAACAGGTGGGCAAAGCCCGTGCGTCCGGGCACCTCGTTCTTCGAGCCCACGTGGTACCACACGTTCACGGCCACCGTCGGCGTGGTGTGATCGGGCGACAGGAGCACGGTCAGGCCGTTGGGAAGCGTGTAGCTTTCAAACGGGATGCGGATGGCATCGGCCGTGCCTCCGGCAGGGCCGGGCGGTCGCTGCGCCGCGGCAGTCGCGGCCAGCACGAAGCACGCCAAGAGGACGATGTCGCGGGATTGCTTGAGCACGCGCGTCTTCTCCTTGCTGATACCGGCTGCAGTCATCGCATTATACGTGGTGCCGGCGCAACACCTTCAAGGCCCGCGTCGCGGGTGACGATCCCGGTCCTCACCCGACAGCCGGACGCGGAGGCGCCGGATCCGACGTGAAGTCCTCGCCCGGGTTGATGAAGCGATTGCGCTCGAACCGGTACTGCTTGTCGTAAAGCTGCCGGTAGCGGCCGCCCAACGCCAGCAAATCCTCGTGCACGCCGCGCTCGACGATCTCGCCGCCCTCGACGACGAGGATCTGGTCGGCGCTCAGGATGGTCGACAGCCGGTGGGCGATGACGAACGTCGTCCGGCCCCGGCGCAGCGACCGCAGGCCGTCCTGAATGAGCGCCTCGCTCTCACTGTCGAGGCTGGACGTCGCCTCGTCCAGCAGCAGGATCGTCGGATCGGCGAGGATGGCGCGCGCGATCGCCACGCGCTGGCGCTGGCCGCCGGACAGGCGCACGCCGCGCTCGCCGACCACCGTGTCGTACTGGTCCGTGAACGATTCGATGAACTCGTCGGCGTGGGCGATGCGGCTCACGCGCTCGATGTCCGCCCGGGACGCGCGGGGCCGCCCGTAGGCGATGTTCTGTGCGACGGTGCCGTCGAAGAGGAAGTTGTCCTGGAGCACGACTCCCAGGTGCCGGCGATAGTCCACCAGGCGAAGCGTCGACAGATCGATGCCGTCGATCCGGATCGTGCCCTTCAGCGGATGATTGAACGCCATCACCAGGCTGATGAGGGTGCTCTTGCCCGACCCCGACGAGCCCACCAGCGCCGTGGTAGTGCCGGGCGGGGCCTTGAACGACAGGCCCTTGAGGACCGGCACGCCCGCGGTGTACTCGAACCACACGTCGTCGAACTCGATGTCGCCAAAGAGGTGCGGCACCAACACCACGCGCGCGGCATCCTCGTCCTCGCGCGGCGTGTCGAGCAGCTCGCGGATGCGATCCAGGCCGGCGAATGCCTCGGTAATCTGCGTCCCCACCGACGCGATCTGCACGATCGGCATCGTCATCAGGCCCGTGAAGGTGATGTACTGGAACAGATCGCCGACCGTCATCCGCCCCGCGATGATCGCGTGGCCGCCGACCGTGATCGTCACGACGCCGATGGCGCCGATGACCACGCTCGAGAACCCGGACAGGGCCGACACGCCCGTCATCGACCGGGCCACGTTGCGCAGCAGCTTGTGCGCGCCGCGCGCGAAGACCAGGTCCTCGCGCTTCTCCGCCGTGTAGGTCTTCACCACGCGAACGCCGCCAAGGGCCTGGTTGAGGCGCCCGGTGAGGTCGGCGGTGATCTTTCCGCGCTCGCGAAACAGCGGGCGCAGCGTCCGGAACGCGTAGCTCATGGCGCCGCCGAATGCCGCCAGCACGACCATCGTGAGCAGCGTGAGCTTCAGGTTGATGTAGAGCAGGAACGCCAGCGCGAACGCGGCCGTGACCAGGCTGCCCACCAGCTGCACGAGCCCGGTGCCGATCAGGTTCCGGATGCCTTCCGCGTCGGTCATGATGCGCGAAATCAGGACGCCGGTCTGCGTCGCGTCGAAGTAGCGGACGGGCAGACGCAGGGCGTGCTCTTCGATGCGGCGGCGCATGTCGGTGATCGCGCGCTGCGCGGCGATGCCCAGGATCTGGGACAGCGCGAACGACGTCACGGCCTGGACGAGCGTCGCGGCGCCGACCGCCCACGCCAGCCTGGCCAGCAGATCGACCCGGTGCTGTCCGATGACGTTATCGATGAGCGGCTTGGTCGCCCAGGGGAGGACGAGCCCGGACAACCGGTTGACGAGCATCAGCCCCAGGCCGAGCGCCAGGCGCCAGCGGCGCGTCCAGATGAGGGCCCGCGCCTCGGCCCAGGCCGACGACCAGCGGATGGGTTTTTTCGTCGGTTCCGTCGGCCCGCTCATCGCGCCACCGGCTCGTACCGGACATGGATTTCCGACATGGCGCTCAGCAGACCGGGCTGCTCGATGAGCGCGTGTGTGACCCGCGCGCCGCCGGCCAGCGTGGTTGACGCCGTCAGGCGCGCCGGAGGCACCTCGATGTTGCTCTCGACGATGGGGCGGCCGCGGCGGGTCCTGACGCGCGCTCCTGTGCTGGCGTGCCGGCCATCGAGGAGCCCGTCGATCGTCGTTTCGAGCAGGGCCCGGCCGGCCTGCGCGGTCGATTCCGCGTCGCGCTCCTCGACCAGCGCCTCGAGGTTGTCGATGGGATCGTAGCTGACCACGATGTAGAGCGCCTCGATGCCGCGTTGGCCGTCGAGCGAGAACCAGCTGCCGTCGGCCGGCGCCTGGTACACGTGTCCCGCACGCACGTGGCTGTCAGCCGCCGCACGCGACGTCGACGGAAACAGCACCTCGACCTCGCCCGCCACGGTCCGGCCCAGGACGTAGGCGAAGCCATCGGCGCTGGCGCTGAAGACCATCTGAATCCGGTCGCCGCCAGTCACGCGGCCCTCGTTCTGCACGGGAAATTCGACCCATCGGCCGGCGTCGAGCCGCTGGCCGAAGCCGGACCAGTAGAGCGCAAGCGGGGGAAGCGGGCGGAGGTCGAGTCGCGGGCCAAACAACTTCGGCACCAGGCTCGCGATCGCCACCGCAATGAGGGCCAACAGGACCAGGCCGACTCCCGAGCCGATCCACTTCGCCTGCCGCAGCATGTCGCGTTCGTCCACGGTGGCATCGCTCGACAACCGGTGCGTGACCGCCGCGATTGATTCGTCGCTCGAACGGGGCACGTAGGCCACCGAGTGGCGGCTGTCGAACGAGGCGATGTCGGGAGGGAGCGCGTTGTCTTCGGGACGCACGAACCCGGGCGCGGTGACCGCGACGACGTTTCTGCCGCTGGTGAGCGCGTGGGCGATCTCCAGCCGCATCCGGTCGTGTTCATCACCGCAGCGATCGAGGCATTGCGGCGTCAGGAGCAGCACGAAATCCGGCGTGTCCTCGATAATCGCGCGCCACGCCTCGTCGGGCGACGCCGCGCCGGCCGCCTCGTCGGCCGCATACACGCGGAACCCGCGCCGGGTGAGTCCCGCCGCCATGAGCCTGGCCAGGTCGGTGCCGGATTGCGCGCGATAGCTGAGGTAGACGTCGTACTCGATTGATTCCATCCGGGAGGTCCCTCGATGCCCGACGCCGATTGTACATGGAACCGGGCCTCAGGAAGCGGACACGAGCGCGACGTCGCCACCGGTCTGCAGACCGGCGGTCCCACAGGGAAGTCCGGTCTGCAGCGATCCGCGGCGGCGCCGCGTCTGTGCTATGTTCTCCCCCTGCAAACAGGGTGTGTGCCGCCCGTGGCAGTTCCCTGTGTGCGCCCATGGTTGGTGTGTCGCAAGGAGTCACGTCCGATGAGACTTGAACCCGTGGCCCGCCGGACGCCGATCGCGTTCGTGTGCGCGTGCCTGTTCCTGCTGGTCGCCGCCCTCGCCTACGCGCAGCAGGTGGCGGAGACCCGCGACGCCAAACAGCCGCAAGACGAGACGTTCGCCAGGCTCTACAAGGAGTGGACGGGGGCCCCGATCTACGGCAGCCCGCTCGTCGACCACCTGCCGCTCGTCAAGGGGATCCCGACGCCCAAGGACGTGCTGGGCTATTACATCGGCGCACCGCAGAAGCTCACCTACTACGCCGACATCCTGAAGTACTACCGGGCGCTCGCCGCGGCCACGCCGCGCGTCAAGGTGGAGACGATCGGAAAATCAGACGAGGGCCGCGAGCTGGTCGTCGTCTGGGTGTCCTCGGCGCCGAACATGAAGGTCCTGCAACAGAACCGCGACAACCTCGCGAGGCTCGCGGATCCGCGCGGCCTGTCGGACGAGCAGGTCCGCCAGCTGCTGGCGACGACCAAGCCCGACTACCACCTGATCGGGGGGCTGCACAGCGGCGAGACCGGACCCTCCGAGATGCTGATGGAGCTCGTGTACCGCATCGCGACGGAGACGTCCCCGCTCATCACGCAAATCCGCAACAACGTCTACGTGTCGGTCACGCCGGTGGCCGATACGGATGGACGCGACCGCAACGTCGACTGGTTCTATCGCGGCCTCGAGGTGGCGCCGCCGTCGCCGACCAGTTCGCCGGCCGGCGCGGGACGGGCGAGCGCGCCACCGAACGGGGCGCAAGCCGGTCGCGGCGGGCAGGCAGGCGGCGGACGCGGAGCGCAGGGTGAGGGCGGGGCGGCGATCGGCAGCCTGCCGTATTGGGGCAAGTACGTCTATCACGACAACAATCGCGACATCAACATCGCGCTCATGCAGGTCCGGGCCGTGACCGACTGGTACTACACGGCGCATCCGCCCATCATGCACGACCTGCACGAATCGATGTCGTTGATGTACACCTTCAGCGGCGGGCCGCCACAGAACCCGAACCTCGATCCGCTGCTCTTCGCCGAGCTGCCGTGGTTCTCCAACTGGGAACTCGCGCAGATGACGAAGTGGGGCATGCCGGGCGTCTACACGCATGCGTTCATGGACGCCTGGTCGCCCGGGTACTACGGATCGGTGGCCTACAACCACAACGGCCTGATGAAGATGTACGAGACGCAGTCGGGCAGGGATCCCGGTTCTGCTCCCGCCAAACGTGGAACGCCCTCCGACGCGGGCCCGGACGTAGCCACGCCGCAGTTGGGCGGCCGCGGGACACCCGCGGAAGCGGGCGCAGGGGCACCGCGGGCAGGCGGGCGCGGCGCATCGGCGGAGACGGGCACAGCCACGCCGCAGGCCGGACGCGGCGGTCCACCGGCGGAGGCGGGCGCAGCCACGCCGCAGCCGGGAGGTCGTGGGCTACCGGCGGAGGCGGGACGCGGCGGCGCGCTGCCGACTGGGCGCGGCGGGACGCAGGACCGCGAATGGTACCGCGGCCTGCCCGTGCCACCGAACGCAGCCGCGGTCTTCACGCGCCGCGACAACACGAACTACATGGAGACCGGCATCCTCTCATCGCTGCAGCTCACGGCCGCGTTCCCCAATGTCATCGTCGAGAACTTCTATATCAAGTCGAGGAACGCGATTGAAGACGGCAAGACGAAGGCGCCGTACGGATTCGTGATTCCCGTCCAGCGGGACGCGACCCGGGTGGCCGAACTCATTCGCATCCTGCGCATCCAGGGGATCGAAGTCGGCCAGGCGACAAGCCAGGTCAAGCTGGGCGATGCGAGCTTCCCGGCCGGCTCATTTGTCATCAAGCGCGATCAGCCGTACGGGCGCCTCGCCAAGAACCTGCTCGAGAAGCAGGTGTACCCGGACTCGAGGCTGACGACCTACGATGACAGCGGCTGGACGATGGGCCTCGAAATGCTGGTGGACGTGAAGGAGATCGCGGATCCGGCGATCCTGAAGGTGCCGACGACGCCGGTGCGCCAGGTCCCACTCAAAGGCAAGATCACCGGCACCGGCACGGCCGGCCTCGCGGTGGCGCACTACGGCTCGAACTACATGATCGCGCTGCGCTACAAGCTGAGGACGGTGCCGATGAAGATCGCCGAGAAGACCTTCACCGCCGAGGGCGTGGAATTCCCGGCCGGCTCGTTCATCCTCGCGGGACCGATCGCTCCGGAGGTTCGTGCGACGGTCGAAGACCTCGGCTTGACGGCCGTGGCGTTGTCCGCGATTCCGACGGTGCCCGCGCACGACGCGCCCGCCCCGCGCATCGCGATCTACTCGCAGTGGACGAGCACGCAGGACCTCGGGTGGTATCGCCTCACCTTCGACAACTTCGGCATCCCGTACGACCTCATCTACAAGGAGCAGGTGAAGAAAGGCGATCTGCGCAGCAAGTACGACGTGATCCTCATGGCCGCGCAGAACATCAACCGGCAGACCGTGCTGCAGCCGGCGGCCGCGCGCCCGCAGCCGTACCAGAGGAGCGACAAATACAAGTTCCTGGGGATGTACGGCGACACGCCGGACATGTCGGGTGGATTCGGGCAGGAAGGCGTTGACGCGTTCGCGAAGTTCCTCGAAGCCGGCGGCACCCTGGTGGCCGCAAGCGCGGCAATCCGCTTCCCGATCGAATTCGGCTGGGCGCACACGGTCGACGCCGAGGCGATCACGGGCATCACGGCGCAGCGCCCGATCATCCAGGCGGAGATCGCGCGCGCCGAGCACCCGATCTTCTACGGGTACACGGACAAGACGATCCCGGTCAAATATGTGGGGGGGTTCACGCTTCGCGTCGGCGTCGCCGACCAGGCGAACATCCTTGGCCGGTACGTGGGCGGCGACGCCTCGGTGCTGAGCGGTTCGATGGTCGGTGCCGATCAACTCCGGCAGCGGGTGTTTGCCGTGGATCTGCCCAACGCGTACAACGGCAAGGGCCGGGTGATTCTCTTCGCGAACAACCCCGTCTACCGCTGGCAGAACCACGGCGAGTTCAACATGATCTTCAACTCGCTGCTGAACTGGAGCTACGTGCCGCCCGCGGCGCCAGCGCCGGCGCCAGCGCCGGCGCCGCGCACGGGACCAGGAGGCGGGCGGTAATTTACCGCTTAGCAGCCGTAAACGCTGGTGCGGTTCTTGCCCAGGCGCTTGGCCAGATAGAGCGCCTTGTCGGCATTGGCCACGAGCTGATCGCCGGTCGAAGCGTGATCGGGGAACGTGGCTACCCCGACAC
>PMZR01000006.1 GCA_003170135.1 Acidobacteriota bacterium
GGATGTGACAAAGTCGTACTAGTCGCTGCCTTCCACGTTAATGGTGAGCTGGCGAGAGCCGCTGACGGCGTAGTCCATCTGGACTTCCCATTCGCCGAGCGCCGCGTCGCGTAGCGGGATGAAACTGCCGCCGTTGCGGTCCCCTTCGAAGATGGCCAGCACCGAGGGCGGGAGGGCCGACAGATACTCGCCACCCACGACGCCCCCCGCATCCGCGGCGAGCAGCCGGATGTACATCGTGCTGTTCTTGTGCGCGTTGTTCAGCGCCCGGATCATCTGGCTGATGCCGCGCGGCTCGAGCGGCTGGTGCAGCTCGCGCTGCTCCCACTGCGCCAGGCGCGAGCCGTCGGACACGAGGATCGACATCGGGCCGCTCGCGTTGGCGGGAATCGTCACGGGCACCGTCCGCACGATCTCCTCGCCACGGTAGGTCCGCAGCAGGATCTTCAGCGGGACGGTGTCGCCGGCCCGCGTCCGGACTGTGTCGAGCCACACGCGTTCGACCTTGGCCGTGCGCGGCTGCTCGGTCGTCTTGATCGTCAGGTCCACGTGGTCGATTTCGATGGGCTCGAAGTCGTTCCCCAGCAGGAAAGCCATCGGCGCGACGATGTAGGTGGCGGCCCCGACCGACGGCTGGTCGCCGGTGAAGATGTCCTCGAGCGTCACCGTGTCGTGTTTGCGCACGAACGCCTGGCCCTTGACGCTGTAGGTCATCGCGCCGAAATCGCGCTCGTAGGAGGACAGCGTGTTCAGGATCGACACGTAGGTGAGCAGCGGCGTGAACAGCTGGTCGTTCACGATCCGGTAGTGGAACTGCTTGGTCAGGCCGCGCTCGGTTTCGAGCGTCAGGTTCAACGGGATCGTGCGCGGCTGCCGGCCGAGCGTGCCCGCGATGGCGGTCGAGCGATCCTGCGTGAACGTGCCGATGACGTCGCCGGTGGACGAGATCTTCGAGGACGACGACAGGCTGGGGAGCAGCGCATAGACGAACGCCCGCGTCATCGGGAACTCGGTGGAGCCCAGGTTGTAGAACGGATGACCGAACGCGAACACCTCGTTCCCGTCCACTTCGGTCACGGTGCCCGTTGCACCGAGCGACAGATCGCCACCGATCAACTCCACGCCGACCGGGTCGCCCGGTCCTAGCGCCGCCGTCTCCATCTGGCCCGTGGCCGCCATCGTGCCGCCACTCATCGGGAGGAAGCCGACATCCTTGAACGCGCCGGCGATCGTGTCGGCCACCGACGACTGGAACCCCGACATCACCAACGGCGTCGCAATCGGCGACAGCATCGTGCCGACGGCGCCTGCGCCGGCCGGGAGGCCAGCCGAGGGACCCAGCAGCTGCACGTCGTCGGGACGCCCGGCAAACGGGTGAGCCCAGGCAAATGCCGTGCGCAGGGCCGCTGCCAGGCCTTCGCGCGTGACGGGAAGCTGCAGCCTGGCCTGCGCCACCGCCTGGCGATGGGCGGGCAGCGCGGTCACGTCGCGCATCTCCGCAATCGGCGTGATGCCCGCGATCGGCTCCTTCGAGAACTGTCCCATCGAGTACGCGACGGCGCCGATCATGCGGTCGTCGATGTAGACCGGACTGCCGCTCATGCCGGCGATGACGCCGGTATTGGCCAGCGGCCCGCCTTCCAGCCTCGCCAGGATCAGGTCGCGGCTCGGCCCGGCGACGTTGTGGAGCACCCCGAGGATGTGCGCCTTGAACTCCTCGATCTTGGTGCCGTCAAAGACGGTGCGCCCGACGCCGACCATGCCCGGTCGGATCTCGTCAATCGGCATGTACCGGCTCGCCGCCGGAATCGAGATCGCCAGGCAGGCGACGAACGCGAAGATGGACGCGAAAAACCCGCGAAGATTCATGGAGAGGCTACTCACACCGATCCAAGAAGGACGGCTTCCAAGGGTGGCAAATTGGTCTGGTCAGATCTCCTTTATAGCGAAAGAAGTGCTTGCGGGTCAAGGAGAAAGGCGGTGTTCGCTTGACATCTCAGGCGCGTGTTTGGTATCGTCCGATTTCCTGTGACTGCAAATCAGAACGTGGCCACTCGCACCCCGAGCCGACCTCTCGCGGACGGCGGATCCGTCCGGACGAGCGTGGCGCCGGTCGCAGCGGGCGTGCAGTATTGCGGGTATTGGTGGTATTGCAGCCATAGAAGGGGCGGAATGGCCTGATCTCTGGACCAGGCAGCGACCACAAAAGCCTCTTCAACCCAGCCGGTTGAAGGGGCTTTTTCATTTTCCGGGGTGTTTTGGCTGGCGAGGCGCCCGGGGGCCGCAGATGGGCGATCGACTGATCTGTCAGACGGTGACGGCGCGAACCACGGCGGAGCTTCGCGAGCGGCGCGACGCGGCTGCCGGGGTGGATCTGGTCGAACTGCGCCTGGACGGTGTGGCGGACCCCGACGCTCGCGGCGCCCTGGACGGGCGGCGGCTGCCGGCCATCGTCACGTGCCGGCCGGTTTGGGAGGGGGGCGCGTTCAGCGGGTCGGAAGAGGAGCGCCACCGCCTGCTCGAGCAGGCTGTCGAGGCCGGGGCCGAGTACGTTGACGTCGAATGGCGCGCCGGATTCCGCGACTCCCTGATTGGGCGCACGTCCGGGGCCGGCCTGATCGTGTCGGTGCATGATTTTGCGGGCATCCCGGACGACCTGCTCTCGCTCCATCGCGCCATGCGGCAAACGGGCGCGAGTATCTGCAAACTCGCCTTCACGGCCCGGCGGTTGACCGACGTGTTCGCTGCGGACGGGCTCGCCAAGGACGCCGGATCCCGGACTACCGGTCCCGGGCGGGTTGGGGGAACGGTCGTCATCGCGATGGGGACCGCAGGCATGGCAACGCGCGTGCTGCCCGGGCGGTTCCATTCCCAGTGGACGTATGCGGGCGACTGCGCGCCGGGCCAGATTCCTGCCGAGCGTCTGCTGACCGAGTTCCGCTTTCGCGAGATTACTCCCGCGACGGCCGTCTACGGCGTGGTCGGGTCGCGCAGCGGCGGCTCGCGGTCGCCGTCCTTGCACAACGCGGCGTTTCGCGCGGCGGGCGTCGACGCGGTCTACCTCCCCCTCGAGACCGCCGATTTCAGCGACTTCCTCGCATTCGCCGATCGCCTGCCGCTGCTGGGCGCGAGCGTGACGATGCCGTTCAAGGAGGTCGCGATGGCGTGCGCCGCGGAGGTTGACGACATCGGCCGCGCGGTCGGCGCCGTGAACACGTTGCGCCGGGTGAGCGCGGGGTGGAGCGCCACCAACACGGACGTCGATGGCTTTCTCGATCCGATCCGTGACCTCCCGCTGCGTGGGCGGAGGGTCGCGATCATCGGCGCGGGCGGGGCAGCCAGGGCGGTCGCGGTCGCGGCCGGTCGGTGCGGCGCGCGCGTCTCCGTGTTCGGGCGGCACCTGGGCCGCGCCCGTCTCGTCGCCGCTCTCGCGGACGGCGACGCGTTCGAGGGCGTGCCGGGTCGGGGCAGTTGGGATCTGCTCGTCAACGCGACGCCGGTCGGCGCCTCGCCCGACGTGGACCGGACACCGGTCGACGCGGAGCGGCTGGAGGGCGGGGTCGTCTACGACCTGGTCTACGACCCGCCGGTCACCCGGCTGATGCGCGAGGCCCGGGCCGCCGGATGCCGCACGGTCGGCGGTCTCGACATGCTGGTCGCGCAGGCGCAGCGCCAGAACGAGTGGTGGACTGGTGCCAGGTCGTGAAAGAAGTGGCAATTCAAGACCTGACCCCAAAACGGTGACCCCAAAACGGTGACGAGTAATGAAGACGACGACGTTTGACGAGTTCGCGGCGCATGCGCAGCGGGGCAGCTTCGTGCCGGTCTGCAAGGAGATCCTGGCGGACCTGCTGACGCCCGTCTCGGCTTTCCTGAAGATCGCGGAACACTCCGACTACGCGTTCCTCTTCGAAAGTGTCGAGGGGGGCGAGCACGTCGGCCGGTACTCGTTCCTTGGCAAGGACCCGTTTCTCATCCTCCGGGCGGTGGGCGACCAGACGATCGCGGATCGGGCGGGTACGACGACGACGACGGCTGAACCGTTCCTGGCGACGCTCAGGCGCACCTTGAACGAGTTCACGGCGCCGGTCGTGCCCGGGTTGCCGCGCTTCACGGGCGGCGCCGTCGGCTTCCTCGGCTACGACGCCGTGCCGTGGTTCGAGCGCGTGGCGGTCCAGCGCAACGAATCGGACCCGGAACTGCGCGACGCGGCCACGGCGGCGTTCATGCTCTTCGACACGGTGCTCGCCTTCGATCACGTGCAGCACCGCATGCTGCTCATCGCCAACGCGACGGTGACGCCCGGCGAGGATCTGCACGCGCTCTACCAGTTCGCGTGCGCGAAGATCGAGTTCCTCGAGCGCGAGCTCGAACGCAGCCTCTCGCGCGATGAGAGCCACCGCGACCGCACGATCCAGATCGCCTCGAACATGACCCGCGCCGAATTCGAAGCGGGGGTGCGGCGCGCGAAAGAGCACATCCTGGCCGGCGACGTCTACCAGGTGGTCCTGTCGCAGCGATTCGAGACCGAGCTCGACGTCGATCCGTTCACGGTGTACCGGGCGCTGCGGCACGTGAACCCGTCGCCCTACATGTTCTTCATCCGGATGGGCCGGCAGGCGCTGGTCGGCGCCTCGCCCGAGATGCTGGTGCGCGTCGAGGGCCGGCGCATCGAGACGCATCCGATCGCCGGCACGCGGCCGCGCGGCGGGAACGAAGAGGAAGACCAGCGCCTGGGCGACGAACTGAAGGCCAACGAGAAGGAGCGCGCCGAGCACGTCATGCTGGTCGACCTGGGCCGCAACGACGTCGGCCGGGTCAGCGAGCCCGGCTCTGTGCGCGTGCCGCAATTCATGGCGCTCGAGCGCTTCTCCCACGTGATGCACCTGGTCTCGATCGTCGAAGGCCGCCTCGCCGCCGGGTGCGATCGTCTCGACGCGCTGGCGTCGTGCTTTCCGGCCGGGACGGTGTCGGGCGCGCCCAAGATTCGCGCGATGGAGATCATCGCGTCGCTCGAACCGACGCGCCGGGGCGTGTACGCCGGCGCCGTCGGCTACCTCGACTTCGCGGGCAACCTCGATTTCTGCATCGCGATTCGGACCATCGTCATGCACGGACGGCGCGCGCTGTTGCAGGCCGGCGCCGGCATCGTGGCCGATTCCGATCCGCCATCCGAGTACGACGAGACGTGCAGCAAGGCGCAGGCGCTCGTGCGGGCACTCGAAATCGCGCAGCGGGGCCTGTGATGGTGCTCGTCATCGACAATTACGACTCGTTCACCTACAACCTCGTCCAGTACCTGGGCGAACTCGGCGCGCCTGTCGTCGTCCGGCGCAACGACCGCGTGAGCGTCGGCGAGATCGACGCGCTCGGGCCGGATCGCATCCTGATCTCGCCGGGACCGGGCCGGCCTGAAGAAGCCGGCGTGACGCTCGACGCGATCCGCACGTTTGGCGCCCGCGTCCCGATCCTCGGCGTCTGCCTGGGGCACCAGGCGATCGGCCTGGCGTTTGGCGGCCTGGTGGTGCGCGCCCGGCGCCCGATGCACGGCAAGACATCGTCGGTCGAGCACAACGCGGACGGCGTGCTGCGCGGCCTGTCCAATCCGTTCACCGCGTGCCGGTATCACTCGCTCGTCGTCTCCGATGAGCAGTGGCCGGGAGACCTCGAGGTGACCGCGCGGGCTGCTGACGACGGGGCCGTGATGGCGCTGCGCCATCGCGATCGGCCGATTCACGGCGTGCAGTTCCATCCCGAGTCGATCCTGACGGATTCGGGGCGACTGATCCTGCGCAACTTTCTGGCGATCGGATCGGGCCACGGTGGGCAGGCGAGGTAAGGCCCACGGGAACAACGGGAGTGACGTGTTCACCGGACTCTTCGAGAAGCTGACGCGGCGCGAGGACCTGACCGCGGACGAGGCCACCGCGGCGATGGGCGCCATCATGGAAGGGCGCGCGACGCCGGGCCAGGTCGCCGCCCTGCTGATGGGGCTGGCGATGAAGGGCGAGCGGCCCGTGGAGATCGTCGGCCTGGCGCGCGCCATGCGCGAGCGCGCCGTCCCGTTCGCCAGGGATCCCGGTGAGGTGATGGATGTGTGCGGCACGGGAGGCGATCGCGCCGGCACCTTCAACATCTCGTCAGTGGCGGCCCTGGTGGTCTCGGCGGCGGGCGTGCGGGTCGCCAAGCACGGCAACCGGTCGGTGTCGAGCCGATGCGGAAGCGCCGACGTGTTCGAGGCGCTGGGCGTCCAGACGACGGCGCCGCCGGCGATGGCCGAGCGGTCGCTTCGCGACGCGGGAATCGCGTTTCTGTTCGCGCCGTCGTTCCACCCCTCGATGCGCCACGCGGCCGGCGTCAGGCGCGAGCTGGGCCTGCGCACGGCGTTCAACCTGCTCGGGCCGCTGACCAACCCGGCCCGTCCGCAACGCCAGCTCGTGGGTGTGCCGCGGCCGGAGCTGACCGAACTGCTCGCACGGGCGCTGGCGATGCTCGGCTCCGAGCGGGCGTGGGTGGTCCATGGGGCCGACGGCCTCGACGAGATCTCGACGGCCGGCTACACGAAGGTGTCGGAATGCCGGGACGGCGCGGTGAACACGTTCTACGTGCATCCCCTCGACGTCGGCCTGCCGAAGGCGGCGCGCGCGGCGCTCGTCGGTGGCGATGCCGCCGAGAATGCGGTCATGGTCCGCGACATCCTCGACGCGCAGCCGGGGCCGCGCCGCGACGTCGTCGTGCTGAACGCGGGAGCGGCCTTGCTCATCGCGGGGCGGGCGGGCGATCTTCGCGAAGGGATCGCCATGGCCGCGGCGGCGTTGGACGACGGGCGAGCGGCCGCGACGCTCGAGGCGATGGTCCGGGCGTCGCACGCGACGGCGGATTGAACATCAAGCGGAGCGAGCTTGGGGCGCAGAGCGGACTCCGGACACCGGACTCCGGACTCCGGACACCGTGAACCACCATGTCCAGTGACCTTCTCGATCGGATCGTTTCGGCGACGCGGGTGACGCTCGAGGAGCGGCGGCAGACGCGGCCGTTCGCCCAGGTCGAGCGAGACGCCGCCCGGTGCACGCCGCGGTCCGCCGAGTTTCGCGCGGCGCTCGGGCGCACCGGGACCGTCAACGTGATCGCGGAGTGCAAGCGCCGATCGCCGCTCAAGGGCTTGCTGTGCGCCGACTACGCTGTCGTCGATCTCGCGCGCTCGTACGAAGCCGCCGGCGCGGCCGCCATCTCGGTCTTGACGGAGCCGTCGTTTTTCGACGGCGCCCTGGCGCATCTGGCCGACGTGCGCGCGGAGGTCGGCTTGCCGCTCCTTCGCAAGGACTTCATCGTCGACGAGTACCAGATCGCGGAGACGCGCGCGGCGGGTGCCGATGCCATTCTTCTCATCGTCGCGATTCTCGGAACGCGCACGGAAGCGTTCCTGAGGAAGGCGGAAGACGCGGGTTTGGCCGCACTGGTCGAGGTGCACGACGAGGCGGACCTGCACGTGGCGCGCGACGCGGGCGCGTCCATCGTCGGCGTCAACAGCCGCGATCTGCGGACGATGACCGTGAGGCCCGAGACGTGTGGTGAACTGGCGGCTCGCATGCCACCGAACGTCACGGCGGTGGCGGAAAGCGGCATTCGTACAGCGGACGATCTTGGGCGACTGCGGGCGCTCGGCTACTCGGCCTTCCTGGTCGGCGAGCGCCTCGTGCGCGCCGCCGACCCTGGCCAGGCGTTGCGGGAACTGACGGTATGCACGTAAAGATCTGCGGCATCACCCGCGCGGACGATGCGCAGCTGGCCGCCGAGCTCGGCGCCACGGCCCTGGGATTTGTCCTCTGGCCCGGCAGCCCGCGCGAGGTCGATCCGTTCCGTGCCCGGACCATCGTCCGGCATCTGCCGCCGCTCGTGTCGGTGGTCGGCGTGTTCGTCGATCAGCCGATCGAGTACGTGCGGCGCGTCGCGCGCCTGGTGCCGCTCGACGCGGTGCAGCTCCATGGCGGCGAATCGGCCGATTACTGCCGGAACGCCGGCTTGCGCGTGATCAAGGCCGTCGGCGTCGGGGGAACGGCGGCCGAGGAGATCGACCGGCTGCCTTGCGACGTGGTGATCCTGCTCGATGCCTGCGACCCGGTGCAGCATGGCGGCACCGGCCGTGCGATCGATTGGACGGCAGCCGCGCGCATCGCGCGGCAGCGGCCGACGATTCTCGCCGGCGGCCTGCGTGCCGAGAACGTCGCGGAGGCCGTCAGGCGTGTGCGCCCGTTCGGCATCGATGTGTCATCGGGTGTCGAAGCGAGGCCGGGGGTGAAAGATCCGAACCGGCTGCGCGATTTCTTCCGGGCGTTGCGCGATTGCGACGGCGGCTGGGGCACGTAGGGCAAACCGCAAGACGAGGTGGCGATGAAGGCAGCGATTGAGTTCGGCCGCCGTGATCCGGATGCGCGCGGCTACTACGGCGTTTACGGCGGGCGGTTCGTGCCCGAGACACTGATGGCGCCGGTCGAGGAGCTCGAGACGGCGTATTTCGCGGCCCGCCAGGATGAGGCGTTCGGGCGCGAGCTCGACGGGTTGCTTCGCGACTATGCGGGCCGGCCGACGCCGCTGTTCGAGGCGACGCGGCTGTCGGCGCACGCGGGCGGCGCGCGGATCTTTCTCAAGCGCGAAGACCTCGCGCACACCGGCGCCCACAAGATCAACAACGCGCTCGGACAGGCGCTGCTCGCCCGGCGAATGGGGAAGCGGCGCGTCATTGCCGAGACCGGTGCCGGACAACACGGCGTCGCCACCGCCACCGCCTGTGCGCTCCTCGACCTGCAATGCGAGGTCTACATGGGCGCCTCCGACATGGAACGCCAGGCCCTGAACGTCGTCCGGATGCAGATGCTCGGGGCGACGGTGCGGCGGGTGGACGGCGGATCGCGAACGCTCAAGGACGCGATCAACGAAGCCCTGCGCGACTGGGTTGCCAATGTCGGGGACACCTACTATCTGCTGGGGTCCGTGCTCGGTCCGCATCCGTACCCGCTGATGGTCCGCGAGTTCCAATCGGTGATCGGACTCGAAGCGCGGGACCAGTTCCTTCGGAAGACCGGGCGGCTGCCCGACATCGTGGTTGCGTGCGTTGGCGGCGGCAGCAACGCCCTGGGGATCTTCGATGCGTTCGTCGGCGACCGCGACGTTCGACTGACCGGCGTCGAGGCCGGCGGGGAAGGCATCAGGCCCGGCTGCCATGCCGCGCGTTTTGCGGGCGGGACGCTGGGGGTGCTGCAGGGGACGCGTACCTACGTGCTGCAGGATGAGGCGGGGAACATCGAACAGACACATTCGATTTCCGCGGGGCTCGACTATGCGGCGGTCGGGCCCGAGCACGCATGGCTGCGCGATCTCGGCCGTGCGGAGTATGCGTGGGTCTCGGACGCCGAGGCCGTCGAGGCGTTTCATCTGCTCGCCCGCCTCGAGGGGATTCTGCCTGCGCTCGAGTCGGCGCACGCCATCGCCCTTGGCCATCGCCTGGCGGCTCGGATGGATCGGCATCAACTGGTCCTCGTCAACCTGTCTGGGCGTGGCGACAAAGACGTGCAGGCGCTCGCGGCGATGCCGCACGCCGGCGAGACGGGCGATCGGACCACGTCGCGGCGCGGCCAGCCGCGCGATTTCGCGGAGGAACGCTGACGTGTCACGCCTCGAGTCCACGTTCGGCCGGCTCAGAGCCGACCATCGCACGGGCCTGGTGACCTATGTCACGG
The DNA here is from genome assembly GCA_003170135.1 of Acidobacteriota bacterium. Classification (GTDB taxonomy): domain Bacteria; phylum Acidobacteriota; class Vicinamibacteria; order Vicinamibacterales; family Fen-181; genus Fen-181. The sequence goes on from PMZR01000006.1 coordinate 9,738, forward strand.
CCGGCGATCCCGACCTCCAACGGTCCGCCGAGATCCTGCTGGCGCTCGATGCGGCAGGTGTCGATGTCCTGGAGGTCGGCGTGCCGTTCTCCGACCCGGTGGCCGACGGCCCGGTCATCCAGCGAGCGTCGGAGCGGGCGCTCCGGCAGGGGATGACGCTCGTAGGCGTGCTCCAGATGATTGCGGACCTGCGCGCGAAGCTGGCGGCGCCGGTCGTTCTCTTCAGTTACGTGAACCCGATCCTGCGCATGGGAGTCGATCCGTTTGCGCGCGCGGCGGCCGCGGCGGGCGTCGATGGCGTGCTGGCGCTGGACCTGCCGGCCGACGAGGCCGGTGAGCTGCGTGACCGTCTGGGCGAGGAGGGGGTGGACACGATCTTCGTGCTCAGCCCGACGAGCACCGTGGGGCGGATTGCGCGGGCCGCCGCCCTCGGTCGCGGCTTCCTGTACGGCGTCTCGCGCCTGGGCGTCACCGGCGCCCGCGCGCAGCTCGCGGAGGCGGCGCGGCCCCTGGTGGAACGGATCCGGGCGGTGAGCGCGTTGCCCGTGGCGGTTGGCTTCGGCGTCTCGCGGCCCGAGCACGTCCGCGAGATTGGCACGTTCGCGGACGCCGCCGTGGTCGGAAGCGCGCTGGTCAGCGTGGTCGAGGAAGCAGCCGGGCGCGACGATCTGGCAGCCCGCGTGTCGGAGCGGGCGCGATGGTTGATGGGGTCGGCGGTCAACGGTTAACGGTCAACGGTTAACGGTCAACGGTTCCGCGTGAGGAGGTCTGGCGGTGATGACCCTCGGGGACTGGCGGGCAAAGGTCGACGAGATCGACGCCGCCATCGTGCGCCTGTTGAACGATCGGGCGGCGTGCGCGGTGGCGATTGGCCACCTCAAGCAGCAGGAGCACGTGGCGGTGTACCAGCCGGAGCGCGAGCGCGAGGTGATCGAGCGCGTCCGTGCGCTGACCGTCGCGAGTGGCGGCCCGCTCGGGCCCGGCGCGATGGCGCGCCTGTTCGAGCGAATCATCGACGAGGCGCGGGGCCTGGAGATTGCGCGGGTGTCGGACAGGGACCAAGACGAGCACAACGGAAATGCCAGGTGAAGACGGGGAGACTGACGTGGTCATCGTGATGGAGCAGAAGGCGACCGAAGCACAGATCGAGGTGGTTATCGGCCATCTCGTGCGTCTCGGGTTCGACGTGCACCGATCGACCGGGAGCGAGCGGACCGTTCTCGGCGCCGTCGGCAGCGGGCACGTCGACGACCCGGGCGTGCTCGCGGTGCTCGAGGGCGTGCACGAGGTGGTCCGTATCAGCGAACCGTACAAACTGGCCAGTCGCGCCTTCAAGCCGGGGGGCACCGTGGTGGCGCTCGGGGAGGTGCGCATCGGCGGTGACGAAGTCATCGTCATCGCGGGGCCGTGCTCGGCGGAGACCGAAGAGCAGGTCTTCCAGACGGCGGCCGCGGTGAAACGCGCCGGCGCGAAGATCCTCCGGGGCGGGGCGTTCAAGCCGCGCAGCTCGCCCTACAGTTTCCAGGGGCTCGGCGAGAAGGGGCTGCAGATGCTGCGGTCGGCGGCCAACGAACAGAACCTGAAGCTCGTGTCGGAGGTGATGGACGTCGCGCAGATCGAGCTGGTCGATCGCTACGCGGACATGCTGCAGGTGGGCGCGCGCAACATGCAGAACTTCTCGCTGTTGCGGGAACTGGGAAAGACGCGCAAACCGATCTTGCTGAAGCGCGGCATTTCGGCGACCATCGAGGAGTGGCTGCTGTCGGCCGAGTACATCCTCGGCGGCGGCAACCCCGACGTGGTGCTGTGCGAACGGGGCATCCGCACGTTCGAGAACTACACGCGCAACACGCTCGACCTGTGCGCGATCCCGGTGGTGAAGAAGCTGAGTCACCTGCCGATCATCGTGGACCCGAGCCACGGCACCGGCCGGCGCGACAAGGTGGCGCCGATGGCGCGGGCGGCGGTGGCGGCGGGGGCGGACGGCCTGATCATCGAGGTGCACACGGACCCGGACCGGGCGCTCAGCGACGGCGCGCAGTCGCTCATCCCGTCGCAGTTCGATCAGCTGATGGCCGAACTGCGCATCATCGCCCCGGCCATCGGCCGCGGCATCTGCGTGGAGCCGGTGGCGCGCCGCGGTTGGGCGGTCTGAGCGTCACGGAGTCCGAAGTCCGAGGTCCGAAGTCCGATATGAGCGCAGACCAACGCTTCCTTCCGATCCTCCGGCCCGGCCTGGACGCGAGCCTCAGCCCGCCGGTCTTCGAGCGCATCGGCATCGTCGGCCTCGGGCTGATCGGGGGGTCGATCGCGCTGGCGGCCAGGCAGGCATGGCCGTCGGGGCTCGTCATCGGCGTCGACACCAACGAGGTCCTCGAGCAGGCGGTCGCCCGCCACGTCATCGATGTTGCGGCGAGCGATCTGACCATCGTCAGCGAAGCCGACCTCGTGATCCTGGCCGCCCCGGTCGACGCCAACCTGGCGCTGCTGGCACGCCTGCCCGACTACCTCGAACGCCCGGTCATCGTCACCGACACCGGCAGCACCAAGCGCGCGATCGTGGCAGCCGCCTCCGCGCTGCCTGCGCGCCTCACCTTTGTTGGCGGTCACCCGCTCGGTGGCTCCACCCGGAGCGGAATCGAAGCGGCGCGAGCCGATCTGTTCGCGGGACGGCCCTGGCTGTTCACGCCTGAGCGGGCGGTCACAGACCCGGGCCCGGCAGCTGGCGATCCGGGCGCGGTAGCCGTGGATGCGGCGGCTATGCGTCTGGCGGCGCGAGCATCGCGCGAGGGCGCCACCGGGCGCGCGGGCGAGGCCATGGCCCGGCTGTTCCAGTTCGCGGAAGGCCTCGGGGCCGTGCCGCACACGATCGACGCTCGCGAGCACGATCACCTGCTCGCGTTCATCAGCCACCTGCCCCAGTTGGCCGCCAGCGCGCTGATGCAGATTGTCGGCGACGCGGCCGGCGAGGACGGCCTCCGGTTGTCGGGGCGCGGTCTCCAGGACACGACGCGGCTGGCGGGCAGCCCGGCCGGTATCTGGACGGAGATCTGTGCGAGCAATGCCGACGAGATCCGCGCCGCGATCGACGCGCTGGTCGGCGCCCTCCAGCAGTTGCGCGACCACGTCGCCGAACGGGACACGATCGAGCGATTGTTCGAGGCCGCCCGGAACTGGCGCGCGGTGCTGGTCGACAAGCAGGCGTGACGCCTCCGCCATCCCTTCCATGCGCCAATCGGTGACGCCGCACCTTGACATGCAGCCCGCCTGTGGCCTGATCATGGGCTGAGGACGTGTGATGAACAAAGCGCTCACGACCGCCGCCGAAGCGGTCTCATCGATTCCCGACGGCGCCACCATCATGATGGGCGGGTTCGGCCTGTGCGGGATTCCCGAGAACCTCATTGCGGCGTTGCGGGAGCGCGGCACCCGCGATCTCACCATCATCAGCAACAATGCCGGCATCGACGATTTCGGCCTCGGTGTCCTCCTCAAGGCGCACCAGATTCGGAAGATGATTTCCACCTACGTCGGCGAGAACAAGGAGTTCGAGCGCCAGTGCATCACCGGTGAACTGGATCTCGAACTCGTGCCGCAGGGGACGTTCGCCGAGCGCATCCGCGCGGGCGGCGCGGGCATCGGCGGGTTCTTCACGCCGACCGGCTACGGCACGGTGGTGGCCGAGGGGAAGGAGACGCGCGTGATCGACGGGCGTCCGTTCGTGCTCGAGCTGCCGCTCAAGGCGGACTTCGCGTTCGTGAAGGCGCAGCGCGGCGACACGCTGGGCAACCTCGTGTACCGGAAGACGGCCCGCAACTTCAACCCGATGATGGCGACCGCGGCGAAGGTGACGATCGCCGAGGTCGAGGAACTCGTGGAGCCGGGCGAGCTCGATCCGAACGGCATCGTCACGCCGGGGATCTTCGTGCGATACATCCTGCGGGGAGCGCGATACGAGAAGCGCATCGAGCGCCGGACCGTCCTCGCGGCCGGCCGATGAGCCGTGAGGCAGGCGGGCCGTCACTGAAGGAGCGCGGAGTGGACAAACGCGATCGGATCGTTCGCCGGGTGGCCCGTGAACTGAGGGACGGCGACTACGTGAACCTCGGCATCGGCATGCCGACGCTGGTCGCCAACCAGGTCCCGCCCGGCATTCACATCACGCTGCACTCGGAGAACGGCATGCTCGGCGTCGGGCCGTACCCGCGCGACGCCGATGTCGATCCGGACCTGATCAACGCGGGGAAGGAAACGATCAGCGAGACGCGCGGCTGCTGCTACTTCAACAGCGCCGACTCGTTTGCGATGGTGCGCGGCGGGCACATCGACCTGACCGTTCTCGGCGCTTTGCAGGTGGACGAGCAGGGCAATCTCGCGAACTGGATGATTCCCGGGAAGATGGTGAAGGGCATGGGCGGCGCGATGGACCTGGTGGCGGGCGCCAAGCGCGTCGTGGTGGCGATGGAGCACACGACCAAGGAGGGCGAGCCGAAGATCCTCCACGCCTGCACGCTGCCGCTCACGGGTCGCAGCGTGGTCCATCGCATCATCACCGACCTGGCGGTCATCGACGTGACGAGGCGCGGCCTCCTGCTTTGCGAGATCGCGGAAGACACCACGCTCGATCAGGTGAGGGCGGCGACCGAAGCTGGCCTGATTGTCGAAGACCCGCTGGCGGTGTTCTAAACGCGTGCTCACTTGGTTGGCGCGGCAACGCCTGCTCAAGTACCCCGGGACCGGGGGCGGCAACGATTGGCGACGTGCATGACTGACGCGGATGACCTGGCGACAAAGGGATCGGGCGCCGGGCCGCGCGTGGAGGTCCGGCGAACGGTGCTCGAGGCGCTGGTCGCGCATGCCCGGGAGGAAGCGCCGACCGAGTGCTGCGGCCTGCTCGTCGGCAGGGCCGGTCGAATCGAGCGCGCCGTGCGTGCCCGCAACACGCTCGACAGCCCAACCCGGTACCTCATCGATCCCGCCGACCAGATTGCCGCGACGAGGAGCGCACGAGAGAACGGCGAAGCGGTTGTGGGCTTCTATCACTCGCACCCCGCGTCCTCGCCGACCCCGTCGGCAACCGATCGAGCCGAGGCCGCTTACCCGGGCCACTGGTACCTGATCGTCTCGCCCGGCAGTGCCTCCGCCGATGCCGAGGTCCGCGGGTTCCGACTGTGCGATTCCGGGAACTTCCTGCCGGTCACACTCGTCCCAATTGCGTGAATGGTGTCTGAACGCCCGCGCGCGCTCACCCTTGCGCTGTTTCTCGCCGTGATCGCGGGCTCGATCTTTGTCGCGGCCGGGCAGCCGGGCGTCTCGCCGGCCCTCGCGGGCCATCCACACCTCGCACGCCAGGATCCGTCACGCCAGGACGCGCAGGCACGACCATCTGTGCCGGCGGCGCCGTTGAAGCACGTTGTCGTCAACGGCGCTCGCTACTTCACCGAGCGCGACATCGCGGCTTTCCTGAAGCTGCAGATTGACGCGCCGCTGCCGGCGCCGCCCGCGACGCTCGGCGAGGATCTGCGCCGGCGGTACGTCGATGCCGGGTACTCATTCGCCCAGGTGGCGGCGCGCTTCCACGAGACCGACGGCCACCTGGTCGTCGACGTGGACGAGGGCCGCATCGACGCGATCGAGTTCTCCGGTGTCTCGAGCCGCCTGGGCGACGAGTTCTCGAAGGACTTTGCGCTGCAGCCGGGTGACGTCTTCCGGCGCACGGAGGCGACGGGCGCGCTTCGCGTGCTGCTGCGGCCCACGCAGGGCGCCGTGCGCGCCACCGAGCCGGTTGCCACGGCGTTCGACATGATCGAGCGGAACGGCAAGCGCGTCCTCGTGGTGCATCTCGCGACGCGTCGCAGTGATTTCAACCTGGCGGCCGGCACCGGAAATCGCGAGGACTGGTTCAACCCGGTCGATGGCTTCGCGCCGGCCGTCGGCTTCAACGAAACGATCTTCGATAGCGGCGTCCGGAGCGCTGGGCGGGGACTACGACTACCGCCGGCACGTGCTCGACGTTCGACGCTACACCCGCTTGTCGCCGCGTCAGACGCTGAACCTGCGCGCCATCGCCGGCATCGGCGAAGGCACCCTCCCGCCGCAGCGACTGCTGTCGATCGGCGGCTTTGGCACCGTGCCGGGCTACGACTTCAAGCAGGAGAACGGCGGGCGCATGGTGTTCTTCGATGCCGAGTACGGGTACCGTCTGAGCCGCCACATCCGCCCGCTGCTGCTCTACGATGCCGGACGGGTGTTCCGGCCGCTCCCGCTGTCGGGTGACGAGTGGCTGCAGGCGTTCGGCACGGGCCTCGATCTGGGCGACGGGTTCCGCATCGAAGCGTTCTGGCCTCTCGATCGCAGTCGCCCGGCGGAGATTCTCATCAGGCTGCGGCCGGCATTCTAGACGCGGGTGCGGGTGGGGCCGAAGAAGTGGCGGAATCCGACGCCGAACTGGCCGGCCGGGCACTTGCGGGCGCGGAGCACGCGTCACGCGAGCTCGTCCGCCGGTATCAACGCCCGGTATTCAACCTGATCGTGCGCATGGTGCACGATGCCGCGCTCGCCGAAGACCTGGCCCAGGAAACCTTCGTCAAGGTCTTCACCCGCCTGTCCAGCTACGACTCGCGCTACAAGTTCGCCAGCTGGATTCTCAAGATTGCGCACAACACCACGATCGACCACCTCAGGCAGGCACGTCCGCCAACGACGTCGCTCGACGAGGCCAGTGATTCGACCGAGGCGGCCCTGCGCGCGGGCTCCGCTCCGAGCCCGCTTGCACTGGTCGAGCAACGGGAACTGGCCGACGTGCTCGATCTGGCCATCGACCGACTCCGGCCGGAGTATCGCCAGGTCATGGTTCTCAGGTACCAGGAGGACCTGGGCTACGAGGAGATCGCCGATGCGCTGGCGCTCCCGCTCGGCACCGTGAAGAGCTACCTGCACCGTGCCCGGCTCGAATTGGCCGAAATGATCACCGCGGCGGGCTGGGGGCCTCCCTGCAACACGCAGCCGGCTGATTCCGTAGGAAGTAAGCGAAGGTCATGAGCAGGCAACTGGAAGAGCAGGTGCGCACGTGGTTGAGGGCCGAGCAGTCAGGCCAGGATGATGTCGCGGAACGTGCCCTGGCGCGCGCGCTCGGAGAACTCGGCCGTCGGGCCCCGCGTGCGGGATTCACGGACCGCGTCATGGTTCGTGCCGGCCGACTGTCTGCGGCCCCGCGCGCCTGGCGGTCCTGGTGGGTCCGCGCGGCCGTGTCGGCGTGCCTGCTGTCGGCCGGGCTCGCCGCCGCCACGCTGCCCGTGTGGGTGCTCGCGGCCAACCCGATCACGCATGCCGTCGGTTCGCCGCTCGTGTCCGCGGCCTGGCATTGGGGCAGCCGCTGGCTGTCCGCGTCGCTCACGTCCTTTGCGGTCATCACGGACGTCACCTCCGCCCTTCAAGCCTCGCTCGCCACGTCGACCGCGATCGGCCTGCTCTCGGCCACCGTGCTGCTGGCATCAGCCAGCCTGTTTGGATTGCGACGATTACTGAGCGCCCCCGAGGAGTCAATGCCATGGTAGCCGACTCGTTGCGCCTGCGCCGCGCCGCGCTCGCGGCGTTCCTGCTCACGGCATGTGCCGCGACCGCATTCCCTCAGGGCGATGCTTCCCGGCGTGCCGGGGATGGCTGGCAGGCCGACCGGTTGCGGCGGGTCATCGAGGAACGCTACCGCGTTGTCCCGCTGCAGGACGGCGTCGCGCTCGTTCCGCGCCGCGAGAGCGCGGACGTGAAATCGATCGAGCTCAGCGGGGAGACGATCGCGATCGACGGGACGTCGGTCACGGGCGCCGAATTGCGGGCGCGCCTGAAGTCGGACGCCGACGCGATCCTCGCCTTGTCGTACCTGGAGCCGGGCGCCCGTCGTGCGCTGTTCGCGCCCCCGCCAAAGGCCAGCGGCAAATCCCCGTCGTCGCCGACCGCGGCGCCCGAAACGGAGCCGTCACCATCGCCCTCGGCCGAGCCCGGCAGCATGGCGCGCAGCGAGCGGCGCACCGGCCACAGCGACGCGAAGGTGCACATCGGGGGGTCGGTCCAGGTCAACGAGAACGAGTCGGTGGACGGCCCGGTCGTCGCGGTCGGCGGTTCGGTGACGGTGGACGGCGAGGTGCGACAGGACGTTGTCGCGATTGGCGGGAACGTGCGGCTGGGGCCGAAGGCACGGGTGCTCGGCGATGTCACCACGGTCGGCGGGACCATCGACCGGGACCCGCATGCGGAGATCGACGGGAAGGTCAACGAGATTGGTCTTGGCGGGTTTCCTCACGTGCACATCGGCCGGGGCTTCGGCTTCCCGGCGGGGGGCCTTCTGTTCGGGGCGTTCGCGCCCTGGGTGGAACTGATGGGCACCCTGTTCCGCATGGTGCTCTTTGGCCTCCTCGCGTCCCTGGTGTTCCTGCTGGCACGTAACCCGATTGCCCGCATCGAGCAAACCGTGGCGGCCGAACCGTGGAAGGCCGGCCTGGTCGGCGTGCTCACCGAGCTGCTGTTCATCCCGGTCTTCGTGCTGACAGTCATCATCCTCGCGGTGTCGATTATCGGCATCCCGCTGCTGCTGTTCGTGCCGCCGCTGGCCATCGTCGCCTTGCTCGCGGCGTTTGTGTTCGGGTTCACCGGCGTCGCCTGCCGCGTTGGCCGGTGGGCGCAGACACGCTTTGGCCTGGGCGGGCAGAGTCCGTTCGCGCAGTTGCTGGTAGGGCTGCTTGCAATCTGGGCGTTGACGATCCTCGGGCGGGTCATTTCGTTCGGCGGGTGGCCGATCCTGGTCGTTTCGACGGCGCTGCTCGTCGTCGGATTCCTCGTTGAGTACGTCGCCTGGACGGTCGGTCTCGGCGCTGCGGTCATGACGCGGCTCGGCACACGGCCTGCCGGTGGTGTCGGGCCGGCCGCCGTGCCGGTCACGAGCGCTCCTGCCGGCCCCCAGGTGGGCGGACCGGCGTGAACCGCCGGCGGCTGACGTTACTGGCGGCCCTCGTGGTGCTGGCGGGGATCATGTCCTCGGTAGAGGTACGGGCGGCCGGGATCGAAGCGCACGCCGCCGGGTTCAAGCGGGCCGGGACGGCACTCCGCGTGGCGTTCGAGATCAGGGACGTCGTCACCGATCGATTCCGCCGAATCATCGAGCACGGCGGCACGCTGTACGTGAGAATCGAATCGGAGCTGTGGGGCACGCGACGGTCACGGTCGGCACGATTGCGGAAAATGAAATCAACGGGGTCAGCGAGGCGCTGTTTGGTGCGGACCGGCAGTCGAGCAGCCTGGGCTCGCTCGGCAAGTTCGTCTTCCAGAAAGTGCTGCGCCTGGCAGACTACCTGGACAGCATCTCCTGCGACGTCACGAGCGGGCGGACGCCGGGCCGGCAGATGAAGGTCGACAGGAAGTAGACCTATCTGATGATGTCGCTCCCCTCGTCTATTGCGCGCGAGATGTTGAGCGACGCCGTCGCCGCGGCGACGATTTTCTCGGCCTTCTTGAGTGAGAGCTTTACCGTGTACTCGCCACCCGTCTTGTACACGTGCTGCGTCGAATAAGAGCGCTGGATTTCGCTCTTGTTCGGCTGGAACGGCTCACAATCGGCCGACGACTGTGAGATCGTGCCGTCACCCCAATCCCATTCCACCGTTGGGCAGTACAGGTCCGCGTTGTCCGCGGTTCCACCCTTCAACTGAGCCATGAGTGTGATGCGCGCCGGCGCGAAGGCCATCGCGGGATTTACGCGAAGCGAAAGATCGACTTTCGCCGGATCGGTTGGTTTTCGCGAGGCGCCAATCGAGGACGCGACGCAAACAGCAACAAAGGCGAGGGGGGCAAGCTTGGTCATCACAACCTCAGGAACTAACCTGGCGGTCGCTTGTGCAAAAAATCTGCCCGGTGGGAGAACTCGCGCTCGCCTCGCGGTTTCGTCGCGAGTCCGCAAAAAAGACCTGATTAGTTCGCTAACCCGGCGATTATCATATCTACTGCTGCGGAGTACCCTCGGCCACTCGTGGCTTCTGCACACCGCCTGATGGAGACGCCGATGTCCGTCGAAGTCGCCGTTGCCAGCGCGCCGCCCTCGTCCCTCGATTCGGACTGGCTGTTCATCCCCATCGGCAGGCGGGAGACGTCGTTGCCGATCGAGGGTGTCGATGCGGCGACCGGTGGCGAACTCTCGCGGGCCATGGCCTCGGGCGAGTTCACGGCGAAGGATTACCACGTGTTCGTCACGCCGGTGGTCGATTCGGGATGGCGTGTCCGGCGCGTGGCGCTGGTCGGCGCTGGGGACGCGGTCGAGTTCGGACCTGATCTGCTGAGACGGCTCGCGACGGTTGCCGGGCTGACCGCGCGGGACCGGAAGGCGACGCGGGTGGCGTTCGTGTCACGCCAGCCGCTTGAGCCGTCCTCGTCGCGTCTGCCGAAGCACGCTCAGGTGGCGCTCGCCCAGGCCATCGCGGAAGGTCTGATGTTTGCGACCTTCGACGCGGGCCAGTACAAGACCGAGGACCACGATGTGTGGGATCCGCATCAGCTGATCGTCAGCCTGCCGCAAGCCGATGCCGGGACCATGCGCGAGGCGTCCGAAGCGGTGCGCCAGGGTGCGGTGCTCGCTGAGTGCATGAACCTCGCCCGCGGGCTCGCCAACGAGCCGGGCAATCGGCTGCGGCCACGCGACTTCGCCGAGCGTGCGGTGGACGTCGCCTCGCGGGCCGGCCTCCAGGCAGAGGTGCTTGGCCAGTCGCAGATCGCGGCGCTGGGCATGGGGCTGCTCCTCGGCGTCGGCCGGGGGAGCGAGGAACCACCCCGGCTGGTCGTCATCAGGTACACGCCCGAGGGCGCTCCCGCGCGCCCCGTGCTTGGGCTGGTTGGCAAGGGCGTGACCTTCGACAGCGGCGGCCTCTCGATCAAACCATCGCAGGGCATGGAACGGATGAAGGACGACATGGCCGGTGGCGCGGCGGTCGTGGGTGCGCTCTGCGCGATTGCGCGCCTGAAGGCGCCGGTCCGCGTCGTCGGCGTGGTGCCGATCGCCGAGAATATGCCGAGCGGGCATGCGATCCGGCCGGGCGATGTGCTCACCAGCGCCAGCGGCAAGACCGTCGAAGTGATGGACACCGACGCCGAGGGCCGCCTGATCCTGGCCGACGCGCTCTGGTATGCGCGGCAGCAGGGCGCGACACACGTGGTGGACATCGCGACGTTGACCGGCGCCTGTGTGATCGCACTGGGCGGTGCCGTCAGCGGCTTGTTCGCGCGGCCGGATGCGTGGGCCGACACGGTGCGCATGGTCGCCGAGTCGGCGGGCGATTCCGTCTGGCCGATGCCGCTCGTTGGCGACTATCTCGAGATGCTGCGCAGCGACATCGCGGATCTGAAGAACGTGGGCGGCCGGCCGGCCGGTGCGATTACCGCGGCAATGTTCCTCGGCGAGTTTGCGGGCGCCGGCCCGTGGGCGCACCTCGACGTGGCGGGAACCGCGTGGAATGAAGAAGCAAAGGAATACCAGCCGAAGGGACCGACCGGGGTGGGCGTGAAGACGCTGGCGAGGCTGGCGTTCGCCGACTTCGGCTAGCAGCGCCGGTCGACTGCCGCTCGATTTTCACGACGGGCTGCTAAGCGGTCTGTCGCGGCTCCCCGGCCCGCTCCAGCCACCACCACACGCCGAGCGCACCGATGACCAGGGCGCTGGCCGTCAGGTACAGTCCCAGCTCGGGCTTCACCCGCTCGTACAGTGCCGGGAGCGACCGCCCGAGGAAATCCGCTGTGCCCACCGTGACCGCGGTGAGGCCGGTCACGTGCATCACCCCCCAAACGCCCACGCCGATGATGGTGAGGGCGATCGCCATTGCGGTGTTGAACCACCAGTCGAACCGCTGCTCCGATTCCCAGCGAATCGACCGCGTGCGCCGAACGACGGCCGCGGTGAAGGTCGGGGGCGGCACCGGCACGGGCAGGGCCCGGAGACGCCGGTCGATCTGGCGGGCTCGGGACAGGCTGGCAGAACAGTGAACGCACGTGCGGAGGTGCGCGCCGACTTCCGCCCTCGGGCCGACGTCCCCCTCGGCCAGCGCCTCGACCAGGTCCTGCACCTCCTCGCAACGCATCGCGTGGCTCCTGCCTCAGATGAGTTCGCCGTCGAGGATCTCGCGCAGCTTGCGCTTCGTCCGGTACAGATGCGTCTTCACCGTCCCGAGCGGCATGTTGAGGGCCGCAGCCAGATCCTCGTACCGCACGCCCTCCAGGTAATGGCCGGCAATCAGGAATCGCGCCTCGGGGGAGAGTCGCGTGAGCGCCTTGTCGAGCCGGTCGCGCAATTCGAGGTCTGTGAATCCGCGATCGCGCGCGGCCGGTTCCGCATCTCGGACGCTGCGCTCGGCCGCCTCGTCCAGCGAGAACGCCGGCGCCGGCCGGCCACGTTCCTGCAGGCAGAGGTTCGATGTGATCCGGTAGATCCAGGTTGACAGCCGCGAGTCGCCGCGAAATACGGAAGCCCGCGGTAGACCCGGAGAAACACCTCCTGCGCGAGGTCATCGATGCGGCTGCGATCGAGCACGGTGCTCCCGATGACTCGGCCTGGCCTTCCTCATCTGGATGGCCGGCCACGATCGGGATTCGGCGATCGGCGTCGGGGGGTTCCTGGTGATCATGGGCGCGGCGATCTACATCTCGTCGTATGTCGGGTCGCGGCGACGCGAGGAGTCCGCCGGCAAAGGGCCGGGCACGACACGGTCGTGAACGATGCAGGCTAGCGGCTCTCGGGTAGGGATTCCGGGACGGCATCCAGATGCAGTCCGTGCGTCTGGGATGCCTGGCCATTCAGCGGGTTCTGCGGCCGCAGGTTTTTGAACCAGATGAAGAGGCCGCCGAGCGCGACGCCTACGAGCAGCGCGCCAAGCAGGATCAAGCCGGTAAGGCCGAGGCCCGACACGATGAGGTCCGCGGGGCTGATCTCTTTGGTCGGAGGCGTCTTGATGATCCGGACGATCGTGGGCGCGAACTGCGGATCGAGGGAAAGCAGGAAGAGAAGCACGTGTCAATTGTACCATCGGGCCTGTCGCCCGGGCATCCAGTCCAGCCAATCTCTACCACAGTAGACACCACCGACGCGATTCCGTTCCTTCACTGGTGGGCGACGACGCTGGCGCTTTTCAGGGCGCGCCTGTAGCGCAGGATCGCGTCGGCGAGCGCTTCCGCGATGCGTTGGCGATACGCGTCGCCCCGCAGCAGCTGTCCTTCGCGGCGGTTCGTCACGAACGACACCTCGGCGAGCACACTGGGCATCGCCGCGCCGATGAGCACGACGAACGGCGCCTGCTTGACGCCCAGGTCCTTGAGCGTCTTGTTGCTGGGCCGGAGCATCCGGCCGAGCGCCTGCTGCACCAGCTTCGCGAAGTCCTTCGACTCGTCCAGCTTGTTGTTCAGCGCGATGGCCTTCACGATGTCCGGCAGGTTGTTCATGGTCCGCTCGGAGGCGCCGTTCTCGCGGGCGGCGACGGCTTCGGCCTCCGGGTTGGACGCGAAGTTCAGGTAGTAGCTCTCGATGCCGCGCGCGTTCTGGTTGCGGCTGGCGTTGGCGTGGATCGACAGAAAGAGATCGGCCTGCTCGCGGTTCGCGATCTCGGTGCGCTGCTCGAGCGGCACGAAGACATCGGTGCGCCGCGTGAGCACCACATCGACGCCCGGCTGTCGCGTCAGCAGCTTCTCGAGGCGAAGCGCGATGTCGAGGACAATCTGCGATTCGTTGATGTTCGGTCCTTCCGCGCCCGGGTCCCGTCCGCCGTGACCGGGATCGATGACGATGCGTGAAACCCCCAGGCCGAGCTGCCGCGCCATCGACACGCGGCCGCCCTCCGCCGGGAGGGTCTTTTCGCCGCGCCGCAGCCGCGGCGGATCGGTTGTCGCAGGTTCGCTCGACGCGCTGCGGCCGTCGTCGGTCTTCTTCTGCCGTGCCAGGTCGGTGCCGGCCGGTTCTGACGCCGCCTTCTTGTCCGCGCCTGTCGTGGCAGGGCGAACGGGGTTGGTGCCGGCCGTGTCGGCCGGACTGGGCCGTGCGGGCGTGGCGTCCTCGACCGGCGTCTTCGTGGTGGCGTGCCCGGCCGGCCTGGTGGGTTCGGCGGGGGCTGTCGCCCGTTGCGGGCCGGCCGCGCGTTCGCAATCGATCAGGATACGGTAAGGGTTGTAGAGCGTGACCACCGTGTAGCGGCTGACGCCCTCCAGATCGAGGACGACCCGCGTCGTCTGGTTCAGGTGCCGTCCCACGCGAATGCGGCGCACGATGTCGTCCTGGTAGGTCCAGTTCGCGTCCTGCAACGACGGCGCGGCTTTCGTGGCCGGCAGGTCGAACAGCAGGCGGGCCGGGCCCTCCACCCGTTCTTCGTGGAATGCGACTTCGCGATCGAGTTCGATCGAGACGCGGACCACTTCGGCGAGCACCGTCCGCTTGATCGCGCCGATCGTCGACAGCGAGGCCGGGGCTGGCAGCGCCGGCGGGGAAGTCGGGGCGCCCACCGTACGGGCGGGCGTCGGCTCGGCGGACAACTCGCGGCCACGGTTCGACGGTTCGGCGCGCACGGCCGGCGTCGGCGCGCCGGCCGCCGTCGCATTCTGGAGCCGGCCCGACCGCTCGACGGCTTTCTTGACGAACGGACTGGTGGGATATTCGCGCGCGAGGAATTCGAACAGGCGAACGGCTGTCAGGCGGTCCGGACCCTGCTGCCAGCGGGCGAACGCATCGGCGGCGAGACCGGCCGCCTGCCAGAGTGCGTTGTCGCAGTATCCACTGGTCGGATAGCGGCGGACGATCGCTTCATACGCCGCCACGATCGCGCGCGTGTCCCTGAGCGTGGTCACCGGTGCCGTCGCCGGAGCCGCAGCGGGGTTCGCGGTGAGACGAGCTTCGTCGTCCCATGCAGCCCGCAGGGCCTGCTCGCGCGCCATCGCCGCGCCGTACAACTCCCTGGCGGGCGTCGCTGCGCCGGCAGAGGCTGCGCCGCAAAGGAGCAGCGCCACCAGAGCGCCGATCGGCCACGCCGGCACACACCTGTTGAATGTCATCCACGCTCCGTGTCGAACCGCCGCGCCCGGCTACCGCAGCTGCGCGTCCACTTCTTCGAAATACCCCTTGTCGACCAGTACCTCGCGCGGCTTGCCCCCGGCCGCCGGCGACACCAGGCCTTCGGCCTCCATCATGTCCACCAGCCTGGCCGCGCGGCTGAACCCGATGCGCAGCCGGCGCTGCAGGTACGAGATCGAGGCCTGCCCGCTTCCCACGACGATGCGCGCGGCCTCATCGTAGAGATCGTCCTTCTCGAACTCGATCGATCCCGACGTCTTCTCGCCCGCCGTGATCGTCTCGTCGTAGGCCGGCTTGCCCTGTTTGCGCAGGAAGCTGGCGAGCCGCCCACTCTCCTGTTCCGAGATGTACGGGCCGTGCAGGCGGATCAGGCGCGAGGAGGCCGGCGGCAGCAGCAGCATGTCGCCCTTGCCGAGCAGCTGCTCGGCGCCGTTCCCGTCCAGGATCGTGCGCGAGTCGACCTTCGACGACACGCGGAACGAGATGCGCGCGGGCAGGTTGGCCTTGATGAGGCCGGTGATGACGTCGACCGACGGCCGCTGCGTGGCGAGGATCAGGTGAATGCCCACCGCGCGCGCCATCTGCGCCAGGCGCGCGATCGATTCCTCCACTTCGTTGCTGGCGACCATCATCAGGTCGGCCAGTTCGTCGATGACCACGACGATGTAGGGCAGCACCGCGCGCTCCTCCACATCGTCGTCGGTCTTCTCGGCGAGCGCCTGCCGCACGTTGCGGTTGAACTGCTCGATGTTGCGCACGCCCTCGGCGGCCAGCGTCTTGTAGCGTTCCTCCATCTCGCGCACCGCCCAGCCGAGGGCGTTCGCCGCCTGCTTCGGATCGACGACGACGGGTGTGAGCAGGTGCGGGATGTGCTCGTACATGCCGAGCTCGAGGCGCTTGGGATCGATGAGGATCAGCCGCACGTCGGCCGGCGTGGCGCGATAGAGGATGCTCGTCAGCATCGAGTTGATGGCCACCGACTTGCCCGTGCCGGTGGACCCGGCAATGAGCAGGTGCGGCATCGCGCCGAGATCGGCGAGGAACACCTCGCCGTTGGTCGTCTTGCCGAGCGCCAGCGTCAGCTTCGACGCCGACCGGCGGTACGCGTCGGACTCGAGCACGTCGCGCAAAGAGATCTGCTCGCGGTTGGCGTTCGGGATCTGGATGCCGACCGTGGACTTGCCCGGGATCCGCTCGATGAGCACGGACTCGGCCTGCATGGCGAGCGAGAGGTCGTCGGCCAGGCTGGTGATCTTGCTGTACTTCACGCCCGCGTCCGGCTTGAACTCGAACGTCGTGACCACTGGCCCTGGATGGATCTGGACGACGGTGCCTTCGACCGCGAATTCGCGACATTTCTCCTGGAGCTGGCGCGCGGCCTCCATCAGCTCCCCTTCGTCGACCTTGTGCTCGACCTTCTGCGCGTCGAGCAGCGCGATCGGCGGCAGGGTGAACGCGCCTTTCTTCGCGGGTTTCGCGGAGGCGTCCGCGTCGGCCCCGGCCGCCGCGGGCTCGATCGGGTTGCGCTTGATCGAGGCGACGCTCGGCGCGCGTGGCACGGGCGCGTCCTCCGCGTCGGGCCGCACCGCGCCCTGAGGCTTGCGGATCTCCGGCGTCGCGGTGGCCGCCCGGGGATCGGCCTGGGCGGGCGTCGAGGGCGCGGCTGCGGCGGTCCGCTTGGTGTGCTTCGCGATCACCTCGCGGCGCTGCTTTTCGCGGCGGCGGTTGTCGCGCCATGCGTCGAGGCGCGCGACCATCGCCTGCCAGCCGGTCATGATCCGACCGCCCGCCGTGCTGAAGAAACGCCCGAACGAAAACTGCGTGGAGAGGATCACCGACAGGAACAGGCACGTGAGGATGACGATGAGCGAGCCGGTCGGGTTGAAGTATTCGGCGACGTACGCCGACAGGCGGTGGCCGAAGTACCCGCCCGGGAGGAAGCTGCGCGCGTGCACCTCGGCGGTGCCGAACGCGAGGCTGAGGAAGGAACTGAGGCATCCGAACAGCATCACCCCGCCCACCAGCTTCGTGTAGGGCGCATCGAGCTTGCGGCACCAGAAGTAGTGCCAGCCGACGACGCCGAGGGCGCCCGGCACGAGGAACGCCGTGTAGCCGACCAGTTGAAGGGAGACCTCCGCCAGGAACGCGCCGACCCGGCCGACGAGATTCGCGGGCGGCAGCCTGGTGCCCGTGTTGAAGACCCAGACGGGATCGGACGGGTCGTAGGTGACCAGCGCGATCAGCCAGATGAGCGCCGCGGCGAAGAGCGCGACGCCGAGGAATTCGCTCAGCCGGCGCGACAGCGTAGAGGAAGCAGCCACGTCAGATCTCCATCACCACCGGCAACACGAGCGGGCGGCGCCCCGACCGTTTCCGGACGAACCGGCGCAGTTCAGTGCGAATCTTTTCCTTGATCAGCCCGTAGTCGGTGCGTTCTTCGACGCTCGTGTGCTCGAGCACCTCGGTCACGATGCGCACCGATTCACGCAGCAGCATGTCGGCGTCGCCGTCGAGCACGAGGCCGCGCGTGATCACCTCGGGCGCGCCCTCGATGTTTCCCGTCTGCTTGTTGATCGCCACCACCGGGACGATGACGCCGTCTGCGGCGAGATGCCGGCGGTCGCGCAGCACCTCGTCGCCGACCTCGCCCAGGCCCGGGCCGTCGATGAGCACGCGCCCCGCGGGGGCCTTCCCGACGATGCGGCCCTCGGTCCTGGTGAAATGGAGGATGTCTCCGTTGTCCGCCAGCAGCACCTCGGTGCCGGCGAGTCCTTCGCCGCGCGGACACCCGGGCGCGGCGGCGGCCGGCCGCCCGATCATCCGCGCGGCAATCCGCGCGTACCGCCCGCGCTGCCGGAACTCCCCGTGGATCGGCGCGAAGAACCGGGGCTGCAGCAGCGACAGCATCAGCTTGAGTTCCTCCTCGCTGCCGTGTCCCGACACGTGCACGTGCTTGATGCCCTCGAGCACGATGTCGGTGCCGCGCCGCGCCAGGTGATTGATGACGCGGCCGATCGCCTTCTCGTTGCCCGGAATCGCGCGGGCGGAAAACACCACGGTGTCCTGCGGCGTCAGCGAGACGTGGCGGTGATCGTCGATCGCGATCCGCGACAGGGCCGACATCGGCTCGCCCTGGCTGCCGGTCGTCACGCAGACGACCTCGCCCGGCGGGTGGTTGCGGACGTCGTTCTCGCGAATCTGCAGGCCAGGCGGGATCCGCAGGTGGCCGAGCCGCTGCGCGATCTGCGAATTCTCAATCATGCCCCGGCCGACGAAGGCCACCTTGCGCCGGAAGGTGGCCGCGAGGTTCACCAGGATCTGCATCCGGTAGAGGCTGGTGGCGAAGGCCGTCACGATGACCTTGCCGCGCGTGCTCGCGAAGATCTCCTCGAACGCCTCGATGACGTCGGTCTCCGACCCGGTCACGCCCGGCCGCTCGATGTTCGTGCTGTCGGCGAACAGCGCCAGCACCCCGCGCGCCCCCAGGTCCGCGAACCGGTGAAAGTCGAAGTGCTCGCCGTCGAGCGGCGTCTGATCGATCTTGTAGTCGCCGGTGTGGACGATCGTCCCGACCGGGGTCTCGATCGCGACCGCGACGCAATCGGGCATGCTGTGCGTGACGTGCAGGAATTCGATCGTCAGATCGCCGACCGTCACGCGGTCGCGCGGCTTCACCGTGATCATGCGGTCGCGCACGTCGATGCCGTGCTCTTCGAGTTTTCCTTCGAGCAGCGCCAGCGTGAGCGCGGTGCCGTAAATCGGACCGCTGACCAGTCGCAGCACGTGCGGGACGGCGCCGATGTGGTCCTCGTGGCCATGCGTGAGGACGAGCGCCGCAATCGGCGCGGGACGCCGCTCGAGGTACGTCATCTCGGGGATGATCCGATCGACGCCGAGCAACTCGGGCTCCGGGAACATGACGCCCGCGTCGACCAGGACCGTGGTCGCCTCGTAGGACACCGCCAGCATGTTCATGCCGAATTCGCCCAGGCCGCCCAGCGGTACGACCTCGAGCACGGGCTGGCCGTCGAATGTGCGGTCGGTCGGATCTGTCATAGCACGCGTTCCTTCGCCGCCCTTGTCCCTGGCGAAGCGAGAATGCACTCCGGCGACGCTGACATCCGGCTGAGTCGACCGATCGAGGTCTGGAGATCCCAGCCGGCAAGACGCTGCGTCCGGCGACACGACATGCTACGCAGGCGCCAGTGGTGGAGCACGGCGCAGCAACGGGTCAAACGCCCGATTGTCGTGTGACCGACAGTCGCCCCTCGACGAGGTAGGGACGTGCCCCGCTCAAGGCAGGGCAGGCTGCAGGCTGCTGGGTAACGCCTGACAGTCTTGCAGGAAGGCCCGAATCGACTGCGTCAACCGGCGCCATGATCGGGTGGCGCGAGCGACGCTAACTCGCCGAAACTATAGCACATCCGGGCGGGAGCCCGAAGCGAAAACGCCGGCCAGCCGCGCGATCTCCTCGAGCGTGAGCGTCTCCGGCCGCCGGCCGGCGTCGATCCCGGTCTTCGCCGCAGCTTCGCCAGACCCGCAGCCGTGCGCGTCCGCGAAATCGCGCAGCGCGTTGCCGATCGTCTTTCGACGCTGGGTGAACATGCTGCGCACCATCCGTTCGAGCAGGGCGGCGTCGGCGATCGGCACCGGTGGGGGACCGAACACCAGGTGGACGACCGCAGACCTCACGCGGGGCGGCGGCCGAAACGCACCCGGCGGCAGCACGAGCGGTCGGGTGACGGTGGCGTGGAGTTGGACGAGCACGCTGAGCACGCCGTAGTCCGCGGTGCCGGGCCGGGCCGCGAGGCGGTCGGCGACCTCGCGCTGCAGCATCAGGGTGGCGTCAAAGAGAAGCCGCCCGGCATCGGCAAGCGACAGCAGCCGGAAGAGGATCGGCGACGAGATGTTGTAGGGCAGGTTGCCGGCCACGCGGAAGGGCGCCGTTGACGTCGAGAGCAACGCGCGGATATCGGTCTCCAGGAAATCCGCGGCCACCACCTGCACGTTGGCCGGCACCACGCGCTCGAGGTCGGCTACGAGGTCGCGATCGATCTCGATTGCGACCAAGCTTTGAACACGCGCCGCCAATGCAAGCGTCAGCGCGCCGCGGCCCGCTCCGATTTCGAGGAACGCGTCGCCGGGCTGCGGCTGGACCACTTCGACCAGCTTCCGCACCCACGCCGGCTCCAGGAAATGCTGGCCGAACCGCTTCCGCGTGCTCATCGCTTCGTCCCGTCCTCGTCCTCGCCGTCGTCGCCGGCGTCGACCTGCCCCCTGTGCTCGCGCCAGTAGTGCTCCTCGATCGCCTCCAGTTCTTCTTCGCTCATGCCGAAGTAGTGACCGACCTCGTGAATGAGCGTCTCACCGATGGCGATGACCAGGTCGTCCTCGTCGTAGGCCCGCTCGTGCGGACCCTGGTAGAGGGTGATGCGATCCGGCAGCCGGTTCCCGTAGTCCCATCCGCGTTCGGTCAACGGGACGCCGTGGTACAGCCCGAACAGCGTTTCGTCTTCCGGCACGTCCATGTCGTCGAGCAGCTGGTCGTCGGGTTCGTCCTCGACGATGATCGCGAGGTTGTGCATGCGATCGCGGAACTCGGCGGGGATGGTGTTCAGGGCCTGCTGGACGAGCGTTTCGAACTGGTCGCGGCGCATGCTACCCGCGCTTCGGGCGTTTCGCCGGGCCCCGGGCCGCGGCGGTCTTCCTGCGCCGGGCGGGCGCGGGACGGCGCGGCGCGGGTTGGAGCGAACCCGCCCGTGCACCCGGTGAACCGAACGCGCCGCTCCGGAAATAATCACACGCGGATCGGACGCTGCAGCGGTCGCAGAGCGGCCGAGGCTTGCAGATGCGCCGGCCATGGAGGATCAGCGTATCCGAGGCGAGGGTCCACCCCTCGGGTGGCAGCACCCCACACAGTTCCCGCTCGACGACGATCGGGTCGTCGGAGTCGGCGATGCCGATGCGGCCGGCGACGCGCAGCACGTGGCGGTCGACGGCGAGCCCGAAGACGCCGAGCGCATGGCCGAGCACCACGTTGGCCGTCTTGCGTCCCACGCCGGGCAAGGCGACGAGCGCGTCCATGTCGGGTGGCACCGCGCCGCCATGGTGCGCCACGAGCGCCTGGGCCATGCCGACCAGCGACCGGGATTTTTGCGAGAAGAACCCGGTCGCGTGGATCAGGCGTTCGACCTCGCGCGTGTCCGCGTCAGAGAGCGCGCGGGCGTCCGGATAGCGCGCCAAGAGCGCGGGCGACACCTGGTTCACCCGCAGGTCGGTGGTCTGTGCCGACAGGATGGTGGCGACGAGCAGTTGGTAAGGATTCTCGTAGTGAAGCTCGGTTTGCGCACCTGGATGCTGCGCTTCGAGCTTCGTCATGATGGCGCGCGTCTGGGCGGCGGTCTTCATGTGCGTGACGGCGGTGCTGAAGAACGCCTAGTGCACCGGCCCCTGGGGTGCCGGCACCGGCCCTTGCGCGCCGCCACCGTAGGTCTCGGTGTAGAGGCGGAAGTGCTCCTGCAATGCCGCGATCAGGTTCGGGATGAACTGGACGGGCGCGACGATCCGCGCCCTCACGGGAGCCCGGACGACGTGCTCCGCTTCCGCGTGCTGAATGTCGCGTGGCGACAGCGGCGTGACTTCGCAGAAGGTCAGCGTGAAGTCGAACGGCGTGTGCGCGATTGCGCAGAAGTTCGCGTAGATACGCTGTGGCTCGACGGCGTCGTCGTCGGGCACGATCGTGAAGTTGATCTGCTTCTGTTCGGCCATTGTTCCTCGCCTCCCGCCTCCCGCCTAGTACTTCCGCATGACGCCCACCACCACGCCCTGGATCTGGACCTGGTCGGCAGGCACCGTCAGCGGCTGCATGGCCGGGTTGGCCGGTTGCAGGCGCACGTGCGCGTTCTCCTGGTAGAACTTCTTGAGGGTCACGTCCGAGCCGGCGAGCAGCGCGATCACCATCTCGCCGTTGTCGGCGGTCTTGCGATCTTCGACGATGACGTAGTCGCCGTCGCGGATCTGCTCGTCGATCATCGAGTCGCCGCGCACGCGCAGCACGTAGGTGTCGCGCTTGCCGACGAGATCCTCGGGCACGGAGATCGATTCCGCGGTGGCCACCGCTTCGATCGGCGATCCGGCTGCGACGAAGCCGAGCAGCGGCAGTTCGATCGCGCGCGCACCCATTCGCGTCGGGACCAGTTCAACCGACCGGCTCCGGTTCCACGCGCGCCTGATGAAGCCTTTCTCCTGCAGGTTCGTCAGGTGTTTGTGGACCGTGGCGAGCGAAGAGAGGCCGAACCGCCGGCCGATTTCCTCGAGGCTGGGCGCGTAGCCGTGCTGCTGGATGAACTCGGTGAGGAAGTCCAGGATCTCGCGCTGGCGTTTGGTGAGCGGTAGCAACGCTTCCTCCCTTCGGATGACTGCGCCTTCGACGCGGGGCGGGCGCCCGAACGCCGCCTATTTTACGCAAAGGAAAGGCGAAAGTCAACATCGAAGGATCTTCGGGATAACATTTCCCCGACGTGGGAAGCCCGTCCGGGCGCGACGTGGCGGTCGGGCCTCGAATGCAAAGTTCTTTTTTACCGATCGGTCCAGGGGAGAGTCTAAACCTGCGAGGGCCGATCCGCGGACGAGCCGGATGGGCGGCAGAGCGACCACGAACAGGGAAGGCAGCGTGCGATGGAGCGGGTCGAGCGGCTCTGGATTGGTCATGCGGGGGCTCCGACGCTTCTCGTGCGTCCGGCCCTTTGCGGCGACCAGGCGGAGCCGATGACCGCGAGCGACGACCGCGGCGTGCAGCCGCGCCTGGCGGATCTCGACGAAGGCGCGCTGGTGGCCGCCTGCCTCGCCGGCACCCGCGACGCGTTCGACGTCATCGTCGAGCGGCATCGCCGGTCGGTCTACCAGTTGTGCTACCGCTTCGTGTCCAATCACGAGGACGCGGCGGACCTGGCGCAGGAGGTGTTCCTGCGCGCCTATCGCGGCCTCAAGAACTTCAAGGGGCAGGCCACGCTCGGCACATGGTTGTACCGCATCGGCGTCAACGCGTGCCTGAACCGCCTGTCGTCGCGGCCGCCCGCCACCGAATCGCTGGAGACCAGCGAGCCGGTGGTCGACCACCATCCGGATGCCGCCAGCCGGTTGCTGCAGGACGAGCGGGCGAGACGGGTCAGGGCCGCGATTGCGCGATTGCCGAAGAAGCAGCGGGCGACGCTCATCTTGCGCGTGTACCACGACATGTCGCACCAGGAGATCGCGACCATCGTCGGCAGCTCGGTCGGCGCGGTCAAGGCGAACTTCTTTCACGCGCTGCGGAATCTGAAACGGATCCTCGCGCAGGATCCGGTATGACGGGCGCCGTGAGCCACCACGTGCCGGTGTTGCGTTCCGAGGAACAGTGAGATGAGCAAGCATCTTTCAGGCGACGTGCTGACGGAGCTCGCCGAGACGGGCCGGTCGCACGCGCATCTGGCGCAGTGCGATCGCTGCCGGCGGCAGCTCGAGGACGCGCGGGAGGCACTCGCGCTGGCCCGCGCGGTCGACGTGCCAGAGCCGTCACCGCTCTTCTGGGCGCATTTCTCCGCGCGCGTGCGTGACGGCGTGGACCGCGAGGCGGAGGCCGGCGCTCGAGCCACCGCCTCCTGGTTCGCGAGGCTTGGGTGGCGTCCCGTTGCCGCCGTGGCGCTGGGCGTCGCGTGCATCGTTGTCGCTCTCTGGCTCACGCCCTCGGGCCGGCGGGACGCGTCTTTGCTGTCGGCATCGGTGGGGAAGGCGGGCGCGCACGGCGTCGCCACGGGTGTTGCCGACCGCGAGCCCCAGGCGGGCGGCAGCGAGATGCTCGAGCCGGCGAACGATCCGTCCTGGACGGTCATCGCACAGGTCGCCCCGGAGGTCGAGATCGAGAACTCGATGAGCTTGCGCCCCGGTGCGACAGACAGCGCGGTGACCCAGTTGTCCGCGGACGAGCAACAGGCATTCGTGCGGCTCCTGCAGACGGATCTCGACGGACCGCCTTCGCTCTGATAGAAACGCTGCGATCATTTATGAACCTCAGACCTCTTCTCGCCGTGGCTCTCGTCGCCGTCACGCTCATCGGCGTCCAGGCGGTTTCGGCCCAGGTGCCGCCCGCCCAGGCGCAGCCGCCATCGCCCCAGGCCGCGATGGACCGACCACTGGGGCCGGTCGAAGTGCAATCGATGATCGACGGGTACGTCATCGTGCAGGCGCAGAAGGCGCTCAACCTCACCGACGCGCAGTTTCCGCAGTTCGTCACGCGGCTGCGGGTCCTCCAGGATGCGCGGCGCCGCAACCAGCGCCAGCACAACCAGATGCTCCAGGAGATGGCGCGGCTGACCAATCCGGCCAGTCCGGCCGCCGACGAAGCGCAGTTGCGCGAGAAACTGAAGGCGCTCGATGACCTGGACACGAAGTCGACGGCGGAATTGCGCCGGGCTTACGAGAGCGTCGATCAGATCCTGGACGTACGCCAGCAGGTCCGCTTTCGCGTGTTCCTCGACCAGGTGGAACGGCGGATGCTCGACATCCTGGCGAGAGCGCGCGCGCAGACCCAGCCGGCCGGCCCTGGCGCGGGCCGCGCCGGCGCCGGACGGGGCGGCCGGATGTGATCCCGCAGATATTGTGAGTCCGCCCCTCCCGCCATGACGACGCTGGGGGCGGGGCCCGGCACCAGCATGTCAGGCGGCAGCGTTTCAGTTGACTGTTGCCTGCGCCCCCGGCCACTATTCCACGCATGACCGCCGCGGAGGAGTTCCTCGCGACACCGTTGCAGTTCCTGAAGGGCGTCGGTCCACGGCGCGCGGCGGACCTGCGCCGCGCGGGCCTTGCTACCGTCGAGGATCTGCTCTACCGCTTTCCGTTCCGCTACGAAGATCGCGCGCACTTCGCATCGATTGCCTCGCTCAGGCTCGGGCAGGATCCCCGCGCGATTATCGGCGAGATCGTCGAGACGAACGTGCGCTGGACCGGGCGCCGGGGATTCAAGATCTTCGAGGCGCTGGTGCGCGATCCATCCGGGAGCGTGCTCGCCTGCTGGCCGAACCAGGTGTACCTAAACGACAAGCTGACGCGCGGCCAACGCGTCGTGCTCTACGGGAAACTCGAGTTCCGCCGACCGGGCGGCTTGCAGCTCAGTAATGCCGACTACGAGATCCTGGGTGAGGAGGACGAGGCCGGCGCCGCGGAGCGATTGCACACGGGGCGCATCGTCCCGGTCTACGAGAAGATCGGGTCGGTGTGGCCGAAGTTCCAGCGTTCGCTCGTGCAGCAGGCGCTCGAACGGCTGCCGGCGGATCTGGACGACCCGCTGCCACTGCTCCTGCGCGAGCGGCTCGCTCTTTTGCCGCGGCGCGAAGCATTCGAACAGGTGCACTTCCCACCCGAGGGGGCGGCGCTCGACCTGTTGCAGGCCTTCCGCACGCCCGCGCAGGTGCGCCTCATCTTCGAAGAGTTCTTCCTTTTTCAGATCGGTCTGCTGCTGCGCAAGCGCGACGCCGATGCGGAGCGCAAGCCGTTCGTCCTGGTCACGAACCAGAAAATCCGCGAGTCGGCCCGACGCGTGCTGCCGTTCAGGCTCACGCGAGCGCAGCGCGAGGCGCTCGGCCAGATTGTCGCGGACATGAAGAACCCGCACGCCATGAACCGGTTGCTGCAGGGCGACGTCGGCTCGGGAAAAACGATCGTCGCGCTGCTCGCCGCGGTCGTCGCGATGGAGAACGGCCTGCAGGTGGCCTTCATGGCGCCCACCGAGATCCTGGCCGAGCAGCACTTCCTGAACATCCAGCGGTTGCTCGTCGCCTCGCGCTTCAGGGTGGCGCTGCTCACCGGCGCCACGCCCGCCACCGCCCGGCGCGACCTCGTCGGCGATCTCGCGGCGGGGCGGGTGCACCTGGTCGTCGGCACGCATGCGCTCGTGCAGGAGGGGGTGGAGTTCGCGCGGCTCGGCCTGGTCGTGATCGACGAGCAGCATCGCTTCGGCGTGATCCAGCGTGCGACGCTGCGCGCGAAAGGACTGCACCCGGACGTCCTGGTGATGACGGCGACGCCCATCCCGCGGACCCTCGCGCTCACGGTGCACGGCGATCTCGACGTCTCGGTGATCGGCGAACTGCCGCCGGGCCGGCAGCCGATCGTGACCGTGGCGAAACCCGAATCGCGCCGGGCCGAGATCTACGAGTTTCTCCGCGCGCAGGTCGAGGCGGGCCGGCAGGCGTATGTCATCTACCCGCTCATCGAGGAGTCGGCCAAGATCGACCTCAAAGCGGCCACCGAGATGGCCGATCACCTCGCCCGCGACATTTTCCCGGCGTTCCGCGTCGCGCTGCTGCACGGCCGCATGAAGCAGGACGCCAAGGACCGTGTGATGCGCGCCTTCGCGGACGGGACGGTCGACATCATCGTCTCCACGACGGTCGTGGAGGTCGGCATCGACGTGGCGAACGCCACGGTGATGCTGGTCGAGCACGCGGAACGGTTCGGGCTGTCGCAGCTTCACCAGCTACGCGGTCGCGTGGGCCGCGGCCGCCACCAGTCGTCCTGTATCCTGCTGTACCAGTCACCGCTCTCCGACGATGCGAGGCGCCGCCTCGAGGCGCTGGTCGAGACATGCGACGGCTTCGTGATCGCCGAACGGGATCTGCAGATGCGCGGGCCCGGCGATTTCGTGGGGACGCGCCAGAGCGGTGTGCCCACGCTGCGCGTCGGTGACCTGGTTCGCGACCAGGCGCTGATGGAAGACGCCCGGCGCGAGGCCGAAGCGTTTCTCGCCGGCGAGCCCGAAGCCCGACTGGTCGGCCTGGTCCGCGGCACCTGGGCCGCGCGCTTCGGGCTGGCGGAGGTGGGGTAGGAGGAGGACGGGGAAGACGTGCGGGGTGCGAAGTGCGTGATGCGGGGTGCCGTAGTACGCAGTGCGCACCTCGCACGCGGCACGTAGCACCGCACTTCGCACGTCGCACCGCACTTCGCACGTCGCACCTCGCACGTAGCACTTTCTTGCCATGCGCATCATTGCCGGCCGCTACAAAGGTCGCCCGCTCGCCTCGCCCCGCTGGCCGGGGCTGCGTCCAACCTCCGACAAGCTGCGCGAGACCCTCTTCAACATCCTCGCGCCGCGCATCGCCGGCGCGCGGGTGCTGGATGGCTTCGCCGGAACCGGGGCGCTGGGAATCGAAGCCCTGAGCCGCGGCGCGGCCCATGTCACGTTCGTGGATCGGGACCGGCGCGCGATGGCGCTGACCGCCACGAACCTCAGCCGGTGCGGTATCACGGACGGCTATGCTATGATTCGCGGCTGTATCGAGACCATCGCACGCGCGGTCGCCACCCGGCAATTCGACTTGATCCTGCTCGATCCGCCGTACGATGAAGCGGACCTCCGGACGACGATCCAGGCCGTCGGAGGGCGCCTCGCCGAGGGGGGGCTCCTCGTGCTGGAACGCGCGCGGCGCCGTTCGCCACCCGACTCGGCCGGCGACCTGGTTCGTGTGCGGGACGTGTTGTCCGGCGACAGTGCACTGACTTTCTATTCGCGCGGGGACCGTGGTGGGGAGAGTGACGAGGCCTGATGTGCGTGCCGACGACCAGGAGCCTGGCCCCTGCCCGGAGCGCGTGGCGGTCTATCCGGGCTCGTTCGATCCCCTCACCAACGGGCACGTCGACATCATCGAGCGTGGCGCCCGGCTGTTCGATCGCATCATCGTCGCCGTGCTCGTGAACTCCGACAAGCGGCCCCTGTTCTCGGTGGACGAGCGGGTGGAGACGGCGCGCGAGGTGTTTCGGAACCGGCCCAAGGTCGAAGTCGACGCGTTCGAAGGCCTGTTGATCGATTTCGCGCGCCAGCGCAAGGCGTCGGCGATCGTGCGCGGCCTGCGGGCCGTGTCGGACTTCGAGTTCGAGTTCCAGATGGCGCTGATGAACCGGCGTCTGGCGCCCGACATCGAGACGGTGTTCATGATGCCGGCTGAAGCCTACACCTACATCAGCTCCCGCCTGGTGCGCGAGGTGTACGCGCTTGGCGGCGCGGTGCAGGGCCTGGTGCCCGAGGCGGTGGAAGCGCGGTTGGGCCGAAAATTCGCCCGCGGCTGATCGACCATGACGGGGGCGGAAGGCGGCGGCGCATGCGTCATGCTTCCGCCTGGCAGCGGAGCGTTCACATGAGGAGCACGGTATGAGCGTCAGTCAGCTTGCGAGGGCCATTGCCACGTCGCCCACGATGAAGCTCAACGAGGAAGCGCGGTTGCTGCGTGAGCGGGGCGAGCCCGTCATCCACCTGGGCATCGGCGAGCCCAAGAACAAGGCGCCGATTCCCGCCATCCTTGGCGCGGCGGCCAAGCTCCAGACGGGCGACGTCAAGTATTCGCCCAGCGACGGGACGCCGTCGCTCAAGAAAGCCATCATCCGCTACACGGAAGAGAACTACGACCGCATCGTGGGCCCGGAGAACGTCATCGTGTCGTCGGGCGCCAAGCAGTCGATCTTCAACCTGCTCTACGCGATTCTCAACCCGCAGGACGAAGTCATCATCCTCGCGCCGTACTGGGTCAGCTACCCGGAAATGGTGAAGATGGTCTACGGCGTGCCGGTGATCGTCACGCCCGAGGACGGGTCGTTCTACCCGCGCATGGCCGACATCGAGAGCGCCGTCACCAGCTACACGAAGGCCATCATC
Source organism: Acidobacteriota bacterium (assembly GCA_003170135.1). GTDB lineage: Bacteria > Acidobacteriota > Vicinamibacteria > Vicinamibacterales > Fen-181 > Fen-181. The sequence continues at coordinate 38,501 of PMZR01000006.1, forward strand.
ATCAACAGCCCGAACAACCCGTCGGGCGTCATCTTCCCGGACGAGTTCATCGCCCAGATCGTGGAGTTCTGCGAACGCAAGAACATCTACTGCATCATGGACGACATCTATCACAAGCTGGTGTTCGACGGCCGCAAGCCGCCGTCGTGCTTCCAGTTCACCAAGAGGAGCCCGGAAACCACCAAGATCATCGCGATCAACGGCATCGCGAAGCTGTACGGCATGACCGGGTTCCGCATCGGGTGGGCGATTGCGCCGCGCGAGCTCGTCGAGATCATGACGAACATCCAGGGGCAGACGACCTCCTGCGCCTCGGTGCTGCTGCAGGCGGCGGCCGAGGGCGCGCTGCTCGGCATCCAGAGCATCGTCGAGAACCTGCGGCTGCACTGCCAGAACAACCGCGACATCGTGATGGCCGAGTTGAGCACGATGCCGGGAGTGAAGTGCACGAAGCCCCAGGGCACCTTCTACTGCCTGCCCGACTTCCGTGCCTACCTGCACCCCGCGGTCGCGACCAATTCGGTGCAGCTGTCCGAGTTCCTGCTGAAGAAGGCGATGGTGGTGACGGTGCCGGGCAAGGAATTCGGCTTCGAAGGGCACCTGCGCCTGAGCTATGCGGGCGGCGTGAAAGATCTGCAGGAAGGCATCGCGCGCATCAAGTGGGCGATCGACCCCACCTCCCCGAACGACATCTTCATCGGTGACAAGAAACTTCTTAGGGATTGGCTATGAGCAACAACATCCTGGATATCAAAACGCCCGCACAAGCCCAGGCGGCGGCGCTCAAGAGTGACTACGGGCTCGAGAATCTGGGGTTGTCCAACCTGAACCAGGTGTACTGGAATCTCCCCACGGAGGCCCTCTACGAAGAGGCGGTCTTCCGGCGCGAGGGCAAGATCTCCAGGGATGGCCCGATGCTGGTGACGACGGGCAAGCACACGGGCCGGTCGGCGAACGACAAGTTCGTCGTCCGCGAGCCGTCCACCGAGAACCACATCTGGTGGGGGCAGTACAACCGGCCGTTCAGTCCCGACAAGTTCGACGAGTTGTACCACCGGCTGCAGGGCTACCTGCAGGGGCGCGACATCTTCGTGCAGGACTGCTATGTCGGGGCCGATCCCGACTACCGGATGCCGGTGCGCATCATCACCGAGTTAGCCTGGCACTCGATGTTCGCCCGGAACATGTTCATCGTGCCGGAGACGAACGAAGAGGCCCGCCGCATGACGCCCGAGTTCACCGTCATCGCGGTGCCGGGCTTCCAGGCGCTGCAGCAGATCGACCAGACGAACTCGCCGACCTTCATCCTGCTGAATTTCGCGCAGCGCGTCTGCGTCATCGGCGCCACGCAATACGGCGGCGAAATCAAGAAGGCGATCTTCACCGTCATGAACTACCTCATGCCGCTGCAGGGCGTGATGTCGATGCACTGCTCGGCCAACGTCGGCAAGGAAGGGGACGCGGCGCTCTTCTTCGGCCTGTCGGGCACGGGCAAGACGACGCTGTCGGCCGATCCGAACCGCGGACTGATCGGCGACGACGAGCACGGGTGGAGCGACAACGGGGTGTTCAACTACGAAGGCGGCTGCTACGCGAAGGTCATCAGTTTGTCGCCGACCGCCGAGCCGGAAATCTTTGCGTGCACGAAACGGTTCGGCACCATCCTCGAGAACGTGCCGCTCGATCCCGTCAGCCGCATGATCGATCTCGACGACGACCGCATCGAGAACACGCGGGCGTCGTATCCGCTCACCTTCATCGCCAACGCGGTGCCGGAAAAGCGCGGCGGGCACCCGAAGAACATCGTGCTGCTCACCTGCGATGCGTCCGGCGTCATGCCGCCCATCGCCCGTCTCACGCCCGAGCAGACGATGTACCAGTTCATCTCGGGCTACACGGCCAAGATCGCCGGCACCGAGGTCGGACTGGGCGACGAGCCGGAGATCACGTTCAGTGCCTGCTTCGGCGGGCCGTTCATGGTGCATCACCCGTCGTACTATGCGGACCTGCTCACCAAGAAGATGCTGCGCTACGGGGCGCGGTGCTGGTTGCTCAACACCGGCTGGGTGGGCGGCCGCTACGGCGTCGGCAAACGCATCAGCATCCGCTACACGAGGGCGATCCTGAACGCGGCGCTCCAGGGCGAACTCGAGAACGTCGAGTACTACGCGGACCCGGTGTTCGGCTTCAAGGTGCCGAAGACCTGTCCCGGGGTGCCCGACGGCGTGATGAACCCGGCGAGCTCATGGCCGGATCTCCACGTCTACATGCAGCAGTACCAGGCGCTCGCGTCGCGCTTCATCGACAACTTCAAGAAGTTCGAGGCGGGAACGCCGCCCGAGGTCATCGCCGCCGGGCCGCGGATCGACCCGAGCGTCAGCGATCGGCCGAACTGGGCGAAGACGTAGGGCAGGCATGTCGAATCTGGAATGTGGAATGTAGGGACGGGCCCCGACATTCCGCATTCCACGTCGACATCCCATTCGACATTCGATGTTCCATATTCCACGCTGACAGCACCACCTTCCGTGATTCCCCCTGATTTCCGCCAGTCCGTCGTCGACATCGTCGGCGCGGCATTCGTCAGAGACGATGCCGGCGCCCTCGAGCTGTACGGGGCCGATGCGCTCAAGCGCGGCCATCCGCCCGACCTCGTGGCGCTGCCGGCCACGACGGCGCACGTCTCGGCGCTTGCCCGCCTGTGCGATTACCATCGCGCGCCGCTCGTCGTGCGCGGCGGCGGCACGGGCTACACGGGCGGCTCCGTCCCGGTGCATCGCGGCCTGCTCGTCTCGATGGAACGGATGAACCGTATCGTCGAGATCGACACCCACAACCTGCTCGCCGTGGTGGAACCAAACGTCATCACCGGCGATCTGCAGGACGCGGTCGAACGCGTGGGGTTGTTCTACCCGCCTGATCCGGCAAGCCTTCGCGAATCCGTCATCGGGGGCAACGTCGCGGAGTGCGCCGGCGGACCGCGTGCGTTCAAGTACGGGACGACGCGCCGCTACGTGCTGGCGCTCGAAGCGGTGCTGCCCACCGGGGAGGTCGTCCGGACCGGTTCGAAGGCGGTCAAGAACGTCGTCGGGTACGATCTGACTCAGCTGCTCGTGGGCTCCGAAGGCACGCTCGCCATCATCACGCAGATCGTACTGCGACTGGTGCCGCTGCCGCCCGTGCAGTCCACGCTGCGCGCGACGTTTTGCGACGTGCGCGACGCGGTGGCGGCGGTGGACGGCCTGCTGCGCGCCCGCGTCGTGCCGGCCACGCTCGAACTGGTGGACCGTGATTGCCTGGAGGCCGTCGCGCGGTACCTCGGCGCATCTCTTGCACCGGAGGGCACGGGCGCGGTCCTGCTCCTCGAAGTGGATGGGTTGCGCGAGGCGGTGGTCGAGGAATCGCGGCGGGTGGAGGAGGCGTGTCGGGCCGCCGGCGCCACCGAAATCCTGCGGGCGGCGAGCGCCGGGGAACGTGAAGCGCTGTGGCGCGTGCGGCGCGAGATCTCCCCGTCGCTGAAAGTGATCTCGCCGGCGCGACTGAATCACGACCTGGTCGTTCCGCGCGGCCGCGTGCCCGAGCTGTTCGATCTGATCGAGCGGGCGCGTCGCGAGTTCCGCCTGCGCATCGCCTGCTTCGGCCACGCGGGCGACGGCAACATTCACGTCAATATCATGGTGAGAGCCGAGGAGCCGGGCGAGATCGAGCGGGCGCACGAGGCCGAGCGCAGGCTGTTCGAAGGTGTCGTGGCGCTCGAGGGCTCGATCAGCGGCGAGCACGGCATCGGCTTTGCGAAGGCGAAGTACCTGTCGATCGAGCTGTCGCCGGCGACGATCGCGCTGATGAAACGGGTCAAGCAGGCGTTCGATCCGCACGGAATTCTGAACCCCGGGAAGATATTCCCGGAGGACTAGCCAAGGAGTCCACGTGCCGAGGGTGGTGGCGGTGATCGGCGCCTCCTCCGATCGCTCGAAGTTCGGCAACAAGGCCGTGCGCGCGTTCCTCAATCACGGCGACGAGGTCGTGCCCATCAACCTCACCGAAGCGGAGGTTGAGGGATTGAAGGCGTACCGTTCGGTGCTCGACGTGCCCGGGCCGATCGACATGGCCACTTTCTACGTGCCGCCGAAGGTGGGCGAAGCGGTGATCGACGAGGTGGCTCGCAAGGGAATCGGCGAAGTGTGGTTGAACCCCGGCGCCGACAGCGACGCGCTCGCGGAGCGTGCGCGGGTCCTGAATATCCGCGCGATCCGCGCCTGCAGCATTGTCGGCATCGGCGACAGCCCGAGCCGGTACTGAACGACGTTGCTCGGAGTCTGGAGTCCGGGGTCCCGGGTCCCCGCCATCCAACGCGACGAAGCGGGGTCCCCGCCATCCCAAATTGACACGCCCTGAACCGGCGCCTATACTGAAGTGTCTTAGAAATTTCCCCCAGGCAGGGCCGTTCGCGGGGCCTTCTGCCCTTCGACGAAGCTCAGGGCACCCCGAGCGAAGTCGATGGGGGCACCCCGCTCGCACAGCCTCGAGCAAACCCAAGTCCAACACCACGTTTCAAGTTATGCCAAGCAATAGCAAGCGCCCATCCTCGCCGGCGCGTCCTGCCAATGGCCAGTCCGCGCCCGACAGCACCGCTCCCACCCCTTCAGCCGATGCAAACGACAGCGGGAAGGCGCCGCAGCCGCTGCCGCCGCCGCCGGCCAAGCGTCCGGGCGAAGGTCTGAACATCGCCGAGCTGAAGGACATGAGCATCCAGAAGCTCACGCAGATCGCCAAGGACCTCAACGTGGCGGGCGCGACCGGCATGCGGAAGCAGGAACTGATTTTCCAGATCCTGAAGGCGCAGACCGAGCAGAGCGGCTACATCTTCTCGGAAGGCGTCCTCGAGGTGTTGCCCGACGGGTTCGGCTTCCTGCGCGCACCCGACTACAACTACCTGCCCGGCCCGGACGACATCTACGTCTCGCCATCGCAGATCCGCAAGTTCGACCTGCAGACGGGCGACACGGTGTCCGGCCAGATCAGGCCGCCGAAGGAAGGCGAGCGCTACTTCGCCCTCATCAAGGTGGAGGCGGTCAACTTCGAACCGCCCGAGCAGGCGCGCGACAAGCTGTTCTTCGAGAACCTCACGCCGCTCTATCCGCAGCAGCACCTGAAGCTCGAGACGGCGTCCGAGAATCTCTCGGCCCGGGTCATGGACCTGATGACGCCGATCGGCAAGGGCCAGCGCGGCCTCATCGTCGCGCCGCCGCGCACGGGCAAGACGATGCTGCTGCAGAACATCGCGCAGTCGGTGTCGGCGAACCACCCCGAGGTGTACCTGATCGTCCTGCTCATCGACGAGCGGCCGGAAGAAGTTACCGACATGCAGCGCTCGGTCGACGGAGAAGTGATCTCGTCGACGTTCGACGAGCCGGCGCAGCGCCACGTGCAGGTGGCCGAGATGGTCATCGAGAAGGCCAAGCGCCTGGTCGAACACAAGAAGGACGTGCTGATCCTGCTCGACTCGATCACGCGTCTCGCCCGCGCCTACAACACGGTGATCCCGCCGTCGGGCAAGGTGCTGTCGGGCGGTCTCGACTCGAACGCGCTGCAGAAGCCGAAGCGCTTCTTCGGGGCGGCGCGCAACATCGAGGAAGGCGGCTCGCTGACGATCATCGCGACGGCGCTCGTCGACACCGGCTCGCGCATGGACGACGTCATCTTCGAGGAGTTCAAGGGCACGGGCAACATGGAGATCCACCTCGATCGGAAACTGGTGGACAAGCGCGTGTTCCCGGCCATCGACATCCAGAAGAGCGGCACGCGGAAGGAAGAGCTGCTCATCTCGCGCGAGGACCTGAACCGCGTGTGGGTGCTGCGCAAGGTGCTCAACCCGCTCTCGCCGGTCGAAGCGATGGAATTGCTGCTCGACAAGATGTCGAAGACCAAGTCGAACGCGGAATTCCTCGCGTCGATGCAGCGGATGGGATAGTTGCTGGCCTTCGGCCTTAGGCCTTTGGCCTTAGCCGGCCAAGGTCCAAGGTCCAAGGTCCAAGGCCTTGTCCATGGTCACAATCAAGGTTCGCGAAAACGGTCCCTACCGCGTGGACGGCGACGAGACCGAAGTGAGGCTGGTGGACTGGAACGACCACGAGTACCAGATCCCGAAGCGTCCCTTCGCGCTCTGCCGCTGCGGCGGTTCCTCCACGAAGCCGTTCTGCGATGGGACCCACTCGAAGGTTGGCTTCAGGGCCGCCGAAGCGGCCGTGCCTCACAGCGAGGACAAGCCCACCGAGTGAGGTTCGTCGCCTGACGCCAGGTGTGACAGCATCCTGGTCGCGATCCGCCAATTGACGCCGGGTACGCCCAGCGCCCCCCGTACTCTTGCATATCCCGCGCGCATCACCTCGCGCGCCCCCTCGTCGGTCAGCAACCGTATCGCTGCCCGGGCCACGCCCGCCGCCGTGACGTCATGCTGGATCAGTTCCGGCACGATCGGCTCGCCGGCAATCAGGTTCGGCAGCGTGTAGGCGGGAATGCGCGCCTGCAGCCGCATGCCGTGCTTCGCCACCAGGTAGGTGAGCGCATCGACGCGGTAGGAGGCGACGGCGGGGACGTCGGCAAACACCGCGTCAAGCAGATTCCCGCCGGTTGAGGCCAGCACCACGTCGCTCGCCCCCAGCACCGCCCACAGGTCGCCTTCTACGACGCGCACCCGGCGCGTTCGTCCGCGCAGGCACGCGTCTACGGTCGTGCGCAGCGGCGGGGCCGCGACGCTCACCAGCACCTCGCGCACCTCGACCTGCCGCTCGACGAGATCGAGCGCATCCAGCATCACCGGCAGAAGGCGTTCGATCGCATGCCGGCGGCTGCCGGGCACCAGGGCAATCCTGTATGGCGGGGACGCCGCGCTCCGGTTCGCCTCCTCGCGCGCGAGAGGCGAGGCACTGCGATCGTGCGCGGGGCCGCCTGGGCCGTAGGTTTCGATCAAGTCATCCAGCGCGGGATGGCCTTCGTAAATCACCGGCAGGCCCGCGCGCTCGTAGATGGCCGCTTCCGCCGCGAGCGTCGGGATCACGAGGTCGGCGTGCGACCGCAGGCGTTCCACCGCACCGCGAGGGTTCCACAACCAGGTCTGCGGGGTGACGAAATAGACCACGGGGACGCCGGCCGATCGCGCGACGCGGGCGAAGGGGAAGCTGATGCCGGGCGCGTCGATGACCATGGCGGCGAGCGGACGCCGGTCGCGTATCTCGCGCCGCCAGAACCGGAGCGCCGACAGGTAACGGGGCAGGTCGCCCCAGTGATCGAACCACCCGACGGTGGCGCGGTCGGTGATGTCGAGACGCACGTCCACGCCCGCGCGTCGCATCCGGTCGCCGCCGAGGCCGTACAGGCGCAGGTGAGGCGCCAGGCGACCCAGCTCCATCGCCAGCCGGCCTCCACGCGCGTCGCCCGAGATCTCCGTCGCGCAGACGAGCAGGGCGGGATTCGACTTCGACACGTCGCGACAGATTCTACCGGAGGCGGGCCGGTCGCGCGCGTCATTCGGCTTGCGCGGCACGGCGCGCGCCGGTACGATCGCAGGCGCGATGGATTGGACACACGGGCAACGATGACCACGGATGTCGTTCCAGTGGTAAGCGTCGTCATTCCGACCTACAATCGGTCGGAACCGCTCGAGGCCTGCCTGCTCACGCTCGCCACGCAGACCTATCCCGCAGGGCGCTGGGAAGTCATCGTCGTGGACGACGGTTCGGACGACGAGACGCCGGCGATCGTGCGGCGCCACGCGACCGCGCTGCCGCTGACGGGCTTGCGCCACGCGGTGCGATGCGGGTCGGGGCCGGCGCGCAACACCGGCGTGGCCCGGGCGCGAGGGGACGTCGTCGTCTTCCTCGACAGCGACACGCTTGCCCCGCCCTGGCTGCTCGGTGAGCACGCGAGGACTCATGCGGGTCGCCGGTGTTTCGTCGATGGTCCCGCCATCACCGTGCGCGGCGGGGGCGCCATCGGGCCGCCGCCGTTCGAAGCGCCATGGGTGCGGCTACTGGCGGCCCTCGATCTGGCGGGCGCGCGGTTCGTCACGGCCAACGTCTCGTGCCGGCGGGCCGACCTGGTCGCGGCGGGCGGATTCGACGTCGCCTTCGGCGCGCGCTACGGGTGGGAGGACACGGAACTCGGGCTCCGGCTGCTGCGCCTCGGCGTCGAGCGGGTGAAAAATCGACGCGCCTACGTACTGCACCGGCAGCGATCGGGTTACGATTGGCGCGAGCGCGGGCTCAAGCAGGAGGAAGCGGGCGTGAACGCGGCTTACTTCCTGTCGAAACACGCGACGCGGGACGTGGCGCGGCTCGTCCGCGGACGGCCGCACTTGGCTCGCGCGTTCGTCGCGTGCGGTCTCGACGCCGACCGGGTGCGCCGGGCCTGCGCGCGTTTCGTGTGGCATACCCCGCTTGCCTGGGGCCTCTGCCAGATACACGAGATCCAGCAGTACGAGCGCGGCCTGCGGCGCGGCCTCGCGCGAACGGCTCCAGGCAACGCACGCCAAGGATCCGCATGACCGAGTTGATTGTCACCGTGAATGCGCCCGGTGAGGTGGCGGGCTGGTTGCTCCCGCTCGCACAGCACGTGAAGCGCAGCGACCCGGCCGTCCGCATTCGCGCGGTGCTGACGCCCTGTCCGTTCGCGGGCGGCCGTGAACGGGAAATCCTTTCGGCGCATCCGGCGCTCGACGACGTCGTCGACCTGCGGCCGTTCCTGTTCGACCTGGTGCGCCGGCGGCAGCCTCGGCGCCAGGCGCTCGTTCTGCACCTGGGCGGCGATCGCATCTACTCGCTCCTCATCGCGAAACTGCTGCGCGCGCCCGCTTGGGTGTACGGCACGAGCCGGCAATGGAGCCGCTGGTACCAGCGCTGCCTCGTGCCGGATGCCCGCACCATCGACAAGCTGAGAAGGGCGGGCGTGGCATCCGATCGCATCGCGGCCGTCGGTGAGATGGTCGTGGACAGCGTGCCGGAGACCGTGGACGGGATCGGGGCGCTTCGGGCCTTTGGGATTGACCCGGAGCGCGAGGAGCCGGTGACGTTGATGGCCGGCAGCCGTCCCTACGAAGTGGAGTTCATGCTGCCGTTCTACGCCGACGTGATCGACGCGCTGGCCTCGAGCCGGCCGTCGGCCCGGTGCCTGCTGCCGTTCTCCGAGTTCGTCGATCCGGCGCTCATCGACCGGGCGATGGAACGGGCCGGCATGCGCACCGAGCGTGGCGCGGGCGACTCGGTCTGCGTGCGCACCCGCCGGGGCGCCACCGCGCGCATCGTTCACAAGGAACGCTACGCGGCGATGGCCGCTTCGCGAATGGTCGTCACGCTGCCCGGCACCAATACGCTTCAGCTCGCCGCGCTCGGCGCACCGATGCTGGTCGTGGTGCCGCTGAACCGCGTGGAGAACGCGGTGGTCGAGGGCCCCGTCAACTGGTTGAGCACCCGGTGGTGGCCGACGCGGGCGTTGAAGCGGCGTCTCCTGCTGCACGTCAACGAGCGGCTCGGGTTCATCGCCCTGCCGAACATGCTGGCCGGCCGGGAGGTCGTTCCCGAGTTGCGCGCGATGCTGGAGCCGGCCGACGTCGCTGGACAGATCGTTCGCTGGCTCGACGATTGCGAGGGGCGCGCGGCGATGAGCCGCGAGCTCCGGCGACTGGCCGGGCCGCGCGGCGCGGCGGCCCGCATGGCGGCCGAAGTCACCAGGCGGCGCCGGGAACCGGCGGGTGCGGGTGCGACGTCAGTGGCGGCGGAGCGGCAGTAGTGCGCGTCTGGTTCCTGACGAACGGCTATGGCGAGGACCGGGCGGCCGCGCTGATTGCGACCGAACTGCGCGCGCGCCGCCCCACGCTGGCCGTGGTCGCCGCGCCGCTCGTCACGCCGGGCATCGAGTTCACCGCCCGGAGCGTGCCGGTCGCCGTGGCGGGGACGGCGCCGCCGTCGGGCGGATTCCCTTTCGCGAGCGTGGCCACGCTCGTGCGCGATCTGCCGACCGTTCCCGCGTATCTCACCTATCTCCGACGTCTGCGCCGATTGGCTCTGGCCGGCGACCAGTTCGTGACGGCGGGCGACGTCTTTCTCACCGGCGTGGCACACCTGGCGTTTGGAAAGCGTGGCGTGCACGTCGCGCTCGCGAAATCCGTCCACGGGCAACCGCATACCCGCATCGAGCGCGTGCTCCTCGGGCGGTGGGCGAGCCTCGTATTCGCGCGGGATGCGGAGACCGCCGCGCACCTGGCCGCCCATGGCATGCGCGCGTGCTTTGCGGGCAATCCGCTCGTGGATCATCTTGCCGTCGTGTCCGCCGACGCCGCGACGCGGGCCCGCCCAGGCCGGATGTGGTCGGCGGAAGACGGAGACGGGCCGTGGGCCGGCGGTCACGTCCTGCTGTTGCCTGGCAGCCGCGCCGAGGCTCCCCGGAATCTCGTGAAGTTGCTCGAGGTCGCCGCGCAGGTGACCGACCCCGCCGCATGGGTGTGTGCGTGGCCGGGCGCGCTTCCGATCGCACGGGCTGCGCAGGCAGCGGCCGACGCTGGGTGGGAAACCACCGGCACCCAATTGTCGCGCGGGAATCGAACGGTCGCCCTGCTCGCCGGACAGTTCGAGTCGCTGCTGCCTGGCGCGGACGTCGTCGTCGGTCTCGCCGGCACCGCCAACGAGCAGGCGGCGGCGCTGGGCAAGCCGGTCGTGACCTTCGCCGGCTGCGGTCCGCAGACGACGGCGGCACGCATGGAGGAGCAGGCGCGGCTGCTCGGGGGCGCGGCGCAGTTCGTGTGCGGCTCCGCATCCGAGGTGGCCAGCGCGGTGTCAGCGCTGCTGCGCGCTCCCGCCGAGCGCAGTCGTCGTGGGGCGCTTGGCATGGCGCGGCTGGGTCCGGCCGGCGGGGCCGCGCGGATCGCGGATCATCTGATCGAGGAGCTCGGCCTGTGAACCCCGATGTCAGCGTGGTCGTTCCGACGCTGAATCGCTGCGACACGCTCGCGCACGTCCTGCCGACGCTCGCCCGGCAGACATTTGCGCCCGATCGCTTCGAGATCCTGCTGTGCGACACGGGGTCGACCGACGGAACGCAGGCACTGGTGGCGCAGCTGGCCATCCCGAACCTGACGCTCGTCGAGATCGCGCACGGCGAGCGTTCGGTCGCCCGCAACACAGGCATTCGGCGCGCGCGCGGCGCGATCGTCGTGTTCACGGATGCGGACATCCTGGCCGACACGCGGCTCGTCGAGGAGCACGTGCGCGCCCACGCGATGCATCCAGGTGCCGCCATCGTCGGCTGGGAATCCCGCGTCGCATCGCTCGAGGAGTACCGCTTCGTCGCGGTGGCGCCGGAGCGGCGTCACCGGCTTCATGCCGCGCGCGCAGGTCGCCTGTCGTGGATGTTCTTCCTCACGGGCAACGCGTCAGCTGCGCGCGACGTGCTGCTGCGCGCCGGCGCATTCGACGAGGCGTTCACCGGCTATGGACACGAGGATCTCGATCTCGGGTACCGGTTGCGGCGCCTGGGCGTGCCCATCGTTTACCATCCGGCGGCCGTCAATTACCACTGGCATCCGGAGTCGTTCCCTGTCCGGTGCGGCAAGATGGAACTGGCCGGCCGTGCCACCGTACGCTTCTACCGCAAACACCGCGACTGGCGGATTCTGCTGCGCATGGGGGTGAATCCGATCTCGCTCGGCGTGCACGCGCTGCTGCCGTCGAACGGCCGGATCGTGCGCGCGTGCGCGGCCCGGGCCGACCACAGCGCGGCGTGCCGCGAGATCACGCTGCAACACCGCTATCTGACGGGCGTCAAGGCGGCCTGGCGGGAAGCCGAGGGACAGGGCGGCTAATCGCGCGTGCCCGCCCGGAGGCGGGAAGCGCCGCCCGACATCTGCCGCGCCTGCGCCGTTTCTTCGAGCAACGACGAGGCCGCCTGCGCGATCTGGTCCACGCCTTCTGGCGCGTGCCGCTTGCGCAGCGCGCGGTGCGGCACCATCCACGGTGCCCACTGGCGCGAGAGCACGTGGAACCGATGCGCGGCATAGACGCCGACGACGGGCCGCCCGGTGGCCGATGCGAGGTGGATGGCGCCGGTGTCCGGCGAGACGACCAGGCCCGAGGCCGCGATGAGCGCCGCCCAGCGACCGAACGTGAGATGTTCGAGCACGAGCGGGCCGTTCTGTCGAGCGTCGAGCGCTGGCTGCAGCGCGCGCCTGATGCGCGCATCTGCCGGTCCCACGGTGGCGACCACGCGCCGCCCGCCCGGCACGCACGCGAGCGCGTCCAGTAGCGCCACGACGTCGCCCGGCTCCCACCCTTCATCCAGCCACTTGTCCGACAGGTGCACGACGATCGGGGGAACGACGATCCCGCTGCCGGCGAGCAGGGCGTCGGCCCAGGTGCGCTCGGACGGCGCGATCGGCGCTTCCATCGGGCATGGCTCGCCGGGTAAGCCGACGGCCCGCAAAAGCGCCAACAACTCGTCGGCGTGGTGAGGCACCTCGCGCGCCCGCCCGACGGCTTCCGGAACGCGGCTGAAGACCGGGTGGGTGAGCAGGCACCGGGCGGCGGCGACGTCGAGCGGTCGCGCCTGGTAGCCGAACCCGACGCGAAGCGGCGCGCCGATCCGCTTCGCGAGCAGGTAGACGGAGGATCTCGGGGTAAAGGCGAAGATGACGTCGGGCCGCAGCCGGCGCAGCCTGCCAAGAAGGTTCGCGCGAACCGCGCCCCTGTCAGCCGGATCGAGCACTTCGATGGTGTCGATGGCGTCCCATCCGGCGAGCACCCCGGCGCCCAGGGGACTCGTGACGAGCGTGATGCGCGCTCCCGGAATCGCGCTCCTGAGGTTGCGAAGGGCCGGCGTCGTCACGAGGAGATCGCCGATCCTGTCCACGCGCAGCGCGATCACCTCGCGCGCTCTATGCACACGACACCTCGGCGAGCAGCGATGCCGTTGCATCGACGACTTCCCGCGCGGTCACGGCCGGCGCGGCCTTGCGGAGCACGCGGCTCGTCGTCATCCACGGCGCCCACTGTTGCGACTGGACGCCGTAGCGCGTCGTCTCGTAGACGGCGACTACGGGCCGGCGCAGGGCAGAGGTCACGTGCACGGCCGATGTGTCGTGCGTGACGACGGCCGATGCCTGTTCGAGCACGGCTGCCCATTCACGGAACCGGAGGCCGCCGAGCAGCGTGAACCGGCCGTCGCCCTGGAACGGCGCCGCGCACTCGGTGTCCGACGGCCCGGCCGTCAACAGCAATCGACCCGGTCCCTGCGTCCGCAGCGCCTCGGCGAGCGCGAGAACGTCACGAGCGGTCCACCCTTCCTGGAGCCAGCGTGCCGCGAGGTGCAGCACAACGGGCCTGTCGAGTCCAAGCTCGCGCAGCCGGGAGCGCGCGTCCTCACGATCCTCTGCAGCGAGCGGCAACTCGAACGGCCCGGCCGTCGCACACAGGCCCAGGGCCGCGTTCACTCTCAGGAGTTCCTCCGCTCGATGCGCGATGGGACGACCGTCGGCGGGCGGTTCGAAGATCCACACGCGGACAGGGCGGGTCAGGAAGACCGGCGCCAGGATCGAGTGCGCGAGGTTCGCGCCGTAGACGACGCCGGCGCGCGTGCGGGCGGCGAACCGGCGACCAAGCCGGTACGCGGAGTAGTTGCTGGTGAGCGCGATGGAGAGATCGAACGCGGACGCGCGCATCGCCGCCACGATGCGGCGTCGCTCCACGTGGTCACCGTTCGCGTCGAGGCCCACGATCTCATCGACCGCGTCCCAGCCGCGCAGCACGTCGACGATCGCGGGCGGGCAGACCAGCGTGATGTGGGCCTGGGGCAGCGATCGCCGGAGGCTGCGCAGGGCGGGCGTCGCGACGATGAGATCGCCGAGGCGCTCGGTTTCGATCGCGACGACCCGGCGGAAGTCGGGCGGTGCGCCAATCATGCGCGATCTTGGGCCGCGTGGCCGAGCGCGGCCCGCACGGCGCGGAAGTAGGCCACCCGTGTCCAGAGATAGGCGGCGATCCAGTCCAGCCGCCGCAGCGGTCGTTCGCCCGCGCGATCGACGCGGCGCCGGTACCACGGCTCGCCCGGTTCGAGCAGGCGGTTCGCGGCGATGCGCAGCGGGCTCACGCCCGTGGCCAGCCGCGCGCGCCGCGTGGGTCGCCTGGCCACGTACAGGACGGCGCTGCGTCCACTCGCCTCGGCCTGTCGCAACAGGGCGGGGACGTCGGCGCCCCGCCACGGCCGCTTCACGTGCGAGACGACCGCACGCCGGTTGACCCGGCGAACCAACCCGAGATCGCGCAGGCGTTCGCCGAACTCGACATCCTCCCACCCGTATTCGGTGAACGTCTCGTCGAAGAGGCCGGCCGCCAGCAGATCCTGGCGGCGGACCGACACGTTCGAGGTCCAGAAGAACGACGTGGACAAGTCCGCGAGTCGAAGCCGGCGCCGCGGCGACGCGTCGTCCGGATCCACGTGGTTCACCCAGCCCAGGACGACGGCGTGCGCCTCGTGCTGGTGGGTACGCCAGTGGTGCTCGACGAGGTGCTCGTGGGCCATCGTGTCGTCATCGATGAAGAGCACGATCTCACCGGCGGCGGCGCGGATGCCGGCGTTGCGCGCCCGGGCGAGGCCGCCGTGCGGGACGCGCAGCACCCGCAGCGGGAACGCGTAGTTCGTGACGTCGATGTGCGGCGCCAGCCTCTCCTCGCTGCCGTCGTCCACCAGCACGACCTCGAACCGCGTGGCCGGCCACACCTGGCGGGCGAGCGCATCGAGACAGGCGGGGACGCGAGCGCCGCGGTTGTAGGTGCAGATCTGGACGGAGACATCGATCGCCATCACGCCTGCCGCTCGAGGTGATCCATCGCGCCGGGACCGGACATCTGCAACTCGTGGAGTCGTTGGTACAGGCCCGGCTCGGCGACGAGGTGTTCGTGGTTGCCCACCTGGACCAGCCGGCCGTGGTCGAGCACCACGATCCGATCGGCGTCCCGAATCGTGCTCAGGCGGTGGGCCACGACGAGCGTCGTCCGCCCGCGGACAATCCGTCGGATGGCCGCCTGCACGAGTTGCTCGCTCTCC
This sequence comes from Acidobacteriota bacterium, assembly GCA_003170135.1. Classification (GTDB taxonomy): domain Bacteria; phylum Acidobacteriota; class Vicinamibacteria; order Vicinamibacterales; family Fen-181; genus Fen-181. The sequence continues at coordinate 53,588 of PMZR01000006.1, forward strand.
GAGTCGAGCGCGCTGGTGGCTTCGTCCAGGATCAAAATGCGCGGATCGCGCAGGATGGCCCTGGCGATCGTCAGGCGCTGGCGCTGGCCAGCCGACAGCGTGACCCCGCGCTCGCCGACCACCGTGTCGAACCCGGCCGGCAGCCGCGCGATGAACTCGAGCGCGTTGGCGGCCTCGGCCGCCGCGACGATGTCGCGCTCGGCGGCGTCGAGGCGCCCGTAGCGGATGTTGTCGCGCACGCTGTGGTTGAAGAGGATCGCCTCCTGAGAGACCAGGCCGATCTGCGCGCGCAGCGACGCCAGCGTGACGTTCCGGACGTCGCAGCCGTCGACGAGCACGCGGCCCGCGGTGGGATCGAAGAAGCGGGGCACCAGGCTCACCAGCGTGGTCTTTCCTCCGCCGCTCGGTCCGACCACGGCGATCACCTCGCCGGGCGCAATCGCGAGGTCGACACAGGTCAGCGCCGCCTCCCGATCGTCGGCATACGTGAACGAGGCGCCATCGAACGTCACCGCGCCCTTGACGCGCGCGAGCGGACGCGCCTCGGGGCAATCGCGCACTGCCGGGACCAGGTCGAGCAGCATGAAGACGCGCGTCATGACGCCCTCGATCTGGTGGCGGATCGGGGACAGTCGCGCGGCCCGGCCGACGTAGGTGCTCGCCATCGGGGCGACCGTGAAGAAACACACGAAGTGCTCGGGCGCGATGCTGCCGTGGATGACCATGATGCCCCCCAGCAGGCCGCCCGCCAGCATGCCCGAGAGGGCGACGGCATCGCTCAGCGGCGAGATCGTATCGGCCGCCAGCGCTGCCCGCATCGCGTCATCGACGTACGCGCGGTTCAGCCGGTCCATTTCGGCGATCTCGACCGCCTCGCAGCCGAACGCCTGGATGGTCCGGACGCTCGCGAGGCGCTCGGCCAGGTAGGCGTTGAGGCCGGCCATGCGATCGTGGCGCAGCGTCGTCAGCCGGCGCACGCGTCGCGTGATGCGCGCGATGAGGTACGTGACGGCCGGAGCCATGCAGAGCGTGACGAGCGTGAGCTTCCAGCTGAGCGCGACCAGGACAACGGTGCCGACCGCCACGGCGATCGGCGCTTGGACCAGCTCGAAGAACTGCACGCCGAGCATCTCCTGCAGCCCCGAGAGATCGCCGGTGATGCGCGAGAGCAGCCCGCCCGCCTGTTGGGCTTCGTGAAACGCCATCGGCTGGGCGACCAGCGCGGCGAACAACTTCTGGCGCAGGTCGCGCGCCACGAGATGGCCGAATCGATGGGTGACATAGATCCGCCGCGCGTCGAGCCCGCACTTGAGAGACACCGTGATTGCCGCGGCGCCAGCCAGCACCAGCAGAATCGACACGCGGTCGCCGCCGCCTGGGGTGCCGAACGACAGCAGGCGCGCCGCGTCCCATCCGAGCACCCGCATGTGGAAAGGCGCGCCGCCGGCGAGGCCGGTCGATCCCACGACAGTCAGCAGGATGGCGGCGAGCAGGAACGGCAGCAGCGTGCTGTCGAGTACGCTGATGACGAACACGAGGGCCGTCGCCTCGGCCAGGAGGAGGCGGCGCGAACGCACGAAGGGCAGAAGGCGGCGCAGCATGGGTCAGTGACCGCTCCCGAGTTCGAGCGCAGCCCGTGCCACCTCCTCCGCATCGAACGCGTCGAGGCAGTCGAAACGCGTGCACGTCTCCTTGACGCACCGCTTCGGACACGTCCATGCGCCCGTCGTCACCACGCGATGGCCGGCGCCCCAGGGACGCCAGCGCGCGATGACCCCAGACTTGACGGCGAAGATGGCGACCACGGGGACGTCGAGGGCGGCAGCGATGTGTCCCGGGCCGGAATCCGGGCAGACGATGACCGACATCTCCGCGATGAGGGCGGCCATGTCCCGCACGGTCGTGCCCGCCAGCGTGACGGCGCCTTTCCCGATGCCCTGCGCGACGCGCTCGGTCAGCGGCCGCTCGGCCGCCGACCCGATGAGCACCACCGGGCGGCCGGCTGCCAGCATCCGCTGTCCCACCTCGATGAACCGCGCGACCGGCCAGCGATCCTCCGTGAGCGGAACGCGCAGTCCCTTGCCGATGTGCAGCCCGCATGGGCGCGCGCCCGCGGCAATTCCGTGCCGTGCGAGCAGGGCGCGTGCGTTGCGCCGTTCGTGCTCCTCCAGGAACACCCGCGGTCGAACGCCGTCCGTGCGGCAGCCGAGCGCGCGGGCGTAATCCAGCTGAATCTCCATCCAGTGCGTCGACTGATCGCCGTTCGCTGACCGTACGGCGACCGCGTGCGAAAACGTCCAGCTGTAGGCCATGCGTCCAGCCTGGCCGACGCGCACGGGAATGCCGGCCAGGCGCGCCAGGGCCGCTTCCCGCGCCGTCGTCCACGGAAGGATGGCGACGTCGAAGCGCCCGCGCCTGATGGCGGCGCACTGGGCCACAAAGCGCCGGTCGATCGCGAGGCAGTCCGAGAACCAGGGATTGCCCGCCAGCAGGCCGCGGTACGCCGGCCGCACCCATGCACTGATGGCGGCGTCCGGCCACGAGCGGGCGATCGCTTCCGCGATCGGCGCCGACAGGAGCAGATCGCCGATACCGCCTTGCGTGTGAATGAAGAGGATTCTTTGCTGCACCGATGCGCCTTACGGTTCCGCCGATTCTGCCATGAATCGAGGCGCCGGCCAACGAAGCCGCGCTATACTCCGGCATTCTGCCATGCGCCACCTCTGGAAGCGGGCTCGTCTGAACCACGCGCGCAGCGCCCACGCCACCGACGCCGCGGCGATCGTCGCGGCCGGAATCGGCCTGTTCGCCCTGCTCGGGCTGCCGCAGTTTGCCTTCGCGTTGCTGCCCGGCGTCGCGATCTACTGGCTGGTGCCGCTCGGCTTCGACGCGGTGCTGCGCGCGCCGGCCGGGTCAATCCGGCCGGCGCGTGCGCTGCTCCTGCGCGCCCTCGCCATGCATGGCGCCCATGTTCTCGGCATTGCCTGGCTGCTCGCCTGGGCGGGCGCAAGGTCGGGTGTCGGCCCCGTGATCGCGGTGCTCGTGCTCGCGGCCGCGGTCTACGAAGTTCCGCGGTACCTGCTGCCGCTCGCGGTCGGTCGTCCGGTCGATCTTGCCGGGCGGCGGTTGCGGCACGTGCTGTTGCAGCGGTCGGACGTCGTCGGCGATGTGGTCATGGCGACGCCGTGCATCGACGCGATCAAGACGACATCGCCGGAGTGTCGCGTGAGCGTGCTGTGCCGGCAATCGACCAGCGAGTTGCTGGCCGGACACGAGCAGCTCGACGCGGTCATCCTCGACCCGACCGCCACGGGCCAGCGACAATCGGAAGGCTGGAAGGCGTTCGCCATCGGCAGCCTCGTCGCGCGCCTGCGACACCGGGAGATCGACGCGCTGGTGTCGCTGTGGGATCGGCCCTCGTCCGTGTACGCGGTCGCGGCGTTGCTCGCCGGCATCCCGGTGCGGAGCGGCCGAGCGTCGTACTGGGGCGGGTGGTTGCTCAACGCCGGTATCGATCCGGCGGGCTGGGCGCTGCACGAAGTCGACCGCAACCTGCAGCGCGTTCGGGCGCTTGGGTTCGACAGCAAGACGACGCCGCGCCTGTCGATCGCCTTGCAACCCGGCGACGTCGAGCGCGCCCGGTCGCTGCTTGCAGCCAGGCACGTCGATCCCCGCGAGATGCTCGTCGCCCTGTCGCCGGCCACCAGCGGCACCAATCGCCGGCTCGATCCGGCGTGCTGCGCGCAGTTCGTTAGGCGCATCCATCAGACGCACGGAGCCCGCGCGCTGCTGCTCGGCGGCCCGGCCGATCGCGAATTGACCGGTGCCATCGTCGCCGGCGCGCCGCCGGGCACGATCGATCTGGCCGGGGAAACGTCCATCGGCCTGGCGGCGGCCGTCATTGCCCGCTGCCGCATCCATGTCGGCGGCGATTCCGGACCGACCCACATCGCCGCCGCCCTCGGTGTGCCCTGCGTCGTGATCTCGCCCGCGAAGTCGCAGAAGCCGCTGCACTGGGGGCCGTGGATGGTGCCGCACCGGGTGGTGCGAAAGCGATCCGGATGCGCGCTGCGGTGCGCCGCGAGCGCATGCCGCGAGACGTTCTGCGTGTCGGCCATCACCGTGGACGATCTGTGCGAGGCCTTCGCCGCGGTTGCGGCAGGCGACGGGGTCATCGAGCCGCTGGCCGGTCGCCGCTACTGGGCGGCGCTGTCGCTCAGCGTGCTGGTCCACGCGCCCGATGCGAGTCGTGATGGGGAAGTGATGCGCGCGCTGCGGCTGTTCCGGGAGGCCGGGTTCATCGAATACGTGCTGGCGTGCGGGCCGGGCACGCGGCTGGCGGACCGGGCCCGCGCCGAAGGGCATGACACGCGCGCGGCGAACGCCGCCACGCTCCTCGACACCTTCGTCGAACTGGACGGCGGCATCGTCCACGACTTCGGCGCGGTTGTGGCGCGGGACCTGCGCAAGGCGATGTGGCTGGCGCGACGGGTCGGAGTGGATCCGCGCCGGATCGTGGCTGCCGCGGTGCCGGCGACGGCAGAGGAACTGACGGATCAATTGTTGGCGGCTGGCGGTGCGGGTTCGACTGACGCGATTCGGACCTGGTGACCCATCCCCACCTGGCGCGCAGGACTGACGTCCCGCGCCACGACGTGCCCTACCAACGGCGCTCCATCGCCATCACAAGTGAACTCGAGGTTAGCTCTTTGCGCCCTCAGCGGGGTCGCCAGGTTGGTCCGCGGGGTGCGGCGAGCCATCCGCGCCGTCGGGCGGCGGGCCGTCGGGTGCCGCGGCCGGCTGGTCGTGCTGCCTGATGATCTCGCGCAGTTCGTCCCCTTCGATCACTTCCTTCTCGAGCAGGCGCCGTGCGACCGTCTCCAGGATCTCCCGGCGCCCGTCCAGGACCGTGCGCGCCAGCGTGTGCGCGTCGGTCATGATGCGCTTGATCTCGGCGTCGATCTGGCGGGCGGTCTCCTCCGCGTAATTGCCGCGCTCCGGACCGATCTGCATGTCGAGAAACCGGTTCTGCTTGTTGCCGTCGTAGCTGATCGCGCCGAGCGCGTCGCTCATGCCCAGTTCGGCGACCATCGACCGGGCGATGTCGCTGGCGCGCTGCAGGTCGTTCTGTGCGCCCGTCGAGATCTCGCCGAGCGCGATCTCCTCGGCCGTGCGGCCCGCCAGCAGCACGGCCAGCTGGTGCCGCAATTCGGTGCGCGTCAGCAGATAGCGGTCCTCGAGCGGCAACTGCATCGTGTAACCGAGCGCGCCGAAGCCGCGTTGCACGATCGAGATCTTGTGAACCGGGTCGAGGCCCGGCAGCGACGTGGCGACGATCGCGTGGCCTGCTTCGTGGTACGCGACGGTCTCGCGCTCCCGCGTGCTCATCACGCGTTTCTTCTCGAGCCCGGCGATGACGCGGTCGATCGCCTCGTCGAAATCGCGCATCTCCACTTCGGTCTTGTTCTTGCGCGCCGCCAGCAGCGCGGCCTCGTTCACCAGGTTCGCCAGATCCGCCCCGGCAAAGCCGGCCGTTCGCGCGGCCACCACTTTCAGGTCCACGCCGGCGGCGACCTTCACGTCGCGCGCGTGGATCCGCAGGATCTGTTCGCGCCCGCGCACGTCGGGCTTGTCGACCAGGATCTGGCGGTCGAACCGGCCCGGCCGCATGAGTGCCGGGTCGAGCACCTCCGGCCGGTTGGTGGCGCCCATGATGATGACGCCCTTGCGCGAATCGAACCCGTCCATCTCGGCCAGCAACTGGTTCAGCGTCTGCTCGCGTTCCTCGTGGCTGCCGAGCGGACTCTGCACGCGTGTCTTGCCGAGCGCGTCGAGCTCGTCGATGAACACGATGCACGGCGCCTTCGATTCGGCCTGCGCGAACAGGTCGCGCACGCGGGCCGCGCCGACGCCGACGAACATCTCCACGAACTCCGAGCCGCTCAGGCTGAAGAACGGCACGTGCGCCTCGCCGGCCACTGCCCGCGCCAGCAGCGTCTTGCCGGTGCCCGGCGGGCCGACCAGCAGCACCCCCTTCGGGATGCGGCCGCCCAGGCTCGTGTACTTCTTCGGCGTTTGCAGGAACTCGACGATTTCCTTCAGCTCGTCTTCCGCCTCGTCCACGCCGGCGACGTCGGCGAAGGTCACCTTGACGTCGTCTTCGGCGTAGATCTTTCCCCGGCTTCGCGCGAACGACATGACGCCGCCTTCGGCGCCGCCCATGCGCCGCAGGAAGAACGCGGAGATCCCGATGAAGAGGAGCAGCGGCAGCACCCAGCTGAGCAGATCGGGAAGCCACCGGCTCACCGTCTCGCCCGTGTACTTCACGTGATGCTGCTGCAGCTCGTCGATGAGTTTCGGATCCTCGACGCCCGGACGCGTCGTCGTGAACGGTTGGCCCGTGTCGGTCCGCTTGCCGCGGATGGCCTGGTCGCCAATCGCCAGGTCGGTGACCTTGTCCTGCTGCACCAGATCCTTGAACTCGCTGTAGGGAATCGACGCCGCGGGAGGGCTGAAGAAGTACGCCTGCACGATCGCCAGCAGCAGGATGAAGCCCAGCACATACCAAAGGGAGGACAGGCCGGGGCGCCCGGCGCCGAGCGGGCGCCGTTCGCCCGGCCGGCCGCTGCGCGGCTTGGGCACTCTCGTCTGCTTGTTGCCGGCCACGTGTGTGACTCCTTCTGCCGCCGCGATGACGAACGGCCCAGGTCAGCGCGTTGCCATCGTCTCGCGCTTCTCGAACGTCAGACCGCCCGGGCCGGCGTCAACCATGATGCGGTCGCCGTCCCGGAAGTCCCCTTGCAGCACCCGCATCGCCAGCGGGTCCAGCAGCCGGCGCTGCAGCGTCCGCTTGAGCGGTCTGGCTCCATACACCGGATCATACCCCTCATCGGCCAGATGATTCTTGGCCGCCTCGGTCAGCGTCACCTCGATCTTCCGCTCCTGGAGGCGCTTCATCAGGTTCCGGAGCTGGATATCGACGATCCGCTTGATGTGATCGCGCCCCAGCGGGTGGAACACGATGATTTCGTCGACGCGGTTCAGGAACTCGGGGCGGAAGTGCTCGCGCAGCGCGTCCATGACGAGGCGCCGCGTCCCCTCGTCCAGCTCGGCCGACTCGCGCCGCGCGCGTTCGGCGATGTACTGGCTGCCGAGGTTCGACGTCATGATCACGACCGTGTTCTTGAAGTCGACCGTGCGGCCCTTGTTGTCGGTGAGCCGGCCATCGTCGAGCAGCTGCAGCAGCACGTTCAGCACTTCCGGATGGGCCTTCTCGATCTCGTCGAAGAGCACCACCGAGTACGGCCGGCGCCGGACGGCCTCGGTCAGCTGGCCCGCCTCTTCGTACCCGACGTATCCGGGCGGCGCGCCGACCAGCCGCGACACCGTGTGCTTCTCCTGGTACTCGGACATGTCGATGCGGATCATCGCCTGTTCGTTGTCGAACAGGAATTCGGCGAGCGCACGCGCGAGCTCCGTCTTTCCGACGCCCGTCGGGCCCAGGAAGATGAAGCTGCCGAGCGGCCTGTTGGGATCCTGCAGCCCGGCGCGCGCGCGACGGATGGCACTGGCGACGACCTCGATCGCCTCGTCCTGGCCGACGACGCGCTGGTGCAGCCGTTCCTCCATGTGGAGCAGTTTCTGGATCTCGCCTTCCATCAGCCGGCTCACCGGCACGCCGGTCCATTTGCTGACGACCTCGGCAATGTCCTCTTCGTCGACCTGTTCCTTCAGCATGCTCTGCGACTGCTGCAGCGTCGCCATGCGCTGCTCGGCCTCGCGAATCTTCCGCTCGAGTTCCGGCAGCCGTCCGTACTGCAGTTCGGACGCTTTCGTGTAGTCGCCGGTGCGCTGCGCCCGTTCGATCTCGGGCCGCAGCTGCTCGAGGTCCTCGCGCAGGCGGCGAATCTCCTGGATGGCCGCCTTCTCCTGCTGCCAGTGGCTGGCCAGGCGCGTGCGTTCCTCTTTCAGGTCGGCCAGCTCCTTCTCCAGGCGTCCCAGGCGTTCGCGCGACGCGGCGTCCTTCTCCTTGCGCAGCGCCTCGGCCTCGATTTCGAGCTGCATGATCCGGCGTTCCACCTCGTCCAGTTCGGCCGGCATCGAGTCGATTTCCATCCGCAGCTTCGACGCCGCTTCGTCGACCAGGTCGATGGCCTTGTCGGGCAGGAAGCGATCCGTGATGTAGCGGTTCGCCAGCACCGCCGCGGCCACCAGCGCCGAGTCCTTGATCTTCACGCCGTGGTGGATCTCGTACCGCTCGCGCAGCCCCCGCAGGATGCTGATCGTGTCCTCCACGGACGGCTCGCCCACGAGCACCGGCTGGAACCGCCGCTCGAGCGCGGCGTCCTTTTCGATGTACTTGCGGTACTCGTCGAGCGTGGTCGCGCCGATCGTGTGCAGCTCGCCCCGTGCGAGCATCGGCTTCAGCATGTTCGACGCGTCGATGGATCCTTCAGCCGCGCCCGCGCCCACCACCGTGTGCAGTTCGTCGATGAAGAGGATCACCTGCCCGGCCGACTCGGTGATCTCCTTGAGCACCGCCTTCAGCCGATCCTCGAACTCGCCGCGGTACTTGGCCCCGGCGATGAGCGCGCCCATGTCGAGGGCGACCACGCGCTTGTTCTTCAGGCCCTCGGGCACGTCGCCGCGGACGATGCGCTGGGCGAGGCCCTCGACGATCGCGGTCTTGCCGACCCCCGGTTCGCCGATCAGCACGGGGTTGTTCTTCGTGCGCCGCGACAGCACCTGGATGACGCGACGGATCTCCTCGTCGCGCCCGATGACGGGATCGAGCTTGCCCTTGCGCGCCAGCTCCGTCAGGTCGCGGCCGTAGCGCTCGAGCGCCTGGTACTTGCCTTCGGGGTTCTCGTCGGTCACGCGCTGCGATCCCCGCACCGAGGTGAGCGCTTCGAAGATGCGATCGCGGGTGACGCCACGCTGCTGCAACAGGCGGGCGGCCTCCGAGCGGCCCGTCTCCGAGGCAATGCCGATGAACAGATGCTCCGTGCTGACGAAGTCGTCCTTCAGCCGCGAAGCCTCCGCCTGCGCGGTCTCGAGCACCGTGCGCAGGCGCGGCGATGGCACCGTCTGGCCGCCATAACTCTGCGGGAGCCGCGCGAGCACCGCCCGGGCCGCGCTCGCCGCTTCATTCGGGTCCGCGCCCAGCTTGCGCAGCACCTCCGGAACGATTCCTTCGGCCTGCTCGACGAGCGTCGTCAGCAGGTGTTCCGGTTCGACCTGCGCGTGGTTCATCTGCTCCGCCAGATGCTGGGCGCCGAGCAGCGCTTCCTGGGCCTTTTCCGTGTATTTGGTAGGCATGGTCGTTTACGCGTGTCCGACGCCCCGGCGTTCTGCGTCGGGCGTTGACTTCCTGGTTCGGCGTTCTCAACTTCGGACTCCGGACTCCGGACTCCGGACTCTTCGACCCGTTCACACCGCCGTCGTCGTGTTTGCCCGCTCCTCGAGTTTTGCCAGGGCCTCGTAGTGCTTACGCTGCTCGGGCGTCAGCTGCCGTGGCACCTGGACGTCCACCGCCGCGAACAGATCGCCGCGATCGTCGGGCTTGCCAACCGCCGGCATGCCCTGACCCTTCAAACGGAACACCTGTCCATTCTGGGTGCCGGTTGGCACCTTCAGGCGCAGGTGGCCGCCGGCGAGCGTCGGCACGTCCGCCTCTCCGCCCAGCACGGCGGTCGTCACTGGCACCGGCACCCGCGTGTGCAGGTCGCGGCCGCGCCGCTCGAACTGGGGGTGCGGCCGCATGTGGATCCGCAGGTACAAGTCGCCCGAGGGCGCGCCCGCCGTGCCCGCTCCGCCTTCGCCGGCGACGCGGACGCGCGATCCTTCGCCGACGCCGGCCGGGATGCGCACCTCGATCGTGCGCGCCTGTCCGTCGTGATGCAGGGCCAGTTTCCGCGTCGTGCCGCGCAGCGCGTCTTCGAGCGACAGCTCGATCTCGTGTTCCAGGTCGTGGCCGGGCCGCGCCCGCGGCGCGCGGCCGCCGCGCGTGCGAGGTCCCGGCTCGGCTTCCATGCCGCTGAAGAACGTCTTGAAGAAATCGGAGAACGGATCCGCGTCACCGAAGATCCGCCGCATCTCCTCCTCATCCACGGTGCGGAAGCCGCCGGGCGCTCCGCCGGCGTGGACCGTCCACTCGTCCGGTCTGCCGGGATACGGCTGGCCGCCCTGTTGCGCCTGTTCGTACATCCGCCAGTTCGCGCCGAGCTCGTCGTACTTCTGCCGCTTCTCGGGATCGCCCAGGACCTCGTACGCTTCGTTGATGTCCTTGAACCGCGCCTCGGCCTTCTTGTCGCCCGGGTTCACGTCGGGGTGGAACTTGCGGGCGAGCTTCCGGTACGCCTGCTTGACTTCCTTGGCGGTGGCGCTCTTGGCCACGCCGAGCGTCGCGTAGTAGTCCTTGAATTCCATAAACGGTCGTCTTCTCGTGTCGGGCCTACAGGCCGAGCATGACCCGCAGCCGGTTGATCTCGCGTTCGAGCTGACGGCGGCTCTCGTCGCGCCCCGCCGCGGCGCGCGTCAGCGGGCGCATGCGCTCGACGACGTCGGCGATCGACAGCAGCCGCTGCACGCCGGCGAGGTTGATGCCCAGTTCGTCGACCAGGTGCTTGATGAGCCGCAGGCGTTCGAGCTCGTGGCGCGTGTAGACGCGCATGCTGCCCATCCGGCGATGCGGCTGCACCAGGCCGAGGCGCTCGTACTTGCGCAACGTCTGCGGATGCATGCCGAGCAGCCGCGCGGCGACGCTGATCAGGTAAAGGTCCTCTTGTACCGCCATAAGGTCGTGCCCGTGGTGCCCGTGGCCCTCGTACGTGCGTCGATCTGAATATAGGATTTGACACGATCTGTGTCAACCCGCCCTCGCAGGGGCCGTGCCAGACGCACGGGCGGCTTCTCCGTGACTTGCGGTCGCCCTTCGGGCATACTGCAAAGACCGGCGTCCGCGAGGCGGCTCGTCTGCCGGCCCGCCAGGTCGGGTCATCTCACAGCGGCGAATCAACGTGCATTTCGAAGCCTCGGACCTCTTCACCATCCTGTTGCTCGTGGCGCTCGAGGGATTGCTGAGCGCCGACAACGCCATGGTGCTGGCAGTGCTGGCGCTCGGGCTGCCGAAGAACCAGCGCAAGAAGGCGCTCCGCTATGGCATCGTCGGCGCCTTCGCGTTCCGCTCGATTGCGGTCGTGTTCGCGATTCGGTTGATTCAACTCGACTGGATCAAGCTGCTGGGCGCGGCCTACCTCTTGTACCTTCCTTACACGCACTTCTTTCGCGGGCAGGAGGCGCACGAGCGGCGCGCGGTGCCGCACGCGAAGCCGTGGCTGGGCCTGTCGGCGTTCTGGGCGACCGTCGTGCGCGTCGAGTTGACCGACGTCGTCTTCGCGATCGACTCGGTCGTGGTTGCGGTGGGCATGTCGAGCAAGCTGTGGGTGGTGTTGACCGGGGGCGTCATGGGCATCATCGCCATGCGCCTGGTCATCGGACAGCTGCTGGCCGTCGTCGAGCGCTATCCGCCGCTGGTCGACGGCGCGTTCGTGATCATCGCCTGGGTCGGCCTCAAGCTTCTGCTCGAGTTCCTCAAGGCGGACGGCATCATTGGCTTCGAGCTGCCGAAGTGGCTTTCGCTCGGCCTGATCGTCGTCATCTTCGGAATGGCGTTCCTCTATGCGCTCTACGAGGAACGCACGCGCACGCCCACGGCGGTTGAGAAACGGGCGACGGACCTGCTCGTCGAGCCGGACCGGCAGGACAGATGACGGTCTGACCCCGTGTGGACGCGGGCACAGAGCCCGCGAGTATAATGACGCCGCCCTCTTCGCGCCTCCGGACGCGAGTTCCCAAATGGACATGACTGTTCTGCTTCTTGTGGCGGCCTGCGCCGTTGCGTTGTTTGTCGGCTGGCTTGTCGGCCGGGCGTCGGCGGCGCGCGAATGCGCCCGTATCTCCTCCAACCTGGCGGCCGAACAGGCGACATCGGCGGCTCGACTGGAGGAAGCGGTCAGGCGGGCGCGCGAGTTGGAGCTGGCCCAGGCATCGCGCGAGGAGGCGATCGCCCGACTGCAGCGCCAGGTTGCCGACTTGCGCGAAGAGCAGGGGCGCCTGATGGCGCAGCTGGAAGGGGAGCGGCAGCTGGCCGCCGAGAAGTTGTCCCTGCTGCGCGACGCCGAGGCAAAGCTGCGCGAGGCGTTTGCCAGCCTGTCGGCCGAGGCGCTGCGCACGAACACGCAGTCGTTTCTCGAGCTGGCGAAGACCTCGCTGGCCGATTGTCAGCGGGTGGCCGCGGCGGATCTGCAGGCGCGCGAGCAGGCGGTTTCCGACATGCTCAAGCCGCTGCGCGAGTCGCTCGACAAGGTGGGTACGACGCTCCAGCAGGTCGAGAAGGACCGCGCCGGCGCGAACGCGGCGATCGCCGAGCAGATCAAATCCGTTGCGGCCGGCCAGCAGGGGCTGCAGACGGAGACGGCGAAGCTCGTGAACGCGCTCCGCGAGCCGAAGGCCCGGGGGCGATGGGGCGAAATCCAGTTGCGCCGCGTGGTGGAACTGGCCGGGATGCTCGACCACTGCGACTTCTATGAACAGCAGAGCATGACCGCCGAAGACGACTCGCGCCTGATTCCCGATCTCGTCGTCCGGCTGCCCGGCGGCCGCCAGGTGATCGTCGACGCGAAGGTGCCGCTGACCGCGTACCTCGCCGCGTTCGAGGCCGGCGACGAGGAGACGCGCGAGGCGTATCTCAAGGACCACGCGCGGCAGGTCCGCGAGCACATGAAGAAGCTGGCGGCCAAGGGTTATGCAGACCAGATCCAGCCAGCGCCCGAGTTCGTCGTGATGTTCCTGCCCGGCGAGCCGTTCTTCAGTGCGGCTCTCGTGCACGACCCGACGCTCATCGAATGGGGGGCCGGCCAGCGCGTCATCCTCGCGAGCCCGATCACGCTCATCGCCCTGCTGCGCGCGGTGGCCTACGGGTGGCGGCAGGAGCAGATCGCGGAGAACGCGCAACAGATCAGCGATGCTGGCCGCGAGATGTTCGATCGTATCTGCGTGGTCTCCGAGCACTTTGGGCGGCTGGGGGCGGCGCTGAATCGGACGGTCGAGGCGCACAACCAGGCGGTCGCGTCGCTCGAGACCCGCTTTCTGCCGACGGCACGACGGCTGAACGAGCTTGGCGCCGGCGGCGGGAAAGAAATCCCGGTGCTGGAGGCGATCGACCGCGTGGCGCGTGCGCCCCGCATGGGCGAGTTGCCCGCCCCGGTGACGGATGGCGAGGTCGAGACGGCGTAGCGTCAACACGGGCATTCACGGAGGGAATGCGATGATGGCAGGAATGTGTCGGACGCGCGCGGGTGTCGTGCTCGGGTTGATCCTCGCGGTGGCGCCCGTGTGTCAGGCGACGGCTGGCGGCCCGCCGGCTGCCACGCGCACGGTGGTGCAGAGTCCGGCCGGCTTCGACGACGTGCTCAACCAGGCCAGTCTGATGCTGAGGCAGCGCAACTACAAAGAGACGCTCAAAGTGAAGCCATCTCCGGCTCGCGTCCGCCAGCGATCCGGCCGAGACGCGCGCCGACAGACGCGCCGAACGGTGCTTGACAGCGACCCGATCGTCGGGCGATAGTATCGCTGCGCGGTGATTTGATGCTGACTTGATGGGCCGCGCACCAGCATGTCGCTGGAGTCATACCATCTAAGCCGCGCGAGGCTCGCGGACGAAAGTCGGCGGGCCTTTTCTGTTTCTGCGCGTGGCAGCGCGTGCCTGCGGGCACCAGTCTCGGCTGCCAGCATGAAGAGTACGGTGAGAGTCCCGGCTCGAAGATCCGTACGCCATACCGTCGTCCTGCTCCCTCCCCGAGAGCGCACGGTGGCCCAGCCGGCCAGGCCAGAGCCTGGATCCATGCGCGAATGAGACATGGCTTCTCTCGAAAGGATACGGTCATGCCCAGGGAACTGCACACGCTGACGTCGGAGTCTGTCTCGGAAGGGCACCCCGACAAGGTCTGCGATTTCATCGCGGACTCGATTCTCGACGCCTACATCTGCCAGGATCCGGCCAGCCACGTCGCCTGCGAGGTCCTCTGCAAGAACGACATCGTCGTACTGGCCGGCGAGATCACGTCAAGCGGCCGGGTCGATCACGAGGAGATCGCGCGACAGGCCGTGCGCGAGATCGGCTACGTCGATCGCGGCGAGCCGTTCTGCGCCGATACGCTGCGCGTGCTCCAGCACATCAGCAAGCAGGCCGGCGAGATCGCGCAGGGCGTCGATCCGTCGAAGAACGCGAACAAGGAGCAGGGCGCGGGCGACCAGGGCATGATGTTCGGCTACGCGACCAGCGAGACGCCCGAGCTGATGCCGCTGCCAATCGCCCTGGCGCACCGTCTCACGCGCGGCCTGGCCGGCGACCGGCGCGCGGGCCGCTATCCATGGCTGCGACCCGATGCCAAGTCGCAGGTCACGGTCGTCTACGACGATGGCACTCCGATCGGCGTGTCGCACGTGCTGGTGTCCACGCAGCACCGGCCCGAGGTGGAGCAGGCGGAGATTCGCGAGTACGTGCGGACCGATCTGGCGCCGCGCGTGCTCGGCGGGTGGTGTACGCCCGACACGCAGATCCTCGTGAACCCGACCGGCGGATTCTGCCAGGGCGGGCCGTCGGCCGATTGCGGCGTGACGGGACGCAAGATCATCGTGGACACCTACGGCGGTGCCGCGCATCACGGCGGCGGCGCCTTCAGCGGCAAGGATCCGTCCAAGGTGGATCGCAGCGGCGCGTATTTCTGCCGGCACGTGGCGAGGGAACTCGTGAAGGCCCGTCTCGCGCGCAAGGCCGAGATCCAGGTGGCCTACGCCATCGGCGTCGCGCGACCGCTGGCGGTGAAAGTGGAGACCTTCGGAACGGGGGACACCCGGGCGGCGCGCGCCTTCGTCGAGACGTTCGACTTCCGCCCGGCAGCCATCATCGAGCGGCTGGAGTTGCTCCGGCCGATCTACCGGCAGATCACCAACTACGGGCACTTCGGGAGACCGGGACTGCCGTGGGAAGCCTGATGGTCGTTAGTCGTTGGTTGTTAGTTGTTGGTTGTTGGTCTTGGTCGTTGGTCATTGGTCCTGGTCGTTCGTCGGAGTCGTCAGTCTTCGGTCCAGCTATCGCGAGTCGCGGTTCGAGATCGCGTGACACCCGACCAACGACTGTGACCAACGACGAACGACTAACACTACTTTGTCAGGTTC
>PMZR01000059.1 GCA_003170135.1 Acidobacteriota bacterium
GGCGAAAATCTGCGGCTGAATTTTCAGCAGGCGGAGCCGCAGCGCCTGTTTCAACGGCCCGACGCGGAGTAGAATCCGGGTTGTTGGAGGCACGATGCGAAACGCGAGACGGACGGTCCCGCTCGTTCTGATGCTCGTCGCCGGCGCCGTGTGGTCATCCGCGGCGCGGACACCGTCGCAGGCGCAATCGACGCCCGACCCCTCGGTGCGGTTCCGGCAGATCATCGAGCGGATGGGCGCCACGCGCGAGGTCGTCAAGCCGCCGAGCGGGTTGCTGAAGTACGACTACCTGGTGCCGTCGGGCCCGTACTTCCAGCTGTTCGACTGGGACGCGTACTTCATGGGCGTCGCGCTCTCCTACGACCACCAGGCGCGGTACCTGGCCAGCTCGGTCCGCAACTTCCTCGAATACGCCGCCGCGCCGGCCAGCGGATCGAACGGCTACACGCCGCGGATCATCGCGCCCGACGGCTTCTGGTCGCTGCCCGAGATGACCAAGCCGTTCCTCGCGCAGATGTCGCTTGCCGCCTCCGAGTCGATGCGCAACTACTGGTGGCTGCGCGGCGACAACTACACGCGCCTCGCGCGGACGCTCTTCTTCTGGGAGAACGTCCGCCAGACGCCCGACGGCCTGTTCGTCTGGTTCAACGGCGACGAGAGCGGCGTGGACAACAATCCCGCGGTCTCCTGGGAGCCGGCCGAGACGACCGAGAGCGTCGACCTGGTCTGCTATCTGGTGCGCGAGTACCGCGCGATGGCGCGCATCGCAAGAGCACTCGAGAAACCGGAAGACGAGGCGAAGTACTGGAAGAAGGCCGACGCCCTGGCGCGGCTCCTGAACGAGAAGATGTGGTCCGAGGCCGACGCGATGTACTTCAACATCGACCGGCGCACGGGCCAGATGGTGAAGATCAAGACGTGGACCGCGTTCGTGCCGCTGTGGGCCGAACTGGCGCCGCCCGACCGGGCGAAGGCCACGATCGATCGCCACCTGCTCAACGCGAAGGAATTCTGGGGGCCGCGCGGCATGCGGACGATCGCCGCGACCGAACCGCTCTACAATCCAAAGAGCGGATACTGGCGCGGGCCCACCTGGGTCATCTCCAGCTACCTCGTGACGCACGGCCTCGTGAAGTACGGCTACCAGGACAAGGCGCTCGAGGAGGCCACCCGCGTGACCCAGTTGCTCGTGGACGACCTGGAAGCGACTGGTGGCATGAACGAGAACTACAATCCCGACACCGGCGCGCCGGCGGCGAATACGAATTTCCTGAGCTGGAACCTGCTGGCCTGCCATTGGATCGACGAAATCCGGGCCAGGCGCGATCCGATCGCGATTTTGCAGAAACCCTAGGTCGCGGCACGAAGAGATCGGCCCGGGGCCCATCGTAGTATGCTGTGAGACTCGGGGGCAGACTGGACGTCCCGGTCCAACGTTTCTCCCAGGCGATTGTTCAACTCCGATGATCGAGGAGACGAACATGAGGGAATTGGCCACGTCGTTCGCCAGTTACATCTTCGCGAAGAGCCTGTATTCCGGGCAGCAGATCGCCAAGATGGCGGGCTTTCCCGAGAAGCACGTGACGCCGAAGAATCCGCCCGCGCCGGGGCCGGACGGTGAGGATCCGGACACGCTCTCCGGACAGTTGTACCGGAGCACGAAGCGGACGGTGGAGAAGTTCGGCGATCCGGCGGCCGTCGCGTTCATCGCCGGCTCCGAATACCAGGCCAAGGCCATGGACATGGTCTTCGACATGTTCTCGACCAAGGCCTTCGATCCCAGCCACTGGATGAAGATGACGGAGCGCTTCTTCACACAGGGCAAGCTGGCCGCCGACGCCACCATCGGCAGAGACGAGGCCCTCTACTCCCAGCAGGCGAAGAACACCCGCTACGTCTTCACCCTGGTCAGGAACAATCCCGAGAAGCTCGGCGTCCCGAAGTCCGGCGAGTTCGACCTCGGCGTCTACATGGACAAGGCCTACGGCGTCGGAGATTTCGAGAACATCTGGACGGTCGAGGGGCTTGGGCACGTCTACTCCCAGCGGACGTGGCACCTGAAATGGGATTGCAGCGAGGACGCCCACGACATCCTGGTCGAAGGCCAGGCGGCCAGCATGCCGGACAAGTCGCAGACGATGATGCACGCCGGGCTGGGCCTGTGCCTGGCCGAATCGTTGATGAAGCAGCTCACGCCGGACAGCAGCACGAAGGAAACCGAGCGGGTGCTGCGGGCGTTCATCAAGCTGTGCCAGAACAACTCGGTCGAGGGATACGTGGGCTGCGCGCTGGAATCGCTCGGGTTGGTGACGCGGTGCTTCAACTACCCGATGGTGAACCTCGTGCAGAAGGTCCTGGCCGACGTGGACGAAACGGCGTGGGAGTTCTTCTGGCGCGGCGCGGGCCGGGCCCTCTACTTCTCGCCCGGCCACATGGTGCAGCCGCTCTACTCTCCGTGGATTGCGGCCGAGGAAGAGGCGCCCAACGACCGCGCGCACGACATCCTCAAGGCCGGCATCTCGTGGCCGACCAACATCGTCAACATGAAGAATCCTGCGATCTTCGAGGATCTCATCCGGCGGCGCGGGGCGGACGAAGAAAAGGCCGGGACGATTGCACACGGGGTCGCCGCGTCCACGACGATGGCCTCGGACATCACGCCGAATCACCCGCTCGTCAAGGAGTACCTCGAGTACGTGCCGTCGAGTTCGGATGCCAACGTGAGGCGCCTGTGGGCCAAGCTGGTGCACGACCAGGTGTACAAAGCGGTGCACCGCTATCAGCCCGTCCTCAAGAAGCACAAGATGATGGACCAGGTATTCCGCTTCCAGAACCTGGAAGCCCTGGTCGATCGGCTGGATCCGCCCGCACCGGACAGCAAGCCGAACGAAGCCGACGGGAGCAAGCGGCGGAAGCAGGCTTAAGGCTTACGGCTGAAGGAGCCCTTAGCCCTTTTCTCAGCGGGGCGGCGCCGGCGCCGCCCCGCGATCGTCTTTCCTGAACCGCTCGGCCACGTCCCACATCCGCACGCCAGGCGCGGCCTCGGCGGCCGGCCAGTCCAGCTCTCCCAGGAGAACCTGCGAGACGAAGCGCCCCTTGAAGGCCTGCACCTCGCCATCCTCGATAACGATGTAGGGGTGGAAGCGCATGTGCAGAAGCGTCTCCATCTGCTCGTCCAGCCGCGACGGATCGAGCATGTCGTACCTGACGGTCGTCCGGCCGCTGTAATACCGCAGGCTGCCGCTGTGTTGCATCGACAGGATGATGGCGCGGGCGTCAGTCCGTCGCGCGACGTATGCTCCTGCCTGCGCGTATCGCGCTTCGGCGACGTGGAACCCGAAGACACCGTACGCGCTGGACGTGTGATATCCCGTCGCAAACAGCACGATTGCGACGCCGACGAGCACGGCCCAGCCCATGCGCATCTGCAGATGGTCGATCACGTCCGCCATCAGCGCGGCCGCCAGCACGATTGTCACAGGAAAGACAGGCAGCAGGAACCGCAGGTACCACCATTCGTGGAATGACTGGTAGAAGAGGTACGACAGCCACACCACCACCAGGAACCCGGCCAGCAGTACCCGCGTCGCCCCGCCCATCGATTGCAGCCTCGTCCGAACAATGCGCGGCCACGGCAGGAATGCCGCGGCGGTTCCAAGCAGCACGTACGCGCAGCCGCTGGCGAACAGCCACCGCGTGTACCGCGACAGGTTGGTGGCGAAGTTGCCAAGCGCGTAGAGATCCGACAAGTTCCCGTACCCCGACCGGAACGCCGATCCATACAGACTGCTGTTGACCAGGGCAACGGCGGCGATGCCCGGCGCGACCGCGCACGCGAACAGCGTGGGCGACAGCAGCGCCCGCGGCTGCCATCCGTGCGCGCGCATGGATCGCCACAGCAGGCTGACACCGATCACGGCCGCGACCGGCACGAGGTTGGGCCGGATGAGGATGGCGACCGCGGCCACCAGCCCGCAGGCGATGCTCGCCGCGGCCGTGCCCGACAGCGCCAGCAGCAGGGCCAGCGTCCAGGCAGCGGCAACCGGAACGTCGCTCATCGGCGCCATCAGCATGTACAAGAATGGAGGGCAGGTTGCGAGGACGATCGCCGCGCTGATGCCGACGCTCGATCGGCCGGTCAGGCGTCGGCCGAGGAGAAACGTCAGCCAGACGGCAAGGGCGCCAAGCACGGGCACGACGTAGAACTGTCCGTTCGCGCCGAACGCCTTCCTGAAAACGACCATCAGCAGTGGCAGACCCGGCGAATACGTGGGCACGATATCGCGCTGATTCGGGGCGGGAGCATAGCCAAGCGGCGTCAGGGTCAGGAGCGCATCGGGCCAGGGCAGCGCCGGCGCGAGCGGCTGAAAGACGTGAAGATTGCCCTTCTCCCACAGCAGCGCCTGGCTGACGTAGCCATACGGGTCGGACCCGCCGGCCACGAACGATCCGTATCGGATCCCGAGAACCAGGACGAAGAGGCTCAGCAGACCGGCGGCAATCGCGGGGCCACGGAGCAACGTCCGGCGGACGCCGCGGTTCAGCGCCGGATGCAATCGCGGATGGGCGGACATTGCCGTCGCGAACTTATCACAGGTCTGCCGATTTCCGCTCCGCGCGGCCAACCTCAGGCGCGTAGAATGACCTCGCCGCCGGCGCGCGTCGGGCGTGCCGCCGGACGCAACTGCTGCAGAAGGACTGTCATGAAGATGCGCACGCTGGTCGCGATGTCGCTCCTGTCGGCGGCCCTCGTCTTCATCGCACTGGCGTCACTCGACGCGCAGGTGCCCGCCGCGTCGCGTGAACGTGCCGGCCCGCTCGCCCGCTTTGCGCGCGAACCGAATCCCATTGCGCTGACCGGTCCCGCGCGGCCTTCCCGCTACATGGAGGCCTCGGGCCATCGCGCGGCGTTCCTCNNGGACGGCAGCTTCGAGGCGTGGGTCTATCCGCTCAAGGTGCTGCACGACCTCAACCTGTCGTTCGCCATCAGCGCCTATGCCGAGCCGATCCCGGGCGCCAGCCTCGCCACCAGCGTGGACATCCGGCCCGAATCGAGCACGGTCCGTTACGCGCACGCGGCGTTCACGGTCGACGCCACCTGGCTGGTGCCGATCGACGCGCCCGGCGGCCTCGTCCTGCTCGATGTCCACACCTCCGAACCGCTCACCATCATCGTCAAGTTCCGGCCGGATCTGAAGCCGATGTGGCCGGCCGCNNGGGCAGTACAGCTACTGGGACGATGGGGTGAAGGCGTACGTGATCGGGGAAGGCAGCGGGAAGAACAACGCGCTCATCGGCTGCCCGCTCGGGCTGACGCCGCCCGAGCAGCCGGCGCACAACCTGCCCGACGCGCCGTC
>PMZR01000027.1:0-5446 GCA_003170135.1 Acidobacteriota bacterium
GCTCTGCCGGCCGCCCGAAGCGCCTTGTGCGCCGGGCGGCCTTCGTCTGTACCAGAGTTCCCTCCGCGCTCGCGTCCTCCCGCGCGCACTACGACATCGCGCACCCGCAATTCGATATCATTGAGCACCGGTGCGCCCCGCACCGCGCACTGTTTCGTCCATGAACGTTTCCGACTTCGACTTCGATCTGCCGTCCGACCTGATCGCACAGTTCCCGGCGCCCGAACGTGGCGCCGCCCGGCTGCTCGTCCTCGACCGCGCGGCAGGCACGTGGACGCACTCGAGCGTGTCCGCGTTGCCAGATCTGTTCGCGCCGGGGGATCTGGTCGTGGTCAACGACACGCGGGTGTTTCCCGCGCGCCTGCTGGGGCGGCGTATGCCCTCGGGCGGCGTTGTCGAATGCTTCCTGATCGCTCACGTGGCGGGCGATCGGTGGGAAGCGCTCGTGCACCCGGGGCAGAAACTGAAGCCTGGCGCGCTGGCCCGGTTCGAGGCCGAGGGCGTGACGCTTTGGGCGGAGATTCTCGAGCGGCGATTCCACGGCCGCCGGGAGATCCGGCTGTGGCGCGAGGATGGCGGCGACGTGGACGAGGCCGTCGATCGGATCGGCCACGTGCCGCTTCCACCCTATATCAGGCGACCGGACGAACCGCTGGACCGCGAACGGTACCAGACGGTCTACGCGCGCACCCGCGGCTCGGTGGCCGCGCCCACCGCGGGCCTGCATCTGGGCGAACGTCTCCTCGACGACCTTCACCAGCGCGGTATCGAGCGGACGGCGATCACACTGCGCATCGGCTACGGCACCTTCAAGCCGGTCCGAAGCGAGCGCGTGGAGGACCACACCGTCGACCCGGAGTGGATCGACATCGGCGAACCAGCCGCCGAGTCGATCGGCCGTGCGATACGCGAGCGTCGGCGTGTCGTGGCCGTCGGGACGACGACGACGCGGGCGCTGGAGTCCGCGGCGCGCGCCGGCGCCGGCGCCATCGGCGCGCTCGCGCAGCCGACCGACCTGTTCATCTACCCGGGGTTCGAGTTCCGCGTCGTCGGCGCCCTGTTGACCAACTTCCACCTGCCGCGTTCGTCGCTGTTGATGCTCGTGGCGGCGTTCGCCGGCCGCGACCTGGTGCTCGCCGCGTACCGCGACGCCGTCGCCAGGCGCTATCGCTTCTACAGCTACGGAGACGCCATGCTGGTTCTCTAGGGACGGCGGGGCCGACTGCGCTATCCTTTCCCCGTGCCCGCGAAGATCCTCCTCGCCGGCGGCCAGTGGCGGCCGCGGGCCCTCGTGCTGGCGGAACTCGTGGAGGGTGGCTACGACGTGTCGGCGGTCGAGACCTGGGACGAGGCGGAGTTGCTGCTCCGTACGCACGCCGTGCGGCCCGCCGCCGTCGTGTTCGATCTCGAGGACGAGTCGCACCCCGAGGCGGCGCTCGCCACGCTTTGCCGGCTCGTGGCGCCGGACCGCGCGGTCATCCTGACGTCGGCTGGCGCCTTGCCCGGGGCCGCCGTGCGGTCGCTGGGCTTCACTCGCGCGCTCGCGCGGCCGTACTCGGTTGGCGATGTCGTCGAGCAGGTCCGCGAGATCGTGCGATCTGGCAGTCAAGAACCATCATGAAATTCTCCTACCAGGAATTCGACCTGTCGGACGTCCGCACCTACCCGCTGGCCTCGCGCAAGAGCAAGGCCAGCGCGGCGGACTTTGCCAGGCCGTACGTGCCGGCCAGCGGGGTTGCCGGGCTGCTCGCCTCGCTGCCGCGGATGCTCGCGGCGGCCGACTTTGCCGCCATCGTCGGCGCGCTGTGCGCGGCACGGGCGGCGGGCGCCGGCATCATCTGGGGCCTCGGCGCCCACGTGGTGAAGACGGGGCTGTCACCCATCCTCGTCGACCTGATGGAACGCGGCTTCGTGTCGGCGCTGGCGACCAATGGCGCGGGTGTCATTCACGATTTCGAGATTGCGCTCGTCGGAGCGACCTCGGAGGACGTGGACGAGGCGCTGGGGCCGGGACGATTCGGCATGGCCGAGGAAACCGGCCGGTTGCTGAACGAGGCCATCAACGACGGCGTGGCCCGTGGCCTCGGCATCGGGCAGTCGGTCGGTTCGTTCCTGGTCGAGCGCCGTGCGCCGCACGCCACGCTGAGCCTTTGCGCCACCGCACACCGTCTTGGCATCCCGCTGACCGTCCACGTCGGCCTCGGCACCGACGTCATCCACATGCACCCGGCCGCGTCCGGCGCCGCGCTGGGCGAAGGCAGTCTCAGGGATTTCCGCTACTTCGTCTCGAACGTCGCCCGCCTCGACGCGGGCGTCTACCTCAATTGCGGCTCGGCGGTGATCCTGCCCGAAGTGTTCCTCAAGGCCGTCGCGCTCGCCCGCAATCGTGGCGTCAGTCTCGCGGGCCTCACGACGGTGAACCTGGACTTCGCGCGCCTCTACCGTCCTCAAACCAATGTCGTGCATCGGCCGACGCTCGGCACCGGTCGCGGCTATAACCTGGTGGGCCATCATGAACTGATGATCCCGCTGCTGGCCGCCGCGTGCATCGAGGCGCAGTCATGAAGATCAGGGAACTGCTGCTCTGGATCGTGCTGGTCGTGCTCGCGGTGTTCATCTGGGACTTCGCGAGCGCTCCGGCCCGGGGCGCTCACCAGGTCATCCTCAGCGAGTTGATGGCGCGCGTCGACGCCGGCAGCGTCACGAAGGTGGCGATCGAGGACCGTCAGATCATCGCGACCACGAAGGCGAACGAGACCCTGGTGACGGAGGCGCCGGCCGACCTCGGCGGCGTGCTCCCGAAGCTGATCGAGCGCCACGTCCAGGTAGAAATCCTGTCGGGCGGCGCGTCGCGCAACCCAACCGTTCGCGTCATCTCGTTCTACACCTCGACCGTTCTTCCCTGGTTCACGCTGATCATGGTCATCGCGGCGTTCGGCCGACTGCGCGCGCTCGAACGCAAGTTGGACCCGCCGAGAGACGGCGCGCCCGACCAGATCGACCGGTAAGTCGTGATATAATTCGCGGTTACGCCGGTGTAGCTCAGATGGTTAGAGCACGCGGCTCATATCCGCGTTGTCCGGGGTTCAAGTCCCTGCACCGGCACCAGTTTCACGGGAGGGGCGATCCAGCCGGGTCGCCCTTTCCGGCCGTTGAATGACGGTTGGTCGCAGGCTCGCGCCTCCCGCCGTCTCTGCCGTTCCGTTCTCTTCCCCCGTGGTTGTGGCGGCGCGTCGTGCGGCCGCCGCGGTCCGGGAATTCCTTTCAACTGCCGATGGATGTCCTCGTCGCGCGCATTCGGCGCACCGTGCGGAGGTTTTCTCTCATCCCGGCCGGCGCACGCGTGCTGGCGGCCGTTTCCGGCGGTGCCGACTCCATGGCGTTGCTGCACGCGCTGCGCGAGCTGAGCGACGCAGGCGACTGTTCCCTTGTCGGGCTCGCGCACCTCAACCATGTTCTGCGTGGCGACGCCGCCGACGAAGACGAGGCGTTCTGCCGCGCGGCGGCGGCCGGGTTGAACGTGGCGTTCGAGTGCGAGCGAATCGACGTGCGGGCCCTCGCCGCCGAGCGCGGTTTGTCGATCGAGGCGGCCGGCCACGCCGCGCGGTACGAGTTCCTGGAGCGCGCCGCCCTACGCCTGCAGGCCGTTCGCGTGGCGCTCGGACACACGCGCGACGACCAGGCCGAGACATTCCTGTTGCGGTTGCTGCGCGGCGCCGGTCCGCGCGGCCTGGCAGGCATCCATCCGCAGAACGGGCTGTTCGTCCGGCCGATGCTCGGCTGTTCGCGCCGCCAGGTTCGGCAGTTCGTTCGATCGCGCGGCATCGCGTTCCGTGAAGACGCGAGCAACCTCGATCTCGCCATTCCCAGGAACCGCGTCCGGCACGATCTGGTTCCTCATCTGTTGCGTGTATCGCCCGGACTCATCCGCGTGCTCGACCGCGAGGCGACGATTGCGCGTGAAGACGCGCATTTCCTCGACATGGCGGCGCGGGCCGCGTGCGCCTTGATTGTCCGCGACTCGGGCCACGGCGTCTCCATCGATGCGGATCGGCTGCGGGCCGAGCCCCCCGCGATTGCACGGCGGGTCGGCGCGCTGGCGCTCGCCCGGTTGTCCGCGGGCCGTTTCATCGGGTTCGAGCACGTCGACGCGTTGCTGGACCTCGTCCGTGCAGAGGATGGCCGGCGGCGCGAACGCCACCTGCCGGGGCAGACAGCTCAGCGGGACGGATCGCTGGTGCGGCTCATGAGCAGGCCAGCTGGACGGGGGCATCGCACTGGCGCGGTCGGGGCAGCGCCTGAAAAGATTCCGTGGCCGGGAACGAACTCTTCGCCGTTTTCGTTGTCTATACCAGGTAGGGTCGTTTCGCCGCTCGGATGGGCCGTGTCGGCCGAGCGAGCCCCCTGGCCGGGCGATGGCGCAGGGGGCAACGTTTCGCCAGACGAACCCGTTTCCGATGTGATTGAAGGCGTGTTTCCGCGATCGTGGGCCGTGCTGGACGGCGCTGCCATCGCTGGCCCGCTCCTGGCCCGGACATGGACTGCGGGCGACCGGTTTCGTCCGCTCGGCCTCGGCGGCACGAAGAAGGTGCAGGATTTCTTCGTCGACCGCAAGGTGCCGCGCGAGCGGCGCGGCGAGGTCCCGGTGGTCACCGATGCTGAAAATCGCATCATGTGGCTGGCGGGACACGCAATTGCCGAGGATTTTCGCGTCACGCGCGCCACCTCCGACGTGGTAATCTTGAAACTAAGGTATTGGAGAAACGGGACGTGAATTCGACCCTGAAGAACTTCTTGTTCTGGATGGTCCTGGTCGTCATCGGGGTCCTCATCTGGAATTTCTCGACACAGTTCGGCCCGCGCGACAAGACCGTCAGTTTCACCGAGTTCATGACCTCGGTGGACCAGGGCCAGGTCGCGTCCGTCACCATCACCGGTAACGAGATCCACGGCACCACCAAGACGAGCAACGACACGTTCCGGACCTATACGCCTCCGTACGACAACCTCGTGCCGAGGCTGATGGAGAAGGGTGTCCTCATCGAGGCCAAGCCGGAATCGCCCAGCACCTGGACGACGGTGCTCTATTCGTGGGCGCCGATCCTGCTGATGATCGGGTTCTGGATCTTCCTGATGCGGCAGATGCAGAGCGGCGGCAACAAGGCGCTGTCGTTCGGCAAGAGCAAGGCGCGGCTGTCGTCGACGTCCCAGAAGAAGGTCACCTTCAAGGACGTCGCCGGCGTCGACGAGGCGAAGGAGGAGCTGAACGAGATCATCGAGTTCCTTCGCGAGCCGCAGAAGTTCCAGAAGCTGGGTGGCCGCATCCCCAAGGGCGTGCTGTTGATGGGTGCGCCGGGTACCGGCAAGACGCTGCTCGCGCGCGCGGTGGCCGGCGAAGCCAACGTCCCCTTCTTCTCGATCAGCGGCTCGGACTTCGTCGAGATGT
>PMZR01000027.1:5457-13997 GCA_003170135.1 Acidobacteriota bacterium
AGCGCGAGCAGACCCTCAACCAGCTGCTCGTCGAGATGGACGGCTTCGAATCGAACGAGGGCGTCATCCTCGTCGCCGCCACCAACCGCCCGGACGTTCTCGATCCGGCCCTGCTCAGGCCCGGCCGCTTCGATCGCCGCATCGTCGTCAACCGGCCGGACGTGAAAGGGCGCGAGGGCATCCTCGGCGTGCACACGCGCAAGATTCCGCTCTGCGACGACGTGAACGTGCCGGTGCTGGCGCGCGGGACCGCCGGGTTCTCGGGCGCCGACCTGGCGAGCCTCGTCAACGAGGCGGCGCTCTACGCGGCCCGGTGCAACCAGAAGACCGTCCGGATGCTCGATTTCGAGTTCGCGAAGGACAAGGTGCTGATGGGCTCCGAGCGGCGCTCGATGATCATCAGCGACGCCGAGAAGCGCATCACCGCCGTCCACGAGGCGGGACACGCGCTGCTCACCGTCCTGCTGCCGCATGCCGATCCGATCCACAAGGTCACGATCATCCCGCGCGGCATGGCGCTCGGCCTCACGCAGCAGCTGCCCGTGGACGAGAAGCACAATTACTCGCGCGAGTACCTCGACGATCAGATCGCCATCCTGCTCGGCGGCCGGATCGCGGAGGAGATAACCAGCGGCAGCGTGACGACCGGCGCCGGGAACGATCTCGAGCGCGCGACCGAGCTCGGGCGCCGGATGGTCTGCGAGTGGGGCATGAGCGACGCGATGGGGCCGCTCACCTTCGGCAAGAAGGAAGAGCAGATCTTCCTCGGCCGCGAGATCGCCCAGCACCAGGACTACAGCGAGGACACGGCGATCAAGATCGACCAGGAAGTCAAGCGCATCGTCATGCAGAACTACGAGCGCTCGCGCGAGATCCTCATCGCGGAGAAGGTGAACCTGCAGAAGGTCGCCGAGGAACTGCTGGTCCGCGAGGTGCTCGATGCCGAGCAGGTGCGGCGCATCGCGGCCGGCCAGGCACTCGAACAGTACACACGGCCAACGGTCCAGCCGGCAGCGGCCGGCGTCGACGAGGACGAAGCGCGGCGGCGGAAGGAACGATTGCCGATCATGGGGCCCGTCCCGCCGCTCCAGAAACCGTTGCCCGCCGATTGAGTCCGCGCGCCTGCTCGGCCGGACCCGGACCGGGCAGGCACTGGATCGGCTCCCGCTCCCCCCCGAGGAGCGACTCCTTGCTTCGAAAGCCCTACACGCTTCCGCTCCCGCGCGGGCGTACGCTCGACCTGGGCCGGCGCACGCTCGTGATGGGCATTCTCAACGTCACGCCCGATTCGTTCGCCGACGACGGTCCGTGCGCCGATCCGCAGGCAGCCGTGGACCGGGCGCTCCGCATGGAAGCCGACGGAGCGGACATCATCGACGTCGGCGGCGAATCCACGCGGCCCGGCGCCGAGCCGGTGTCGGCAGACGAGGAACGCCGTCGCACGCTGCCCGTGATCGAGCGCCTCGCCGGCCGCCTGACCGTCCCCATCTCCATCGACACGTATAAGGCCGTCGTCGCCCGGGACGCCCTGGCCGCCGGTGCAGTTCTGGTGAACGATGTCAGCGGGTTGAGCTATGATCCGTCGCTCGGGGAGGTGGTCGCCCGTTATGGCGCGGCGCTCGTGCTGATGCACACCCGCGGGCGTTCGAAGGCGATGTACCGCGAGGCCGCCTACCGGTCGGTCGCCCGCGAGGTCGCGAGCGAGTTGCGCGCCGCAATCGATCGGGCCATCGCGGCGGGCGTGGCCTTCGAGCGCCTGGTGGTCGATCCCGGTCTCGGCTTCGCCAAGCACGCCGAGCACAGTTTCCGCGCGCTCGCCGCGCTGCCGGAACTCGCGGCGATCGATCGGCCGCTGCTGGTCGGGCCGTCGCGCAAGTCGTTTCTGACGCACGCAATCGGCGCCGCGCCCACCGGCCGGCGCGACTGGGCAACTGCCGGGGCCGTGGCCGCCTCGGTGCTCCTCGGCGCACACATCGTCCGCGTCCACGACGTGGCGGCGATGCGTGACGTGGTCCGCGTGGTCGATATGCTGGTGGCGGAATCGGCGGAGGCGAAAAGCGGCGGGCCGGACGCGTGATCGCATAAGCATGGACCAGCTTCTCGATTTCTATCATCGCTTCGGATGGTGGGACCTGCTCGACGTCACCATTGTCTCGATCGCGATCTACGAGTTGTTGAAGCTGATCCGCGGCACCCGCGCTGTCCAGATGGTGCTCGGCGCCGGCGTCGTGGCCGGCGTGTACTACCTGTCGCACTGGGGGCACCTCGAGATCGTCAACTGGTTGATCCGCAACGTCGTCGGGTACGTCGTGTTCGCGCTCATCGTGCTGTTCCAGTCCGATATCCGCCGCGCGCTCGCGCACTTCGGCCGCACGCCGTTCTTCGCCTTCTTCGGCCGTCCCGACGGCGCCGAGGAGACGATCGAGGAAATCGCCGTGGCGGCGACCGTTTTGGCCAGCCAGCGCATCGGCGCGATCGTCGCGATCGAACGGGAGATCGGCCTGCGCAACTACATCGAGGGGGGCATTCCGCTCGACGCGACGCTGACCTACGATCTGCTCGTGACGATCTTCCGCCCGGGCGGCCCGCTGCACGACGGCGCGGTGATCATCCAGGGGGATCGCGTGGCGGCCGCCGCCTGTTTCCTGCCGCTCACCGTGAATCCGCGCCTCAGCAAGGATCTCGGGACACGGCACCGCGCCGCGATTGGCCTGACCGAGGAGAGTGACGCGGTCGCGGTGATTGTCTCGGAGGAGACCGGCATCATTTCGCTGGCGCTCGACGGTCACATCGAGCGCGGCCTGGATCCCGATCGGCTGAGGTCCCGCCTGCGCGGGCTCCTCGGTACCTCGCGCGCTGGCGCCGGCCGGCGCCGCGATCGCGAAGCGTCCACATCCTGACGGCGATGATGTACCATCCGTTCCGGCATCTCGGTCTCAAGGCGCTCTCGGTTGCCATCGCGGTACTGCTCTGGCTGTCCGTGTCGGGCGAGCAGATCGTCGAGCGGAGTCTGCGCGTGCCGCTCGAGCTGCAGAACATCCCCGACAAGCTGGACCTGGTGGACATCCCACCGGCGACGGTGGACGTCCGCGTCCGCGGCACGTCGGGCCTGCTCAGCCATCTCGCGCCTGGCGACATCGTCGCGGTTCTCGACCTCTCGGCGGCGCGCGCTGGCCGGCGCCTGTTCCCCTTGACGCCGGACCGGGTGCACGGACCGTCGGGCGTCGACGTGGCCCAGATCAGTCCGTCCACGATCGGGCTCGAGTTCGAGCGCTCCGCGACCCGCGGGGTGCGCGTGGTACCCGCCATCGAGGGTCAGCCGGCCCCGGGGTACGAGATCGAAAGCGTCACCTGCCAGCCAGCATCGGCGGACGTCGCGGGCCCGGACACGGTGCTTCGCCTGTTGAACCGGGTCATCACGGAACCCGTTTCGGTCGCGGGCGCAACCGCCTCGGTGCACGAGACAGTGACGATGGGGGTGGCGGTGGCCGGGTTGCGGCTGAAGACGCCCGGCAAGGCCGCGGTGACCGTTACGATCCGCGCCCTGCCGATCGAGCGTGCGATTCGCGGCGTTCCGATCCGCCAGCGGAACCTGCCTGCGGGGCGGACCGCCCAGGTGACGCCGGCCGAGGTGACGGTCCAGGTCAAGGGCCCCCGGGAGATCGTCGAGCCGCTCGGCTCGGAAGCGTTCGGGGCCTTCGTGGACCTTGCTGGGCTCGCACCGGGCCGGTACAATCTCCAGGTTCACGTCGAGCCGCCCCAGCGGGTCGAGATCCTGCACGTGGAACCGGCGACCCTCGTCGCCCGGATCAAGTGACTGAATCCTGGCGGGATGCCCCGCCCTGTGGCCGCCCGCGTACCCGGGGACGAGGGCACCTGGTCTGTCATCATGGCTGAGCGTCTGTTCGGAACCGACGGTGTGCGCGGCAAGGCCGGGTCCTATCCCCTGGACGCGCGGACGATTCGCCGCCTCGGTGCCGCGGTGGTGCGGGCGCTGCCGCATCCCGGCCGCGAGCTCCATCTGCTCGTGGGGCGCGACACGCGCGAATCGGGACCCTGGATCGAACGCGAGCTCGCCCACGGCACGCGTTCGCAGGGCGCGCACCTGTCGAGCGTCGGGGTGCTGTCGACACCCGCCATTGCGTACCTGGCGGGCAGCATGCCGTTCGATGCCGGGTTCGTCATCTCCGCGTCGCACAATCCGTTCGAGGACAACGGCATCAAGGTGTTCACGCACGCGGGCGAGAAGTTCACCGAACAGCTCGAGACCGAGGTCGAACGGATCATGACCGGGCCGTGGGATGTGCCCGACGCCGGGGCCATCGAGGTCGAGCGCGTGGACCTGGCCGGCCGCTATCTGGCCCATGTGCGCACCGCGCTGCCCGAGCCCGCGCGCCTGTTGCCGTTGCGCCTGGCCGTCGACTGTGCGAACGGCGCGACGTCGCAGCTGGCGCCGCGGCTGTTTTGCGACCTCGGCTTCGAGGTCATCGCCGTGTCGTGCGCGCCGGACGGCCGCAACATCAACCTCGATTGCGGCTCCACCCATCCCCAGCACCTCGCGGCGGCCGTGAGGCAGCAGGGCTGCCGGCTCGGCGTCGCGTTCGACGGCGACGGCGACCGGGCCATCTTCGTGGACGCGCAGGGCTGCGTGGTGGACGGCGACGCGGTGATGCTGCTGTGCGCGAAACAGATGAAGGCCACGGGGCGGCTGCGCGGCAACACGGTGGTCGCGACCGTCATGAGCAACATCGGCCTGGAGATCGCGCTGCGCGAGCAGGGCATCGATCTGGTCCGCACCGCGGTCGGCGACAAGTACGTGATGGAGGAAATGATCGCCCGGGACCTCGCGCTCGGCGGCGAGCAGTCGGGGCATATCATCTTCTCGGATTTCCTGTTCACGGGTGACGGCCTGACCACCGCCCTGCAGGTGTTGAACACGATGGCCGCCACCGGTCGCGAGCTCGCCGATCTGGCCGCCGATCTTCGCAGCTACCCGCAGGTGCTGCTGAACGTGAAAGTGCCCCGGCGGGTCGACCTGGCGCAGGTGCCGGAGGTCGCGGCCGTCATCGCCGACGTCGCACGGCGTCTGGGCGACCGGGGCCGCCTGCTGGTGCGCTACTCGGGCACCGAACCGCTGCTGCGTATCATGCTCGAAGGGCAGGACCAGGACGCCATTCGCCGGTGGGCGGAGGAGATTGCGTCGGCGGTCCGGCTTCGTCTCGCGAATTGAGAACCCATTCCTCTGGAGACACCATGGCCGATCTCGACAACGTCAAGGACACGAAGGACTACCACTTCGATATACCCGCCAGTAACCAGGCGTTCTTCGTCAAGGGGGCCGGCGCCCTCGACTGGGGCATGCAGAACCGGCTGGCGCGCATCTTCAACCCGAAGTCCGGCCGCACGGTGATGCTGGCCATCGACCACGGCTACTTCCTCGGCCCCACGTCAGGGCTCGAGCGGGTGGACGTGAACATCGTCCCGCTGGTGCCGTATGCCGATGCGCTCATGCTGACGCGCGGCATCCTGCGCGCCACCATTCCGCCGGCCTTCACGGGTGGCGTCGTGATGCGGGCGAGCGGCGGGCCGAGCATCCGCAAGGAGCTGTCGAACGAACTGCTGGCCGTGGACATCGAGGATGCCATCCGCATGAACGTGAGCGCGATGGCCGTGCAGGTGTACATCGGCGGCGAGTTCGAGACGCAGACGGTCAACAACATGACGCGCATGGTGGACATGGGCAACCGCTACGGCATCCCGACGCTCGGCGTCACCGCCGTCGGCAAGGACATGGTCCGCGACGCCCAGTACTTCCGCCTCGCCACCCGGATCTGCGCCGAGCTCGGGGCACAGTTCGTCAAGACCTACTACGT
Source organism: Acidobacteriota bacterium (assembly GCA_003170135.1). Lineage (GTDB taxonomy): Bacteria > Acidobacteriota > Vicinamibacteria > Vicinamibacterales > Fen-181 > Fen-181. The sequence continues at coordinate 11,331 of PMZR01000027.1, forward strand.
CGACAAGGGCTTCGACACGGTGATTGCGTCGTGCCCCGTGCCCATCGTCATGGCGGGCGGCAAGAAGTTGCCCGAGCTCGAGGCGCTGACCATGGCGTCCCGCGCGATCAACGAAGGAGCCGCCGGCGTGGACATGGGACGGAACATCTTCCAGTCCGAGGCCCCGGCGGCGATGATCCAGGCCGTCCAGGCCGTCGTGCACGAGAACATGAAGCCGGCGCAGGCCTTCGAGCTCTTCCAGGCGCTGAAGCGCAAGCAGGCGGCAGACCTTGGCGTCTGAGCCCGCGCCGCCGTCGGCCGTCGCCCGGCTCCGCGCGGCCTCGCCGGCGCTGAGCGTCGGCGTGCTCGCGGCCGACCTGCTCAACCTCGGGCGCGACGTGGCGCGGCTCGAGCAGGCGGGCGTCCCGCTGCTGCACATCGACGTGATGGACGGGTGCTTCACGCCGATGATGACCGTCGGCCCGCCCGTCATCCGCGCGATCCGGACGCCGCTGCTCAAGGACGTGCACCTGATGATCCGCGAGCCGCTCGACCGGCTGGGCGACTACGTGGCGGCCGGCGCGGACATCATCACCGTGCACGTCGAGTCGTCGGTGCACGTCCATCGCGCGCTGCAGCAGCTCGGCACCATGAAGAATGCCAACGACGCGGGCCGCGGGATCGTGCGTGGTGTCGCCCTGAACCCCGGGACGCCGCTCGAGGCCATCGTGCCGCTGGTCGACGAGATCGACCTGGTCGTCCTGCTCGCGATCAATCCAGGGTGGAGCGGACAGGCGTTCCTCCCTTCGACGCTGTCGCGGCTGGCGCGTGTCAGGCAGATGGTGGCCGACAGCGGGCGCCCGATCCTGGTCGGCGTGGACGGCGGGATCACCCGGGCGAACATCGGTCAGCTGAAGGGGACCGGTGTCGATCTCGTCGTCACCGGAAGTGCAATCTTCGACGGCAACACGCCCGCCGCCAATGCGGCGTCGATGCGCGCGTCGCTCACGGGACCGTCGATGGTCGATGGTCGATAGTCAATCGTGACGCCTGGCACCGCGGTCAACGATTGATTGTCAACCATCGGCTGTCGACCGTGGATGGCAACGGTCGAACACATGGAAAGCCGCTGGTCTGACATCAACGCGAAGGAACTGGCCGACAAGTACGGCGAGTGGGACTTTGTCGCCCTGCGGACGTACTCGAGCCGCCTTATCGGGTCGGAACCGTCCCTGGTCCTTCACGGAGGCGGGAACACGTCGGTCAAGGGCTTTGCGCTGAACGTGTTTGGCGACCGCGTGCCCGCGCTTCTCGTCAAGGCGTCCGGCCACGACCTGGCGACGATCGAACCGGAAGGCCACCCGCCGCTCGACCTCGAGTACCTCCGGCGCCTGCGCGCGCTGCCCGATCTTTCAGACGAGGCGATGCGGAACGAGATCCGCACGCACCTGTTCCGGTACGACGATCCGACGCCGTCGATCGAGGCGCTGGTGCACGCGTTCCTTCCCCCGCGATTCATCGATCACACGCATGCCGACGCCATTCTCGGCCTGACGAACCAGGCAGGAGGCGAGCGCGTCGTGCGAGACGCGCTGGGCGAGTCCGTGGTCGTGCTGCCGTACGTCCGGCCGGGGTTCCGCCTCGCGAAGGCCTCGGCGGACGCGTTCGATGCGTCCCCGGGCTGTGGCGCGATGGTTTGGATGCACCACGGCCTGCTGACCTGGGGCGACACGGCGCGCGAGTCCTACGAGCGGACGATCGACTGCGTCTCGCGGGCCGAAGACTTCCTGCGGCGCGCGGCCACCCGCCCGGTCAGTGTCAGCGTCGGGCGGGCCGCCGGCATCGTCTCGGAGCGGCTGCCGGCGGTAGCGCCGCTGGTGCGGGGCGTGCTCGGCCGCTCGGCGGCGACGCCCGCCGGCGCACCATCGCGCGTCATCGTCCGCCCGGTCTGTGACGATCGCATCCTGGCGTGGCTCGACTCGCCAGGGGCGCGCGATCTGTTCGTCACGCCGCCGCTCACCTCCGATCACCTGATCCGCACCAAGGCTTTGCCGCTGTGGGTCGAGGCGCCGGATTACGAGCACGCCGACCGCCTGCGCGAGCAGGTCACGAGCGCGGTGGCGCGCTACGTCGAGCAGTACGAGGCCTATCTCGCTCGCCACCGCCAGGCGCTGCCCGCGGGCGTCGCGCAGTTCGACCCGCTGCCGCGCACGATCCTGATGCCGGGTCTGGGCGCGCTCTGCGCGGGCCCCGACCTTCACGCGGCGACCATCGCCGCCGACATCACCGCGCATACCCTCGCGGTCAAGGCGCAGATCGGCGCGGCCGGCCGGTACGAGGGCCTGGACGAGGGCGAGTTCGTCGAGATGGAATATCACGTGCTGCAGCACGCCAAGCTCGCCGGCGAGGCCGGCGTGCTCGGCGCGCATGTGGCGCTGGTGACCGGTGCGGCCGGGGCGATCGGCGCCGGCATCTGCCGGGGCCTGCTGGCCCAGGGCTGCCAGGTGGTCGCCACGGACCTGCCCGGCGATCCGCTCGACTCGCTGGCGGCGGAGTTGTCCGGCGTGGCCGGCGCGCGCGTCGTTGCGGCGCCGCTCGATGTCACCGATGCGGTGTCGGTTGCGGAAGGGTTCGCGGTCGCGGCCAGGGAATGGGGCGGCGTCGACCTGCTGGTCGTCAACGCCGGCA
>PMZR01000046.1 GCA_003170135.1 Acidobacteriota bacterium
TCGCGTTCTCGATGTCACCGACGACGGGTTCCCGGCCTGCGGAGTCCGGCTCGGGAGAGGATGTGCCTGCGCCGCGCCACACGGGTCACGCGTCACTAGGTATCCGGGCGCGGCCTCGACTGGCGGAATCACCCACGGAAATGTCCGAAGAGCCAGAAAAAGAGGCGCGCCGCCTGCTTTCCTTGCCTCCGCAAGCGGGAAGGCCCCGCGCCAAGAGTATGGTCAACGAGGAGCGTTTCGCGGCGACAAGCAGATCAACAAGACGGGCGCCGGCACGTTGGGCAGCGAGAGCCACGCGTCGGAGGCCGGCGCCACGTTCACTCGTTCGAGTTCCTCTCCGGTCGCATCATCGATCCACAATGCGGTGCCTGAGACCGGAACATGAATTCGCACCTTGGTCGTTGGATCAGGCGCCATCCACGCCACGAGGGCACGGGCGCCCTGCCACGTGCGGGCGCCATGGAGATGGATCGTTGCGGCGATGAACGACGTCGGCTTGCCTGCGGGCAGCGGTTCAACATCGCCCGTTCCCAGCCGGTCGATGAGGCGGCGTAGTCGAGGCGCGCTCGTCTGCTTCCACGCCCATCCGCCCGGCGGATCGTATGAAAACCCAGCTTGGCGCGGCGCTCGTGAAAACGAGTACGCACCGGGATGTCCGTTCGCATAACAGAGGGCGCCCGTCCGACTGCACTCTGCGGGTACATCCTGCGGAAGGCAGGGAATCGGCCAAGCCGGGCGAGCCGTTCCATCGCCGGCGAGCAAGACCTTCGTGCAACCCGGCGTTGCGACCGGCAGTGCCTGCCGCTCGTCGCCGCCGGTGACGCGTTCCGCGAATACTTCGGGCAGCGGGTTGTACCAAGCGGGCGCGTACGTAGAGAGCAACCGTGCAAGCGTCGATTGATCGTTGCCGTGCTCGGACCACCGCGGCGCAAACATGTAGCAGCACCAGATGCACGCGAAGACGGCTAGGCCCGTCATAACGTAGGAGCGCGCCCGGCCGAGACGGTCTTCGGCCAGCCGCAGGAGCGGAATGCCCAACGGGATCAGCCAGAGGCCGTAGCGGCTCGGGTTGAACGTGCCGCCGTGGTTCACGTTAGGCGTTTGCGCGAACGCGAAAAGGAAGAGCCCTGCGGCGATCATCGCGGGCCAGATGGCCCCGGAAACCGCCGCGGTTTTGCGCGGGCCGGCGAACGCGACGAGACCTGCGACGGCGAGGGCAGTGAATGCGAGAAAGTAGACGAGGATGCCGAGGTTGGGATCAACGAGCGGCGTCAGCAGCGCGGTAATTCCGGGTAATTGGCCAGTCACGGCCGATTCGAGCGGCGACAGCTGTCCCAGACGCCACACGTAGTACGCCGGGTGGAGCGCGCACACGACGCCAGTTGCGACGAGGGCAGGCAGAAATCGACGATCGCGCCCCGCACCCCGGACGGCTGCGTAGACCGCAAAGATCAGTGCGGCGACGGCGATCGCTGGGTTCTGGGTGCCCGCGATGCCGAGTGCGAGCACCGCCCACCACGGCTGTCCGTCGATCCACATGACGCCAACTGTCAAAGCAGCAACAGAAAACAATTCCGTGTGCGCTTTGTCGAGCCACCACACCATCGGTCCGGTCAGAATCAGCGTGAGAAGCGCTGCCGAGACACGCCTGGCGAGGACGAGGCCGGCGCCGCCCCACAGCAGCAGATTCAGCATGGTGAAGCCGACATTCGGGTGGGCGCCCACCAGCGTAGCCACGTACAGCAGGGGCGCGGCGAGCAGCGAGTAGAGCCAGAAATGTACAAAGTCGTAGCGTCCGTCGCGTCCCATGAGATCGCGGCCGGGCAGCTGCAGTTCGTCGAAGCTGTCGTGCGACGGCAAGCTCTTCCTGAACAGGGCGAGGTCGGCAGTCGACAACGTCGGCGGACGGCCGTGGGCCATCTGGAACGCCATGAACATGTAGTCGCCGCCGTCCCCGGTACGTCGTGCTGTCGAGTCGACCACGAGGCTCGTCAGCAAGCCGAACAACAGCAGAAGTGTAGGGATGGTTGCACGATTCGACACGATTGATGTTGCGGGCGCGACCGACCAAAGCCCGGAGAGCAGGTGCGCGGCGATGAGCAGAACGAACGCCTCGACGAGTAGCCGCGCGGGTTGGGTCGCGGACAGTGTCAGGAAGCCCACATGCACATGGACACCGCCGGTCAACGGAAACACGACAGCGGCAACGGCGAGCATCAGCGCCGCCGCCCGGAACAATTGCAGTAGCCAATAGTGCCAACGGTGAATAACCGAGTTCGTCACCGGCACGCAGCATAACACTCAACACAACCTCGCCAGCCCCGCTGATCCTGCTCCCGCTGTGCGCCTCGGGCCCCACCGTCCCCGCAATCTGGATAAGCAGGCTCGCGTGCCTCGCGCCGGTCGGTCGCCCGGTGCGGCTAATCCGCCAGCCCCTCGGCCTTTCGCTCGGCGGCCGTAATCTGCCCGCCCGCCGCGACGATCTCGCGATCCTTGTCGAACGGCAGGTCGGGCGCTTTGACGAAGCGGCCGATGGTCGCCGCGGTGTTCTCGACCTTCAGCTGTTTCAGCAGGAACGTGAAGCGCTCCTCGAGCGACCGGCTGATGGCGTCGCGCACACCCGCCGGCAGGTCCCACACGCGCTGCTTGAACGGACCGATCGCCTTCTTGCGCGACTTGTACAGCCACTGCTCCTCGGTGTCGGTCGGCTTGCGCTCGTCGGCGGCGTGCTCGCGCAGCCAGGCGTACATCTCGTCTTTGAGCGCCTTGGGGAACTGCGGGTGGTCGTAGACCATGTTCTGGAAGTCGGTCGCCAGGTGGATTTCGCAGGCGGCCACGCGCGGAAACGCGTCGAAGGCGTCGAGCGGCAGCGTCGAGGCGCCGTGCTGCACCGCGCCGGCCATGCCGTACTGCTCGCGGGCCACCTTCGAGAGCTGGGCCAGCGTGTCGAGATCGATCTTCACGTCGGTCCGCACCTTGCCGTCGGTCCCCACGAAGCCGCCGTGCGCCGTGCCGGTCTGCACGCTGATCTTGCTGATACCGGCCACCTCGGAGGGGCGGCACCGGTTGTAGCCATCCATGAAGGCGCGCAGTTCGTGCACGTCGGAGTTCTTCCCGCCCACCTCGCCGATCTCGCCGCCGATGGAGATGGTCACCCCCTTCGGCTCGCGCGCGCGGATCAGCTTCGAGAACTCGCACGCGAGCTCGTAGTTGGTGCGCTGCTGCTCGTCGAGCGTGCCCTTGCTCAAATCCACCAGCGTCGAGGTGTCGATGTCGATGTTGTAGAAGGTGGCCTCGACCTCCTCGACAATCAGCTTGCGCATCGTGTCGAGTTCCTTGTCGCGGTCCGGGCTGTTGTATTTCTTCGCGCTCACCTGCACGTGATCGCCCTGGATGAAGAGCGGTCCGCAAAACCCCTCGCGCAGCGCCGCCGCGGTCATCATGGCGGCGTACTCGGCCGGCCGCTGCTGGGTGTACCCGACCTCCGACCGCGCAATCTCCAGGATGAACGCGCCGGCGTCGAGCTTCTTTACGGCGCGCATGATCGCCCGCGCGGTGTCGTACACCATCATCCGGACATTGATGGCCGGCACCGTGAACCCACCGGCCTCGTTCCGGCCCATCGCCATGTAGAGATCCTGGATCGACGCGGGGCGGATGCCTTCGGCCGCCGCCAGGCTGCGAATCAACCACCGGGCCGTGCCGCGCAGCGCGGGATCGGGGGCGAAGACCGCCGTCCATGCCAGATGGTCGACGAGGTCGCCGGGAATCGCGCCGGGCCGCGTCACGTGCACGCGATCGGTCATCACCGTGGCGACATTCTTCAAGGCGTTCGTCATCTCTTCGACAGACTGGTACATCGTCATGCAGCACCTCGAGAAGAGACCGGACCGGTTCGTGACGTTATCGAACTATCTTACGTGACTTCTGATGTCGGATGCCCCGGGCTTGCCGAAGGCCGGACTTCGGACGACGTTCTCGGGAAGTAGTAGTCCTCGACGGTCACCGACCCGAGCGCCCGGACGATCCATTCCGCGATCGGCAGCGATTTCTCGGCCGTCTCGACCTCGAAGAGGTGCGCGCGGGTCGCGGGATGGCGCGGCGTGAACAGCTGACAGCAGTCCTGGTCCGGAACGATGGAAATCGGGTACGTCCCGATGCGCTCCGCCTCGGCGGTGATCTCTTCCTTGTCCGTGCCGACCAGCGGCCGGAGGATCGGCATCGAGGCCACCGAGTCGATGACGGCCATGTTCTCCAGCGTTTGCGAAGCCACCTGCCCCACCACTTCCCCGGTCACGAGGGCCTTCGCGTTCCATCGCAAGGCCAGCTGCTCGGCGATGCGCACCATCATGCGGCGGTAGAGCACGACCCGGAGCGGCTGCGGGATCGACAGCACGATCTCGCGCTGGATCTCGCCGAACGCCACCATCTGCAGCCGCGAGTGCAGCTGATACGCGGTGAGCAGTTCCGCCAGTTCGCGGACCTTGTCCTGCGACGCGCGGGACAGCAGCGGATAGCTGTGGAAATGGACGAGCAGCACCGAGCAGCCGCGCTTCATCAGGCGCCAGGCGGCCACCGGCGAGTCGATGCCGCCGGAGAGCAGGCAGGCCACGCGGCCGCTGATCCCGGTCGGCAGTCCGCCGGGGCCGCGGTCCTTGCCGAAGGAATAGAACGCTTCGCCGGTGAGCATCTCGACGTTGATCGTCAGGGCCGGGTTCGACAGATCGACGTGCCAGCCGCGCGCCGACTTGATGCGGCCGCCGATTTCGCGCTCGATCTCGGGCGACGTCATCGGGAAGCGCTTGTCGCTGCGCTTGGCGGACACGCGGAAACTCGGCGTCTCGCGGTCGCCAAGATCGCGGATGAGCGCATCGGCAATCGTCTGGATGTCAGGCCTGGTCCGGCCGGCCCGGGAGAAGTTCGCGATCCCGAACACGTGCTCCAGCCGCCCGCGCACATCGTCGTAGGACGCGCGCGGACCGAGCACGAGTTCGACGCGGCCGTTGAGCGTGCGGACGTGCGTGACGTCGAGATCGGAGGTCGCCTGCCTGATGTTGCGCACGAGGCGGCCGATGAACCACGGCCGGTTCTTGCCCTTGAGCGCGATCTCCTGGTAGTGGACGACGATGGAATTCATGGGTGCCCTTGAACCGCCGCCTCCGCCGCGGCATGCCCGCTGCGAACGGCACTCTCGATGGTACCCGGCAGGCCCGTTTCAATCCAGTCGCCGGCCAGGAACAGCCCGGCTACGGGCGTCCGGGCGTGCGGCCTGGGCGGTTGCCCCGGGGCGAGCGAGAAGGTCGCGCGGCGCTCGCGGACGACGTTCGCCCGGACGATCGTGTTCCCGCGCATCTCGGGCAGCGCATCCGACACTTCCTCGATGGCCAACTGGATGACCGCGTCGTTCGAGCAGCTGTCGAGGTGGTCCGCCGCGCTCGACACGAGCGACAGGTGCGAGGCGCCGCGGCCGAGGATGGCGCGCTTGTCGAACACCCATTGCACGGTGCGCCCGGGCAGGCCGACAAACGGCGAGGCGAGCGCCCGACCCTTTGTCCACAGGTTCACCGTGACGATGGACGAAGCGGAGGTGCCGGCCGCGGCATCGACGATGCCCGCGAGCGGTGCGGTATCGCCTTCGACGAGCGACGGCAGCGCGTGCCATGCAACGGCCGCGACGACCGCGGGCGCCGTGAAGGCGCCGGCGGCAGTCGAAACCTGCCGCACCTTTGCGGCTTCGACGACTACGCGCGCCGGCGCGCCGGCGAGGACGCGCGAGCCGCGAGATTCCAGCCAGGCGCGCGCGGGTTCGGCATACATCTCGTGCAGGGGCACGAGCGGCAGAACGATGGCACTCCCCTGCGCGCCAGCAGCGAGCATCTCGGCGAGCACGCGCGAGAAGTAGGGCGCGGCCGCCGTCGCCGGGCTCTGGTTGAGCGCCGCAATGGCGAGCGGGTCCCACAGCATCTCGCGCAGCCGAGCCGTCTGGCCGTTGCGAATCAGCCAGTTCTCGACCGTTTCGCCGGGCGACGCGGCGCGACGCTCGCCGCCGCGCAGCTCCGCCATCGCCAGGCGTATGGCGGGAACGAGATTGAACACGGCGAGCCGATCCTTCACGCCGAGCGCGTCCCACGCGAGCACGCCGCCGAGCAGGTGCAGCGGCGACGGCAGCATCGGGCACGCGAGCGAGCTTGCGCGTCCGCCGCGATCGACGAACGACACCGCCAGCGACGGCTGAACCGCGACGCGGTCGCGCGCACCGATCGTGTCGAGAAACGCCAGCGTCTCGCGGTAGCAGCCGAGCAGCAGGTGCTGGCCGTTGTCCACCCACTCGCCCGTCTGCGGATCGCGGAAGGCCGTGGCCCGGCCGCCCAGTTGACGCCTCGCCTCGACGACGACCACGCGGGCCCCGCGCTCGACGAGGCGAACGGCGGCACTGAGGCCCGCGAAGCCTGCGCCGATGACGATTGCGTCGTAGGGTTCGGGCTGCACCGGCTTCACCACCCCGCGATCGTCTTGGCCCAGGTGATGGCGGCAATCATCGCGCGGCGACGACGCGGCACACGCACGACCTGCGAGAACACGTCGTAACCGCGACGTTCGATCCGTTTGAGGATCGCAAAGTAGATGGCGCCCATGATGCGGGCCGCCACGAGCCGTCGCCTGCCGGTCGTCGCGAGCCGCTCGTCGGCACTCCGGTAGAAGGTGCGCGCCCTGTCGCACTCGAACGCCAGGAGCGCGCGCACGGGCAAAGACACGATGCCGGCACGAAGCGCGTCCACCGGGCAGCCGAAGCGCGCGAGATCCTCGAGCGGCAGGTACAGGCGCCCGCGCGCCAGGTCGTCCCGCACGTCGCGGATGATGTTGGTGAGCTGCAGCGCGATGCCGAGGTCCGTGGCATACGCCTTTGCGGCCTCGTCTTCGCACCCGAAGATCGCGACGCAGATGTGGCCCACCGCCGAGGCGACACGAAGGCAATACTCGCGCAGGTCGTCGAAGGTCGCGTAGCTCTGCTCGCGCAGATCCATCTCGACACCGTCGATGACGCGCGCGAACGCGTCGCGCGGCAGATGGAATCCCGCCACGCAGGGCAGCAGCGCCCGGCCCTGCTCGGTCTGCGGCTCCCCTTCGCCGAAACAGCGCGCCAGTTCGGCGCGCCACTTCGCGAGTTCCGCGCACGCGGCCGCGCTCCTCATCGCGCCGGTGCACGGGCCATCGGGCGCCGCCATCTCGTCCACCGCATCGTCGACGGCCCGGCAGAAATCCCAGACGGCAACGATGGCACGCCGCTCGGCGTTGGGCAGGACGAGGAACGAATAGTAGAAGTTGGTGTCGCGTCCGCTCATCGCGCACCCGATTCGGGCCCGATCCCTGACTTCGGACCTCGGACTTCGGACTTCGGACCGCGGCGTACGCGCGAGCGCCACGTGGCCGCGCGCCACAGGAGCAGCGGGACGTCGGATGCCCCCAGCGCCGGCCGGTGCGCGAACACGTCGAACTGCTGCCGCTCGAGCCGCTCGAGGATCCGCCAGCCGCCGAGCCACGTCAAGCGCAACTCCAGGCGGAGCCGCCCCCCGACGAGGTCGGCCACCTCGCGCCCGCAAACGAACAGCGCCCTGGTTCGTTCCGCGAGCGACGCCAGCACGTGCCGCCACGCGGGGGTCCACTGCCGGCTATCGAGATCCGACTCGCAGGCCGAGGCGACGCGAATCTCCTCCAGCGGCACGTAGAGCCTGCCGCGCTGCCAGTCGCGATCGAGATCCTGCCAGAAGTTTGCGAGCTGAAGCGCCGTGCAGACATCGTCCGAGGCCGCGTCCATGCGCGCGTTGGCGTGACCCGCAATGCGCAGCACGAGCCGGCCGACGGGGTTGGCCGAGCGCCGGCAGTAGTCGAGCAAATCGCCGAACGTCTCGTAGCGCGTCCTTGTCGTGTCCTGGCGGAAAGCGCTCAACAGGTCCTCGAAGAGGTCGACCGGGAGCCGGCACTCGCGGATGGTGTGGCCAAGAGCGAGAAAGAGAAGCGCGCGGTCATCATCAGGCGCAGGGCGGGTCGTCAGACCCGCCGATGTCCCCGATGCCGCAGGGCCTGCGATCCCTGTTCCTGCCGCCGCCGCGCGCAGGCGCTCGAGCCAGTCATCGAGCAGCGCTTGCCGCTCGCCGGGCGAACGATCGTCCTCGTCTGCGAAATCGTCGGCGATACGGGCGAACGCGTAGACGGCCGCGATGTGCGGGCGCATGGCCGGCGGCAGAAGCCACGAGGCGACCGGGAAGTTCTCGTAGTGTTCCCGGGCAAGCCGCTCGCAGCTGGCATAGGCGGAGGCGAGCGACGCCGGACCGAGCGGGTGTTTTGAAGAAACCACGACCGCCTATTGTAATCCGTCACCACTCGGTCTCGGGTTCCCCCTCCCGCTTGTTGACCAGGCGCGCGAGCACGAACAGCAAATCCGAGAGCCGGTTGATGTAGGCGATGAGCAGCGGATCCACCGCGTCGGGCCCGAGAGCGACCATGCGGCGCTCCGCCCGGCGGCAGACGGTGCGGGCGAGATGGAGGGTGGCGCCGGGCCGCGACCCACCGGGAAGGATGAACCGGCACAGCGGCGGCAGCTCGGCTTCGAACCGGTCGATCCACGTTTCGAGCTGCGTCACGTCCTCGGCGGTCAGGCTGGCCTTGGTCACGCGGCCGGCGATGCGCGCGGCCGGGTCGGCCAGGCGCGCGCCGAGCGCGAACAGGTCGCGCTGCAGGCGGCCGAGCGGCGCGTCCACGTCGGCGTCCACCCCGGCGGCGCGGGCGACGCCGACGACCGCATTGAGTTCGTCAACCTCACCGTAGGCATCCACGCGGGCGTCCGACTTCGGCACGCGCGTGCCGTCGAACAGCCCCGTCTCGCCCCGGTCCCCGGTGCGCGTGTAAATCTTCACCGGGCCATCTTACGGAAAAACGGCACCGAAAGGAATTCTCACGCGAAAGTCCAACCCGACGCGATCTCATCGGCTGGAGTTTCCGGCACCGGACGTCGGAAAGGTAGAATCCGCGCGATGCCACGCTCACGCGCTCCACGCCGCACGCCGCCCCTCTCCGATCCGTCGCGGCAACAGCGCCAGGCGTTCCGCCGCAACCTGCTGGCGTGGTACGACCGCTACGGGCGCGATCTGCCCTGGCGTCGCACGCGCGACCCGTACCGGGTCCTCGTCTCGGAGATGATGCTGCAGCAGACGCAGGTCGATCGCGTGGTGCCGAAGTACCACGAGTGGCTCGAGAAGTTCCCGTCGCTGCCGGCGCTGGCGCGGGCGACCGAAGGCGAGGCGGTGGAGACGTGGTATCCGCTCGGCTACAACATTCGACCGCGCCGCCTGCACGCGATCGCGCGGGAATCGGTGGAGCGCTACGGCGGCGGGTTGCCCGGCGATGCCGATGCGCTGCGATCGTTCAAGGGCATCGGCGCCTACACGGCGGGCGCCGTGATGAGCTTCGCGTTCGACGCCCGCGCGGCGATCCTCGATACGAACGTCGCGCGCCTGCTGTTCCGGGTGCTGGTCGGCACAGGCAATCCGAAGTCGCACGCGATGCGGGGGCGCTTGTGGCAACTGTCGGAGATCATGCTGCCGAGGCGGCGCGTCTACGACTTCAACCAGGCGCTCATGGATTTCGGCGCGCTGGTCTGCGTCGCGCGAAAACCGCGCTGCCTTGTGTGCCCGCTGGCCGGCATCTGCCGCTCGTTCCCGCTGCAGGCGTAGTGCTTGTGCTGAGTGCTGTGCCAGGTGCCGAGTGCTGTGCCAGGTGCCGAGTGCCGGGACAGTGACAGAAACCGCGCGCACTCGGCACCCAGCACGTAGCACCGGCACCAAGCACCAGCACCTATCACCCCGCAAGACCGTCCCCCGTCAGGCGCGCGATGAACTCGGCGTCGGCGGGCGGGAAGGGCAGCGACGTCAGCGCGGCGCGCGGCACCCACTGCATCGCCTGGCCCTGCACCGGGCGGGGCACGCCGTCGAGCACGCAGCGGAAGAACCGCAGGTCGAGGTCCAGGTGCCTGGCGGTCCCCTCCGCAGGCTCGTAACGGTAGCGCGTGCGGAACAACTCCTCGGCCACCACGGCGTCCACGTCCAGCTCTTCACGCAGCTCCCGTTGAAGCCCGCGTTCCGGCTGTTCGCCGTCCTCGCACTTGCCGCCGGGAAACTCCCAATGGCCCGCCATGTGCTTCCCCTCGGGCCGGCGCGTGAGCAGAAAGCAGCCATCCCGCTCGATGACGGCCGCGGTCACGATGATGGGACGTTCGACCGGCCGGGTCATCGGTCAACAAACGGCAGATCGGCAACCTGCGCGCTCAGGCGCTCATCACCGTGAACGATGAACAGCGGCGTTCCCGCCTCAACGAAATCGCGCTGCACGTAGCCGAGCGCGATCGGACGCCCGACGCGCGGTGAAACGGCCGCGCTCGTCACCGTCCCGACGTCGTTGTCGCCATGCACGACGCGATCGCCGCAGGCGGGCGCCCGCTCGTCGCCGACGACGAGCCCGACGAGCTTCTTTGCGACACGACCATGCCCGCGGTGCAGCACGCGCGTGATCACTTCCTGGCCCGGATAGCAGCCCTTCGTGAGGCTGATGGCGCGGCCCTCGATGCCCGCCTCGAGCGGAATCGTGTGCTCGTCCATGTCGGCGCCGAAGCGCGGCCGTCCGGCCTCGATGCGCAGCGTCTCGGCCGCTTCCTCACCTGCCTCGACTGCGCCGGCGTCGCGGGCTGCCGCGGCGAAAGCCGGCGCTCGTTCGCGGTCGACGTAGACACAAAATCCCGGCACGCCAAGATCGCGATCGGCGGCGACCACTGCCGAGGCTTCCCTGAACCGGGCGCGTACGGACCCGTATTCCGCCAGCCGTCCGAGCGCATCGCTCGACACCGCATCGCTCTCCTTTGCGAGCACAGCGGCAATGGTATCGGCCGCGCGCGGGCCATAGAGGGCAACGACGAGGAGGTCCGCGTCGAGATCCGCGAGGCGAACGTCCTCGGAAAAGATGAACTGCTCGAGCTTCTGCAGCACAACCGCCTTTGCCGTCGCCTCGACGTCGAGCAGTGTCAGGTCGCCCAGTTCGAGCACGCGCATGTCGGCCATCATCCGGCCCTGGGGTGTCAGGTAGGCGGCGTAACACCCGCCGCCCGTTCCGAGGGCCGCAATGTCGTTGGTCAACATCGCGTGCAGGTACGTCAAACGGTCGGGCCCGATGGCCGCGATCCGGCCCCGTTGCGAGCGGTCGACCAGCGCCGCGGCCTCACACAGGGCGCGGTACTCTCCCGGGAAATTCGGCTTCATCGCGTGGTATCCTCTCGCCCATGCGCTCCGTTCATTGTAGCGTCCTGGCGCTGCTCTTCACCGCCTGGTCGTCGGGCGCCCTCGCCCAGTCCGCCGCCGCCGGCGGCCCTTCCGACTTCAAGATCTTCGTCCGGGGCGCCCAGATCGGCACCGAACAGGTGGTCGTCATGCGCTCGCCGGATGGCATTGTCATCTCCGGAAGCGGCCGCCTGAGCGCGCCCATCGACGTCATCACGAACCGCTGCGAGGTCCGGTACGACGCGCAGTGGAGGCCTGTCGATGCCCTGGACGACGCGCTCGTGCACGGCCAGTACACGTCGCTGCACACGGTCTTTACCGACGGCACCGCCGCGACACAGGCCATCCAGGGCGGCGCGCAATCGGCGCAGAAGAGCGACAAGGTCACGCCGGACGCGATCGTCCTGCTCAATTCCTTCTTCGGGCTGTACGAAGCCCTCGCCGCGCGACTGCAGAACATGAAGGCGGGCGGCTCGCTGAGGGCCTACATTCTTCCGCTGGCGGAAATCGCGATCCAGGTGAAAGACGTCAACGACGAACGGATCCAGACGCCGGGGAGAACCATCGCCACCAGGCACTACCAGCTGCTGCTCATGAACCCGGGCGTGCCGACGCAGGCAGACCTGTGGGCCGATGAGACGGGACGGCTGCTGCGGATGTCCATCCCCGCGCAGTCGTTCGAGATGGCACGCGAAGATGTCGCGTCGGTGGCCGCGCGACGCGAAGCCGCGCCGCGTGCCGGCGACGAGCAGGTACGGATCGCGGCGAACGGCTTCACGCTCGCCGGCACGATCTCGAAGCCGCTTCAGCCGGCAGCGCCGTCCGCCGGCGCGACCGCGAATCCGGCCGCGAAGCAGTCCGCGCCGTTTGTTCGCTACCCGGCTGTGATTCTCGTCGGCGGGTCGGGGCCCGCCGACCGCGACGAGTTCGCCTTCAACATCCCGATCTTCGCGCAGGTGGCCGGCGCGCTCTCGGATGCGGGCTTTCTCGTCCTTCGATATGACAAGCGCGGCGTGGGCCAGAGCGGCGGGCGCGCCGACGGCGCCACGCTCGAGCAGTACGCCGAGGATGCGCGCGCCGTCCTCGACTTCCTGCGCAAGCGCAAGGACGTGGACCCGAAACGGATCGCGATCGCCGGCCACAGCGAAGGCGGATGGACGGCCATGCTCGCCGCGCGGAAGAACAACGAGGTCGCGGCGGTCGTGCTCGTCGCGACGCCGGGTGTCAGCGGCGCCGACCTCGTGCTCGCGCAGCAGGATCACATGCTGCAGGGCACGAACACGCCCGCGGCGGAACGGCAGGCGAAGATCGACCTTCAGAAGAAGATCCAGCACGCCGTGCTGACCGACAGCGGCTGGGAAGGAATCCCCGCGGACCTCGCGAAACGGGCGGACACGCCGTGGTTTCACAGCTTCCTGGCCTTCGATCCCGCGAAGGTGATGCCGAACGTCAAACAGCCGATCCTCATCGTCCAGGGCGACCTGGATCGCGAAGTGTTCGCACCACAGGCGGATCGCCTCGCGCAACTGGCGCGCGCCCGGAAGGCGCCGGCAGGCGCGGCAGTCGCCCTGGTGCACGTGCCGGGAATCAATCACCTGCTCGTCCCGGCGACGACGGGCGAGTACGAGGAGTACTCGCGGCTGGCCGACAAGAACGTCAGCAAGGACCTGCTGTCGGCCATCGCGGGCTGGCTGCAGAAGACGATGCCGGCAAGCGGTGGACAGTGAGTGGCGAGCAGCGACCCATGTGGATTCTGCAGACGACCGACCGTTCCGAGGCGGGGCCGTTCACGTTCCGGTTGATGCCGGGCGCAATGAAGACGCTCGGCCGATCGACGACCGCGGATTTCATCCTCGACGCCGGCATGGTGTCGCGCTTTCACTGCCGCGTGACCGTCACGCCGACCGGCGAAATCGAGATCGTGGACCTGGAGAGCACGAACGGCACGTTCGTGAACGACCGGCGTATCCACCGCGGCGTGCTCGCGACAGGCGATCGGGTCAGGGTGGGACGGGTGGAGCTCATCGTGATGGACGCGCCAACCGCCGCGCTGTCAGCCGGCCTGCCGGGGCCGGCCGTGCCCCCCGCTACGTGATAAGAAACGGATTCGTCCGGCGCTCCCGGCCGATCGTCGTCTTCGGGCCGTGGCCCGGGTACACCTCCACCTCGTCTTCCATCGCGAAGAGCACCGTTTCGATCGAACGGATGAGCGTCGCGTGATCGCCGCCCGGCAAGTCCGTGCGTCCGATCGACCCGGCAAAGAGCGTGTCCCCGACGAGCACCTGCAGACCCGTCGTGCCCGTGCGGCCAACCCGCAGGCACACGCCGCCGGGCGAGTGCCCCGGCGTGTGGTATACGCGGATCGTATAGCGGCCGAACGCAATCTCCGGATAATCCACGTAAGAGCGATCGACCGGCGGAGGCGGTTCGACCGTCAGGCCGAAGAAGGTCGCCTGCTCAACCGCGGCGTTGTAGAGAAAGAGATCGTCGGGGTGCAGGTAGATGGGCGCGCCGAGCGCCGTGTGCGCGCGGGCGACGCCCGACACGTGGTCCACGTGCGCGTGCGTCAGCAGGATGTGCCCGACGCTCAGTCGCTTCGCGGAGACGACGTCGAGCAGTTGGTCCACTTCATCGCCGGGATCGACCAGGACCGCCTCGCGTGTTTCCTCGCAGCCCAGCACGAAGCCGTTCTTGAGGAACGGCGCGACGGCACGAACTTCAAGCAGCATGCTCGTATGATAGCCTGATGAGAAAGGTGAAAGCCCCTAAGCCCTGCCACGCCATAAGCCTTAAGCCATCAGCCCTGAGCCATCCCATGATCCTCGCCGCCGTTGACGACCTGATGCTCGCGTCGAAGATCCGGCAGGCTGCCGCGGGCGCCGGTGTGGATCTTGTCTTCCCGCGGTCACCCGCGGACCTGGTCGAACGCACGCGCGCCCTCCGGCCGGCACTCCTGATCTTCGATCTCAACAGCGCGCGCCTCGAGCCGCTCGCGACCATCGCCAGGCTGAAGGCCGACGCGTCGCTCGCGTCGATCCCGACGCTGGCGTTCGTGTCGCACGTGCAGGGCGATCTCATCGCGGCATCCCGCGCGGCGGGCGTCGATCGCGTGCTCGCGCGCTCGGCGTTCTTCGAGCAACTGCCGCACATCCTCGCGGAGACGGACGTGAACACGCATCATCGGGCCGACGAGATCACCCTGGCGCGCATCCATCACGCGCGCCAGCGCATCGCGCCGCACGTGCGCCGCACGCCGCTCGTCCAGTCCGCGTGGCTCTCGGAGATCTCCGGCGCGGACGTGCGCCTGAAACTCGAACCGCTCCAGGTGACCAACTCGTTCAAGGCGCGCGGGACGACGAATCTCGCGCTCGCGCTCCTCGAGCACCTGGCCGCCGGCACCGCAGCGTCGGTGCTCGTGACCGCGTCGGCCGGCAACGCCGGCCGCGCGTTCGCGTACGCCGCCGAACGGTTCGGCCTCAAGGCGACGGTCTTCACTCCGCGCCACGCGCCGCGCACGAAGCTCGATGCCATCCGCCGGCATGGCGCGGATCTCAGGGCCGAGGCGGACACCTACGAGGACGCCGAGCGCCTGGCAAAGGCGTACGCGGCCGACAACGGCCTGACCTACACCTCGCCCTACAGCCATCCCGACCTGATTGCCGGCTTCGGCACCGTGGCCATCGAAGTCTTCGAGGAGTTTCCCGGCGTAGACATGTTCCTGGTGCCGGTCGGCGGCGGCGGATTGATCAGCGGCGTCGCCATCGCGGCGAAGGGCTTGTTGCCAGGCGTCAGGATCGTCGGCGTCGAGGCCGAGGCGTCGCAGGCCTTCACGACGGCGGTCCGCGAAGGCCGTATCACCGAGGTGCCCGTCGGTCCGACCATTGCCGATGGCCTGGCGGGCAACATGGACCCGGACACGATCACGTTCGACCTGGTGCGCCGTCACGTGGACGACCTGACGCAGGTCAGCGAGGAGCGCCTCGCGGACGGGATTCGCGGCCTGGTCGCCAACGAACGCGTCATCGCCGAAGGCGCGGGGATTGCCGGAGTCGCGGCGGTGCTTGCCGGCCGCCTCGATCTGAAAGGGCGCCGCGTCGCGATCGTGGTGTCGGGCGGGAACATCGACACGGAGCGGCTGCGCGCCATCCTCGGGTGATCGCGACGTGCCCATCGCCTTCTCGCGGTCCACGATCGTGAAGGAGAGGTCGCCGCCACCTCCACTTCGATCATGTGGATCGAGTTCGTGCCGATCTCGACCGATGCCAGACGCGCCGGATCGACGTCGCGGCGCTCCCGCCCGCGGCGCCTGGGCAGCTGCGCTGGTTCGCCACGGCGAAGATGCTGGCGAAGATCGCGACATAACGCCCGCGGGCTTCGCCCGCACGAAGGCCCGGCCGGCCTCTCATCGGGTCCCGACCGCTCTCGCGATCTGAAAAGAGTCCACGCGCCCGTCGTCGGCGCCGAAGCTGTCGACACTCAGGCGTCCTTCCTCGACCGTCACGACCTGGTAGAGCTGTATTCCCTCGATGATCTTCGCCATCCGACCTTCCTGGCGTTCGGTCACCGCGTACATCTTCGAGCCCGACACCGACAACATGTAGACCGTGCCCGGTTCAGTGTCTCCGACGCGCCGCCCCGCGTTCAGCTTGAAGCTCCGGGCATACGCGTGGTCGTGCCCCTGCAGCACGAGGTCGACATGGAACTCGTCGTAGAGCGCGCCGAGCGCCGCGCGCATTTCCGGGTAGTCCCGGTCCTTCGACACGTCGTAGAGCGGCTGGTGCTGGACGACGATCGTCCAGCGGTTCGGGTTGTTCGCAAGCGCGAGCCGGAGCCATGCGACCACCGATGCCTGCACGTGCGCCCGTTCCGCTTCGACGTAGTCCTCGTTCGCGAACGGATTCACATCGAGGCAGATGAAGCGCACGCCCTGGTAGTCGAGGAAGTAGAACTGGCCGGCCAGCGATCCGAGATCGGCCGGACCGTTTGTGGGCAGCGAGAAGTGCGCGTTCCAGAGCGACGAGACCGCCAGCACCTTCTTGGCGTCGGACGATTCCGGTGCGCGGTGCTCATCATGGTTCCCCGGGACGGGCAGGTTGGGGACGCTGCCGGCCACGAACCCGAAGGCGCGCGTCCATTCCTCCCAGAGACGGTCGTCGTAGCCCTCGGCCAGCAAGTCGCCGGCGTCCACGACCAGGCGGGCATCCGGCGCCTGCGCATAGGCGGCGCGGATCGTCCGCGGAAACACGTCCGCCAGCCCGTTCTGCGCGTCGCCGATGTAGATGAAGCGGAACGGCGCGGGCTGGTCGCTGGCCGTGACGAACGCAAGCCACTCGCTCCACGTCTTGCCGTCGCCGACGCGATAGAGGTACCGCGTCGCCGGCCGCAGGCCCTCCAGCCGCGCGACGTGATGGTAAACGGTTCCGGACGGGTAGAGATCGACCATCGTCGAGTGCGCCGCGACCGTCGTCGCCGTCTTCGCGAGGTCCGGTGATGCCACGGCCAGCGCGACTTGGGCCTGCGGCGTGGCGATCGCCGCGGCGGTTCGCCACGTGACAGCCTGGCTCGTGGCCGGACTGCCGGCCCAGCCCAGAATGATCCGGGTCGGTGTGGTCGAGGCGCCGGTCTGTGCCGTGACGTGATTCCCGGCGGACCAGGCCACGACGAGCAGCGCGGTGAGACAGGCGCCGGCGATCCTGCGGTGGGTGTGCGTCATGATGCGGTTTCTCCAGACCATCTGGGTGCGACCGGGCGGCCCGCGGCGCGAGGGCCGCAGGCCGCCGGGCCGATCGTGATTATTTCATCGACGGATTGAACCGGACGCCGA
Organism: Acidobacteriota bacterium; assembly: GCA_003170135.1. Taxonomy (GTDB): domain Bacteria; phylum Acidobacteriota; class Vicinamibacteria; order Vicinamibacterales; family Fen-181; genus Fen-181. Next base: position 17,149 of record PMZR01000046.1, read on the forward strand.
AGGCGAACGTCGGCTTGTAGAACTCCCGCTGGACGACGTATTGCGGGCTGCCGTTGTAGAAGCCGAACACCTCGTTGGTCAGGTTCAGGCCGTAGACCACCAGCGAGAGCCCGCGCGCCACCTGCACCGTCGCCTGCGCGTCAACCTGGAAGTGCGGGTAGAGGTAGTTGTCCCCGCCCGGCCCCTGCGTGCCCCCGGCCGTCAGGTCGCCTGCCGCCATCGGCGTGCCGTCGCTGTTCAGGTTCTGATACTGGTAGGCGAAGATGTTCGACCCGTTGAAGCTCATGCCCAGGCGAATCGACACCGGCCCGCCGTCGTAGGTCGGGCTGATATTCCAGGTGTGGGGCGCCTGCCGGAGCAGCGCCGGACGGTCGGTCCGGAACGGGATCCCTCGCGCCTCGGACATCGTGTAGCTGTAGTTTGCCGACAGGCCGAAGCCTCTGAGGAAGCCCTGCAGATGCTGCTGGTAGGCGATCTCGAAGCCATGCAGCGTCGCGCTTCCCGCGTTGCCAGGCTGCGACACCAGGTAGCCCGCATACGGCCCCGATGTCGGCCGCGTCTGGGTCGCGATAATCGGATCGCTCAGCTGTTTGAAGAAGTACCCGGCGCTGAACATGCCCAGCGGGCGCAGGTACTGCTCGAACAGAACGTCGAAGTTGTTCGCGTGCTCGGGTCTCAGGTCGGGATTGCCCAGGCTGATCGTCGGTGGATTCTGCGTCAGGTTCGGCAGGCCGGCCGCCTTCGTGATGTCCGAGGGATTCGGCCGCGACAACGCCCGGCTGAACGCCAGCCGCACGCTCCCGTCGTTGGACGTGGCGAACTTCAGGGCCGCGCTCGGCAACGTGTCAACGTAGTCGCCGCCCCCCTTGAAGTCCTGCAGCTTAGTGCTGCCGTTGTAGCTCAGCGTGTCCACATGCGTCGCCTCGAACCGCACGCCGGTCACCAGGCGCACGCGCGCCGCCAGGTCCAGCGTGTTCATCACGTACCCCGCCGTCACCCGCTCGGTGAGGTTGTAAGTGCTCTTGCTCGGTCCCGGCACGCCGCCGGTGATGGTGAACTGATCCGGATGCGCCATCACGTAGCTCTGCACCTGGGTGTAGTCGACGTTGTTGGATGGCCAGGGGTAGCTGTTGGCGTAGTAGCTCGGATCCGCGAAGCTTCCCGCGAATTGCGCGATCGGGATGGTCTGCCCGCTCTTGACGGTGTAGGTGGTCGAGTACGTGCTGTTGTTCTTGCATCCGTTCCGGAGCTTTGCGCCGAACTCGAGCGTGCCGAACTGCCCTCCCGCCTGGTAGATCTTCCCGAACGACGCCGAGCCCTGCAGATTCAACTGGGCCGATCCCCCGCTGCTCGAGGGCTGCCAGCTCGACAACTTGTAGTTCGCGTTGTCCTGCACGTTGGTGGGCCCCGCCGCGTAGCACGACGCGCTGAACACCGGCACGTACACGTTGGTTGTCGCGGCCGGGTCATCGACGCAGTTCGGGGTCTTGCCGTTCCACTTGAAGCTGGCGCCGCCGCTGCCGCCCAGCATCTGCGACCGTGCGGCGGAGGCGTCCCAGCTCAGCCAGCTCATCCCGAGCGTGTGATGGCCCGCCGCCACCAGGTTCCCCACCGAGGTTTCAGGCCGCCGCCAGTCGATGCTCGACCCCGGCGTGTCCCCGTCGTTCAGCGTATACACCCACTTCTGTCCCCAGTTGCGGAAGTCCGAGTAGAACCCGCGCAAGGAGAGACTCGTCGCGTTGTTCAGGCGATAATCGGAGCTCCCCGACAGGCCCCACCGCGTCCGATAGTACATGTAGTCGCGCAGGTCGATGCTGTCGTAGTGCGGGTCCAGGCTCGTGACGGTCGGCGACGGTTCGAGGTCGTTGATCCCGCGCCCGTTCCAGTCGTAGGTCCCCCCGATGAGCACGCCCACCTTCTTGTCCGCGCCGAAACGCATGCCCTCGGTCGCGCCGAACTGATCCACGCCACGGCCGTTGATGATCGGCGTGTATCCCCCGAGTGCGGACACCATCACGGTCGGCACGTTGGCTGCCGTCTTCGTCCGCAGGTTCACGCTGCCGCCGATCCCGTCGCCGTCCATGTTCGCCTGCAGCGTCTTGTTGATCTCGACCGATTCGACCAGGTCCGACGCCAGCGTATCCAGCTTGATCTGCCGCACGCCGCTCTCCGGCGACGGCACGTTCACGCCGTCGATCGTCGTGTTGCTCAACCGCGGCTCCGTCCCGCGGATCTGGACGTACTTGCCTTCACCCTCGTCGCGTTCCAGCGTCACGCTCGGCAGCCGCCCCACCGCGTCCGCGATGTTGGCGTTCGGCAGGCTCGTGATCACTTCCGCGGGCAGCACCTGCACGATGTTGTCTGCGGTCCGCTGGCGGTTGATCTGCTCCGCCTCGCCCCGGGGCCGAGCCGCGGTCACCAGGATCTGCGAGCTCTGCCCGGCGACGTCGAGCTTCGCGTCCAGGCGAGCGGGCTGTCCCGCGGCCAGGGTCACCTCCTTCGTGAACGGGCTGAAGCCCACGTAGTTGACGTTCACGGTATAGTTGCCGGCCTCGAGGCCCGAGATCGTGAACTCGCCCTGGTTGTCGGTCACCGCGTTGCCGCCCTTCGGCGCCAGCGTCACCACCGCGCCCGGCAGCACGCCGCCGGTGGAATCCATCACGCGGCCCTTGATCGATCCGGTCGCGCCTTCCGCCAGCACGATCGGCGCTGACAGGACCAGACAGAGAATCGCCGCACTGAGCCCGGCACGACTGACCTTCATCACTGGAACCCTCCTCCTATAGACAAGCCTGCGGAACCCTTCGGAAAGCCATCCGGTCGTTTCCGGTGTCGAGCTGTCCGTGGGTGATCGGGAGTCTAGAGAGCGGAGGTGTCGATCCGATGACGTCGCCGTTACGGAAAGGTAAACTTAGAATCTTCTTCGAGGAAGACTGGGGTTGTGCGCATCCACGATGGACGGCGAGTCGTCGCGTTCAGCGAGGGCCGCGCGGGCGGGTGCCGAACAGCACCCAGAAGGACACGACCACGGTCGCGAGGCCCAGGATGGCCAGGACGATGTTGCCGGTGGTACTCATGGCCCTTCAGCCCTCGTTCGTGTTCGCTGATGCCTGCTACGGCAAGAAAGGCGGCGAGCCGGCGCCCATGTGGCGCACATCCCGCGCGGACACCATGAAGATGATGTCCTCGGCGATGTTCGTCGCGTGATCGCCGATGCGCTCCAGGTGGCGCGAGATGAGAATGAGATCGAGGGAGGGCTCGATCTTCGACGGGATCCCCAACATATAGGACAGCAGTTCCCGGAAGATCTGGTTCTTGAGGAAGTCGAGCAGGTCGTCGCGGTCGAGCACGGCCTGCGCCAGCGTCACATCGCTGCGGACGAACGCGTCGAGCGCGTCGCGTAACATCGACTGGGCGAGGTCCGCCATCCGTGGCAGGTCGATGAGCGGTTTGACCGGCGGGTGCAGCAGGTAACGCGCGGACGCTTCCGCGATGTTGACGGCGAGATCGCCGACGCGCTCGAGATCGCTGTTGATCTTGATCGCGGCCACGATCGCGCGCAGGTCGACCGCCATCGGCTGTTGCAGCGCGAGCAGCGTGAACGCGCGCGTATCGATTTCCAGGTGCAGTCGGTTGATCGGCGCGTCGCCCTCGGCCACCGCCCGCACCGCCGCCGGGTCGCGTTCGACCAGCGCCTTGACGGCCGCGACGACCCGTTCCTCCGCCAAGCCGCCCATCGCCAGCAGTCGCTGCTTCAGTTCGTCCAGTTCCTGCTGAAAGTGCCGGACGACTGGACCGCTCGAGTCAGGCATCGATGTCCTCTACCCAAACCTGCCGGTGATGTAGTCCTCGGTGAGTTTCTCGTGCGGCGCCGTGAACAACCGGTCCGTCCGGTCGTATTCCACGAGGCGCCCGAGCCAGAAGAACGCGGTGTGGTCGGAGACGCGCGCCGCCTGCTGCATGTTGTGCGTCACGATCACGATCGTGTACCGCTGCTTCAACGCGAAGATGAGCTCCTCGATGCGCTGGGTGGCGATCGGATCGAGCGCCGAGGCGGGCTCGTCCATCAGCAGGATCTCGGGCTCCACAGCGAGCGCTCGCGCAATGCACAACCGCTGTTGCTGTCCGCCGGAGAGCGCCAGGGCGCTCTCCTTCAACCGGTCCTTGACCTCGTCCCACAGCGCGGCCGACCGGAGGCTGTCTTCCACGCGGCCACGAACCTCGTCCCGCGACCGGGCCAGGCCGTTCACCCGGACGCCGTAGGCCACGTTGTCGAAGATCGATTTCGGGAACGGGTTCGATTTCTGGAACACCATCCCGACACGGCGCCGCAGGTCCACCACGTCGACGGCAGGGCGGTACACGTCCACACCGTCCACCAGCACCTGGCCAGTCACGCGTATTCCAGGAATCGTGTCGTTCAGCCGGTTCAGTGTCCGCAGAAAGGTGCTCTTGCCACACCCGGAGGGCCCGATGAACGCGGTGACGAGGTTCGGCGGAATGGCGAGCGAGATCTCTTCCAGGGCCCGCTTCGCCCCGTAATAGAAGTCGAGGTGATCGACGGTGATCTTGGCTGGCGCGGTGGACGTCTCGGCCTTCGCCACGCGTTCGGCGACCACCACGGGAGGAGTGTACACGACCAACAGGTTAGCCCGGGGATATTGCTGCGCCGTTTCGAGCATGTTAAATCGGCGTTTCGGCGCGGGGTTCGGCTGGGGTGAGGGGCAGGGTGATCGTGAACGCCGCCCCGCCGCCGGGCCTGTTGGCCGCCACGACTTCACCGGACAGGCGGGCGATCAAGTGTTTGACGATGGAGAGGCCGAGCCCGGTGCCGCCCGATTCCCGGGAGCGTGCCTTGTCCACGCGGTAGAAGCGCTCGAAGATGCGCTCGAGGTCCGCCGCGGGAAGGCCGGGGCCCTCGTCTTCGACGCGGATGACGATGTGGTCGCCCGCCCGTTCGGCCGACACGATGATGCGGCTGCCCTCGGGCGAATAGTTCGACGCGTTCTCCACGACGTTGCGGAGCGCGTCCTGCAATTTGGCCGCATCGATCGCGATCCGCGGGACCTCCGGTGCGACGCTCACCACCACCTGCTGCGTCTTGCGCTCGATCGACGGCGACAGGTCCCGGACGACCCCGCGCACGAGATCGTCGAGCACGCACGGAGCCGCGTCGAGGGGCTCTTCCCGCGCGTCGAGACTGGCGAGCCGCAGCAGGTCCTTGACGAGGCGTTCCATGCGCGTGGTCTGGCGAGCGATGACCTCGAGAAACTGCTGGCGCTCGGCAGGATCCACCGGTTCGTCGGTGAGCGCCTCGACGTATCCGCGGATCGCCGTGAGCGGCGTCCGCAACTCATGGGAGACGTTGGCGACGAAATCCCTGCGGACGAGGTCGGCCCGGCGCAGTTCCGTGACATCGTGCAGCACCAGGACCGCACCGGTCGCGGAGGTCCCCAGCCCGACGGGAGCGGTGCGCGCGACAAGCCTCAGCGGGGATCGAGCGGGCTGGAACTCGAGGAGGTCCGGCACGGTCCCCGTCAGCGCCTCAGCCAGAACGCCCGCGATGCCCGGGTGACGGATCGATTCGAGGTAGTGCCGATCGATGGCGGCCTCGCCCTCGAGACCCAGCATCGTCGTCACCGCCCGATTCACCATCTGCACGCGCCCATCCGCGTCAACGACGAGGACCCCTTCGTGCATCCCCGCGAGGATCGCCGCGAGGCGGGCGCGATGCCGCTCGGCGTCGTTCAGGCGGTTCGCGAGATCGCGGATCGTGTCGTCGAGGACCTTCGCCGTGGTGCCGAGCTCGTCGCTCTCGTAGCTCCGTGCCGGGTGGTTCGGCTCGCCCGCCGCGCACGCGCGTGCGGAGGCGGCGATGGCACGGACGTACCGGCCGAGCAGCCTGGACGCCGCAAAGGCCAGACCCAGGGCGCCGGCCAGCGCGATGCCGAGCGCAACCAGCGTGACCTGCGGCACGCTCAGTGGCACCGAGACCGCCAAGACGACCAGCAGCTCAGCGGTGAGCGTGACGCCCGCGACCGCCAGGAACGCCTTTCCGCGAAAGTCAACGCGCATGGGGTTCACCGAGGGCACACGACCGGTCGACGTTCGATCGGACCCGGACCGCGCCGGCATTGAGCCGACTCGCGGGGTCGGTCCGAGAGAAAGAACGGAATCGACCGAAGGTAGCGCGCCACTGTTTCGGTGACGTATCGGGTCGGTGAAATCGAGGTTACAAGATGGCCAGGACTGCTGGTTAACGCGGATTTAACATGGGCGACACGAGTCGGAAACCGGCGGGCCGTAGGCTGGGGGACGTGAATCAGCTCATGAGCGTGGTGAACCGGTGAACGCGCAAGGCGCCACCGAACCCGGGGCGGCCGGGACGAACCGCTGGCGCCGGCCGCGCGTCGCCAGCGTGGTCGAGCGACTGCGCGGCGGTGGTATCGGCGTGCACCTGCTGGTGTTCGCCTTCGGTGCCATGGTCCTCGTGATCACGGGGATGCTGGCCTGGCAGTTGTTCGTGCACTCCGCGCTAGCTCGCCAGAAGTTCGGCTTGTCGTTTCTCGTGACCCAGACCTGGGACCCCGTCACGGGTGAGTTCGGTGCGGCGCCGTTCATCTACGGGACGCTGGTCACGTCGGCAATCGCGCTCCTCGTGGCGGTGCCGGTTGGCGTGGCGGTCGCGATCTTCCTGGCCGAGTTAGCCCACCCGAAGGTGTCCGACGCGTGCGGGCTGCTCCTCGAGTTGCTTGCCGCGGTTCCGAGCGTGATCTACGGACTCGTCGGGATCGCGATCCTCGTTCCGCTGATGCGGGAGTGGATCGAGCCCGGGTTGCGTGCCGCCACGGGTGGGTTCCCGCTCTTCTCCGGGCCCGCTCTGGGTGTCGGGTACCTGACGGCCGGGCTCGTGCTGGCCGTCATGGTGACGCCGTTCATCGTGTCCGTCAGTCGTGAAGTGCTGATTGCGGTGCCGCGCGCCCAGCGCGAAGCGGCGCTGGCCCTGGGATCGACCAAGTGGGAGAGCACCTGGAAGGTGGTGCTTCCCTACGCGCGCCCGGGCATCTACGGGGCCATCTTCCTGGCCCTGGGCCGCGCGCTGGGCGAAACGATGGCCGTGACCATGGTCATCGGCAACCGGCCGTCGATCGCCGCGTCGCTGTTCGCGCCGGGCTACAGCATGGCCGCGGTGGTCGCCAACGAGTTCGCCGAGGCTGGAGCCGGCGAGTACCTGGCGGCACTCACCTACATCGGCCTCGTCCTGTTCCTGCTGACGATGCTCATCAACGGAACGGCGCGGCTCCTCATCATGGCGACGACGCGGGAAGGAAGCGGGACATGAGCGCGCGGAATTTGCGGCGCCGTATCGTCAGCGCCGCGATGCTCGGCTTGACTGCGGTTGCCACCGTGCTGAGCATCTCAATCCTCTTCTTCCTGCTAGGCTACCTGATCTACAAGGGCGGATCGTCGCTCAACTGGGCGTTCTTCACCGAACTGCCCCGGCCGATGGGGGAAGAAGGCGGTGGAATGGCCAACGCAATCGTCGGCAGCGGCAAGCTGCTGCTCATCGCCGCGTGCACGGGCCTCCCGATCGGATTCATGGCGGGCCTGTACGTGTCGGAGTTCGCGTCCCGCCCGATGGCCTCGGTCGTCCGCTACGCGGCCGATCTGCTCAACGGCGTGCCCTCGATCGTCGTCGGGATCTTCATCTACACGCTGCTCGTGCTGCCCATGCAGCACTTCTCGGCCCTTGCGGGCGGCGCTGCCCTGGGCGTGATGATGATCCCGATCATGACGCGGTCCACCGAGGAATTCCTGCGCGCCGTCCCGACATCCCTGCGTGAGGCGTCGCTCGCGCTCGGCGCGAGCCGTGCAGTCACGATCGTTCGCGTGATCGTCCCGGCCGCGTCACGCGGCATCATCACCGCCGCGATGCTGGGCCTGGCGCGGGTGGCCGGCGAGACCGCCCCGCTCATCTTCACCGCGCTCAACAACCGCTACTGGAGCCGCGGATTCAACCAGCCGATCGCGTCGCTCCCGGTCATGATCTACAACTACGCCCTCTCTCCCTACGACGACTGGCACCGGCAGGCCTGGGCCGCGGGCCTGGTGCTGCTGGCGCTGGTGCTCCTCGCCAACATCGGCGCGCGCCTGCTCGTCGGCCGGCGTGCGAATCTGACAGCGTGACCGGAGCGTGGTGCTAGGTACTGGGTGCTGAGTGCCAGGTGCTGGAGCCGGCCCCGCGCACTTGGCACACTGCACGAAGCACAAGTAGCGGTGGGCCGCCGAGTGGTGCGACGGTAGACGGCAGCCGGCCCGTCAGGCCGTCTGCCGTCTACCGTCTACCAGTTGTCATGACATCTCAGTCGCCGACGCCGCCGGCTACTGCGTCTTGATCTTCTTCAACGCTTCCATCTCGAGCTTGACGACCGAAGCGGGCAGCGGCGCGTACCCGAGCGGTTCGGCAAATTTCTGGCCCTCGGTCAGCGCCCACTGCATGAAATCCACCATGGTCTTGGCCGCCTTCTTGTCCTTGGGGTTCTCGTACAGGAGCATCCAGGTGAACGACGAAATCGGGTAGGCCGTCGCGCCCGGGGCATTGGTGATGGACACTCTGAAGTCCGGGGGCATGACGCCTGCGGCGGCCGCGGCCGCGGCCGTGACGCCTTCCATCGTGCCGCGGACGAACGCGCCGGACGCGTTCTGCACGCTCCCGTAGCTGATGCTGTTCTGCAGCGCGTAGATCAGTTCCACGTAGCCGATGGCGCCGGGTGTCTGCTTGACGAGCGCGGCGACTCCCGGATTCTGGGCGCCGCCGAGGCCGACGGGCCAGTTGAGCGCGGTATTGACGCCGACGCGCTTCTTCCACTCGGGCGAGACCTTGGCCAGGTAGTCCGCGAAGATGTAGGTCGTCCCGGAGCCGTCCGACCGGTGGACGACGTTGACGTCGGCGGCGGGCAGCGACACGCCGCCGTTCAGCTTCGTGATGGCGGGGTCGTTCCACTTCGTGATCTTGCCCAGGAAGATGTCGGCGAGCACCGGGCCCGTGAACTTCAATTCGGCGGACACCCCGGGAATGTTGTAGACGGGCACCACGGCGCCGAGGACCGTCGGCAGGTGCAGGATCCGGCCCGGAGCAGCCAGCTGCTGATCGTTGGTCATCGGGCCGTCGGTGGCGCCGAAAAACACGGTCATCGCGGTGATCTGCCGGATGCCGGCGCCCGACCCGACCGCCTGGTAGTTGATCTCGACGCCGGTCTTCTTGTTGTACTCGCTGAACCATTTCGTGTAGATCGGCGCCGGGAAGGTCGCGCCCGCGCCGTTGATCTGCTGTGCCTGGGCGAGGAGCGTGGCTCCGAGCCCCGCGACGATGACCCCCGCCAAGAGCGATCGAATTGTCTTGGTCATACCAGCGGATTCTCCTTCAGTCGTTTCAATGCGTGTGGGCGCAAAACTGTTCAGGCCCGCGCTAGAACGCGATCAACCCGTGCACGTAGAGGCTCTGCGCCGTCGGCGAGTTGATGCCCGTGAACGTGCGCGTGTCCACGTCGAACATGAGCGCCGAGCTGACGCTGCCCTGGTGCGGGAACCAGTACGCCAGGCCGAGGATGTCGCGGTGGCGGACTTGCGCCGTCTGGACGGAATCAGGCGTGAAGCCCTCGTAGCGGAGCAGCGCCTCGAATCCCTTGCCGAACTTCGGCGTCGCCCAGACCGACCAGCCCTTCCCGTGGATGTCCCGGACCGCGGGGACGGTCGTGGCCGACGTCTGGTCGTAGGCGCTCAGGTAGTCCAGGCCGACGTTGAGGTACTGGTGCTCGAAGGTCGTGTTCAGGACGGCCCGCTTGCGTTCCGCGTTGACGACGTAATTGTCGGCATCGTAGAAGGCGGTCAGGCGCCAGCCCTTCAGGATCGGACTCATCGGCACCGGCCGGACGGTGAATCGCACCTGCAGCGCCTTCTGGTCGTTGACCTCGGGCTTGGAGTACCCCTCACCGTTGTAGAAGCCGACGTGGACGTCGCCGTAATTGCCCGGGAACGCCGCGTGGAAGGACACACCCGCGTCCGACGAGGTCAGGAAGCCGGATCCCGACGGGTTCGTCTCGCGTTCGGTGAACGTGGTGCCCTGGAACCGGTAGCGGTAGATCCCTTCCTCGTAGTCGACGAGCGGCGTCTGCTGGATGCCCAGCCGGACCCAGCTCCCCTTGGGCAGCCAGTCGTCGAGGTTGATCTGCATGAACGCGTACTTGAGACGAAACGTCAGGCTGCCGTTGAGCGAGCTGCCCGTCCCGGTCTCGCGCGTGATGTCGGGCGTGATGCGGAACGCCACGATGTGCGAGACGTTGCCCGTGATGTTGATGTAGCTGCGCGACACGTTGAAGGAGCTGGGGTTGATGACGTTGCCGTCGGCATCCTTCGAGGTCGGCTTGTTGACGTAGGTGAAGTCGGTGAAGATCGTTGCCCCGACCTTGATGGAGGGCGTGTCGTCGGGCGGCGTGTAACCGGCCGCCGGCGTCACCTGTGCCTGCGCGACCGGCGCGAGCGACAGAGTGAGGGCGAAGGCCGCCACGAGCGAGAACAGCGGTGCGAGGCGGCGATGCGGTGCGGACAGTTCGGTCTTCAACTCAGACTCCTTTTCCTTTCGATGCGGGCGTTCCACGCGACACGGGTCGGAGCGGGACAGTGACCACGAACGAGGTCAAAGGTTAGTGGAGGGGTGTTTCGACCGTCTTTCCGCATTGTTACATCGAGGTTAATTGGCTCGACGCGGCTATTTTACGCAGATTTAACCGCCGCGAAATGACGGTGCAACACGGCGGCGCTATCTTCCGGTGCGAGCTGCCATGCCCATCCGGATTCTGGTCGTCGAGGACGAAGCGGACATCGCGCGCCTCATCAAGCGCACGCTCGAGCGTGCCGGCGACATGCGTGTCGACATCGTCGATCGGGGCGACGATGCGCTCGACGCGGTGCTGCCGAACCCGCCGGATCTCATTGTCCTCGACATCAATCTGCCGGCCGTCAACGGCTTCGAGATCTGCCGGCTGCTTCGGGCGAAGCCGGTCACGGCGAGTGTGCCCGTCATCATGCTCACGGCGCGCGGCGCGGAGAGCGACCGCGTCTCGGGACTCGATCTCGGCGCCGACGACTACATCACTAAGCCGTTCAGCGTGCGCGAACTCGCGGCGCGCGTGCGGGCCGTGCTCCGCCGGCGACCGGCGGGCGCGGTGAGTCCGGCTCCGTACCGCAGCGCTCACCTCGTGGCAGACTTCGATGCGGTGGCCGTGACCGTGGATGGGACCCCGGTGCGCCTCACGCGGACCGAGTTCGAATTGCTGCGCTGCCTGGTGGAAAGCCGCAACCGGGTGCTGTCCCGCGGGCGTCTGCTCGAGCGCGTCTGGGGCCAGGATGGCACCACCGCAACGCGATCGATCGACGTCCACATCGCGCGACTGCGCTCGAAACTCTGCGCGGCCGGCGATCAGATCGAGACGCTGGTCGGCCTGGGCTACCGATTCGTGGACCTGCCCGGGACCGACGGCGACGGGCCGGCGTAGATCTCCGCTCGCGGCATATGGGCAACTCCGCGAGCAGTTTGAGCGTCTTGCCCCGACCCCGCCTTCTGCGACAGCGTGACCACCGAGACCTCGGGATCGTCGAGCAACACCGAGGCAAACGCCTGCTCCACGTTGAGCGAAGCGACGCCGCTGGGCCGCGCTATTGGTTCTGGTCGCGCAGCCGGCCGATGCCGTCCAGTTCGCGCCTGAGCGCCATCGCGTCGAGCTTGGCAAGCGGGAGGCTGAGGAACAACGTGATGCGCCTGTGAAGCAGCGAGAAGGTCAGCAGGAAGGCGCGGCGCTTCTCCTCGTCGCTGCCGGTCACCGCGGCGGGATCCTCGATGCCCCAGTGGGCCGTCATCGGCTGGCCGGGCCAGACGGGACAGGTCTCACCCGCCGCCTTGTCGCACACGGTGAACACGAAGTCGAGGTGCGCCGCACCCGGCGCGGCGAATTCGTCCCAGTTCTTGCTGCGCAGGCCGTCGATGGGAATTCCGGCGTGCTGCAGTTGTTCGATCGCCAGCGGATGGACCTGCCCGGAGGGATGGCTGCCCGCACTGAACGCGCGAAAATGCCCTTTGCCGAGTTGGTTGAGGATGGCCTCGGCCATGACGCTGCGGGCCGAATTACCGGTACACAGGAACAGGACGTTGTAGGTGCGGTCGGGCACGATAACCTCCCGATGGCCACAGCATGTTGGAGATATCACCGCGTGCAGCTCCCCGGGGCCAGTATGCACGGGGTGTGTTGCGAGCGCGTTTCGTTCTCGTGACGAAGGACGGAGGATGCGCCGCTACACAGAATTAACACTGCCGACACCGCTTCGACACACCGTGCCCTTATGCTCCACGCTGGAGTGATTCATGAGAGGCGTTCCCATCCGCCAGGCCGTCCAGTCGATTCGCGACGGGTATCTGCAGCTGCCGGGTCTCAGTCTCACCTGCGAACAGGTGCAACAGCTCCACGCCCTGGACAGCCTCACCTGTGAAGCGGTGCTTGCCGCGCTGGTCGACGCGCAGTTTCTGGCCTTGACGCTGGGTGGCCACTACGTTCGCCGCGCCGCGCTCGCGCGGCGGGGCCCGCGCGCGCCATCAGCCCAGCCGTCGGGCACGGTCCCGTCCGGCCGCGTCGCAGGCCGACGCGCCGCCGACCGGTCGTAACCGCGAATTAACCCCCTCGTCGTTCCAACGAAACAACGCCAGCGTACGCTCGGCACAGGCACATGCGCGCGGGCGACATCCCTCGGACCCGCCAGGTGCGGAGGGCCGGGTGCGAATAAGCGTGTTGGTCGCCGAGGACGAACCCGACATCGCCCTGCTGGTGAAGCACGCACTCGAGCGGGCTGGCGACGCCCGCGTGAAAATTGCCAGCAGCGGCGACGCGGCAGTTCGAGCGGCGCTGGAGGAGGCGATCGACCTCGTCATCCTCGACATCAACCTGCCCGTGTTGAACGGGTTCGAGGTGTGCCGGATCCTGCGGCAACGCCCGGCCACCTCGCGACTGCCGATCATCATGCTCACGGCGCGGACCGGCGAAGTCGATCGCGTGCGCGGATTGGAGCTCGGGGCCGACGATTACGTCACCAAGCCGTTCAGCCCGCGCGAACTGGCCGCCCGCGTGCGCGCGGTCCTGCGGCGAGGAGGAAGCGGCCTGTCCGGGGACGTCTACACGAGCGCCCACCTCTCGGTTGATTTCGCGGCAATCGCCGTCACCGTCGACAACGTGCCGGTTCGCCTCACGAGGCGCGAATTCGAACTGCTGGCCTGCCTGCTGCGACACCGCAACCGGGTCCTGTCGCGGGTTCGCCTGCTGGAGCGCGTGTGGGGCGGCGATCAGACGATCGACGCCCGGGCGATCGATGTGCACGTCGGCCGGCTGCGGGCCAAGTTGGGGCTGGCCGGAACGCAGGTGGAAACCGTCATTGGCTTTGGGTATCGCTTCATCGACGACGTCGCATGAGAGGTCACCGCAGGAGGTTACCAGCATGGACCAGACATCGATTGCCCGCACCGCGCAACGCATCCAGGGCGAATATCGCGAAATGCCCGGCCTGTGCCTGACGCCCGAACAGGCCCGCCGCCTGTGGGACCTCGACGAGACCGCCTGCGCGGCGATTCTCGAGGCGCTCGTCGCTCAGCAATTCCTCAGGAGAACGACCCGGGGCAGCTACGTCCGCGGCGACAACGCGGCGTAGAGCCCGGAACCCACGTAACCCAGATTTCACACAGCCGAAACACGGACGTAACGTCCCGCCGCTACCCTTTCCGGCCAGTGTCGTCGCCCGGTCTGCACATGTCTGCGCGCTGACGGGCACGTCGCCGTTCGCCGACGCGTTGGTTGCCTCGAGCCGCGCGTTCGCCGACGCGCAACAGGACGGTATGCCGCCCGACTCACTCCCGCCCACGCCGCATCTCGAAGCGCATCTGCAGCACGACATCGATTTGATCAGGACGAAGCTGGTGGAGATGGCGCTCGTGGACGAGCAGGCGCTGAAGCGCGCGTGCCAGGCCCTGCTGACCGGCGATCGTCAGCTCGCCTACTCGGTCATCCTCCGCGATCAGGACGTCGACACGCTGGACTCGGAGATCGACGGCCTGTGCCTGCAATTCCTCGTCCGACACCAGCCGGCCGCGGGGCACCTGCGCTTCGTCTACTCCGCGGCGAAGGTCGTCAGCGACCTGGAGCGGATCGGCGATTATGCCGAGAGCATCGCGCGTCAGCTGTTGATGGTGAGCTCGCTGTCTCTCGACGTCCCCGCCGACTCGTTCACCGAGATCGCGAGCCTGGCGATTCCGATGGTCCACCACGCCGTGCGCGCCTTCGTGGACAAGGACCCGGATCTCGCCCGGGTGACGATGGCCAGTGAACCGCAGGTGAACCGCGTGCGGGACCGGGTGACCGCGGAGTTGATGGAACGCGGCGAGCAGGGGCGGCTCCCCCTCGAGGCGCTGCCGCCACTCATCAACGTCGCCCGCCGCCTCGAGCGCGTGTCGGATCAGGCCACGAACATCTGCGAGGAGGCGCTCTACTTCGCCACCGGTGTCTATTCACGGCACTTGCCCCGCAAGGGCTTCCGGGTGCTGTTCGTGGACGAGACCAACGGCTGCCTCAGCCTGATGGCCGAGGAGATCGCGTGCCGGCTCGGAGCGCCGCGGTTCGCCTTTGCCAGCGCCGGCCTCACGCCCGGATCGATCGACGCCGGCACGGTCCGGTTCCTCGCCACGAAAGGCATCGACGTGTCGCAGCGCATGCCCACATCGACCGCGGATATCCCGCGGTTCGACCAGCTGCAAGTCATCGTGGCGCTGTCGAAGCAGGCGCAGGCGGCGTCGCAAAAGCCGTTCAAGGCGCTTGCGTTCGACTGGCTGGTTCCCGATCCCTCGAAGGCGCGCGGCACCGACGAAGAGGTGGCCGCGGCCTACGAACAGGCGTTCGAATCGCTCACGCACCACGTTCGCGACCTGGTGCAGGCAATTCTCGGCAACGACGAGCATCTTTCAAGCGGAAGGACCCATGCTGTCTGATTCCCGACCGGCCTTCGTCCTGGTGGTCAGCCTCGTCGCGTCCCTGTCAGCCGGGTGCTCGCGCTCGACGGAGCCCGAGAAGACCATCATCCAGAACACCGGGTCCGACACCATGGTGAACCTTGCCCAGGCGTGGGCCGAGGAGTACGCGAAGGTGGACCCGGCCGTGTCGGTCGAGGTGTCCGGGGGCGGGTCGGGCACCGGCATCGCGGCGCTGATCAACGGCACGGTGGACATCGCCAACTGCAGCCGGCGGTTCGAGCCGGGCGAAATCGACCAGGCGAAGAAGAAACACGGCGGCATCGAACCGCGCGAGTTCATGGTCGGCTACGACGCCTTGTCGGTGTACGTGAACAAGGGCAATCCGCTGGAGCAGATCACGCTGGAGCAGCTGGCCGACATCTACGGCGAGGGCGGCAAGGTGACGAAGTGGTCGGACATCGGCGTCACGATGCCCCCCGGCGCCGACGAGATCATCCGCGTCAGCCGGCAGTCGAACTCGGGGACGTACGCCTACTTCCGCGAGGCGATCCTCGGCAAGGGCCGCGACTTCAAGCTCGGATCGCGCGACATGCAGGGGTCCAAGGACGTCGTGGAACTCGTATCCCGGACGCCGGGGGCGATCGGGTACAGCGGCATGGGCTACCGCACGCCCGACGTGAAGATGCTGCGCGTCGCGAAGAAGGCGGGCGACACGGCCTACGCGGCCACCGTCGAGAACACGCTGAGCCACGTATACCCGATCGCCCGGCCGCTCTTCATGTACACGCTCGGCGAGCCGACCGGCGCGGTGAAGAAATACATGCAGTGGGTCCACTCGGACGCGGGCCAGAAGATCGTGACAGAGAGCGGCTACGTGCCGCTGCCGGCCAACCCGGCCGCAAGGTAGCCGGCGCATCATCCATGATGACCAGACGGCGCTCGGAAATCGTCGCCGAGAGGGCGATCGAGATGGTGATCCGCCTGTGCGGGGTGAGCGCGATCGTCTTCGTGTTCGGCATCTTCTTCTTCGTCTTCAGGGAAGGCGCGGGCTTCCTGTTTCACGGCCTCAGCCTCCGCCAGTTCTTCGGCAGCATCGAGTGGTACCCCACCTCCGAGAGCCACGTGCGCTACGGCGTGCTCGCCCTCATCGCCGGCAGCGCCAGTGTCACGGTGCTCGCCATGGCCATCGCCGTGCCGTTCGGCATCGGCGCCGCGATCTTCATCTCCGAGTTCTGCCGACCGCGGCTGCGGGAGACGCTGAAGGTCACGATCGAGCTGCTGGCCGCCATCCCGTCGGTCGTGTGGGGCTTCATCGGGCTGACGGTGATGAATCCCCTCATCATCCGGTTGTTTCACGTGCCGATCGGACTCAACGTCCTCAACGGCGGCCTCATCCTGGCCCTGATGAGCGTCCCGGTGATCGTCTCGATCGGGGAAGACGCGCTCAAAGCCGTGCCCGACTCCTATCGCGAGGCAGCACTCGCGCTGGGCGTCACCAGGTGGCAGATGGTCTACCGCGTGCTGGTGCCGGCCGCGAAGAACGGGCTGCTCGCGGCCGCCCTGCTCGGCGTCGGTCGGGCGGTCGGCGAGACGATGGCGGTGCTGATGGCGACGGGGCACGCGGTGAAGATCCCCACCAGCGTGATGGACTCGGTGCGCACGTTGACCGCCACGATTGCGGCCGAACTGGGCGAGACGGCGGTCGGCTCCGACCACTACCAGGTGCTGTTCATCATCGGCATCCTGCTCTTCTCGATCACGTTTGTCGTCAACCTCGTCGCCGACCTCGCGGTCCGGGGAATCAGGGCCCGATGATGCCGCCGGCCGCGACCCGTGCTGGCCGGTTCCAGGCGACGGCGCTGACCCGGCGCAAGGCGCGCACCGAGGCGGTGGCGCGCAGCGTCTTCCTGGCGATGACGCTGCTGATGGTCCTGCCGCTGGTCCTCATCGTCGGCTACCTGATCTACCAGGCATGGCCGATCCTGTCCCTCGATTTCCTGCTCCGCAACCCGAGGAACGGCATGCGCGCGGGCGGGATCTGGGCGCCGCTGCTCGGCACGCTGTACCTGGTGGTCCTCTCGCTGGTCGTCGCGACGCCGATTGGAGTGCTGGCGGCGGTGTTCCTGAACGAGTACGCCCGCGAAAGCTGGTTCACGCGCGTCGTCAACCTGGCGGTGGTCAACCTGGCGGGGGTGCCCAGCATCGTCCACGCCCTGTTCGGCCTCGGCGCGTTCGTCCTGTTCGCCGGCCTCGGGAAGTCCATCGTCGCGGCTTCGCTCACGCTGGCCATCATGACGCTGCCGGTGATCATCGCGAGCACGAAGGAGGCGCTGGCGGCCGTGCCGATGGCGTTCCGCGAGGCGTGCTGGAACGTCGGCGCGACACGCTGGCAGACGGTGCGCCACGTCGTGCTCCCGAACTCGATCAGCGGCATCCTCACCGGGGTCATCCTGCAGGTGTCGCGCGCGGCGGGCGAGACCGCGCCCATCATGTTCACGGGCGCCGTCTTCTTCAAGGCGATCCGTGAGGGCCATCCGTTCGCCTACGGCCTGTTCGACCAGTGCATGGCGCTGTCGATGCACCTGTTCACGATCTCGACGCAGGTGCCCAACGTCCCGGCGGCGCTGCCCTACGGCACGGCCGTGGTTTTGGTCGGAATGGTGCTGACGGTCAACGCGCTCGCGATCGTGGTTCGCACGCACCTGCGCGCCCGGAAGAAGTGGTAATGCGGCAGCCAACGGTCCGGATGACCAACGTGCGGGTGCGGTACGGCCGCTCTGAGGCGCTCAAGGGCATCTCGCTCGACGTGCACGGCCACGAGATTCTCGCGATCATCGGGCCCGCGCAATCCGGGAAGACGACCGTCCTCAAGACCATCAACCGGACGATCGATGACGTGCGCGGGGCTGTGGTGACCGGAAGCGTGGAGGTGGACGGCGAGGACGTGCGGCGCGTGAAGGACGTCTTCGCGCTGCGCCGCAAGATCGGCATGGTTGCGCCGCTGCCCGTGGGGTTGCCGCTCTCGATTTTCGACAACGTCGCGTTTGCCCCG
Organism: Acidobacteriota bacterium; assembly: GCA_003170135.1. Lineage (GTDB taxonomy): Bacteria > Acidobacteriota > Vicinamibacteria > Vicinamibacterales > Fen-181 > Fen-181. The sequence goes on from PMZR01000046.1 coordinate 35,262, forward strand.
CGAATGGCCGGCCTCCGCAAGCGCGCCGAGGTCGAGGAACGTGTCGAGCGCTGCCTTCGCCAGGCGGCGCTGTGGGACGAAGTGAAGGATCGGCTCGACAGCCTCGGCACGCGTCTGTCGGGTGGCCAGCAACAACGCCTCACGATCGCCCGCGCGCTGTCGCACGATCCGGAGATCCTCTGCCTCGACGAATTCTCGATTGCCGTCGACCCGGTGACGACGATGCGGATCGAGGACGTGCTGAAGGAACTGCGGCACCGGATGACGATCATCCTGGTCACGAACCTCGTGCAGCAGGCGCGGCGCCTGGCGGACCGGACCGCGTTCCTGTTGAACGGCGAACTCGTCGAGGTGAACACGACCGCCGCGATCTTCTCCGACGCCGCCGCGGATCGGCGGACCTGCGACTACGTCAACGGGATCTTCGGATGACGCCGGCGACGACCATGGCGAGGACGTGCTGTCTCACGACCAGGGACCTGAATCTCTGGTACGGGAAGTTCCAGGCGCTCAAGGGCGTCACGATCGACGTCCTCGAGGGACAGATCACCGCGCTCATCGGGCCGTCCGGCTGCGGCAAGACGACGCTGCTGCGGTGCTTCAACCGCATCAACGAGCGATACGGCAACGTCACCACCACGGGCCAGATCAAGGTGCTCGACCAGGACATCTATGCCCCGGCCGTGTCGCTGGTGGAACTGCGCAAGGCCGTCGGGATGGTGTTCCAGCGGCCGAATCCACTGCCGATTTCCGTCTACGAGAACGTCGTCTTCGGCCTGCGGGTGCACAGCGGGTTCGGGTCGCTGAAACGGGCGGACCTGGACGAGGCCGTCGAGAAAGCCCTGCGCGAGGTGTTGCTCTGGGACGACCTGAAGGATCACCTGCACGAACGGGCGACCGCGCTGCAGCTGGCCGAGCAGCAGAAACTGTGCATCGCGCGCCTGCTGCCGTTGAAACCCGACGTCATCCTGATGGACGAGCCGTGTTCGGCGCTCGACCCGGAGGCGACGCTGGGCATCGAGGAGCTGATGCTCGGTCTGGCCGGCCGCTACACGATTCTCATCGTGACGCACAACATGGCGCAGGCCCGGCGGGTCAGCGGAGAATGCGCGTTCATGCTGCTCGGCGAGGTGGTTGAGCACGCGCGGACCGAGGATCTCTTCCTGACCCCACGCGATCCCCGGTCGGCGGACTACATCGAAGGCCGCTACGGCTAGGCGACGATGCCGCTCTCACACCACCTCGAACCCCGCGTCCACCTGTTTCAGCAGCTCGTTGATCGCCCGGATCACGTCGTCCTTCGGGCGGTCCTTCCCTTTGATCGCCACGCGGACCGTGAAGCCGATCTCCTGCCCGGCAGCGGCGCGCAGCAGTTCGGGGACCAGGTCCGACAGATCCTGCAACTGGTTGGCCTTGAGCACCAGCTCCGTGCTCACGCGCGTGTTGGGCGGCGGGCCTGTCTCCGTGCCTGGGCCACCGGGCGCACCGGTCCCAGTCTTGACTTCGGGTAGCTGGAGGCAGACCGTCGAGGCCCCCGTGAAGTCGGACGGCCAGGGACCGCTTTGCGGCGTGCGCTCCAAAAGCCGCGCCCTGAACGCCGCGTCGAGCGCGTCGCGCACGGTCACCCAGGGCAGCGGCCGGCCGGCTCTCTGCGACAGGGCCGCCGCGATCGACAGCGCCGTGGTCCTGCCCTTCTGCCACGCGTCCGGAAGCGCGCCGGGCAACAGATTGAGCGGTGGGACCGGGGCTGGTGGTGCCTGCAGTTCGGCGCCGTCGGTCAGCAGCCCGGGCGGCACCTCCTCAGACAGAAGGCTCGCTGGACCGACTGTCAGCCAGAGCCTGCCTTCCTGCACCGCCGTTCGGATCGCCCCGTCCACCGCTTCGGCCGCCGCGCGCGGAATCGGCACCGGCTCGTCGAAGCCACCGCGACTCACCGTCATCGTGGCATTGCCCTCGAACAGGCGCCGCACCGCTGCCACTTTGACGGCCGGCTCGAGCCACAGGCCGTCGATCACCCCCGGCAGGAGCACGGTCCATGGCACGGTGGCCAACTCGCCCTTCTCCGGCAGAACGACCTCCAGCAACGGCTCGTCCAGCGCCGCGACGTCGATCGACTGCCTCCACCAGGTCCGCACCGACCCGTCAGGGCGCCGCAACCGTGCCACGAAGTAGCCGTCGCGACATCCCTGCACCACCGTGTCGACGATGGCCTGGCGATTCAGCATCTTCGGCAGGTCGGCGCGGCTGGCAAATGCGCCCACGAGGTCCTTGACCCACCGCGCGTCCTCGTTATCCCGCCACAAATCGTACGGTCCGCCCGCCAGCATCGCGTCAGGACTGATCGCGGTCTCCTGGATGCGGGCGCGCGAGTCGCCCTTGATCACGGTGAACAGCGGCCCATCGGTCACCTGCACCTTGAACGCCTGCGGCTGGTCCTGCTCCGAAACGGTCACCACGATCGAGTAGGCCTGCACGATGGTGTCCGTCACGCGCTTCGAAGCCGTGGAGACGTACGTATCCAGGCTCTGTTGCTTGCTGTAGTCAAGGCCGTGTCCCTCTCGCGTCAATGTGTCCAACACGGCGAGCCATCCGAGATAATCGCGCATGGCGCCACGCGCCGCTTCCAGGCCGTCGCGTGACGGGACGACGAGCACGATGGCGTTGCGGTTGGTTCGCGGGCGATCGGGTCCGGTGGTTTCCTCCAGGAAGCGCTTCGCAAACGCACTCGGCTTGCCCGAATCGGACGCCGCCGCCGGGCCGAGAATGGCGTATCGGAACTCCCCGTCGTCCTCCACTTGCGCAGGCTTGTCCGGCAGCAAGTGGACACGCGCGCCAGCCAGCTTCGCAGTTGCCGTCAGGCTCTTCGTGTCGCGAATCGCGTCCAGAAGGCGCAGGTCCAGCACAGGGTCCGTCACGCTGGTGACCGCGTCCGCGTGCATCTGCTTGAGGTTCGGAACCGAACCCAGCCGCCAGGTGGCCGGTGGCGGCTTCAACCCGCTCGCGACCTTGACGTCCGAATCCTGCGACTCGTCCAGGAACCAGGATCGGTCGAACCAGTCGCGCAGGCCTTTCCTGATCTCGATCTTGTCCGGCCGGGTGGCGCCGACCAGGACCAGCAGCTCGCGGAGCTGCGCCTTGGCGCCCGGCGGCTGGGAATGCAGGAACGTGGCGACGACCGCCTGCTCGATCTCGCGGTGCTTCACGCCAGCGTAATCCGTCTGCACCCGCCGCGCCTTGTCGAGCTCGCCGGCAAGGATCGACGTCCATTCCTGCCGCTTGCCCTCGTACTCCTCGACGGTCGCGATCTGCGTCAGCTCGCGCGCCGCTTCGGACACGCCGTCGTCTCCCGGCCGCGTGAGAAAAACGTTCGGGCCGACCAGCGGTGCAGTGTCCCAGCTTTCCGCATCGCGCAGCGCGAGGGCGAAGGTGCGCAGCACGCCGCGTGTGCGCTGGAAGCCTTGAAGCTGGGTCCACTTGGCATAGAGCACCTCGGTTACGTCGGGGTGGAATGGATAGCTGTCGAGGAATCGCTCTTCCGTGTCCTTTTGTGCCTTCTTCGTCTCGTCGTCCAGGTCGATGATCCCCTTGAGGGCTTCGATGACGGGGGCGCGAAAGCGCGAGCGGTCAGCGATCGACTCTGGCGTGAAGAACCGCCGGCGAATTACTTCGGCCACGTCGCGTTTGCCGACCGGCTCCACGCCTTGTTCCTTCTCGCGGCGGAAGATGTCGTACAGATCGGCGGTGATCCGCTTACCGATCTCGTCGCTCATCCGGACATCAGTCGCGAGCAGCGACGCGACAATCGCACAATGGTCCACCTTGGTCGCCGCCTGCGTGAGCGCCTGGAAGAAGTTCTTCAGGCGCTCGACCCAGCCCGGATCGACATCGACGGCGCCCCGGGCGAACATCAGCACCTCGTCGACGAGCACGAGCGTTGACAGACGGTCCTTGCCGGGCATCTCGAGAAGGTCGCGGAGCAGGTTCTCGGCCGGCGCCGACAGGCGCTCCTCATCCTTGTCGTCGGCGTGCAGGAGGCGCAGGCCGGCGGCACCTGCCAGCTGCCACGCGAGGATGCTCCACGGTTTCCGCAGCATCCGTTCTTCGCCGACAGGGGACCGCGTCAACATCCCCTTCTCGACATCGATCTTGTCGAACGGAAGCACGGCCACACGCGCAGCCGGGATGGGGAGGTCGATGTGCGCCTGGAACTCGCGGACAGCCGCCACATCGGGCAGCGCCGATGGGTCGTGGACCAGGTGGTAGAGCGTGATCAGCGTGTGCGTTTTGCCGCCGCCGTAGGTGAGCTCGAGCTGGCGGACGGCCTTCTGGTTCCTGGCGGCGAGCCGGTGCACGACGTCCTTTGCCAGTTCGCGAAGGGCAGTCGTGGGGTAGGTCAGCGCAAAGAACTGCTTCGGGTCCTCGTAGATCGGACGGGTGCCGCGCGCCAGGGCAACGTCGTACAGATCGGCCGCGAATTCGTTGAGCGCCAGCGCGCCCGTCCGGAGGTCCTCACGCAGCGTGACGACCTGGTGCCACGGGGTCCATGGTGTCTTTGGCATCTCAGCCTCGTGTTCCATCGAACAAGGTATCGACCGCCTGCCCGCGCGCCTGCACGTGATTCGACAGCCGCTCCAGCACCGACCGCTCCTCGGTACCCTCGCCGGCCAGCTCGATGAGCGCCTGCAGCACCTGGCGGAAGGTCTCGCTCTTTCGAAGACCGTGATTGTCCAGGTACTCGTTCACCTTGGCTACATCGCCGTCCACCCACAAGTGCATCAGGTGGTGGATCATGTCGATGAGAGGAACGATGCGGGGCTTGCCAGAGGCTGGCCGGGCCTCGGGCGCCATGTCGTCGAACAGGGGCTGGCCCAGCGCTTCGTCCTCGAGGCGCCGGAGCCGCGCCTGCTCGGCGATCGGGTCGGTGCCGAGCGTCGGACGCCGGCGCTGCTTCCACGGTTTCAGCTTGAAGGTGCTGCCGGAGCCTTCTTCTGCCTCTTCCTCCGCGTCCGCTTCACCATCCTCGGCGGCGTCGCCATCTTCGGTCGGCTCGAGGCCGCCAGTGCGCAGCAGCAGATCGTACCGATCGGCCAGATCCCCCTCAGACAGGTTGCACGATAGCGCATAGAGGATACACGCTCCGGCCGGGGCGTCGTTCATTTTGAAATCGTAGCGATGGAGCAGATAGTACGTCGTGACGTCGTCTAAGCTGGCAGCCGTTTGGTCGCCGGCTTCCGGGCTCGAATGGGCGGCTTCTCCGAGGACTCGGCCGACGACGAACTCCACGACGATGCGACGCACGGCGCGAAGGAATTCACCGACGCTCAGAGTCTCGCCCGGCGCGTTAGCCTTCTTCACGAACGGGTGCTTACTGTACGCCTCAAGGGCGGGGCCCGTGGCGGCCCAGACGAAGTCGGGACCGTGGATCCCCGCGTCCCAGAAGTCCCGGAGTTGCTCTCGGATATTCGTCCGCATTGTCTCCAGCACCCTGTTGTCCCATCCTGCTCGTGAATCCGCTGGGCGCTTCTTGCAAACGAGCCAGACCGATGACGCTAGGGCAGCCGACGAAATCGCCCGCATCCTGCTCGCCTGCTCCGTTTGGATGGGCCAGCTTCCGTCGACGACGAAGCCGGACCGAATGAGCGCGCCCACAAGCGTCTCCCAAGCGTCCGGCTGCTTGTTGGCAAAGACGACAACCAGTCTGCCGGACGCGTTCAGCGCACCGCTGCAAGCGGCGAAAACATCCGCCATGCCATTCTCGTAGGCAGCCTTCGATACGGCTGCATTCCCCCCGTGGCGGCTTGAGTCGTCTATCAGCTCTCCATCGTTCTCTTGCGTATTCCATTTTGGCGACAGAGGTTCCCGAAAATGTTCGCTGAAGGCCGGAAGTCCTTGGACGCCGCGCCGCAGCCATACGTAGAAAAAGTCCATCAAGTCTGAGTAGGGAATTGCATCATAGTAGGGCGGGTCGGTTATCACGAGGTCAAGATCGCGCGGGTCGGCCTTCTTTGCAGATCGACACTGGACATTCGCACGGCCGCCCGCGATGTCCCACTCGTGATAAGTGTCCAAGCCGATAGCGATCCTGTCAAGGCACAGTGCGAAACTGCCTGCGCTATCTCCAATTACGTTGCTTTCCGCGAAGTCCCATGTGATGGGCAACGCGAACCGCACAAACGAATGGTTGACCGTCGGAACGTCGTTCTTCCATTGGACACCTTGGTTCGCAAAATCCAGGAGACGGTCAAAGCCACAGAGAAGGTACGCAGCGATCGCTTCACTCCATTTCTCGTCGTACACCGGAGCTGTGAGTTCAGCGACCTCCGGGATCTTGCGGAGAATCGCGGCCAACCCGACCAACTGCCTGCTCGTAAACAGTTTGTACCACTGATCGAAACCGTACAAAGGCACGCGAATTCCAGGCGCCTCCTTCAGCGGAAGCGGATCGCGAGGGGCGCCAAATGGGACATGCTCGAACGCGCGTTCCCAATCTGGATCTGCCCCAGTGAGTAGTTCATGGGCGCTCGGGAGACGGAACTCCTTGCCGTCAGGTCCGTCGACCGCGACGGCGGTCAAAGTATGTCCAAGTCGCTGCGACATGCCTTCGGCGCGAACGTCCTCCATCTCCATTGCGACGGTGCTTGGCCTGCCGCAGCAAGGACACCAGGCGCCCGCTCGTGACATGGTGCCTTGACCGGTTCGTCTATCGTGTTCACGTCGTTGCGCGTTGTTGCCTCCAGACGCGGGAACATCGTTCTGTACCCCGAAGACAACGCCGTCTCTTGCGTCGTTGGGTCGCATTGTCAAGATCACGCGTTGTGTCTTGCGCTTCGCTAACCAGCGGGTTTTTAGAAGGGGGATTGTCGCCCGACAGTGCTTACACCTGACCGTGTGGGACCAGAGATAAGCGACCGTTGGCTTGACCACCCACCGCGGCTGCTTCTCATCTTCGAGATGCTCGGGGGCCAGGCTCGCGTTCAGCGCATCGACATCCGGCGTGCCGTCGTCGCACAGGGGAACGAGCTGCATCGGCCTGGCTTCCTCGGGATGCTTTGCACGCCATGCGTCCACGTCTTTCAGCGGCTGCCAGTCGGCGTAGACCGGATAGTACGCGGCGAGCTCGCGCCGAGCCTCTTGCAGCACCCACCATCCCCACGCACGGACGTGCCACGCCAGATCTGCTTCGAGCGTGTGCTCCTCGATCTCGAGCTCGATCGTCCGGCCGGTGTCCACGTCCTGCAGATCTGCCTGCTTCTCGCGTCCGACGGCCGGCTTGTCCAAGCCCAGCTTGTGAAGCTGCGACCGCAGCATGGCGCCCTTCATCCCGTGCGCCTTGAAGAACGCCTCCATGAAATCGCGGTCCCCGCGAACGAACTCGGGCAGCGGGCGCTTCTGACCGGCGAGCTTCTGCGGGTACTCCAGCGTGCACTTGAGGATGAACCATGCGACAGGGTTGATGTCGATGGCCGTAACCTCGCAGCCCAGCCGCATTGCCTCCAGGGGAATCGCGCCGCCGCCGGCAAACGGGTCCAGCACTCGCGGCGCCCGGCCGCCGTACGCCTTCCTGATCTCCTGCCTGAAGAAGTCGAGGTCCGGCTTGTTCTCGGTCTCGCGGCCCCAGTGCAGGATGCCGCCCACCGTTTCCTTGACGATCTTCTCTTCGCCGCCGCCCAGTCCTTGTTTCTTCTTCACCACCTTGACGATGCGGCCGCCCAGGCGCTCGACAAGCTCCTGGCGCTTCTCGGGCGTCCCGGGATCGGGCAGCAGCGTCGCGATGAGCGCCGCACGGCATGCAGCGAGCGGGCGGCGCGCCGGCCAGATGTGAAGCGTCGAGATGTGCCCGTGCCGCACGTTCTTCTCGTGCACCGAGTCGATGGAGGTCTGTTCGAGCGGGAAGGCGACCTCGATGAGGCGACGGTCGGTCATGGGTATCCAGGTCCTTATTGCATCAGGCGTGAGACGGCCGCCCTCAATTTGTCTTTCAACTCGGGCCACGCGAGCGGCACCAGCATCTCGGGCACAGGCTCCCGCTCGGCATCGTCGAAGTAAACGAGGGCGCGAAGCGCCGAGATCGCGCTCGCCAGCGCGAACTTGTTTTGGTAGTCGGTGAGCATGGTGCGGAGGTCACCGCCCTGGCGCAGAAGTTCGTAGATGTCGATGAAATCCTTGCGCGTGCCACGCTGGGTGACGGCCAGCAGCTTCATCGCAGCCAGGTCCCGCGGATCGGCCAGCCGCAAGCTCCGCCCTTCGATCTCCTCCGGTTGGGCCAGAAAGGGATACTCGAATTGCATGAAGGAAACCTTCACCCCTTCGACTCGCCCGATGATCGTCCCGGCATCGAGAGTCTGAACCTCGATGGCCACGATGTCGCGCAACGCGGCGAGCAGCGCCTCCGACGGAAATATGGCTGCGTCGGTGAACCAGTCGAAGTCCTCCGATCGGCGGTGCCCGAGCCGGAGTGCGATTGCCGTCCCTCCGGCGAGGTAGAAGCCGAACTGCGTGGCGACCGGCGCCACCGCTTGCAGCACATGGGGCTGCCGACCTGTCAGGATGTGTTCATGCAGCATCATCGGGCGCGGCTCCGCCGGTTCCAGGGGCTGTCACGCACTGACGTCACCCACGCGTCAACTTCCTGGTCCGGAAGGCCCAGGAGTGTCTGCCACAATCGCAGCGGCGCTGCGTCCACGCCGCGGCCGTTGCGGGCGCGCAGCCAGGCGGACAACTGCTCGTCGCCGGCCGCCTCTCGAAGCCAGCGGATCGCACCTTCCTCGCCGTTCTGCATTACGCGGGCGATGATGAGATCGCGGTCCCGCGGCCAGTTCACCGCATCCGCAGCGTACTCCCAGAGCAGGCGACGGACGCTGTCGGGAAGGGGTTCGCTCGCCGGTCGCAAAGGAGGATCGCCGGTGGTCCCAACGGCCACCAACTCTGCCTCGTTGATGACGACGCCGCCGCGTGCCCGGACGAGGAGGGTGGCAAACGGATCCTGCACACGCACCAGCCGCGGCGCCGGCGTTGCGCAGTCGAATGCGGCATAGAGCCAGTAGTCGCTCCTCAAGTTGCAGGCCCGGGCCCATTCGTTGTCGGACACCTCGACGTGCCCCCCGGTGGCGCGTCCCTTCACCTCGATGGCCCGGCGCTCGCCGGACGGGTAGGTGGCGAGGATGTCGAACCCGGGATGGTCCGTCAAATCAGCCGCACGCGCGCGGGGCGGCGTCGAAACGTCGATGACCTGCGCACCAGCGGCTTCCTCCCAGGCGCGGGCCAGTTGGACGGCAATTGCCTCGACGTCGGCATCATAGGTTTCCCGGCCTTGTGCCTCTGGCACCAGCAACGCCCGCGCGATCACGGTGACCGCACCCGGCTGGAGTCCCTCCTCTTCACGATGAAGCGCTTCCACGGCGGTTCGCTTCCTGCCGTCGAGCTCCCGCTGGCGCTCTTTCACGCGCTCCAGCTGCGGACGCAGATGCGCCTGTCCCTGCTGGATCTTCTCGGTGAGGCGCGCACGCGTAGCGGCGAGTTCCGCCGCCTGGAAACCGTACCCGCGCACAATCGCGCGCTCGCGTTCGGGCAGGCTGGCCCGCAACGCGGCCCGGCGCTCGGCGATCTCCGCGCCCACCACCTGTTCGGCCATGAAATCGAGTGCGCGTACCTCGAGTTCGGACGCTCGCAGGGCGAGGCTCGCATGTTCAAGAGGGAATCGCTCGGCGGGCTCGAGCAGCAGCAGATGCTCGAGGGGACACTGCGTCACGCGGCCGTCAGCGGCCACCCGCACGAGACGAAAGAGGCTGTCGACCGGGGCGGGGCGACGGGCCGAAGGTCCCGGCAGGGCCTCGACGAGAGCCGTCTGCAAAGCGAAGACGACGGCCGGCTCGGTGGCCGTTGGATCGAGCAGCACACCGCCGCGAAGCGCCGGCCCGCCGCTTCGCTCGCGCACGACCTGTCGAAGGCGTTCGAACACCGGCTCGCCGGGGTGCAGGAAGACCGCCGGCTCGTTCACGGATGGCCGGTAGACGGTGAAGCGCGCACGGGCCTCCACCGGGTAGTGCTCGAGGACCTCCCACAGGGGATCGACCGCACCTTGCGCGCCAGGCGCGAGCGTGAACCACGAGTCGACGTCTCCATCGATCCGCAGATCGAGCACCTGAGCCGCATGCACAACGAACTGCCGCACGTAGCCGGGCAACAGCCGCTGCAACGCTTCATGGTCCGTGACGGCTCGAAGACGCGGCAGTTCGCGCTTGACGTCGCCGCCGTCGCCGTACACCTGGCGCCTGTGCGCCTCGATCGCCTCGACCTGCCCTTTCGTCAACATGCCCTTGAAGCGCTGCGCTGCCCTGACCGCACCGTCTTCGGTCAACGCCTCCGCCATGTAGTCGATGATCGAGACGTTCTCGAGCACGCTGCCGATGACGTCGAACACTTTGTCGCTGCCCATCTCGCGGCGTATCTCTTCGAGCTTGTTCAGCAGGGTGGCGAGCACGAGGCCTTCACGCGTTGCGCCGGCCACGAGATTGACAATGACGACATCGCGTTTCTGGCCGTAGCGATGGATCCTTCCCATTCGCTGTTCGAGCCGGGCGGGATTCCACGGGACGTCGTAGTTCACCATCAGCCAGCAGAACTGGAGGTTGATCCCTTCGCCGGCGGCGTCGGTTGCCAGCAGATACTGCGCGCCGCCGCGCTCAGCCGGCAGGCGGAAGCGTTCGACTTCGGCCTCGCGCTCCCTGAAATCCAGCCGGCCATGAATGGCGGCGATCCGGTCGGTGAACCCGAGCGCCTCGAGTTGTCGGCGCAGCCAATCCAGCGTGTCGCGATGCTCGGTGAAGACAATCACCTTCTGTTCCCGGAAACGATCGTCGAGGAGCAGCTGGCGGAGCGTGGCGAACTTGGATTCCTGGCCGGCTTCGAGCACGCGACTCGCAAGCGCGATGAGGGCATCGACCTCACGGCGTTCGTTTCGGAGATCCGCCAGCGAGGTCGAGAGAATCAGGCGCAGCAGCCGGTCTTCGTCGGCCTCGTGGGCCTCGGGGCCCGTGTCATCGCCCGTGTCCTCGTCCGCGGTGCGCTCGAACGGGTCGTGCAGGTTCTGGAGTGCTGCCCGAATCTGTTGGTCGGTCAGCGTTCCGTCCCGTACCCGCTCGATCAGCTCGTCCAATCGATCGCGCCGGCGCTCGAACGAACGCAGCAGCGCATAGGTGGAGCTTGCGAGACGACGCTGGAACACGCTGAGCGCCAGGCGGGCGGCCGACGCGTTCAGGATGCCGGCCTTGTTATAGAAACCCCGCATGTAGGCGGTCGTGCGGTCGTAGAGCTCCTGCTCGCCCGGCGACAACGTGAAGCTCAGAGTGTCCGATTGCCTTCTCTTGTAGAGCGGGGCGCCACCCAGATCGACCATTTCCTCCTTCGTCCGCCGGAGGAAATGGGGGCGGCGCTCGTCAGCCGCGTATCCCGCGAAGGCTTCGAAGGCACCGAGCACATCGGGTTCAAGCAAGCGCCATAGCGCGTAATAGGGGAACTCCTTGCCCATGTGCGGGGTCGCGGTGAGGAGGAGCAGATGCCGCGCGCTCCAATCGAGCGCCCACCTCGGGTCGTCGACGCCGATGCCCGCAAGCGCCTCCGCCAGCCGGTACCGGTCGGTCTTGTTGACGGTGAGGTCCGGGTCGCGGTGCGCCGACAACTTGTGCGCCTCGTCGACGATCACGAGATCGTACGGCTCGACGTCGGGCGCCTGCAGCCGGCTGAACATGGCAGCGCCGGCGAGCGTATCGAGGCTGCACACCACCAGATCAGATTCCGGACCCGTGAACGGATTGCCTCTACGGAGATCGGCTCCGCGAGCAAGCGTGAACTCCAACCCGAAGAACCTGCGGAGCTCTCGAACCCAGTTGCCGATGAGCCCGGCCGGGGGGACGACGAGGACACGGCGGATCAGTCGGCGTGAGAGCATCTCCCTCAGATACAGGCCGGCCATCACGGTCTTGCCGGCGCCCGCATCGTCGGCGAGCAGGAAACGCAGGCGCTCCTGCGGCAGCATGTGCTCGTAGACCGCCAGACGCTGATGCGGCAGCGGATCGACGCGGGAGGTCTCGATCGCAAAGGCCGGGTTCGCCAAGTGCCCGTAGGATAGCCGTTCGGCTTCGACGAGAAGCTTGACGTGGTCGCCGTCGGCCAGGAAGTCGGGCGCGCCGGGTGGACGGTGCTCAGCTGAGTTACGCTTGGGGTCCAGTTGTTCGAGCCTGTGCCACGCAATGCCGTTGGGCTCTGACTTGCCGTTCTCCCAGCGATTTACGGTCACAAACGACACGCCCAGCAGCTCGGCAAGGGCCGCCTGCGTCAGCCCCAAAAAGCTGCGGATCTCACGAACTCGCTCCGCGCTAGATACCATCGCGCCTAGTTTACAACACCGCTGCAAACATCATACAACTTGTTTTCGTGTATTTTGACTTCACCTTAACACGGTGATATACCTGTGGTGTTTCAATCGGATCGGACCGTCGCGTCCAAAGGACGGGTCGACGTGAGCCACGAGGACGAAATGAAGGTATTCATCAGCTCGGTTATCGCCGGGTTCCAACCCTTCCGAGACGCGGCCAGCCGGGGAGCTAGGACGTTGCGTCACGAGGTGATTAAAGCCGAGGATTTCGGCGCCTCTCCCGACTCGCCCCAGCGAGTCTGCCTGGCCGGCGTCCGAAAGGCCGACGCCCAGATGCTCATCCTCGGCGCTCGGTACGGCGAGATCCAGGCTTCGGGTTTGTCCCCCACGCACGAGGAGTTCCGGGAGGCGCGTGAGCGGTGCGACGTTCTGGTGTTCGTCCAGGAGGGTGTCACACCCGAACCGCGCCAGGGCGATTTCCTGCGAGAGGTGCGCGACTGGGCCGGCGGCCACTACACCGCCAGCTTCTCGACGGCCGAGGAGCTCCTCGATGCGGTGGTGACAGCCCTCCACGATCTGGAGACGTCGCGAAACGGCGCGGACGAGGGGAACGATCGTCTCGTCGAGCGGGCTCGAGCCCTGGTGCCAGAAGAGCGGGGCTTCGACTCGCCGTCGCTGTGCGTGGTTGTTGTCGGCTCACCGAATCAACAGGTGATCCGCCCTGTAGACATCGAGAGGACGGACCTTGCCGACCGGATCCTGCAGCAAGCCTTGTTCGGCGCGTCGCCGGTCTTCAGCAAGGCATCCGGGTGCGACCACGACGTACGCGGCGACCAGCTGGTCCTGCGCCAACGCGACGCCTCGATCCTGCTTGACCAGACTGGGAGCGTGCGCATCGTGCAGCCAGCGCGCTCGACGAGCAGCGAGGACCGTTCGTACCTCCCCGTCCTCATCGAAGAGGACGTCCGGGAGACCCTGGAGCGAGGGTTTCGGTTCGCGTCGTGGGTGATGGACTCGGTGGACGCGACCGCGCGCCTGTCCCGCGTCGCGCCGCTCGCAGCCCTGATTCGTGGGGGCTATGTGGGTTGGAAGACTCGGGCGGAATATCGCCGGGAGCCGAACACCGTCCAGATGAACATGCGCGGCGACGAGGCAGTCGTGATGCTGTCCCCCGCCGCCCAACCGCGCGCAGCGCTCCGGCTGCAGGCCGACAAGATCGCGGAGGATCTGATGGTCCTCCTTCGGCGAAAGGTTCGACAATGACGACCGAAGAATTGCTGTCGATGGATCGCCAGAGGGAGCGATGGGACCGGGCGCGCCGTTCGCTGCATCTCCAGGACGTGGAGAATGACGCGTTCGGGACCGGCGGGATCGCGGCGCGGCTGCCAGACTTGTCCGTCCGGCTGGTGATCCTACCCGCCGACCCGGACGCGCGCCGGGTCGAGTTCGACGAGGCTTTCGTCGCGTGGTGGATGGGCGATTTCGACGACCCGATCGCTGGCACGCCGATGCGTTGGGGTACGTCCTATCGGCCCAGCGCGACAGCGGCCGCTCGATGCGAGCCTGCAGGTGACGGTGCGTTCTATCGATATGCCGCTGTTCGGCATGACGGAGGCCTGGATGTCGGCCTCGGCACGGAATGCGGGTGTCGGAACAAGGAGTCTGCCGCATTCTGGCTACTGCCGACCGTCGGTCGGGTCTGGAGTGCCTGTCACCTGTACAACTCGGTGATACAGCGGCTGGAGGTGGACGGTCCGTGGGAGTTGACACTTGCGCTGCGCGGAACCCGCCAAGCGGTGCTAGGCGGATTCGCCGAGGGATGGGAAGAGCCAGAGTACAGTTTTCGGCGAGCGGCCTCAATCTGCGAGGAACAGAACCTCATCCTGCGACGCGAACTTCCCAGCCTCGGCGATGACTGGGCGAGGAGCGTTGCCTTCAGCTTCGGGGCCCAGATCGAGGACGCGTTCGGCTCGAAGTTGCGCCGGTTCAAAGCGGATCGAGGCAAATTTGCCCGCGAGTTCGATCGGGGAAAGTACCGTTGGGAATGAGGCGCTCGACACTCAGCGCGCGCCCCGTGCCGGCGGTCACCGACCGCCGGCACACTCCGGGCGCATCGCCGGGAATCCCATCACTCAGTCGAAGCGCGCGTTCAGCTTCAGCCACGCGGTCCGGCCGGGCTCGTTGATCCGCACCGTCTGGATGAAGCCGGGAACCATCGCGCCGCCCTGGCTGATGTGCTCGGCGTAGGTCCGGTTCATCACGTTGTCCACGCCGGCCGTCAGCGCGAGGCCGTTCCGTGCCGGCGGAATTCCCTCAGGCGTCTCACCAGGTCCTCGCCCGACGCGTTGAAGTCCTTGTAGACCGCCTTCAGCCCTTCCGGCGTGATCGATTCGACGCCGACGAGCGCGCCGACAATGTGCGCCCGATGCATCGCGTCGAGGAATTCGCCGTCCTCGGCCGCCTCCATTGTGATCTGCGTGAAGAAGTCGAACGGCTCGAGCGTCTCATCGACGAGATGCGGAACGCCGAACGCGGCCGGGGTTGCGCCCGCCAGCACGAAGAGCCACCGCGGGGTGATGACGCCAACACCGAAGGCGAGGTAGTTGGGATTGAATGCGACAGATGGTCAGCAGGCGCGGGAGTGAAGGGCTGGCGGCGCCTCGCGAGGCAGACGTGCAATCGAGGGCGACGGCACGCCCGTCTCGCAAAGACGCGCGCAGAGAACGGCAGACCGCTACTTCGACACCGCGGCTTTGACCTTCGTCACGGCGTCCGCCCCGTACAGGTTGCAGACGCCTCTCTTGGCCGTGGGCTGAATCGCGAGGTCCTTGATCGCCTTCTTCACCTTGCCGTCGGAGGTCTTCAGCGCTTTCGCGATGTCGCCAGCCGTCAACAGATCGTCTTTCTTCTCGGCCATCTCACGCCTCCTGTGCTGGCAGCCAATCGGGATGTTCGAGCAGAGCGCATCCTTCACGTCAGAATCGGTCGCTTCAGGAGTATGTCGCCGTGGGCCTGCACCTGGTGCGCGACCGAGAGAATCAGGTCGTCAGCGAACAGGTTGCCGACGATGACGGCGCAGATCGGCTGCGGCTTGAGCGCCGGCGGCGGTTCAGCGGATGCGCCACGGCCGCCGCGCTGCTGTTCGGGCACGTCGAACTTGTAGGGCACGACCACGCAGGGGTGCCCGGTCTGCGCGTTGGCGCCGACGTCCGCTGAAGGATTGCCGACGAACATGTCGAGGTCCTTCATGTACTCGGCCCACTTGCAGACGAGCATGTAGCGCCGGCGCTGGCTCTGCACGTACTCGAATGCGCGCGTGGTGCGGCC
The DNA here is from genome assembly GCA_003170135.1 of Acidobacteriota bacterium. Taxonomy (GTDB): domain Bacteria; phylum Acidobacteriota; class Vicinamibacteria; order Vicinamibacterales; family Fen-181; genus Fen-181. Next base: position 50,962 of record PMZR01000046.1, read on the forward strand.
GTTCACGAAGCGGGGATTCCAGTCGGCGGGTGCCATCGGGTTCGCCGGCGGACCGCCAGCAGCTCCCGGCGCGCCCGGCGCTGCTCCGGCGCCGCCCCCACGCCCGCCGCCTCCTCCGGCAACGGGTTCGCGCAGCGCCGTCAGGTCCAGGCCGGTTTCCTTCGCCTTCCGCACCACGTATTCGTCGAAGGCTGCCGCACCTTCGACGCCGAGCGCGCCGCCGCCGATTCCGGCGACGGTCGGTCTCGGGCCCACGTCGCGGAGCTTCGCGCCGAGGGCGCGCAGTGCGGCCACGAGCTCCTTGGGCGCACTGGGGTCCACACCGATGCGCAGCGACGCCAGCGCGATCTGGCGGTCGTATCGGAACGGCGCCATGACGGTGGACGGGTCCTTGTCATCGACGCCGTGAATCGCGTTGAACACCATCGCGCAGTCCTCGACGGTGCGGCAGATCGGGCCGACACGGTCCATCGACCAGGCGAGGGTCATGGCGCCGGCGCGACTGACGCGGCCGAACGTCGGGCGCAGCGCGCTCGCTCCGCAGCGGGTCGAGGGTGACACGATCGAGCCTTGCGTTTCGGTGCCGATGGCGAACGCCACGCAGCCGGCGACGGTCGCGGACGCCGGGCCCGCCGACGAACCACTCGAGCCCTGCACCAGGTTCCATGGGTTGTTCGTGCGTCCGCGGAACCACTGATCGTTCTGGGCGAAGAGCCCGGTGGCGAGCTTCGCGACGAGCACCGCGCCGGCCTGGCGAATCCGCACGACGACCTCGGCGTCCTCGTCGATGATCCGGGTCTCGAAGTCGGCGCAACCCCACGTCGTCGGCACGCCTTTGGTCGAAAAGAGGTCCTTGATGCCGTACGGCAGGCCATGCAGCGGGCCGCGGTACTTGCCGGCCTTGATCTCCGCATCGGCCTTTGCGGCTTCCGCCCGCGCCTGCTCCTCCATGATCGTCACCGCGCAGAGGAGCGTCGGGTTGAGGCGCTTCAGACGCGTCAGGTAGATATCCGTCAACTGTTGCGACGTGATCTTCCGCTCCTTCAGGAGCGCGGCGAGGCGGTGGGCCGGGAGAAACGCGATGTCGTCGGGTGCTGTCGGCACCGGCCCGCGCCAGGGTTCGACGGTGAAGACGGCACGGTCGAACGCGGCGCGGCCGCGTTCCCGCGCCAGTTTCTCCATCATGGCGCCCGTGCCGCCGGGATACGGCTGGAACTGCAGCGCCGGCGCTTCGCCGTTCCCGAGCGGAGCTGGCGGAGGAGGTGGCTGCTGCTGCGCCGCCGCTCCGCGGCCCTCGGGAGCCGCGCCCGCCACCTGCGCTCGCGCCTTGCCCCCCATCAATGTGCTGGCTGCCGTCGTGCCGAGCGTCAAGGCGATGAACGTCCGGCGATCCACGCCGCGCGAGGGCGTCGGACCATCTTCGGGGCATGTCTCGGGTTGCGGGGTGTCACTCGGATTCTTCGGTGCCGTCACGGTGCTCCTCCATCTCGCGCGCTGACATTCATCAGCCCGATCCTCATCAGGCTTGATCGGAAGGAGCGAAGCATACACCGGCACCAGGGTGAATGCCACGTGGGGAAGGCGTTCCGGGGACGAACCGATCGTGTGGAGTTGAGAATCGCGAACGCCGTGAAGCCTACCGCATCGTCCACACCGCGGCGACCGCCGCCAGGGCCGCCAGGCACAGGAGAAGCAGGAAGACGATGAGCCACGCGCGCCGGCGGCGGGGGGCGCGCACGGGCAGCGGCATGCGCGTGTCGGCGTTCTCGTCGGCCTCGAGTCTGGCGCCGACCTCGCGAAGCTCCGCGGCGATGGTCGCGGCGCTGTCGCAGCGAGTGTCCACGCTCTTCGCCAGGCACCGCTCGACGATGCGATCGAGGGTGTCGGGCACGCGGGCATTCAGATGGCTCGGCGGAGGCGGCGTGCGGCTGAGAATCGCCACCGCGGTGTCGGCCGCCGTCGCGGCGCCGAACGGCTGGGTGCCGGTCAGCATCTCGGACAGCACGCAGCCCAGCGAGAAGATGTCCGCGCGCGCGTCGCCCCGTGCGCCGAGCACCCGCTCGGGCGCCATGCACTCGACATCGTCCGGGGTCAGCGACGGGTTGGACTGAATCTGCTCGTCGACCGGCAGCGACGGGAAGCCGAACCCGAGGACCTTCACGCGGCCCTTCTGCGTGACGACGATTGACTCGGGATTGAGCGCGCCGTGCACGAAGCCCTGGCCGTGCGCGTCGGCGAGGGCATCGGCCAACTGGACGCCCAGATCGACCGCGCGGCGCACGTTCAACGGGCTGCCGGCGACCGCCGCGCGCAGCGTTTCGCCCGGCGTGTGCTCGAAGACGAGGAAGTCCTTCCCGTCCTCGTCGCCCACCTGGAACAGCGCGGCGATGTTGGGATGCGAAAGCGGCAGCACCGCGCGGGCCGCGGCGAGGATGGCGTCGCGACGCCCGGCGTCGGCGGTCACCTCGGCGCGCAGGATCTTGATCGTGACGGTGCGCCCGAGCGCCGTGTCGGTCGCTCGGTAGACCTCGGCGACTCGGTCGGTCGCGACGCGGTCGCCCAGGTTGTAATGCGCGAGAGAAAGCATCGGTTGGATCACGCCGGGATCAGCGATCTTGGGAACACAGCGCCCGCCCGCATTATACAGCCCGGGCGCCGGCACGCCCCGGCGCCGGGCGGACGCGCTGCACGGAAATTACTTCCTGGGCTTCGACGGGCGGATCTCCACGCGGCTCGGCAGGCTGCGCGGATCGTGCATCAGGAGATCGACGACCGCGCGCGCGACGTCCTCGGGCGCGAGCTTCCACTCGGTGCCGACGCCGTCGTGCGTTCCGGCGAACTCGGTGCGCACCGAGCCGGGCAGGATGCAGCTGACGCGGATGTCGTCGTAGCGCACCTCCTGCATCAGCGCCTCGCTGAACGCGTTCAGCCCGGCCTTGGTGGCGCAGTAGGCGGCGGCGCCTGCGAACGGGTTCTTCGCCGCGAGGCTGCTGATGTTCACGATCCAGCCGCCGCCGCGCCGGCGCAGGTGCGGAATCGCAGCCCGGCAGCCGTGAAAGACGCCAGTCAGGTTCGTGTCGATCGTGTCGCGCCACTGCTCGAGCGGCTGCGCGGCCACCTCGCCGAAGCTGCCGATGCCGGCGTTGTTCACCAGGATGTCGAGGCCGCCGAAGAGGTCGGCGGCGGCGCTCATCGTCCGCTCGACCGAGGCGTAGTCGCGCACGTCGGCGATCCGGACCTCGAAGCGGCCCCGCTTCCCGCCCGTCGCTGTGGCGCCGGCTGCGGCGACGCGCTCGCGCGCCTCTTTCACGTGTTCATCGGTGCGCGCCGTCCCGATGACGTCCACACCCTGCTCGACGAGCGCGGCGACAATCGCGAGGCCGATGCCGCGCGTGGCGCCGGTGACAATCGCAACTTTTCCTTCGAGGCGTGGCGTAACAGGCATGCTTCGAGAATAGCAGGTGGGGTCAGGTCTTGAACTGCCATTTTTTTCACGACCTGACCCCAGGCTAGTGGCGGATGAGGGGGCTGCCGGGGTGGTGCAGGGACAGGCCGCCTGCGAACTCCGAGAGCCGATCGCGCAGGATCAGCCGGCCGCGGTGCAAACGCGACTTCAGCGTCTGGTCTTTGACGCGCAACACGGCGCTCGCCTCCTCGGTCGAGAGCCCCTGCACGTCGCGCAGCAGCACCGGCAGCCGGTAGATGGGCGGCAAGTCGCGCAGCGCCTTGATGAGCCGCTGCCTCAGCTGCGCGCGCATGATCTCGTCGTCGGCCAGCGCGGACCAGTCGGCCACCTCGCGCGGTTTCGGCGACCGGTCGTCGGCATCGGGAAGATGAGAAACCGCCGACGTCGCCTGAAGCTCGAGCGAGCGCGCCCGCGCCGAGCGCAGGCGGGACATCGCGGTGTTGAACGTGATGCGGTAGATCCAGGATGAGAGCGCCGAGTCGCCGCGGAAGGCGTCGATGCGGCGACACACTTTCAAGAGGACGTCCTGGGCCACTTCCTCCGCGTCCTCGCGGTTTCGCGTGTAGCGGAGCGCCAGTTGGAGGATCCTGGGACCGTAGGAGTCCGACAGTTCGGCAATGGCCGTCTGGTCGCCGTCGCGGATGCGCTCGACGAGTTGTTTCTCGGCCGAATCTCGCATATTGGGGGCTCGTGTCGCTTGTGTCAGGCGGCGATCGACCGCCTGCCGGTCATATCTCTGCCGTTAACGATTACGCTTCTACAACACGATTCGCGGTTCGTTTATTCCATGTCCGCCAAGCCCAGCCGTTCGCCCGGCCTTCGAGCGCGCGCGGTCTTCTTCGATCTCGCCGGCACGCTTGTCACGGTGCGCGGCGGCATCGGTGCGCAATATTCGACCATCGCCCGCCAGTACGGCGTCGAGGCCGACGCGTCGGCCATCGACGCGGCGTTTCCGCGCGCCCTTGCCGCGGCCGGCCGCATGGCGTTCCCCGCTGCCGACGCGGCTGAGGTGGCGGCACTCGAGAGGCGTTTCTGGAAGAACCTCGTCCGGCTGGTCTTCGCCGAAGTCGGGGGGCTGCCCCGGTTCGAACCCGGGCAGTTCGACCGCTACTTCGACCACCTGTTCGATTACTTTGCGACGGCCGCCGGCTGGAGCGTCTACCCCGACGTGGTTCCCGCGATCGACGGCCTGAAGCGCCAGGGCTTCATCGTCGGCGTCATCACCAACTTCGATTCGCGGGTGTTCGCGCTCGTTGACGCCGTCGGTCTCGCGCCCCTGCTCGATTCGATCACCGTTCCGGCGCTGGCCGGCGCCGCGAAGCCCGACGCCGCGATCTTCGACTACGCGCTGGCGCGGCACGGACTGCGCGCGTCCGACGCGGTTCAGATCGGGGATTCGCGAGACGATGACATCGACGGCGCGCGGGCGGCGGGAATGCAGGCCGTGCTCGTCGATCGGAAAGGCCGCTTCGAGGAGGTCGCGGGCGAGACTGCGCGCGTCAGAACACTGGACGAGCTGCCTGCGATCCTTCGCCTCCGACGGTGACGCTCCCGAACACGTCGCAGAAGTGCCGGGCCACGCGCTCCTCGACCTCGTCGAACGCAACCTCGCGCCCGAGCAGCTTCTCGAGCGAGGTGACGCCGCGGTCGCTGATGCCGCACGGCACGATCAGCCTGAAGTACTCGAGGTTCGTCGACACGTTGAACGCGAAGCCGTGGCTGGTGATCCAGCGAGAAATGCGGATGCCGATGGCGGCGATCTTCTCGTGGCCAACCCACACGCCGGTCAGGCCCGGAATGCGTCCGGCCTCGATGCCGTAGTCCGCCACGGTCCGGATGAGGACGGTCTCGATGCCGCGAACGTAGGTGTGCACGTCGCAGCGATCGGGTTTCAGGTCCAGGATCGGATAGCCGACCAGTTGTCCCGGCCCGTGATAGGTGACGTCGCCGCCGCGGCCCGTTTCGAACACCGTGACACCGAGGTCGGACAATCGCGCGGGGGTCGCCAGGATGTGCGAACGTCCGCCGTCGCCGCGGGCGCCCAGCGTGAGCACGTGCGGGTGCTGGAGCAGCAGCAGGACGTCGCCGATGCGCCCGTGCCGGCGCTCTTCGGCCAGCACGGTCTGCAGGTCGAGCGCCTCGCCGTAGGGGACGGTTCCCAGGTGGCGCACGTCGAGCGTCCTCACTCGGCCCCCCTCCATCACACCATCGCCTCGTCGAAATTCTCGAGCTGCTTCTTCACGATCGACATGAACTGGTCGGCGATCGCACCGTCGATCAGCCGGTGATCGTATCCCAGCGAGAGGTACGCCCGCTGGCGAATCGCGATCGCATCGTCGACGATGACCGGCCGCTTCTCGACGGCGCCCACGCCGAGGATGGCGACCTGCGGCTGTCTGATGATCGGCATGCCGAACAGCGCGCCGAACACGCCGGGGTTGGTAATCGTGAAGGTCCCGCCCTGGACCTCCTCCGGCTTCAGTTGCTTGGCGCGGGCGCGGTTCGCCAGGTCGTTGATGGCGCGACTGAGCCCGAGGACGTTCTTCTCGTCGGCGTGCTTGATGACCGGGACGATCAGGCCCCACTCGAGGGCGACCGCGACGCCGATGTTGACGTCGCGCTTGTAGACGATGTTGTCCCCGTCGACCGACGCGTTCACCACGGGCACGGCGCGCAGCGCATCGACGGCCGCCTTGATGATGAAGGGCATGAAGGTCAGCTTCACGCCGAGGCGTTCGTACTCGTCCTTCTTCCTGGTGCGCAGCTGCGACACGCGCGTGAAGTCCACCTCGAACACCGAGTGGACGTGGGCCGAGGTCCGCTTGCTGAGGATCATGTGCTCGGCGATGCGGCGCCGCATCACCGACATCGGCACCACCTCGACGTTCTCGCCGGGGCGGAACGCGGGCGCTTGTGCGACCTGGGGCGGCGCAGGCTCGTGTTCGGGTTGAGCGGGCGCCCCTGCGGGTCCGGCGGGAACGGACGCGGCCGGCGCCTTCGCCCGACCTTCCAGGAACTCGAAGATATCGTGCTTGGTCACGCGGCCGTTGATGCCCGACCCGGGAATCGCACTGATGTCGACGTTGTGTTCGCGCGCGATCTTGCGAACCAGCGGCGACGACTTCTGCCGCTGAAGATCTTCCCTGCCAAGCGGCGCCACGGTGGACGCAGGCGGTTGCGCGCTTGAGGTTGGTTGCGCATCCGCAGCCTGCGGCGTGCCATCGCCCTGCGGCGCCGGTGCCGGCGGCGCCGCCGCGGCCGGAAACGGTCGTTGCGCGACCGGGGCGGTTGGTTGCGCGACCGGAGCGGCCGGTTGCGCCGGCGCAGGCGTCGAGATTGCCTGCGCCGGCTCGGCGGATGGGCGCGACGCCGGCGCAGACGCGGGTTCCTGCGGCACGGGTCCGGGAGCTTCTCCCTGGTCGCCAATGACAGCGACCACGCTGTTCACCGCGACCGTCTCCCCTTCCTTCGCCCGGATCTCGCGCACCACGCCGGCGGCCGGCGACGGGATCTCGGCGTCAACCTTGTCGGTCGAGATCTCGAACAGCGGCTCGTCCCGATCGATGCGATCGCCGACCTTCTTGATCCATCGCACGATCGTGCCTTCGGCGATCGACTCCCCCATCTGCGGCATCACGACGTTGGTAGGCATCGCGCTCCTCGGACAAAAGGGCTTAAGGCATACGGCTCAGGACTCGAGCCGTAAGCCATGAGCCTTAAGCCTCTTCCATCAATATCGCACCAGTGTCCGTACCGCGTCGACCACCTTGTCAACGCCCGGCATGAACGCGTGTTCGAGCGGCGGGCTGTAGGGAACCGGCGTATCGAGCGACCCGAGCCGCGTGACGGGTGCGTCGAGGTACTCGAACCCTTCCTCCCCGATGCAGGCGGCGATCTCGCCGCCGATCCCTCCGGTGCGCGCCGCCTCGTGCAACACGAGCGCGCGACTGGTCCTTGCGACCGACTCGAGGATCGTCTCGCGATCGAGCGGCGCGAGCGTGCGCAGGTCGAGCACCTCGACGTCGATCCCGTCCTCGTCTGCGCGTGCGGCCGCCTCGAGCGCCACGTGCACCATGGCGCCGAAGGTCACGATGGTCGCATCGCTTCCCTGCCTGCGCACGACGGCCTTGCCGATCGGGACGACGTAATCGCCCGACGGCACTTCCTCCTTGAGGCGGCGGTACAGGTACTTGTGTTCGAGGAAGAGCACCGGGTCATCGTCCCGGATCGCCGCCTTCAACAGGCCTTTCGCGTCGGTGGGCGTGGAGGGCTCGACGATTTTCAACCCGGCGGTGTGAGCGAAGTACGCCTCCGGGTTGCCGGAGTGGAACGGACCGCCGCCGACGCCGCCGCCGCACGGCCCGCGGACCACCAGCGGGACGCCGGCGCCCCAGCGGTAGCGGCTCTTCGCGGCAAAGTTGGTGAGGATGTTGAAGCAGCACGCGATGAAATCGATGAACTGCATCTCGGCGACCGGACGCATGCCGGTGTAAGCCGCGCCAATGGCCGCGCCGACGATCGCCGTCTCCGAGATCGGCGTGTCGATCACGCGGTCGCGCCCGAACCTGGCCAGCAGACCCTCGGTGGCCTTGAACGCCCCTCCGTATGTCCCGACGTCCTCACCGATCACGAAGACGCGTTCGTCGCGCGCCATCTCCTCGTTCAGGGCGTCGCGAATGGCGTCGAGGTAGGTGATCGGGGCCATGTGATCCTGTCAGGAACCTAGGAACCTAGGAATCAGGAGCCAGGAATCAGGACCGGACACCGGACACCTGACTCCTGATTCCTGACTCCTGATTCCTGACTCCTGATTCCTGATTCCTGATTCCTATTCAGAGAACGGCGATTTCACCAGCTCCAGCCGCGGCTCGAACCAGGCGTCGGCGGCGTAGACGCCGCGGGCGGCGGTCGCGGGATCCGGCAGCGGCGCTTCCTCGGCCACGCGGGCTTCCTGTTCGGCGTACCGGGCCGTCATCTGCGCGATGTCGTCGACCTCGCGCTCGCTTGCGTGTCCGTGCTCGACGAGCCAGGCCCGATACCGGGCGATCGGATCCTGTGTCTTCCATCGCTCGAGCAGATCAGGGCGCACGTAGCGCATGTCGTCGTGCTCGGCGTGCCCCTTCATGCGCATCGTGTCGACACCGACGAGCGACGGCCCGCGCCCGGCGCGGGCCTCGTCGACCGCGCACTTCGCCGCGTCGTAGACGGCCAGCACGTCGTTGCCGTCCACCATCTGGTGGGGCATGCCGTACGCGTCGGCGCGCTGGTCGATCCGCTCGATCGCCATCTGCATCTCGATGGGCGTCGAATAGGCGTACTTGTTGTCTTCGGCGATGACCACGACCGGCAGCTTCAGCACGGCGGCCAGGTTCATGCCCTCGTGGAACGCGCCGGTGCTCGTCGCCCCGTCCCCCACGAAGGTCAGGCCGACACGCGGGCGACCCTGCATGCGCGCGCCGAGGGTGACGCCCGCGACGACCGGCACGAGGTCGCCCAGCATGCTGATCGGTCCGACGATGATCGGCTCGTCGGAATCCGGCGGCGGGATGTGCGAGAAATGGATGTTGAGATCGCGACCCCTGGTGGGCGACGTGGCCTTCGCCATGTACTGCGCGAACAGGTCGCGCGGGCGGACGCCGCGCGTGAGGATCGCCCCCAAATTGCGAATGAGGGGCGCGACGACGTCGCGGCGATCGAGCGCATAGGCGGCCGCCACCGACTCGCCTTCCTGGCCGAGGCTGCGATACAGGCCGCCGACGACCTTGCTCTGGCGATACAGGATGGCGAGGCGTTCTTCGACGTCGCGCGTCAGACGGACGTAGTAATACAGCTCGAGCAGCTGGTTGCGGGGCAACGTGTCGGACGGCCGCTCAGCGGCGGGGGCAGTGACTGGGGGCATGGCGGTGGTCGTTGGTCGTTGGTCTCCCGTCCCTAGATGTGGATCGCCAGCCCGTGCACCGCGTGCGCGGCTTCACCGACGGCCTCGGAAATCGTCGGGTGCGGGTGGATGCTTTGCGCGACCTCCTCGACGGTCGCTTCCATCTGCAGGGCAACGACCGCTTCGGCGATGAGCTCGGTCGCCCGCGGGCCGATGATGTGCACGCCCAGCAACTCGTCGTATTTCTTCTCGCCGACGATCTTGACGAACCCGTCCGTTTCGCCGGCGATCTTCGCCCGGCCGAGCGCGGTGAACGGGAACACACCGACGCGCACGTCGTAGCCCCGCTCCTGGGCCTGCTTCTCGGTGAGCCCGACGCTGCTGATTTCCGGGTCGCAGAAGGTGCACCCCGGGACATGGTCGTAGTTGAGCGTGCGCGCCTCGCGGCCGGCCGCCTGCTCGGCGACAATCAACCCCTCCGCGGTCGACACGTGCGCCAGCTGCGGGTGCCCGGACAAACGGCCCAGCGTGATGACGTCGCCGACGGCGGAGATGCCGGCCACGTTCGTGCGGTACTGCTCGTCCACGCGCACGTACCCGCGCTCGATCGCCAGGCCGACGCTCTCCGCGCCGAGACCTTCGGTCACCGGCCCGCGGCCGGTCGCCACCAGCAGGTAGTCGGCATGGTACTTCTCGCTCTTGCCATCCGGCAGCTGCGCCTCGAGGTCAACGCCCTCGGCCGACGCGTTCGCGCTGGTGACCTTCGTGCCGGTGCGCACGGTGATCCCCTGCTTGCGAAACGCCTTCTCCAGCTCGGCCGACACCGCCTCGTCTTCGACGGGCACGAGCCGCGGCAACAGTTCGACGAGCGTGACGTCGCTGCCGTAGCGCCGGAAGATCGAGGCGAACTCCACGCCCACGGCGCCGGCGCCCAGGATCACGATCGATTTCGGCACCTCTTTCAGCGAGATCGCTTCGTCGCTCGTGATGATGCGCTTGCGATCGATGACCACGCCGGGGACGGTGCGCGCCGTCGATCCGGTCGCGACAACGATCTGCCGGGTCGCGCGAAGCTCCTGCGTGCCGGCGTCCGCGCTCACGTCGACGCGGCCGTTCCCGAGGAGCCGGCCCGTTCCCTTGATCCACTCGATCTTGTTCTTGCGAAACAGGAACTCGACGCCGCGCGTCAGCGTCGTGACGATGCGGTCCTTGCGCGCCTGCACCTGGTTCATGTCGAGCCGGACCGCGCCGCCGTCGATCGTCAGCCCCCAGTCCTTCGCGTTCTGCGCGATCTTGAGCGCGTGCGCGTGTTCGAGCAGCACCTTGGTGGGGATGCACCCCCAGATGAGGCAGGTGCCTCCCAGCGCCTTCTGCCGTTCGACGACCGCCACCTTGAGACCCAGCTGGGCGGCGCGGATGGCCGTTGGATAGCCGCCGGTGCCCGCCCCCAGCACGACCACGTCGTACTCGTTCGCCACGCTTCGCTCCTCGGACACGGGCCTCGGTCGGCCCGAACGAATGGGCGGGAACGGCTCCCGCTCAGATCGATTCTATGCCAAAGCAAGGCTCCAGGCTTCAGGCTCCGGGCTCCAGGCCTGATTCCGGATTCCTGATTCCTGCGGGAGTGCCGCACGCGATGTACAATACGCTCGCTTCTGACGCAGGATGGCCTCGAAATCCAAGTCGATCCTCATCGTCGATGCCGGCGCCACGGTCCGCGATCGCTTCGGCGCGATCGTGCAGCCGGAGTTCCGCGTGCTGCGCGCGACCAGCGGCGAGGCGGCGCTGCAGACGCTCGTGCACGAAGAGGTCGACATCGTCTTCATCACCGTCTCGCTGCCCGGCATCAGCGGCCTCGACCTGCTGCGGATCGTCCGCGAGAACTACCCCCTGGTCGAGTGCATCATGGTGTCGGATGTCGGCGAGGTCGACGTCGCCGTGCAGGCCATCAAGGATGGCGCCTATCACTTCGTCACCGTCGACGTCGCCGAGGACTCGCTGCGCTCGTTGGTGAAGAACGCGAGCGAGCGCCAGGATCTGAATCGGCAGGTGCTGCGGCTGACCGCGGAAGTGGCCCAGACCGAGCGCGAGTTCGTCGTGGGGCCGAGCACGGCCACGCACGAGATCGTGGACCTGGTGCAGCGCGTGGCGGGGCTGTCGGCGACGGTGCTGATCCTGGGCGAGAGCGGGACGGGCAAGGAACTGCTGGCGCGGCTGATCCACCGCAGCTCGGAACGTCCCGACGCGCCGTTCGTCACGGTGAACCTGGCCGCCATCCCGCGCGAACTGGTCGAGAGCACGCTGTTCGGCCACGAGAAGGGCGCGTTCACGGGCGCGCACCGGCAGCAGATCGGCAAGTTCGAGATGGCGGGGGACGGCACGCTGTTCCTGGACGAGATCGGCGACCTCGGGATCGATCTCCAGGCGAAGCTGCTGCGCGCGATCCAGGAGAGCGAGATCGAACGCGTGGGCGGGTCGAAGCCGATCAAGACCGCGTTCCGCCTGATCGTGGCGACCAACGTCGATCTCGACAAGGCGGTCAAGGAGGGACGGTTCCGCGAGGATCTCTACTATCGCCTCAACGTGATCCCGATCAAGGTGCCGCCGCTGCGCGACCGGCTGGACGATCTGCCCCAGCTCGCCAACTTCTTTCTCAGGCGCTACAGCGTGAAGTTCCGCAAGCAGATGCGCGGCATCACCGACGCCACGATGAAGATCCTCAGCTCGTACTGGTGGCCCGGCAACATCCGGGAGCTCGAGAATCTCATCGAACGGCTGGTCGCGGTGAGCGACAAGGAGTGGATCACCGAGGAGGATCTGCCGATCGAGTACTACCTGGCGCAGGCGGAACCCGATCGCGAGCGGACGACGAGCCTGCTGACCGACGCGTGCGACACCTTCGAGCGCAACTTCATCCTCAAGGCGCTCGAGCGATCCGGGTGGAACGTCACCGGAACGGCCCGCTACCTGGGCATCCCGCTCAGCACGATCAAGCACAAGATGGATCGGCTGGAGATACGCCAGCTCGCGCGCAAGCTGCGCGGCACCTGAAGGCTCTACCGGGGGGCCGGCGTCGCGCCGGTCCCCTGGCGTCGCGCTACTTGCTCAACCGCGTGATCTGGCTCTGCAGGGCCTGGAACGCCGGCCCCACGTCAGCCTCCGTCCGCGCGTAGTAGTACTTGCCGTCGAGCTGCGCGGCATTGTAGTCCGGCGACCGGGTGTCGTTGGCGATCCGCATCAAAATGGTCTCGGGCTGCTCCGGCATCGTTCCCAGCATGTATCTGACCAGTTCGCCCATGCCGATCGTGTAGACACGGATCCGGTAATCGCCCGCGGCGTCCGCCCGCGCCTGGTTGGCGATGATCTCGAGCAGGTTCCGCGCCGCGTTGTTGATGTTGAACACCTCGGCGGGGTAGCGCCCCGCCGCCGCGTTGAAGTGCCTCAACCCGCGAACGGCGCTCTGCGCCGCGCCGTTCACCGTCAGGGTGTTGCTCTGGAGCGGGAACGAGGTGGCAATGCCCGGGCTCCGGTGGTTGGCGTGGAAGCTCGTCAGCGGCAGCAAGGGCACCTGCGTCAGGATGTTGCCCGCACCGTAGTTGTTCCAGTTCGCCACGGTCATGCCGTAGGACGGGCTCGCGGCCCCGGTGCTCGTGTCGTACAGCCCTTGGATCTGCGGGTTGTTCCAGGTCTGCCCGTCCGGATCCGGGTTGTTCTTCGGGAAGTCGAAGGTCCGGAGGCCGCGGGCCACACCGGGCGCGGCGTCGTAGATGCCCGGCACGCTGTTGGACGCACCGTCGGTGAACAGGACGATAACGCGCAGGCCCGATTGCTGCCCGTTCGACACCGTCCGCAACTCGTCCCATCCCCGATAAAGGCCTTCCACCATCGCCGTGCTGCCGCCCGGGAGCGCCTCGGGAATGTCGGCCATCACCTTGGTTTTGTCGAAGCCGCGACCGCTGGGCATCGGATCGAGCACGCTCGCACCGTTGCCGTAGGTCACGAGCGCGACGCGATCGCCGGCCCGGTCGAAGGAGTTGACGAACGCGCGCGCGGCATCCCGCACCGCCCCCCATTTCGATCCGATCGAACTCGAAACGTCGAGGATGAGCGACAGGTCGACCATGCGCCGCCTGGCCTCGCTGCTGCTCGTCACGGTCACCTGGTTCACGCTGGCGACCCGCATGAACGATGCGGGCACCACCGCCGAGGCGACCACCGTGACCACGTTCTCCCCGGTCGCCGCTTCGGTCCGCATCGCGAAGAACCCCGGATCGGTCGACGGATCGGTGACCGACGAGGTCCCCATGTACCCGGCCGGGAAGTTCGCGTTGAAGATCCGGGTCGCTTCGCCCTTCGGATCGCCGCTGTTGAGCATGCGCGCCGCGCCAAGCGCGGCGCCGTCCACCGCCTTGGATAACTGCGCCTTCACGACGTAGGCACGGCCGCCATCGACGGCCAGGCCGGTGAACACGAGCAGAACCGCGAGGGTGACCGCCATGTACACGAGGGCGACACCCTTCTCGCTCCGGAGGTGGTGTGTGTGTGTCGTCATAGCCGTCGGCCTCTTGAAAAACGCTTTAGAAGTAGGCGATTGAATAGAGTATGGCTGGCACATTGACGCCGAACCGGAACGCGGGTGTGATGGTGGCGTGCGTCGCGAAAATCTCGGTGACGTATGACATCCCGCCTTTGACGGTGATGAGATTGTTGGCCACGTTGGTCAGCTGCAGCCGCGGGTCGGTGTCGGAGTTCGCCGCGATGTAGTCGGGCGCCGCGCCGAAGGATCCCCCCCCCGACGTGCGCAGCGCGCTCTGCGCGGTGAGCGTGCCGTACTCGTAGCGCTGATAGAGGATCAACTTGTCGTAGTTGGCGGTCCCGACCGTCCCGCCGCGCTTGATGACCGACAGGATCACCCGCGAGCCGTTGTCGAAATCGATCGGGGCGTGGCTCATGCTCTTCAGGGCGGTCACGGCGTCCAGGAGGCTGACGTCACGCGAGATGAGGTTCGATCCTTCGCGGGAGAGGCGGGTGACGACCTGCTGCTCGAACAGGACGTGCCCCACCTCGATGACTCCCAGCACGACGAGCAGGAGGAAAGGAAGGACCAACGCGAACTCGATGAGGCTCTGCCCGCGGCCGGACGACGGGCCGCGGGCCGTCAGCCGGATGTCCGCTGTCATTGGAATCGCCCCTCGTTCTTCATCATCGATTCGACCTGGAGGTCCAGCCTCCCGCCCGGAAAGAACGGCACGAGCAGGGGCGTCACGGGACGCCACGTGTAGGACACCGAGACTTTCTCGATCGCCCCGGGCCCCCCGGAGCCGGCGAGCCACGCACCGCCGCCAGGATCGAGGTGCGAGAAGGTGACCGACGCATCCGGAATCGTCAAGGTCGGCGTCGACTGGCGCAGCGCGTTCAGGATCGAGGCATCGCGCGACAACGGCGTACCCGGGTGCGCCGGGTCGTCCGCCAGGTTGCCAGTGATGCCGTAGCGGGTCGCCTGGCTGACGCCGTTCTCGAGCGCCAGACGCACGTAGAAGAGCGAGGCGAAATCGATGATGGCGAACGTCACCAGCAGGAGCAGCGGCGTGATGAGCGCCGCTTCGACCAGGTTGGTGCCGCGCTGGTCCAGGAGATGGCGGATCGTCCGAGGCGCTGCCATCGTTCACCTCTCTTTGGGTCGACGCGTCACGACGCCTTGGGAGGACGGGCGAGCGCATCCAGGAGCGCCTGGGCCTCCTTCACCCTCGCGGCGGCGTCCGCCAACGCCTTGCGGCGTTTCTCCTCTTCGGCCGCCTGTTTCTTCTGTTGCTCGTCGGCCAGCCGTTTGTCCTCGGCCGCCTTCTTCGCGGCCGCCGCGTCCTTCTTCTCCTGCTCGCGCGCGGCCGCTTCCGCCCTGCGCCTGTCCTCGGCAGCATGCTTCGCGGCGGCGGCGTCCTTCTTCGCCTGTTCGCGAGCGACCGCTTCGGCCGTCTTCTTGTCCGCCTGAGCCTTCTTGGCCGCCGCCTTGGCGTCGACCTCCTGCTGCTTCTTCTGCTCCGCGGCGGCCTTGGTGGCGGCCTTCTCCGTCTCAGCCTGCTTTCTGGCGTCGAGTTCCCGCTGCTGCTGCATGACCTTGCGCGCCTCCGCGAGCTTCCGCGCGTCCTCGTTCGTCATCGCAGGCACGGCCGTCGGTACGGCGGTGGCGACGGCAGCCGGCGTCGGCGGCTGTGGCTCAGCCGATCCATCGTTGCCTTGCTGCTTCGCCGGATCGCGGGGCGACCCGACGTAAGGCGGCGGTGGCGGGAACGACCTGACGGGCGGCGGGAGGAACGGCTCGATGACGTTCGGCAACGCCTGCGAGGCGCCCGTCGAGTTGCGGCGCAGGATCTGCGGCGTAATCATCACGACCAGTTCGGTGGCGTTCTTCTCGTACGCGCGACTCTTGAAGAGCATCCCGAGGATCGGAATGTCGCCGATGCCCGGGATCTTGCGCAGGCTGGTGACGGCCGTGTTGTTCAGCAGGCCCGCCACGGCGAAGGTCTGCCCGTCGTGGAGCTCGATCTCGGTCTGCGTGCGCCGCGTGGAGAGGGCCGGGATCCGGAACCCCTGGATCGTCACCGCATTGGAGAAGTCGAGCGCGCTGACCTCCGGCTCGATCTGGAGGTTGATCAGATCGCCGCCGAGCATCGTCGGCTTGAATTTCAGCCGCACGCCGAATTCCTTGAACTGGATCGAGACCGAGGTCCCCTGGTTGGAGCCCTGCACCACCGGGTACGGGTACTCGCCGCCCGCGAGGAAGCTGGCTTCCTTGCCGTCGGTGGCGACCAGGTTCGGCTCGGCCAGGCTCTGGAACACGCCCTTGCTCTCCATCGCGCGGACGAGCGCGCCGATGTTCAAGCGGTTGTTGAACAGGAACAGGTTCAGGAAGTCGCTGAACGTCTGCTGGCCGCCGGTCGAGGTGACCGTGTCGCGCCCGCCGCCCCATTGGTCCGCGCCCTGGACGGAGTCGCGCGTCATCGTGTCGAAGCTCGGCGCGGCGAACTGCTGTGTCGTCGTACGGGCGACGTAGTCGTGAAACCCGCCGGCGCCGGTGAACAGCGAGGCGCCCAGCTCCTGGACGGCGTTGCGACTGACCTCCGCGAACCGGACCCTGAGCAGCACCTGGTTGGACGCGACGCCTTCCTGGAGCTTGAGCAGGTTGACGACGTTCTCCTTCTTCTCCGCGTACGCGACCGCAACGTCCGCCGCCTTTTCGACCACGTACTGGCTGGACACGCGGCCGGACAGCACGACGTCTTTACCGCTGCCGGTCACCTGGATCTGCTCGCCGGGAAACAACTGGGCCAGCTGGTTGGTGAACACGCCCAGGTCGCGCCGGACCGTCACCTCGTAGGTCGAGATCCCTCCGGTCTTTTCCCAGACGAACAACGAGATCGTGCCTGGCGTCTTGCCGTGGATCAGGATCTCCTGCGGCGCGGTCACCAGCGCGTCGGCAATGTCGGGCACCGTGAGCGAGATGCGCGAGATGGGGCCCTTGACGTTGAGGACGGCGGACCGGCCAACGAGCAAGTCGATCTCCCGCGTGATCGTGGTGGTCACAGGCGCCCCGTCGCTCGAGTACGAGACGATCTGACGCTGCTGCGCCTGTGGGGCGGCCACCAGGATGACGAGAATGAAGACGGCGATCCACGACGCCCGCGCCCGCACGTTCGTTCCGACTGTCATGACGGTCCTCCGCTACCGGATAACTTCGTTGGCCCGCTTGTCGCCGCGAATCACCTCCACGGTCGGCGGAGGCAGCGGTGCGGCGGCGGCCTGCGTCGTCGCGGCGCGGGCCGCCTCGCGGTTCGCCCTGGCCGTGGGGGCGGCCAGGGTCCGAGAGCTCAGAAGCGCGGCGGGCTTGATCCCACGCGTGTCGGGCGTACCCTTGTCCAACGGGTTGCGCAGCGCGAGCTGCACTTTCCCCTCGGTGCTCGCAAGAGTCAGCCGTTCGGCCTGCTCGGGGGAGACGAGCAGCGTCACCACACTCACCTGAACGGGCTTGCCATCCTTCTGGTCCTGTTCCAGGCGGGTTCCGGCGGTCAACACCGGCACGTTGGTCAGCACCACCTTCGTGGTCGTGTCCTGCACCTGTTGTGTCGGGCTCGCGGTGGCGAGGACATCGACGTGCGACCCGGGCAGCACGTACCCGGCGACGCCGATCACTTCGTTCACGCGCACCGACACGGCGCGCAGGCCGGGCGGGATGGACGGCGGCAGGCCGGACCCCGCGTCCTTGGGCGCGAGTTTGTCCGACAGGATCGGCTCGTTGCGGACGATGTGGGAGATGACCGCGCGGCCGACGACCTCGCTCGGGTTCGCGAACGCGCCCTCGAGCACTTCGGCCTTCGGGAACCTGACCACGCGCAGCTGATCGGCGGTGATCTCGTCGCCCAGCGAAAGGTCGGCCGAGGCCAGCACGACGGGCCGGGTCGGCATCGCGACCGTCTGCGCGGGCGCGTCCGTTCTCTGGATCAAGTTGTAGGTCGCGTAAGCGAGGCCGCCTCCTGCGGTCAGCGCCAACGTGATCACGGCCAGGATTCGTGTGCGCACAGGAGTCTCCTCCGGCAGCAGGTAACAAGTAAGCAACGGGTGGGGGCGATTACCGAGCGCTGCGCGTCGTGGCGAATCGTCACGCGACGCGGCGATGGATGGCATCGCAACAGATGTGCCACAGCCGAGCCGGTCCCGCTGACCGTGCAGTAACCGGCTTTGCAGGCGCGGGGTTAGAACGCGGCGTGCATCCGGCGCGCCTGTCGCCGCTGGCCGCCAGAAGGCGCGACTCTCGACGTATCTGTAATGGATCAGTCGAAAAACGTGAACGGCGGCGGGCCGGGACGCGGTATGATCGGGCCGGCCGCGGCGCAGGCATGCGCAGACGCGGCCCGCGTGCAGTGGGGAGTGCCTGGGAAGCTGGAGAAGGAGTCAGGACTTCTCCCGACCCGATTCTCCAGTTCCAGCACCTGCGCGGGACTACTTGCGCGGAAGAACGGTGTCCTTCAGCTGCTTGGCGATCCGCGCCTTGACGACGGTCTTGGCCGGGATCTTGATGGCCTCGCCGGTTGCAGGATTGCGCCCCATGCGGGCCTTGCGCTTCTGCACCACCAGCTTCACCATGCCGGGCAGCACGAACTCACCGGACCGTTTGAGTTCCTTCTCGGCGAGCATCGTGAGCTCGTCGAAGAACTCCCGCGCCTGAGCGCGCTTGACCTCGAACCGAGTGGCGAAGTGCGCGAAGAGCTCCGATTTGCCCATCCTGCGGGCGTCAGCCATACCGTCCCCCCTCACTTGGGCGCGCCTCAAATGTTTACCGCAGGACGGCCGTGCGCGCGACGGCGCCATGCGGAATCAGGCCGGAATTTCGTCGTACTCTAACGCGCACCCTTGCCAGTGTCAATTGGCCTTCTGGCATAAAGTGCCGATAGTGCTAGAATTTTTCGATGTCCGAGCGCCTGGAGACGTTTCCCAACCCACAGCCGAGCCGTGACTACGAGATCGAGATCCGCTGCCCGGAGTTCACCTCGATCTGTCCGAAGACCGGCCTGCCCGACTTCGGCGAGATCCGGATCACGTACGTCCCCGACCAGCTCTGCATCGAACTCAAGTCTCTCAAATACTATCTGATCGAGTTCAGAAATCGCGGGATTTTCTACGAACAGGCGACAAATCAAATCCTCGACGACCTGGTCGCCATCTGCCAGCCCCGCCGCATGAGAGTCGTTGGTGACTTCTCGTCGCGGGGCGGCATCACCACCGTCGTCACGGTCGAATACACGCAGAAGTGACCGCGCCTTTGAGGCTCAGCCGACGCGCATGGCCGACCCCGACGACCAGGAGCACGCCGTTTTGCTGCCCATCGACGGCTTCCTCGATCTGCACGCGTTCCTGCCGCGGGATGTGGCATCCGTCGTCGAGGAATACGTGACCGCCGCGCACGCGCGCGGCCTGCGGGAGGTGCGCATCGTCCACGGCCGCGGGCACGGCGTGCAGCGCGGCATCGTGCAGGCCACACTCGACCGCCACCCACTGGTCGCCGAGTTCTGGGACGACCCCGATTCGCACCTCGGTGCGACCGTGGCGCGGCTGGTGCGGCCCCGCGGCTGACCGGCCGCCGCGCCGGCTCATACCCCGCCTGCCAGGTCCCGGGCGAACTGCTCGGTCGTCAGCACCCGGATTCCGTGAGCCAGCGGCCGCCCTACAGCACGCCCGGCACGACCCGCCATCGCACGCGCGCCTCGTAGGCGACGTAGGCGCGATCGCGTTCGAGCGTCCGTTCCTCGTAGAAGGCGCGCACCAGCAGCGCCGTGTCGGCCGCGGCCAGCACGCAGAGGTTCCAGGCGAGCGGGTTCGCGATGACGAAGGCCACGTGCGTCACGAGGTACCCGAGATAGATCGGGTGCCGCACGAGGCGATATGGGCCCGAGCAGACCACGCCGCGGTTGGCAGGCACGAGGCCGAAGCTGCGCCCGAGCGCCATCTTCGACACGACGACCAGGAGGAGTCCCGCGGCCGAGAAGAGCGCCGTCACGACGTCTTCGCCGCCGGCAAGCGTCGGCAGCGGGCGCACGAGCGGCGGGCCGACCATCGACAGCATCGTGACCAGGCGCGCGTCCCAGCGCCGGTCCACCTCGCCGGTCGGCCGCCGCACGATCATCAGCACGACGACGAGCCCTTCGCTGGCCACGAGCAGCAGGCCGGTCACACGGCCGGTCAGGAGGGCGTTGTCGGCAATGCGGACCGCGAGCGCGAGGAACAACGCGCCGACGACGATGCGCGACAGGACATCGCCCGGCTCCCAGCCGAGCAGGCGCAGGGAGAGCACGCGGGCCAGCACGCGGCGTTCGTGACACGCGGCATGGGCCATCACGCCGCCCGCTGTCAAACGAGCATCCGGCGCGAGGTCCGCGACGAACCCGGCCCTGGCCGCCGAGGCCCCCTGCATCACCGGTTGTGCCATGCGTCCTCACCGCGAGGGACGGCCGCGGGCCGTCCCGTTGCGTGTTCAGGCCTCGTCGCCCGCCACCGGCACCGGTTCCCCCCGTCGCGCGGACGCCTGGTGCTCGGATTCCTCGAGGAAGTAACTCGCGCACGCCGCGTCGAGCAGTTCCCGCGTGATCGACGGCGGACGCTTCTGGTAGGCGGCCAGGTCGAGGACGTGGTTCAGCAGGTCGCGCGGCTGGCACGCCCGCATCTCGATGTTGCGCGGCCCGTAGTACCGGCGTTGGAGGTATTCGACGACGACCGGATCGAACCGGACGCGGGCGCGGCGGCAGTTCATCTCGAAGATGCGCGAGAACTCGGCGGCGGTGGGGTTCTTCGCGTAGATCTTGTACGGGATGCGGCGCAGGAACGCTTCGTCGGCGAGCGACTCGGGCTTCAGGTTGGTCGCAAACACGATGAGCACGTCGAAGGGCACCTCGAACTTCTTGCCCGTGTGCAGGGTGAGGTAATCGACGCGGCTCTCGAGGGGCACGATCCACCGGTTCAGCAGGTCGCGCGGCCGGATGCGCTGCCGTCCGAAGTCGTCCACCACGAACACGCCGCCGTTCGCCTTCAGCTGGATGGGCGCCTCGTAGAAGCGCGCGATCGGGTTGAAGGTGAGGTCGAGCATGTCGAGCGTCAGCTCGCCGCCGACGGTCACGACCGGCCGCCGGATGTGGACCCAGCGCCGGTCGCGTGCGTCGCTGGTCACGACCGGGCGGGCGGCCGTCTCGTCCGCGTCGACCGTCACGTGGTTGACCGGGTCGAACATCGTGATGATCTGGCTGTCCACGTCGAGGGCATGCGGGATGAAAAGATCGCCGCCGAGCGTGCTGCCGATGCCTTCCGCGATCACCGTCTTCCCGTTGCCCGGCGGCCCGTAGAGGAAGACCGACTTGCCGGAGTTGATCGCGGGGCCGAGTTGATCGAGCACCCCCCGGCTCACCACGAGGTGCTCGAAGCCGTGCGCCACGCGATCGGCATCGACGCGCGGGCGGTTGCCGGCACCGGCGCGCATGCGGGCGACGTACTGGTCCAGGGGCACGGGCGCCGGCCCGACGTACTGGTTCACTTCCTGGAACTGGTGCGCACGATCGCGGCCGAGATCCGTGAGCGCGTACCGGTACCCGGCGCTCCCCGCCCCGCTCGTTCCCCGCACTTCGACCAGCCGCTCGATGCGGACGTGATCGACCAGCGCCTCGATGACCGAGTACGCCAGCCGCAGGCGCTCGGCGAGCTGGTGTCCGCTTGCTTCGCCGGTGTACAGCGTCTTGACGACGAGCTGCAGCAGGACGTCCGCCGACAGGCCGGTCGCCGCGATGTCGTGTGGCGCCGGCGGTGCCGTCTCACCGATCTCGGCCGCCGGTGCATCGTCTGGAACGTTCATACCCGCACACCCCGGGGCCCGCCTCGACCGCGACCGCTACTTCTTGATCGCGGGGAACAGGACCTTCACGAACTGGATGGCCGCCGGGCCAATCGTCACGACGAAGATCGCCGGGAAGATGCAGAAGACGAGCGGGAAGACCATCTTCACGCCGGTCTTCGCCGCGGCCTCCTCGGCCCGCTGGCGCCGCTTCGTGCGCAGCGTCTCCGAGTGCACGCGCAAGGACTGGGCGATGCTGGTGCCGAAGCGATCTGTCTGGATCAGCATCGCCACCAGCGAGGCGAGGTCGTCGACGCCCGTCCGGTCGCCGAGGTTGCGCAGCGCTTCAACGCGGGCTTTGCCCGCGCGCAGTTCGAGGTTCACCATGCGTAGCTCGGACGACAGCTCCGGGTGGCTGAATTCCAACTCCTCGCTGACGCGGTGAATCGCCTGATCGAGGCCGAGGCCCGCCTCCACGGTGACCACGAGCAGGTCGAGGGCGTCGGGCAGCGCGAGACGGAGCCGGTGCTGGCGGCGCTTGCCCATGCGCGCCAGCATGACGCCCGGTAGCACGTAGCCGAGGCCGGACGCGCCGAGTGCCAGCGACACGTGCGGCCGCATGATCACGGGTAGCGCAAAGAGCGCGAAGGCGCCGACGGCGATCGCCAGCCGGACGCCGAAGAACAGCATCAGGACATCGTCGCCCCGGAAACCCGCCTGCACGAGACGCAATCGCAGCTTGCCCATCTCGGAAGGCGAGCGGGGAACCTTTCGGCCGACGCGCTTGAGGGCTTCCCCCAGCGCCTGGAATCGGGGCGGCGCCTCGGTGACCGGCTCCAGATCGCCCGCGACCTCCTTCAGCCTCCGGTCCATCGCGCTCGCCCGTCCCGGCACCAGGCGGAGACCGGCGAGGGTCACGAGGAGGGTGCCGCAGACGAACACGACGAACGGCAGCGCCATGGCCATATCAGACCTCGATCTTCACGACGCGTTTGATCCAGAGGAAGCCGATGACCTGGAGCACCACCGCGATGGTGAGCATGACGTGTCCCATCCGCTCCGTGAACAGCAGGCTCATGTGCTCGGGGTTGATGAACATCAGCGCGATGGCGAGCGCCGCGGGCAACGCAATCAGCACGTACCCCGTGAACCGGCCGTGCGCGGTGTGGACGCGCACCTGCCGCAGCACCTTGAACCGCTCGCGCACCACGGTGCCCAGGTTCTCGAGAATCTCCGACAGATTGCCGCCCGTCTCGCGCTGAATGAGCACGGCCGTCACGAAGAACTTCACGTCGAGCAGCGGCACTCGCGCCGACAGGTTGTGGAGCGCGTCCTTGATGGGCAGTCCGAAATTCTGCTCGTCGAACGTCTTGCGGAACTCGGGCCCGATCGGGTCGGGCCCCTCGCTCGCCACCATGCCCATCGCGGTGGCGAAGGCATGTCCCGCGCGAATGGCGCGCGAGAGCAGGTCGAGTGCCTCTGGAAACTGCTCTTCGAATCGCTTCAGGCGTCGCGCGCGGCGGTGGCGAAGCACCGCCAGCGGCAGGCAGGCGCCGAGCACGGCCGCCACGATCGGCGCGCCGATGAACGGCACCAGCACCCACGAGGTCACCGCACACGCCAGCCCGCACAGAATCGAGGCGATCACCACGGCGCTCGCGCTCACGCGGCTTCCCGACTGCGACAGGAGGCTCGCCATCCGGCCGCCCTGCCGGGTGCGTCCGAGCAGGCGTTCGAGCGAGGGCAGGGCACCGGTGTGCACCCGCTTGACGATGGAGGACTCCCGGCCGTCAGCCTCGTCCTGGAAGTCCGGGTTCCGCATGCGCTGGTCGATACGGTGGCGCAACATGTAGTCGGGCAGCCAGGTCGCGCCGGCGACGGTGCCAACGACGAGGCCGACGCCGAGGACGAACGCGGCGAATACGATGAGCCAGGCGGCCATCTCAGCGCACCTCCGTCACGCCTTCGAACATCTCGGGGGGCAGGTGGATGCCGCTCGCCTTCAGCCGCTCGCAGCACTTCGGCCGCACGCCGGTCGCGCGGAACCGGCCGATCACCTTGCCATCCTGGGTCACGCCCACTTTCTCGAACGCGAACGCCTCCTGCATCGTGATCACGTCGCCTTCCATCCCCGTGATCTCCGAGATGCTGGTCACCTTGCGCGAGCCGTCGCTCATGCGGGTCTCCTGGACGACGAGCTGAATCGCGGAGGCGATCTGCTGACGCACGGCGCGGTCGGGCAGGTGCATGTTCGACATCGCCACCATCGTCTCGATGCGGGCGATGGCGTCGCGCGGCGTGTTGGCGTGAATTGTCGTCAGCGAGCCGTCGTGGCCCGTGTTCATGGCCTG
>PMZR01000004.1 GCA_003170135.1 Acidobacteriota bacterium
GACGCCGTCCTCGAGCAGCGTGAAATCGTCCTGTTTCAGGTCGGTCACCGGCCGGCCGTCGCGGTCGAGGACGCGGACGTCCACCGGCACCAGGGTGATGCTGCTCCGGAACGCGCCCGGGACCTGGATGGCCGGCGACTGCGTGATGGCGCGAGCGTGGAGGTCGCCGACTGCCGGCCAGAACTGCGACGGTCCCGCGAGCGCCGCGACGACCAGGCCGATCGCCATCCACGTTCGCTGCATGGTGCCCTCCGGACGCCGGGGACACTTTAACAGGTGCGGGGGGCGGAGTGCGAGGTGCGACGGTGAAGTGCGTGGTGCGAGGTGCGGAGTGCGAGGTGTGGTGCGGAGTGCGGGGTGCGGAGCCGGACCGCGGTCCCGCACGAGCCAGGCCACCGGCGCGAGCCGTAGAGTCGAGACTCGCACACGGGGTCAGGTCTCAGACCTGACCCCGAGCGATGGGGGCCACGCACCCGTCCTGCACCCCGCGCCGTTCTCCGGAAGTTAAGGGCACCCCACTGCGGCTGCCGCAGTGGGGACCCCGCCGTCGCAGCCGAGGATTTGCCGAGGACTGGACTCGAGCGGTGGCCTGGCTCGCGCGGGACCGCGCACCGTCCCGTCCATGTGGAGCAGGACTTCAGTCCTGCTTGCGCCGCGGCCGGGCGTCTCGAAGTTGAGCGCCATTCGACCATCCGTGCGCCAGCGGAAAACGACGCGCGTCGCGGCGTTTTCCCCGACGACCGACGGCTCGTCGAGGACTGCGGCCACGCCGGTGCTCGGGCGGCTCTGACCCTGAGGATACTAATGGCCTCGATGGTGATCGCGGCTGAAAAAGCCTGCGTTTCGTCGGCGGACGGGCTGGCACAACCGTCACCTCCCCAGCAGCCACACCGCCGCGATCGCAAAGACGACGCCCACGACCTTGGACGCGGTGAGCCCCTCGCCACCGAAGCTGATGGTCCACGCGGCGACCACGCTGACGACGGCGACGTTCAGCACGAGCACGCGGGTGCCGACGAGGCCGGGCGGGCCGTCGAGCAGCGGCGGCAGCAGCACCATGCCGATGCCGTTCACGCACGCGGCGCCCAGGCCCGCCGCGACCGCCGTCCGGGGATCGCGCCCGGCGTCGAGCCACGGCCCCGGGCGCACCAGCAGGAACCAGGGCACCGTGACGAGGATGGTGCCCGCCAGCAGCATGAACACGACGCCGCCGGCCCTGAGGCCGGTCAGGCTCATGAGCAGGGACCAGAGACCGAACGCGGCACCGGCAAAGATGGCGAGGAGCGTCAGGTTCATGCTCTCCAGTGTATGTGGGGAGCCGGGTAAGTGCGAGGTGCGAAGTGCGAGGTGCGAGGTGTAGGAGGTGCGGCGTGCGAGGTGCGGAGCCTGACTGCGGTCCCGCGCGAGGCGGGCCACCGGCGCGAGCCGTAGAGTCGAGACAAGCGGAAGGCGCCGAAATCCGAGGCGGAGGCCAACTGTCTTATGGCGTGGGGATGGGGGCGACGCGCGCCGACTGGAAGGTGCGACGTGCAACGGCGGTGCGAACTGCGGTGTTCTGGGCCGCCAAATACCGAATTATGTATAATGCGTACTTATGAAGAAAATTTCGGCGACGATGCTGGCGCGGCAGCTCGGCGATGTCCTCGGCCGCATCCGGTATCGCGGCGAATCGTTCGAGGTGGAACGCAACGGCGTCATCGTGGCGCGGATCGAACCGGCGCGCTCGGCACGGGCCGGGCACGTGGCTGACGCCGTCCACGCGTGGCGGGACGCCGCAGAGCCGGACCCTGGCTTTGCCGAGGCGCTCGAGCGTGTCGGCGCGGCCGACCGTGAGCCGCGAAATCCATGGGCCTCGTAATCGACACGAGCGCGCTGGTGGCCATCGAGCGGGCGGCGAAGCCGTGGCGGAAGGCGCTGCCCGACGAGCCCGCGGCGCTTCCGGCGATCGTCTACGCCGAACTGCTCGTCGGTGCGGAAATGGCGGACACGCGCCGGCGCGCGGCCGACCGCCGCGCGAAGATCGGCGCGCTGGCGGCCGCCATTCCCATCGTGGAGTTCGGTGCGACCGCCGCCCAACGGTGGGCGGAGCTGTATGGGCGTTTGAGCCGCACCGGACGGCTCATCCCTTCGAACGACCTGATGGTCGCGGCTACGGCCCTGGATCTCGGGTTCGGCGTGCTGGTCGGTCCCACCGACGAAGCGCATTTTCACGCGGTCCCCGGACTGCGCGTGGTGGTTCTCAGGTAAGTGCGAGGCGCGAGGTGCGGTGCGGCTACAGCGAACCTGCCGCCGGACTTCAAAGAGTTCTTGAGGTTGCTCAACTCGTGCGGCGTTGAGTACTTGCTGGTGGGGGGCTACGGATCTGGACGACCTGGAGCATCTGCCGTAGCACGCCGTGGTGCAGGTCGGACATCGCACTCGGGGAACAGTCAAGGACATCGGTCACAGAACTGTCTAAAGACATCGGTAACAGATTCCGAGCGTGAGCACGGTACTCCGCACCTCGCACCACGCACTTCACGTCGCACCGACCAGTCGGCGCGCGGTCCCGCACGAGCCGGGCCACCGCTCGAGCCCAGTCCTCGGCAAATCCTCGGCTTCGGCTTATCGTCCAAAGAACGGCGCGGGGTGCAGGACGGGTGCGTAGCCCCCATCGCTCGGGGTCAGGTCTGAGACCTGACCCCGTGTGCGGTTGGCCTCCGCCTCGGATTTCGGCGCCTTCCGCTTGTCTCGACTCTACGGCTCGCGCCGGTGGCCCGGCTCGCGCGGGACCGCAGAGCCGCACGCGCACACCGCACCACGCACTTCGCACCACGCACCTCGCACTACGCACTTCGCACCCCGTGATCGCGCCTGTGCGGCAGCGTCCCGGCCGCAATCGCCATCAGCGTGCAGAACAGCGCGGCGTTGCCCGGCATCTGCAGGCTGAACTCGACGATCTCCTGCAGGCCGATCGCGATGAGGCCGGTCACCGCGCCCACCCGGATCCAGTACGTCCGCTCATCGTCGGTGTCGTCGCAAAAGCGGCGCCGCACTTCGCGGATGAAGAGCAGCAGCAGGACGAGCGCGGGAATCGTCACCAGCAGGCCGCCCTCCGAGAGCAGCTGCACGTAGTCGTTGTGCGACTCCATGAAGTGCACCGACGGATCCGCCGTCTGGTAGACGACCATCGCCGTGCCGAACGTGTTCACGCCGCTGCCGAAGACCGGGAAGTCGCGATAGATGTGGAGGGCGTCGCTCCAGACGGCGGTGCGGAACGCCAGGTCGCTGTCGGCCTTGGCAAACCGGTCCGCCACCGCATCCACGCCGGCCCAGCCGATGGCGAGCACGCCGAGGAAGAGCACGTAGGCGACGAGCACCGCGCGGCGCGGGCGCTTCGCCTGTCTGCGCGCAACCGCCAGGCCGGTGAGCGCAATCGCGATGGCGAAGCACGTGGTGCCCGATCGCGACAGCGTCATCACGAGCGACAGGCCCATCACCAGCAGGCCGAACCCGACGAGGATCACGCGGTTCGCGTCGGCCGAGGACAACCACAGCAGCCGGTTTCGCCAGCCCGGCTTCACGTGCCGCATACCCCGGCCCACCAGCGCGCAGAAGTAGCCGAGACCGACGGCGAGCGCCATCAGCATCCAGCCGGCGAAGTGGTTGCGGTTGACGAACGGCCCGAACGTCCCGCCGCCGGGTCCCGTCGGGCGAATGCCCACGTACGGGATCCAGAAGCCGTAGATCTTGCCGTTGAAGGTCGCCTCCTGGATGATGCCGACCAACGCGAGCACAACGCCGACACCGACCAGCGACGGCGCGAGGCGTCGCGCGTCGCGCGCCGTCAACCCGCGCGCAAGCCCGAGCAGGAAGATCGCCAAGCCCGCGAAGAGCGCGAGTCCGAGCCAGGTCTGCGCCGGATCGATCGACATGGGGTGCGTCCCTGGTCCCTGGTCCCTGGCTGGCGGCCTCGGGCCTTGGGCCTTGGGACCTCGGACTTCGGACTTCGGACTTCGGGCAGCGCGCAGCGCCTCGGTGCGCGCCATCGCGTCTTCGACTTCCGCCATGGCGGCATAGTGCAGGTCGTAGCGGCGCAGGAAGGACTCGGTCCCCGGATTCAGCCGCCTGAGCGTCGCCATGGGCAGCGGCACGAGCTGGAGCGCGGTCGCGATCGCGAGAAGCGCCAGGCCNNGGCCGGCGGCGATCGGGCGGTTGACCCGCCTTCGCGCCGCCAGGAACCCGAAGACGCCAATCCCCACGCACGCGATGGCGAGCGGGATGTATGCCCAGGGATACACGGCGCCGAAGGCCAGCGCGCCCCAGGCCAGCGCGACCACCAGGGCGATCGTCATCACGCGGTGCAGTCTATCGCAGGCGGCGTGGTGTGCGGCGGGCGACGTGCCGGGTGGGGGGGGCGAGGTGCGAGGTGCGACGTGC